>CALBMX010000001.1 GCA_937896235.1 uncultured bacterium
GCGAGTTAGGTGGAGCGGGCGAAGGGACTCGAACCCTCGACATTCAGCTTGGGAAGCTGACGCTCTACCAACTGAGCTACGCCCGCATTTTGATGCCTCGAGTAGGATTATTGGTGCTTTGCACCATGTTTTCTACCCACTTTGCTTCTTGGTCGGACGTTCAAACGTCAGGCCTGAAAGCAGTAGTGCGCGCAGATGATACTGGCGGATGGGCAAATCTCCAAGGGCTCGCCTTGGTTTCCGGGATCTTACATCGTTTAAGTCCTTCCATTTAGGGCTGCCCTCAGAAATTTTGGCGGATTGATGAGGCTGTGTTGGCCACTGCCCTGCCTTTGCCGGCGAAGTTGTATGGTGCCAAATATGCCGGTGCCATAGAGCATCCGTGGCGTGGCCAGGTCTGCGGAGTTATAGAGCGTGCAACTCTAGGATTGCTCTTGCTATGAAGAGGTCCTGCACCGACAAACCTGAGCTGTCAAAAATGGTCACTTCGGATTCGGTTTGGCGGCCGGGGGTGCGGCCTGACAGCACTGCCCCAATGACCGATAGGGTTGAGTCCTTTGGGGCGTGTTGGAACTCGCCGATCATCCTCGATTGACTCGGAAGATCGCAGAACAGCAACGACTCCCTAAACAGCTCGGTGGGCAGCTCCTGCTTGCCGGTTGCATCGGACCCCATAGACGCGATGTGGGTGCCGGGCTGGACCCATTGGGCTTGGAAAAGTGGGGCAGTGGCGGTCGTAACAGTGACGATGATGTCGGCACTTCGACAGGCGGTTTCGGGTTCAGAGACCACTGCCGGGATGCCCTGATTCTGTAGGATGGATGCCAAATGCTCTGCAGCACTAGGATTTCTTGCGACGACTAAAACCCGGCTTAGGTTGCGAATTCGGGCTAGCGCTTGGACCTCGAACTCGGCTTGATGGCCTGCTCCGAATAAGGCAAGGGTGCTGGAGTCGGGGCGTGCCAAAACATCTGCGGCGACGGCATCGGCGGCAGCGGTGCGATAGCCGTTTAGACGACCAGCTTCGACTGCGGCTCCGATGCGACCGACGATCTGGTCGAATAGGAAAATGATAGAGTTGTGGCGTGGTATTTGGTGAATGTCGTTTCCTGGCCAATAGGATCCCACCTTCAAGCCGGCTAAAGATGGCGTGCTTGCCGACTTGATCCCGTAGAGGTTGCCCTTATCGCTGCCGTGGGCTTGCACAACGGGGAAGGTAGTGGTGCCATCTTCACTTGCGGCGATCAGGGCGTTCCGTATGGCCTCATAAGCAAGCTCATGAGTGACTAGCTCGGCCGAGACATCTTCGGGTATAAACTTCATGGTGAACTCCTACCAACCTCCGAAGCGGGGCCACATTTTTAGTGGTGCTTCTGGATCGGCCGGGATTACGTTGTAGTGGTTGAACTGCGACGCCATCGAGCAGGCGTGGTTGGGTAGAATTCGTAAACGCGACCCAACTGGAAGATGGGGTGCTTTGGTGCCACTTCCGGGGCGGCAAGCAATAATGCCATGTTCCTGGCTGGCATCGATCACGATTAGATCGGAAAGGACCGCGCCGCTCTCGTCACACACCAATCCGTAGCCCTGATCCAGTTTTTGGGACGCCGTTCCGCGATCTTGGGACAAAGCCATCCAACCGGAATCCGTAAGGATCCAACCCTTATCGTATTGGTGGCCAATCACCGTGGTCAAGACCGACAGCGCGATGTCCTTGACATCGCAAACGCCGATACCCGCTTGCACGAGATCAAAAAAAACGTAGACGCCGGCGCGCACCTCGGTGATGCCTTCGAGGTCTTCCACCGCATGCGCGGTGGGGGTGGAGCCAATGCTGACAACAGGGCATGGTAAACCCGCGGCTCTCAGCATTTTTGCGCCATCCACCGCAGCTTTGCGTTCCTGTTCGGCGGATGCGGCGTGGGCCTCTCTGCCTGAGGCGGAGTAGCTCCCTCCCGCATGGGTTAGGACTCCGCGTAGCTCTGCGCCTCCGTCGACCAGCGTCCGACCGATTTGGACAACTTTTGGATCCGCGGGATGCACTCCACCCCGGTGACCATCACAATCGAGTTCGATCAATGCTGGAATCACCTGCTTAAAACGAGTGGATGCTTCGGCAACCGCGCGCGCCTGTTCGACGCTGTCTACTAGAACGGACAGGTCGCAGCCAGCCGCGCGAATGGCGGCAACACGGCCGAGTTTTTGAGGGGTTATCCCCACTGCGTAGATGATGTTGTTTACGCCGGCAGCCGCAAATGCTTCGGCCTCGGACAGAGTCGATACCGTGGCGGGTCCCGTGCCACCGGACAGGAGTAGGCGAGCGATGTCCAAGGACTTAACCGTCTTCAAATGGGGCCTCAATATCGGGCCCATTGGCCCGATGCGCTGGACTAATCGCGCAATGTTTAGGCGCATTTTCGCCTCGTCCAAAAGTAGTGCGGGCGTCTCAAGGAGGGCCAGTCTCGGGTTCACGGTCTGTACGGAATCGTTCGTCGGCAGCATCTTCAAATCGTAGCCGGTCCCTCGCCAAATGGATGGGATTTCTAGAGGTGGAAGCGATGGGGCTCATACCAACTTGGATCTATCGATGCCGATAGAGCTCCTTGCTCGGTAGTTGTCGGCAAGTTCAGGAGGGTTGATGGCCCTCGGGTGGGTATCCTTTAGGTATGCGTTTAGAAAGTAGGATGTGCGAGGTTTGGTCATGAGAGGGCGCGGCGAGCGTCGTCGTGCGGGGCAGCGATTTCTGGTCGAGCGCGAGCTCGGTGGACTGCGACTGGAAGAGGTGATCGGGCGGATTCGGCCGGAGCTCTCGCGGTCGGCTATTGCACGCTTGATTAAGCGGGGTGGTGTTCGGGTGAATGGCGAGCTGCTCAGAAAGAGCGGGCTGCGCCTCCATATCGGGGCCCAGCTTGAAGTGGATTGGGAGGCCGGGCATCAACGCTCGGCGGCCGAGAAGCCCTCTTCGCAAACCAATAGCCAGAATAAGTCGCCCTATGGCCGCGATTACGCCGGCCCGCTCCGTGAAGAGCCAGCGGGTGCCAAAAAACCGCCCTCCATCGGAGGCGATCGCAAGCCGACAGATAGCGAACCCCCAGCGGAGCCGGACGGGACGGGGCGGGCCGCGCCCCTTGTCGAACCACAGATTCAAAATAAATCTGTGGTGGATACCTGCCTGGAATCGGGCGAGCCGGCGCACCGCCTTTTACCAGGTTTGGACCCCTTGTTGCTGGCGGACTTGGTGGAGGCTGCGGCGCAGTTGGATGTGATTTACTCTGACGACGACATCGTAGTGGTGAATAAGCCTGCGGGAATGCTGACCCACGGTACCGAAAAACATCAGCACGGGAGCCTTGCGGAATTGGCGCGCCTCCGCTTCGGGCGTATGCCGCTAATCATGGGCGACGACCGCCCCGGCATTGTGCATCGGCTGGACCGGGAGACGAGCGGCGCGATCGTATTGGCGCGCACTCCCGAGGCGATGGACGACCTGCGCGAGCAATTTCGCAATCGCGAGGTTGAGAAAGTCTATTTAGCCATCGTGCACAGGAACGCGGAATTTGAGACGGCGGTACTGAATTGGGACTTGGCGCAAAAAGGTGGCGACACCGATCGCCAGGAATACCTAGACATAGGCCAAGGGAAAGAGGCCGTTACCGAGGTCAACGTAGAAGAGCGCTTTGGACACACGACGTTGGTGAGTTGCGTGCCTCGGACAGGACGCAGACACCAGATTCGCGTGCATTTATATGCGGCGGGGCTACCTATTGTGGGGGACGCGCTTTATGGAGGCAGGAGAGGACCGCAGCTGCCTGAGGGTGCGCCTCGGCTTCGTCGCCATGCATTGCACGCGGTCGAATTGACACTCAGGCACCCCACGACGGGCGAAATCCTTGGTTTTGGCGCCGAGATTCCTAGCGACATGGAAAATCTGTTGGATTGGCTTCGCGGGATGTAAGAACAGCCCGAGATGCTCGTTACATTGCCGGGTTTTCAGGCGGGGCAGGTAGGATTAGAATCGGAGTGACCTTTGGCGGGCTTTTGCGGTTGCGATAGAGTTCGAAATGTCTGTGGGCGTACGCCTCGAGTTGAGGAGGAGAGCATTATGAAGACTTGGAAGTGGATTGTGAGTGCTGTTGCTATTGGTGCCTTAGGTTTGGCTGGAACCGGCCTTGCGGATGAGCAATCTGGTGGCAAGGAGCTCCCAGGCGAGGACTTTGAGGCCGTTTGGGCCTACCTGCTTGGAAAGTATGATGCGGATGCCGATGGCGTGATCACTCGGAGGGAATACGGGGGCGATGACCTGCATTGGGACCGCTTAGACAAGGACGGCAGCGGTACGCTCGAAAAGACCGAGGGCGGCGTCGGCGTGAAGTTCAAGACAAAGCCCGGCCGCAAAAAAACAGTCGAGGCGCCCAAAGTCGGAGCCTTTGCCCCTCTTTTCGAACTCGAGATTGTGACAGACGTCACCAAGCTTGGGGGAGAAGGCGTGAAAACTCCGAAAGTGGACGGGAAGAGGCCCGAAGAGGGCGCAGATGGAGCCGAAATGACCCCAAAGGGGCAGAATCCCGGGCCCACCCTCCTCAGCCTGAAGTCGTTCCGAGACCAGAAGCCAGTGGCCCTGATCTTCGGAAGTTATACCTGACCCCCCTTCCGCCAGTCAGTTGACCGGCTTAAAGAGTTAAACGAGACCTACGGCGAGCGAGTTCAGTTTCTGGTGGTCTATATCAACGAGGCGCACGCTTTTGACGGGGCTAATCCAATGGGGGGGGGGACGGCGCCGGTCGTCGAGGAACCTTTGACCTTTGGCGACCGGAGAAAGGTCGCGCAGAAGTGCCTTGGGGCTTTGGACCTCTCCCCGCTAACGATGCTTGTAGACGGAATGGACAACAAAACGGGGACAGCGTACGCGGCCTTCCCCGACCGGCTTTTCCTTGTTGGCAAGGATGGCAAGGTGCTGTTCTCCGGGCCCAAGGGGCCGCGCGGATTCGAGCCGAATGATCTCGAGGACGCCATCCGAGCAGACTTGGGGATGAAGCCGATTCGGCGCGGAAAAAAGAAGCGCTAAACCACCGAGTTTATGCTCCGTATGACGTACATCCGGATCCGGCTTGATCCCAAGCGGGATGGGCTTATTTTTTGGCCGGATCCAAAAAAATAGGTCGCGATCCGAAAATGATCGTTCGGTCGGGATTGTGTGATCGGTACGATCCGCGTATCCTGCTGCCCCAAATCCCCCAATCCCCCTGTCGGGTTGCGACCACCCCCTCGGATCCGCACCCCTCTACAACTCGCCAGTATATCGTTTGGTAACTCTTACGATGGCGTTGTAGCTACAGCCCTTACGATCCTTATGGATGGCAATATCTTTCCCGCGTGGACCTCGACGGTTCGCGACCTGCTTCCCCTCGCCCTCGGTGGTGGCGGCCTCTTTGTGGCAACACTGGTTACTTTCGGGTTTTCACCGAAGGCGCTAAGTGTTGGATATTCGCCCGAGCAGCCCGTTCCTTTCAGCCACAAGCTACACGCTGGCGAGATGGGCATGGACTGTCGGTACTGCCATAACACCGTTGAGTTGGGAGCCAAAGCGGCGATCCCTCCAACGGCGACTTGCATGAACTGCCACGAGCGCATTCGAACCGATAGCGAACTCTTAGCGCCCGTCCGCGAAAGCGCCGCATCCGGCCTGCCGATCGAGTGGAACCGCGTGCACGACTTGCCGGACTACGTGTTTTTTGACCATAGCGCGCACGTGACCCGGGGGGTGGGTTGCGTTGAGTGTCACGGCCGTATTGACACGATGGATCAGGTCCGCCAGGAGAAGCCTCTCAGCATGGGATGGTGCCTGAACTGCCACCGCGACCCCGAAGGCGCGATGCGCCCTTTGGATCAAGTTACCAATATGACGTGGGAGGCCGGCAACCAAGCGGCCCTCACCGAGGACCTGCGCGCTGCGCGCGGTCGTGATCTCGCCCCGCCCACAACCTGCTCCGGCTGCCACCGCTAATCCCCCGCGCCTGACGGCCCTAAGACTCATGGATTCCAACACAACGCAATATTGGCGCAGCCTCGGCGAGCTGCAGCAGACCCCGACGTTCCAAGAGAATGCTGGTAAGGATCTGCCCGAGTTCCATCCCGAGGATTTCAGCGGCGTTTCACGCCGCCGCTTCATGCAGTTGACGGGCGCCTCGATGGCTCTCGCCGGCGTGTCGAGCTGTCGCTGGGAAAACGAGAAGATCTTGCCGTTCGCATCACGTCCGGCAAATCGCATCCCAGGCAAGGCGGTTCACTTCGCCTCGTCGCTTGAGCGCGGCGGCTACGGGGTCGGCGTTTCGGTGACAAGCTACGATGGACGCCCAATCAAAGTCGAGGGCAATAAAAACGACGGCATTAGCGGCGGCGCTACCGACGTGTTCGCACAAGCCTCGATCCTTGAACTCTACGATCCCGATCGCAGCCGCGTTGTCACAAAGGACGGCGCGGAATCGACATGGGACGCTTGGGACTTGTTCTTCACCGGTGCAATGGATGCCACGGGAAAGCGCTCCAACGGGTTTGTCGACGGACTTCGGGCCGCGAATGGTCTAGGCGTTGCTTTCCTTGTTGAGGCAACCTCTTCGCCATCGGTTGCGCTCATCCGGGAGCAGTTGACTGGCAACTTCAAAGACGCAGAGTGGTTCGAGTATGAGTCCGTCTCCCGCGACAACGAAATCGCCGGCGCGAAACTTGCCCTGGGCAGAGCGCTTCGCCCGCAGTACGACGCTAGCAAGGCCGACGTCATCGTAAGCTTTGATTCTGACTTCTTCTCGGCGCACCCAGCGCAGATAAAGCACAACCGCGATTGGGCGACCAAGCGCCGTCCAGTCAACGGCCACATGGGCCGCCTGTACGAGGCCGGTAGCCGCTTTGGAATCGAAGGTGGTATGTCCGATCACCGCGCCCCGATGCGCTCGTTTGACGTTGCCGGCTTCATCGCTTTGGTAGAGAACAGGCTTGCTTCAGAGGGGTATCAACTGGACACCGCGGCGACAGGCGCGAGCACTCCTTCCGATACTGCATCCGAGCTGGCGGCAGCCATCGCCAAAGACCTCGTTGCCAACCGTGGCAAGTCGATCCTGGTCGCTGGGCCGAATCAGCCTGCAGAAGTTCACGCGCGCCTGCACTTGCTCAATAACATGCTGGGCAACTTCGGTTCGACAATTACGTTCACCGACGAGCCTGCCGCGGCTCGCCCCTCGCATCAGGAAGCGCTAGCTTCGATGGTCGCCTCGGCTAAGGCCGGCAAGATCTCGACCCTGATTATCATCGAGGGGAACGAAGCTTATGACGCACCGGCCGATATCGACGTTGTTGGCGCTATCGACGCTATCAAGACGACGGTCCGGCTGGGTCTCTACAACAACGAGACCTCCGCGCTTTGTGACTGGCATTTACCACGCACGCACGCGTTCGAAGCCTGGGGCGACTCAATTGCCTATGACGGGACGTATCTGATCAGCCAGCCGACGATTGCCCCGATTTGGGGTGCTCGTTCGGTGATTGAGCTCTTGGCCTCCTGCCAATCTAGTGAGCCGCCGTCTCCTGAAATGATACTCCAAGCCGCATTCGCGGGGGGTGATGAGGTCAATACCCAGGATTGGCGCAGTGCTGTCCACGACGGCGTTGCAGCCGCCAAAGCGCTGAAGTCCGCTACACCGAAAATCTCGCCTGCGGGTGAGTTCTCACCTTCGGGTGCCAGCGCGGGAATCGAAGTGACCTTTGCTCCCGATTCGAAGATTTGGGACGGTCGCCACGCGAACAGCGCTTGGCTGCAAGAGTTGCCCGACTTTATGACCAAGTTGACTTGGGACAACGTCGCCTTGATGAATGTCGCGACGGCTGAGAAACTTGGGCTTCGGACCGAGGCCGAGGCCAAAGGCGGTCACGCGATCGCCGACATGGTTACGATCACCGTAGGTGGAAACAGTGTGACCGTGCCCGTGTATTTGATGCCGGGGCAGGCTGCAGACTCAATCGCTTTGAACCTTGGCTACGGCCGGACGAACGCCGGGCAGGTCGGCGGCATCCAAGGCGACGAAGATGCGCCGGTAGTTGGCTTTGACGTTACGCCGTTGCGCGCGAGTGGAGCAAGTGACATGGTCGCGGCAACCGTGGTCATGGCTAGCGAGAAGCACGAGCTTGCGATGACGCAAGAGCATCACATCGTCGATGACATCGGAATGCGCGGCACCGAGGAGCGCCTCAGCGCACTTGTCCGCGAGTCCAACCTCTCGGACCTGCACGAGGACGACAAGGATCACTTCCGCCACGTCGTGCACCATCCGCCGCTACTTTCGCTGTGGACCGAGCGTAGCCATGACGGTCACGCTTGGGGCATGACGCTCGACCTTTCGGTTTGCAACGGTTGCAATGCCTGTGTGATCGCGTGCCAGTCGGAAAACAACATCCCGACCGTCGGCAAGAGCGAGGTCATCATGAGTCGCGAGATGCACTGGATGCGCATCGACCGCTACTTCTCCGGTGACCTGGACAACCCGAAGCTTGTCACGCAGCAGGTCAACTGCCAGCAGTGTGAAAATGCTCCTTGTGAGCAGGTTTGTCCCGTCGCCGCCACGACACACACCGAAGAGGGCCTCAACGACATGGTGTACAACCGCTGTGTCGGAACTCGTTACTGCGCGAACAACTGCGCGTACAAGGTTCGCCGCTTCAACTACAAGAACTTCCACAAGAATCTTGAAGACGAGAACAACGAGGTCGCGAAGTTGGCCCTCAACCCCGAGGTCACGGTTCGTGTCCGCGGTGTCATGGAGAAGTGCACGTACTGCGTGCAGCGCATCCAAGAGGTCAAAATCGACGCGAAAAATGCAGTCCGCCCGATCAGGGACGGCGAGATCGTTCCCGCCTGTGGCCAAGTTTGTCCGACCAGCGCGATCGTCTTTGGAGACCTCGCTGATCCTGACTCTCAAGTGTCCAAGGGCCGTGCGAGCGCTCGGGCTTACGAGATGCTAGCGGAGCTTAACAACAAGCCCCGCAACAGCTACCTCGCGAAAATCCGGAACCCTCATCCGGACCTGATGCATGCCGCACTGGCTGCAGATGGTGCCTCCGCCTCTGAAAACGGAGGCCACTAGTCATGAGTAGTCAATACGACCTGCAGATCCTGCAGGAGATCGAGGATCCTACGATCCGCCCGAAACTGATCATGGGCGAGTCGACAACGTACGCCTCGCTTGACAATGACGTGATCGGGATTATCGAGGGCTTCACTCAGAAGACGTCGATCGTCTGGTACTTGATGATCGGCGCGACACTTTCGGTGCTCACTATGCTCGGTGGCATCGTCGCGTATTTGATCGCCACGGGTGTTGGCATCTGGGGTAACCAGTCGCCGGTGTTCTGGGGTTGGCCGATTGTGAACTTTGTGTTTTGGGTTGGCATCGCACACGCCGGTACGCTGATTTCCGCCATCCTCTTCCTGCTCAAACAGGACTGGCGAACCAGTATCAACCGCTTCGCCGAGGCGATGACGATTTTTGCTGTTTGCTGCGCCGGTCTCTTCCCCGGCATCCACGTCGGTCGCATGTGGGTTGTCTACTGGCTGTTCCCGATCCCCAACCAAATGGAGATGTGGCCGAACTTTCGCAGTCCGCTTCTTTGGGACGTGTTCGCAGTTGGAACGTACGCAACAATTTCGCTGCTGTTCTGGTACATGGGCTTGATCCCCGACCTCGCTACGATACGTGACCGCGCGACGACCAAATTGCGCCAAGGACTCTACGCCGTCTTCTCTATGGGTTGGACGGGTTCGAGCCGCCACTGGCACCGCTACGAGAAGGCGTACTTGATCCTCGCCGGACTGGCGACGCCGCTTGTGCTCTCTGTGCACACCGTCGTTTCCTTTGACTTCGCGGTTGCGCAGCTTCCCGGCTGGCACACCACGATCTTCCCGCCGTATTTCGTCGCGGGCGCCATCTTTAGTGGTTTCGCGATGGTGAATACGCTCATCATTCCGATCCGTTCAATCTTCAAACTTCAGCACATCGTGACCCTTCGCCACCTCGAGGTGATGAACAAGGTCATCTTGGCGACGGGTTCGATGGTGGGGTACGCCTATGCGATGGAGTTCTTCATCGCCTGGTACTCGGGCAACCCCTACGAGCGCTTCGTTTTCGAGAACCGCGCCTTCGGCAACTACGCATGGGCATACTGGACCATGGTGAGCTGTAACGTGATCTTCCCTCAACTGTTCTGGATCAAGAAGATCCGCCGCAGCGTCCCCGCGATGCTCTGCGTCTGCATCCTCGTCAACGTGGGAATGTGGTTCGAACGCTTTGTGATCACCGTCTCTTCCCTTAGCCGAGATTTTCTCCCTGGCTCTTGGAACTACTTCAAGCCGACCGTTTTTGACTACCTGACCTTCCTCGGGTCTTTTGGCCTCTTCTTCACCCTCTTCCTTTTGTTCGTGCGCTTCTTGCCAATGATTGCCATTTCTGAAGTCAAAGGCATCTTGTACAAGCAAAATCACACCGGGCACTAAGCGGAGGCTTTGCATCATGGATAACAACCAAAACGATCTCCCGCACCTTGGCCTTTTGGCTGAGTACGAGACGCCCGAGGCACTCTTGTCTGCATCTGAAAAGGTCCGCGATGGTGGGTACAAGCGATGGGACACACACACGCCTTTCCCCGTCCACGGTATCGACGAGGCCATGGGAATCAAGCCGACGATCCTTCCGTGGATCGTGCTTGGCGCAGGCGCGACGGGTACTTGCACCGCACTGCTTTTGCAGTGGTGGTCCAACGCCGTGGCCTATCCCTTTTTGATTAGTGGCAAGCCGCTGTTCTCTTGGATTCCGGCTTTCCCGATTACGTTCGAGCTGACGGTCCTTTTTGCCGGCGTCACGACGTTGTTCGCGATGCTTGGCCTCAACCGCCTTCCGCAACTGCATCATCCATTGTTCGAGGTCAAGCGCTTTGCGCGCGCGACTCAGGATCGGTTCTTCCTTGCGATTGACTCGGCGGACCCACTGTTCAACGACAGCAGTGCCCGCGCACTGCTCGAGGGAACGGGCGCAAGTGCAATCGAAGAGGTCCCCAATATGGGCGCTTCAAAAACTCCGCCCATGTGGTTGCTTCAGATTGCGGTCGTTCTAGCATTCGCCAGCTTCGTTCCGCTTGGCGTGATCTACTCCGCTTGGGAGAATACAACCGACAAGCCGGCCTGGCACTTTGTCTGGGATATGGACTTCCAGGAGTCCTACCGCACTGGCGAAAAGGTTCCCCTCTTTGCAGACGGCATGGCAATGCGTCCCGAGATTCCGGGTACGGTAGCAACGGGCGAACTCCATCAGAACACCGAGTACTACGCCGGAAAAACGGCTGATGGTTCTCTGATTGGCACAGCTCCCGTCGCCGTTGACGCGGCGCTTCTGGCCCGCGGACAGCAGCGCTTTGCAATCTACTGCACCCCGTGCCACGGGGACTCCGGTTACGGAGACGGTATTGTGCAGCGGCGTGCTCAAAAGCTAATCAGTATCGGTGGAGCCAATGGGTGGGTCTCCCCTACGAATATCACTACCGATGCAATCGGCGGTCAGACGGACGGTCAGATCTTTAATTCGATAACTGAAGGCGTGCGCACAATGCCCGCTTACGGCTCGCAGATCCCTGTTGGCGATCGCTGGGCGATCGTGCTCTATGTGCGCGCCCTGCAGCGTGCTGCTAACGCAACCATCGACGACGTCCCCGCGGCTAACCGCGGCGGCCTCTAAATCCTGAGGCCCCCCTATGAGTCACACCATGGAAATCTCCCAAGACCTCTCCCCGGAGAAATTCGTTCTTGGCAAGCGCGCAGGAACCTGGGTCGTAAAGTTTGCCGGCATCGGTGCCGTGGCCTTGGCCATTGCCCTAGCGCTTGGTTTTACTGGCGACGAGGCGACGACAAGCCGCTTCTTGCATGCCTACCTTACTAGCTACATGTACTTCACGAGCATCTGCCTAGGTGCCTTGTTCTTCGTGATTATCATGCAGGTCACTAGCGCAGGTTGGAGCGCGACCACCCGTCGTATCGCCGAGTTGCTAACGATGAACTTTCCCCTAATGGGGGTCCTTTCGCTTCCGATCTTGGCATCGGCTGCGATGGGAAATGCGACACTGTTCACCTGGGTGGACCCGTCGATCGTAGACAACGCGCAACCCGGCTTGTCCCATCTGATCGAGACGAAATCGGCATACCTGAATTCGAGCTTCTTCATCGGGCGTGTCGTATTTTACTTCGCGCTTTGGATCGGCGTCGCTAGCTGGTTCCGCAAGAACTCGATGGCTCAAGACATCAGCGGCGATCCCATCTTGACCAACAAGATGAAGAAGTTCGCCGCACCAGCCATCCCGCTGTTCGCATTGAGCATCACGTTCTTCGCGCTCGATATGCTGATGTCCCTCGACCCGACGTGGTTTAGCACCATCTTCGGCGTTTACTACTTCGCGGGGTCTTTCGGCGCTTTCATGGCGTTGCTGGGGATCATTTCAAACAAGCTCGGTGGCGAGGGCGGCATCTTGTCCGGCAAGATCCGTGACGAGCACTTCCACGACATTGGCAAGCTGACCTTCGCGTTTGTCATGTTCTGGGGTTATATCGCCTTCAGTCAGTACATCTTGATCTGGTACGCCAACATCCCTGAGGAGACGGCGTGGTATCACGAACGCGAGAACCTGTACTGGGGCCACGTTGGCATCCTCTTTGTTGTCCGCTTCGCGATTCCTTTCTTGGGCCTAATGTCTAGGCACATGAAGCGCGTCCCCGGTCGGATGATCATCTTTGGAGGATGGATTCTAGTGACCCACTTCTACGACATGTTCTTCCTGACCATGCCTAGCCAGATTCAGACCTTGGGTTACCTCAAGGCCAACGCCCTCGCCGAGCATGGCGAGGAAGCTGCTGCCGCTCTCGAAGCTACAGCCCACAGCTTCGAAGCGATGCCGTTTGGCGCGCTTGAAGCTCTTTGCCTGATTGGTATCGGTGGCTTGTTTGTCGCGGGTGTCGCCCACGCCTTCTCGAAGAACTCGATTCTCGCCGTGCGCGACCCGCGCATGTCCGAGTCGATGACCTTCCACAACCCGTGATCCGGAGTTTCAAATATGGAAACAATTGAAAACGAAAACCTGGCGATCGGACCGCTCTTTGTAGCGGTTGGAGTCTGTACATTCTTCGTCGTGGCGAGCTTCTTTGTCCTCGACGGCTTGATGACTTCCGAGCGTGATTCGCTGATTCAGGACTTCCAGGAGAAAAGCCCTGCAGACCGACTTGAGAACGACGCGCTTCAGACGCAGCGTTTGAACAGCTACGAGGCCATCGACAAGGAGAAGGGTCAGTACCAGATCCCCGTCGATCGAGCCATGGAGCTGATCCTTAAGGAGCGCTCCTCCAAGTAACTCCATGTCCCGTCGTTGCCCTCTCACAATTGCGCTTGTCGCAATACTTGCCGGTCAAGCCTCTGCAATGCAGGTGTTTGATAAGCCCCTAAACGTCGAGCGCGATCCCATCATAGAGATGATTCCCTCCGACGCTGTAGGAGCTGGTGTGATTCAGCGACTTGATAATCAGGTCCCCCTAGACCTCGTCTTCAAAGACGAGAACGATGTCGAGGTTCACCTGAGCTCGCTGTTCGACGGCGTGCACCCCGTGCTTTTGACTCTGAACTATTCGGATTGCCCGCAGCTATGCAGCATCGTGCTGAACAGTGTGGTGGGGACTTTGAATGAGGTTGACCTAGAGCCCGGCGAAGATTTTCGACTGATCACACTCAGTATTAATCCTGAGGAACTCTCTGAGCGCACCTCGGACACCAAAGCCAAGTACGTGAAAATGTACAACCGCGAAGGTGTACAAGATGCGTGGACATTTCTGCGCGGAACTGAACAAGCCAACCGATCCTTTGCGGATTCGGTTGGTTTCGGATACCACAAGGTCCAAGGCGTTAGCACCACCGAGTACGCGCACCCCGCTACACTCATCGTGCTGACACCTGAAGGCCACGTCTCTCTCTACCTATCTGGAATTAACGACGATCCCGCTACTGTGCGGCTCGCGTTGGTTAACGCTAGTGGGGGCTCCATCGGTGGACTGATGGACCTCTTCTTCACAACCTGTTTTCGCTACGACGAGACCAAGGGCAAATACGCCCCAATTGCGCGCCGCATTCTCAGCATTGTCGGCGCTGTTTTTGTGGTCTGCTTCGCGGGACTCCTAATCACATTCCGTGTGCTGGAAAATCGCCGTAGCGCAGAGGACATCGCTTGATGAACCTGCCTATTCTTTCCACTCTGGCTAACTTGGTGCAAGCTGCCCAAGTCGCCGTTCCGTCGGATCCCACGGCTGAGGGTACCTTTTGGTTCCCGGTCCAGGCCTCGACACTCGCCCCGAAGTCCGACTGGACCTTCTATTACATCTACTGGATCTCGGCCTTCTTTACAGCCTTGATCGTAGCGGCCATGATTTTTATGGCGATTCGCTACCGCTATCGAAAAGGTGTTTGGGATGGTGAAGAGTCACCCGGTCACGGCCTTGCGCTTGAGTTGACGTGGAGTGGTATTCCGTTCCTACTTACGATCGCGATGTGGTACACCGGGTTCAAGTCGTACATGTACGGCGACACACCTCCGCCCAACGGATACGAGATCCAAGTGAAGGCGCGCCAGTGGAACTGGGAGTTCATTTACCCCAACGGTGCGAAAAGTACGGAGCTCCACTTGCCTGTGGAGCAAGACGTTACATTCGTAATGAGCTCTGCAGACGTCCTCCACAGCTTTTGGATCCCGGCATTCCGTGTGAAGAAAGACATCGTGCCAGGCCGGTACACCAAGACATGGGTGCATTCGACCTTAGAAGGACAGTACACCCTGTTTTGCACGGAGTACTGTGGCAAGGACCACTCTCAGATGATGGCGCAGGTCTTTGTCGAGGATCAGGCAACGTTTGACGGATGGGTTGCAAAACAGGCGAACCCCTATCTAGACGAAGACGGACAACCGTTTACCCCAGTGGCGATCGGGGAAAAAATCTACGGGCAGCATTGCTTTGCTTGTCACTCCATCGACGGATCCGCAGTTGTCGGCCCGAGTTGGAAGGGGTCATGGGGCACCGAACGCACTTTCGAAAATGGCGATACGCGACTGTTTGACGAAAACTATTTCAAGGAATCGTTGCTTGATCCTGGCGCGCAAGTCGTGAAGGGATTCCCGCCGGCAATGACCTCGTATCGTGGTGTCTTTAAAGACTCCGAAATCGATGGCCTGATCGCTTACATCAAGAGCTTGGGGAACTAACGGGGACACCCCGTCTATACGAATATGGAAACGAAAGTGACCCACGACAAAAACGACTCTATTTACGGTGGAGCCGAGCCAAACTACCTGAACGCATCCAAAGGCATTTTGTCTTGGATGTTTACGATCGACCACAAGCGCATTGGTGTCATGTACACCTTTGGCACAATCGGCGCACTGATGCTGGGCGGTGTTTTCGCCCTACTCGTCCGCCTTCACTTGTGGGTGCCTGAAGGCTTGTTGGTCGACAACCAGACCTACAACCAGTTCTTCACGCTTCATGGCGCGGTGATGGTATTCCTGTTTGTCATTCCTGGTATCCCGGGCGCGCTTGGAAACTTTGCGCTCCCGCTGATGTTAGGCGCGAAGGATGTCGCCTTCCCAAGGGTGAACCTGATGAGCTTTTGGCTATGGGCCATCGGGGCTGTTTTCTTTGTTACGGTTCTTGTTACCGGTGGTTTGGACACGGGGTGGACGTTCTACACGCCTTACTCCGTAAAGACAGACACGTCCGTGATTTGGGCTGTGTCTGGCGCGTTCTTCTTGGGTTTTAGTTCCATCTTTACTGGTCTGAACTTCATCGTGACCGTGCACCGCATGCGACCGAAGAACATGGGCTGGTTCAACATGCCACTGTTCATTTGGGGTATTTATTCCACTGCGGTGATTCAAGTGCTGGCGACACCCGTTCTCGGTATCACGCTGCTACTGCTCGCCGTCGAGCGTTCTGCTGGCTTGGGTATTTTCAACTCAGAGTTTGGCGGTGATCCCGTTCTATTCCAGCACTTCTTTTGGTTCTACAGCCACCCCGCTGTCTACATCATGATTCTGCCGGCGATGGCTATCATTTCCGAGCTGATGGCGACGTTCAGTCGCAAGAAGGTCTTTGGCTATACGCTGGTCGCCTACTCCTCGGTCGCCATCGCCATTTTTGGCTTCTTGGTTTGGGGGCACCACATGTTCACGTCGGGCCAAAGTGCCTGGGCGAGTCTAGTCTTCAGTACGCTGACCTTCTCGATCTCGATTCCGTCGGCCATTAAGGTATTCAACTGGCTGAGCACCATGTACAAGGGTTCCGTCCGCTTGGATACGCCTATGTGGTACGCGCTCGCGTTCCTCTGGATGTTCACGGTCGGCGGGCTGACCGGTATGTTCCTAGGCAGTATGGGGACGGATGTGCATTTGCACGATACGTACTTCATTGTCTCCCACTTCCACTACGTGATGGTGGGGTCGATCATGTTCGCGTATTTCGGAGGGCTCCATTACTGGTGGCCGAAGATGTTCGGGAAGATGTACAACGAGGTGATGGGTAAGCTCGGCGCGGCGCTGATGTTCATCGGCTTCAATGTGACCTTCTTCCCGCAGTTCATCATGGGTTCCCGAGGCATGCCTCGCCGTTATGCGACGTACTTACCTGAGTTCCAAAACTTGCACCAGGTTTCGACTGTGGGCGCATTTATTCTTGGAACGGGAGTAGCTGTCGGTATCTGGACACTCTTTTCCTCCATCGTGAATGGCAAGAAAGCGCCGCAAAACCCTTGGGGTGCTGCCAGTATGGAATGGGAGACGGCAACGCCGCCCATCGAACACAACTTCCACGAGATTCCGACCGTCAAGCCGGTCTATGACTTCTCAACTCTCAAGTTCAACGAGGAAACAGGAAACTGGGACCGCATCGCTGACACTTCCGAGGACAACAACTGATGAGTTCTTCAACACACGACGACGGTCACGATCACCCCGAGTGGCTGGCCCATCACTTCGAGACGCCGGAGCAACAGTTCGAGGCAGGCAAGTTTGGGATGTGGGTTTTCCTCGTTACCGAAGTCCTGTTCTTTTCGGGTCTGTTCTGCGCCTACACGTATTACCGGGGAAATCACCCGGACATGTTCCTGGATGCGCACTTCTTCCTCTCCACGAAGATGGGTGCGATCAACACGGCCGTGCTTATTCTGTCGTCGTTCACTATGGCAACTGCCGTACGGAACGCGCAGATGGAGAATCGCGTGTGGTTGATCCGGAACCTTGTGATCACGATCGCGTGCGCGATAGGCTTCCTGGTTGTCAAGGCGTTTGAGTACTCCCACAAGTTCCACATGGGACTTAAGTGGGGTACGTTCTATAACCCGAATGAGCATGCTCTCGAGGCGTACAACGAGGCAACGGGCCGTCATCTGACCGACCTTTCCCAGCTGCCCGACCTGCACCAATTCTTCAGTATCTACTACTGCATGACGGGTTTGCACGGTGTGCACGTTGTCCTTGGTATTGTTGCGATCTCGTTGCTTTTGCGCCGGGCAATCCGTGGCGACTTCAACCGCTACTATTTTACAGCTGTGGATGGCGTTGGCCTCTACTGGCACTTGGTTGACCTGATCTGGATCTTCCTCTTCCCCCTGATGTACCTGATTCACTAGGAGTTATCCCATGCACCACTCGGAAGAAAAGCCAGGCTACGACCTGGGCCACCCCGCCTCGATGAAAATGCTTGTCGGCGTCTTTGGCGCCCTCTTAGCACTAACGGCCTTGACGGTTGGAGTCGCGCAGTTCAACTTTGGCGCAGCTGACTTGTCGATCGCGATGCTCATCGCAACGGTCAAAGCCACGCTAGTCGCTGTGTTCTTTATGCACCTGAACCATGACAAGGGCGTAAATCGTCTGTTCTTTATCGGTAGCATCCTGTTCGCAGGACTCTTCATGGCAATCGCTCTTGGCGATGCAAGTGAATACCAACAGGACTTGCGCGACTTCGAGGCCGCTCAAGAGCTACTGCAAAAATAGCCAAGAGTTCGTAGGCCTGGAATCTCAACGAGGGAGGGCAATGCTCTCCCTCGCTTCGTTAACCGCAAGGATCGCCCGCACCACTTTGGCGTGGAGTCCGCCGTGCGAGTGACGTGGAGTGAGGAGCGCCG
>CALBMX010000002.1 GCA_937896235.1 uncultured bacterium
GTTTTACCTCTGGTTCTTTGAGCGCTCTTGGGCCTTGAAAAAACCTTAGGTGGTTATGAAGGAGAGACGGAGCAATCCTTCTTGCTGGGAGCCCACCTCAACTCGCCCACCAACTCCGCAATCGTCGCCGAGTCCGCATCTCCGATCACCCGATCTGCATACTTCGCCGCCTCGGGCATCGCATTTGCCATCGCCACCGCCAAACCCACAGCCTCAAACATAGGGATGTCGTTCGTGGCATCTCCAATCGCTACGATCTCCTCGGGTAAAATCCCGTGCGTCTCATACAAGTAGCGCACGGCCTCGGCCTTCCCTCGGCATGGCGGTTGGACATCTACGACCTGATAGGGGCTCCCCGCGTGCTCGTACAGCGCGTTCAACGGGAAGTGACTAAAGTACGCAGGCCGATTAACGTGAGCCACCAGCGCCCTCTCGAGGTCCGCCGACGTAGCGAAAACATCGGAGTACATCGTAATCCGGATCAATCTCTCTCTCGGCAGTTCAGCCTCGGGAACGATGTGCAGATCTTCCAAATCAATCAAGGCCGAACGCTCTAGCTCCGTTTTTGGCTCGCGTGCGAATTTCTCGCCCGCTCGCATCACGACCATTGGCAAGTCGTGGATCTTCGAGAACTCAAAGGTTAGATCGATCGTGCGGTCGGCGAGGGTTCGCTCCTCGAGCAGCTTGTCTTTCACTGGGCAGTACAAACCCGCGCCGTTGAAAACGATCGCAGGATTCGTAAAACCCAGCTCCCGCATGACTCCACGGGTTCCGCCCTCCGAGCGCCCCGTTGCAATCATCACATGAACGCCGCGCTCGACGAGCTCGTGAAGACAGGCGGTCGTCTCTGGATGAGGCGAACCGCTAGGTCCGATCAAGGTGCCGTCGAGGTCGAGAAGAAGTGCGCGGTATACGCCGGATGAGCCATTGGAAGGTGTCATCCGAAGATAATACCTAGAACTCCAGAACGACCTCAGCGACTTGTCCAGAATGCACTTCGACATCGACCGTTTTTTCAGACGCAGCGCCCTGCCCGCCAGGCCCTCCCATCCCGCTAACACCCACTCGCCAAATCCCGGGCTTCATGCCCTGCATTTCCCCGCTACCAGTTCGGCTAAATTCGTTCTTGGCCGCTACCGTCTCTTCACCCTGGTAGGTCGCCGTCACCATACTCGGGCCACCGGCACTGGCGAACGTGAAGGAGATCGAACCCGCAGGCTCCAAGAATAAATTGACGCCGGTCTTGACCTCACCAACACCCACGGTAAAGCCATCGCTTTCATCTGGAGCCATATCCGTTGCCGAAGCGGTGACCACAAGTTTGACTCCGGTCTCCACACCCCGCAGGGAGTAGTGGCCCTCGGCACTCGTCACGCTTAGGTCGGATACGCCGACTTCCAACGCGCCTCCACCGGGGGGCCTCATAAAGGCGCGCATCCCACCGGACGGGCCCGAGTCCATGTTGCGAATGGAGACCTTCACGCCTGCGATCGGCTCGCCTTCCGTGTTTCGCACAAAACCCTCCACAACACTAATGCTGAGGGCGACATCCAGATGATTCTCACCAACGACAAGCACGACGGGAATACTGCTCTTCATTGCCCGACCAGCGTGGTTGATCTCCAAATCAAAGGAGCCTGGCTCGACACCAGTTAGCTCGAAATTACCACGACCGTCCGTAGTTCCGGAGCCCGGGCCGGAAACACCGCCGAACCGAAGCCCTCCAAACGGGTTGGTCCCATCTACGAGGCTGAGTTCAGCTCCGGCCAGAGGAGCGCCGTTCTCGGTAACGCGCCCGACCAGGGTCGAAACCGGCTTTTCCCGCAAGGTCAACTCATGCTCTCCACGCTCCACAACAACAACGCTCGGCCAAACATCGGCATCGGCTTGCATGACGGCGAATGGCATACCGCCACCCTGGCTGGCGACATTAAATTCGTGCACTCCAGGTTCCAGGTTGCGGAATGTCGCGACTCCATCCCCATTCGCCACGGCTGTCGTACCTGCACCTCCCGCAGCCATGATCTGGAAATTCCGGCGATTGCCCCTCTGCCCTCCGCCGCCCGTGTCCGCCGCTTGCGGTGTTCGCGTCTCGACGCGCGCGCCGGAGATGGAAGCGCCACTTGCGTCCAACACCGTGACAATCACCTTGCCGCCAACACCCATTCGGACCTCGACGGCCACTGGGGCACCTTCCGGCATGTTGAGTGCTTCGTTGCGCCAGGTCGTATGGATCTCATGCTCGACCGTTAGTTTGCCGATCTGCCCTTCGTAGCTCGACAGGACTGCAACACCCTTTTGATTCGACTTCACCGTGCGGCGCTCGCCGCCTGTCCCGCCTCCGCCATTTCGGCCTCCGAAACCAGCGAATGGATTTCCGCTCGTATCCGCAGTACCAACAATAGAAAGGCTCACGGCTGCCCCTTCGATGGGGAGTCCCGTGCCGTCATCCAAAACGGTGACCGTTAAGGTGGCAGCTTGCTCTAGGGGAAGGAGTCCACCATCGAGAAGCTTCCCTTCAATGAGCGTAAACTCCTGCTCAAAACTCCCGAATCCCGGAGCCTCAATCGCTACCTTAAAGGCACTGTCGCCACGCCCTGGGTTTGAATTTAACTCGGCTAGGTGAACGCGTCCATCCGCATGGAACGTGACGTCCTCCTGCTCGCTTTGGAAGGTTTGCATCCGACGTGTCCCGTATCGCACGGTGAAGTTCTCAATCGGAGTACCCAACGCCGCAGACACAACCTGGAAGTCAAGTGCTGTCGAACCGACCCACGGCACGTTGACACCCGAGGAGCCAGCAAGTGCTTCCACTCGCTCGGTCACGGCTTGTCCGCCACCACCCCATGGGTTGGTGTCATTGTTTGGGGTCGAGACCGAGAGCGTGTACGTATTCTCGGGGATGCAGCCGCCAATACTAAAGCTTCCGTTTGGCATGATCTCGGCAGTGCGTGAGCTGTCCTGACCAGGGCGACGCCCACCACCGCGACCACCGCCTTGTTGGGCTGTGATCTCCAACCCCTCTAGCTCCGCAACCGTGGCGCCTGTCACCTGGCCGGTGATGCGCTGTCCGGGCTCAAGGGTAAAGATCAGTGCGGACTGAATCTCGCCAGGCTGCTCGCTGCGGCCCTTGAATACACGGTTGGGCTGTTCAGCGGAGATCACTTCGATCTCCCAGGGACCGGTGGCCAAGCTGTCGACGCGGAACAAGCCATCCCCGTCTGTTACCGCAGCCGCGGGAGCGTTCATCGTTCCAAACCAGTTGCCGCCGCCGGGATCTCGAACGAACAGCTCGGCAAGGGCAACACCTCCACCACCTTCGACGACGACTCGCCCCTCCAAAACAACACTGATCTCGAGAGGAATGTCCCCAACGTCCAAGACGCCCCCGGTCGGCAGCGCGAGGTTCGCGTGTTCAGTGGGAACGAATCCTGCGAGCGTTGCCCCCACGCGAAGCTCACCGGGTTCAGGCCCCTTTAGTTGGAACGTGCCGTCGGCCGAGCTAGCCGTCGACCAGCGCTGTCCGAATCCCCGATTGGAATCGATGCCGATCATCAGCGGAAGCGGGTCTGCGCCTCCGACCACCACGTGGGCTCCGGAAAGTGGATTTCCGCCGGCGTCTACGATGCGCCCAGTAATCATGCCGATCAAGTTGCTTTCGCCCGCAACGAGAGGCGACATGCCCATATCAACCGTTGACCTGCTCGCTTCACCGGCGTTGGAATGAAGGGTCTCCGTCTCCTCTGCTCTGGTCAGCGTTCCTTTGTAGCGCTCATCCTTGGTCGTTTCGGTATTTCCGAGGGCCGGCCCTAGGTCCTTTGTCGCTTCTGAGGGGGTCGAACCAAGAAAATAAACGCCAAACCCAAAGACCGCGGCGATCAGGAAAAACAGGAAAAGGGATGATGATTTTTGCATGGGAACACAGAGAGCTGAGATTCAACGGGAGCCCCGAAAAAGGGCATCCCGCAATTGTGGTGCGGCCAGACGACTATGCGCATCAATAAATGGTGACTTTCCACAGCCTTTACGAGTCTGGGGCGTTACCCGAATGCTCCGGAACCCGCTGAGAAGGCGCTCAGCTCTTGTAACCGCGCTGCCTCGCGGAGCCCTTTGGCCCCCCAGGCTCCTGGGCGCGTTCGTCCCGGCGCGATCTTGGAAGGGGGCGCCAAATCACGAGTCTCTGTAAGCCGACGTGAGAGGGGGGACTCTAAATGGACCAAGGGAATACCGTTCCTGGCGCGTACCCTGCGCCGCAGGCTGTCGGCAGAGAGCTCCCAAGAGCCGTTCGAGGCGGTCGAAAGTCAAGCTTCCTTGAACCAGAAACAAGGGGCGCTTCATCCAGTCCTTGCGCTTAGCCATGACTTCTGTCGCACTTAGGGGGCCGGGGAGCTATCCTTACCGCGCCCTCCTTTTGTTTCGCCCCTTCGATGACAGCTTTCGAATGAAGTCACCCGTAACGACTCTCCGCCTGTTCGCCGCCGCCCTTGCCCTTGTTGCGACCTCCTGCACGGTCACGCGCAACTATGCGGACGCCACCGTCACCTTGCACACTTCCGGCGGAACCGAGCTAGGTGTCTCCACACCTGGAGGCGTTGTCTTCCTTGGAAATACAGCCCGCTCAGGCGAAGTCGACATGACCGTTTGGTTCGGCGACGGCCCTTCGATCGAGGCTTCGATTATCGAACCAATCGGTAGTGGACTTTACTTGGCGCAGGGCGAGATTCGGTTCCCAACAGTTGAGGTCGCCTTCATCAGCCCTCAGCCTGGCGACCGTGTTTTTGCGCGCGGGCGCACGGGTGCAGAGACCTGGGAGATTGAACTCTTCCCCACGGAAGATCCGCGCGTTCAAGGCATGAGCTTTCGATCTGCCCAAGACCTCCCACGCGACATCTCCCAAGTTGGTGCAGGCGTATTCTGGATCGATCCAGAGACCGACCGTCGTGCCTTGATCGGCCTCATCTCCGGGCGCGTACTTCTAAGCGACGGTACAGAGTACATCGCAGCGGTAGGGTGCGAAGGACTATGGCGACTCATCGCCAACCGTCGCGACGACAGTAACGAAGGCCGTTGGACTTACAGAGACGACATCCTGTAGTACCCCTCCGCAGATGGGGAGCACCCTCTCATCGGGCGGCGCCCCACTGGGTAGCCCCTTCTTACTGGCCGCAGTGAGCTGACAACGGCACACGCTTGGGGGGCACCCTTTTCATGCGGACTTGCCACCCTCAAAACCACTTGTGGGTCGAGGCCGTTTAGATCCGCCAAAAGCGGGGCAGGAAGAGGACCACAATGGCATAGAACTCTAGGCGGCCGATGAGCATCAGTACGCTACAGAGGATTTTCCCTAGGTCCGGCATCCAGCCGAAGCTTTGAGTTGGCCCCACCAGGTTTAGGCCTGGTCCGATGTTATTTAGGGTGGCCAGCACTCCGGTTGACGCCGTCAGGGGATCAATGTCCATCGCAGTTAGGCACAAGGTGGCCGCTCCGAAAACGAGGACCCACATTCCAAAGTAACCCACGATGCTGGAGACTAGATCTTCATGAAGGGGTTCACCGTTCATTCGGACAAGTAACTTTGCGCGCGGCCTTGCGAACTGTTGGAAGCTGCGCAGAGAGGACTTCGCCAGGATCATGAAGCGGACCACTTTTAGACCACCACCCGTCGATCCTGCGCAGGCGCCCATGAAGGCTAAACCCATGAGCAGGGTGCGCGCGAAGTGAGGCCACTGATCAAAGTCCGCGGTGCCGAAGCCCGTGCTGGTCTGCACACTAGAGACCACAAAAGCAGAGTCGCGAAACGCAGAGGAGAATCGCGTGTAGTCCGCCAAGTCTGAGCCTGAGGCACCATTGGAGCCGCCCCAGAACCATAGCACAACAGCGATGACTAGGATCGATCCCGCCATTGCGCCCGCGTAGAGGCGCACCTCGCTGGACTGAACCATCATCCGCCAACCGCGCTTGGGCCCCGACCGCAAGACCGTGTCGTAGATGGCGAAATTGATACCAGCTGCAAACATGAAGGCCACGGTAATCCCCTCGACCAGAGGAGATCTAAAGTAGGCCATACTCTCCGAGTGACTCGAAAAGCCACCCGTTGCAAGTGTGCCAAAGGCGTGCACAAGGGCTTCATAAAGCGAGAGGTTAGCGAACATATACAAGACCACTTGAAGCAGAGTTAGGCCGACATAGACGCGCATCAACCCCATGCCGCTATCGCGTACTCTCTGATGAACTGCTTCGCGTGAGACGCCCGGAACTTCGGAGCGAAAGAGGCTTCGCCCGCCGGCGGGAAACAGCACAACGAAGACGAGCACAATGCCTATGCCGCCTAGCCAGTGTGTAAACGCGCGCCAAAACATGATCGACATGGCCATATTGTCGATCCCTTCGGCGCTGAGAATCGTCGAACCTGTCGTCGTGAAACCAGAGACCGACTCGAAGAATGCATCGACGACATGGGGAATCTCCCCGGAGAAAATGAACGGCAAGGACCCGACAATTCCAGCCACTAGCCAAGAGAGTCCGACAACCGCCAATCCCTCGCGACGGTAGAACTCCTTTTGGGCCAACTCCTTGCGTTTGGTGTCGTGGCGCAGCTGATGAACTAAAGCGAACAGCGCGAGCAGAATGATCGCGACTTGCCCAGCCAAGAGAACTTGGAGTGAGCTCAGGCCCGCCAAGCTGGGCAGATCCTCCGCCAATTTAAGGACGTCTGCCTCGCTACCCCACTGCAAGAAACCCAAGAAGAGTGCGCACATTCCGGAGAAGCAAACCAGCAGGAGGTTCCGCTTCGTATTCAGTGTCTTCTTGGCCCTCCGGAACTCGGACTCCGTGCCGATCTCTTTCGAGACCATGTGGACGAGCCCCATTCCAAGCGCACCGGAGATCGCCGACGAGCGCAGGCACGCACTCCATGCGCCATGCTCCCCGTAAAAGAGTGCGACACCCGCGGGCACCAAAAGGAACATCGCCAATAAAAGCAAGACCTGACCGAGCAGGTGAAAGACGGCGTGAAGGTTCATTCCGAGACGTGGCTATCCGGTCCAAGGAAGATGCTTTCGACTTCGCGAATGTGATCCGGAAGTGCAAAGATGATGACCTGGTCACCGTCTTCAACCACGCTCTCGCCATTGGGAATAAATACGTCCTCCGACCTCACCACAGCGCCGATCTTGGCTCCATCGGGAAGGCCGAGGTTCTTCACTTTGCGTTCCTTTTTGCCGCCTTTGAAGTGTGCTTCCAGCTCGAGTACCTCCGCCCTGCCGTCCGCGATCACTGCGATTGACGACACGGAGTCGGACCGCACGAAGCGCAGGATTCGCTGGGCACATTGGAGGCGCGGCGAGACGGCCACGTCGATGTTCATCAGGTTATAGACACTGCTATAGGCGCGCTTATTGACAAGGGCGACGGTCCGCTCAACTCCCCGGGATTTGGCTAGCTGGCAGGCGATCATGTTATCCTCGTCGTCTCGGGTCGAGGCGATAAACACATCGACTTCACCGACCTGCTCCTCCTTCAGGAAGTCCAGGTCCGTGGCGTCACCAACGAGCACGAGTACGCGACTCGAGAGCTTCTCTGCAACCAATCGCGCGCGCTCGTCGTTGCGCTCGAACAGACGCACAGAGATCCCCGGTATATCGTCGAGGCGCTGAGCAATACTCACTCCTGCGGAGCCGCCCCCCATGATGACCACCTTGCGGCGCAACTTGATCGGATCACCCGCAAGCGTCTCGAAGTCATCCAAGCTGTCGCGCTTGCCTACGACATAGACGTGGTCGTCAACTTCCAGACTGAACGAGCCTCCCGGAACGGAGACCTCTCCCTTTCGGATCACGGCGACGATCATGACGCCTCCTGGCAGGCGGAGCTTCATCAGCTCTGTCCCGATCAACTCCGAATCCGACCCTAGGCGAAGTCGGCGCAACTGCACGCGGCCGTTGGCAAAGCTCTCCACTTCTAGGGCGTGGTTTGTCGCCACCGTCCGCAAAACCATCTCAGCCGCAAGCTCTTCCGTCGAAAGCAAGACGTCGTACCCAAGACAGCCTTTGTAGAAGAAGCCGTAGTCCTTGATCCTCGCTGTGTCTTTGATGCGGAGAATAATCCGCTTGGCACCCAGCTTCCGCGACAATACGCACGCAAGCATGTTGACCTTGTCGTTGTCGGTGGCCGCAACGACCAGACCCGCCTTCTGAACACCGGCCTGCATCAGGACATCCGCATAGGTTGCGTCCCCTAGGATGGCCTGTACATCCAGCGACTCCTGCAGTTCGCGAATACGCACGGGGTCCTGGTCGATTACGCTTACTCGGTGCGCGCTTTTAGAGAGCACTTCGGCGAGGTGGTGTCCCACTTCGCCTGAGCCTATGATGACGATATCCATTGTATCTCGGTCCATAATGCGTACCCTACGCCCCTAAGCTCTAGGTTTCACTCTTCTCATGAGCAAAGTGCCTCTTGCATTTCTCGACAACCGCGACTCTTTCACTTGGAACCTCGTTCAAGGTCTCCGATCTTTGGGAGAGACCATTCGCGTTTTGGAGTCCGGGCGGGTCAATTTAGCTGATTTCGAGGCGCTTTCCCCGAACCGTATCCTTATTGGTCCTGGTCCTGGGCACCCTCGCGATGCGGAGCTGTCATTGGCCCTCTTCGAGGCGTTCCCGCGCACTCCCATCCTCGGCGTCTGCCTTGGGCACCAGGCTCTCGCAGTCGCCGCTGGCGGGACAATCGGGAGGACGCCCGAGCTAGCCCATGGACGCCCCATCGAAGTGCACCACCATGCGGAGGGGCTCTTCCAGGGGCTCCCTACTCCCGTGCCGATGGGGCGCTACCACTCCCTAACCGTTTTGGAAGAGGGTCTCCCTGAAGAGCTGGAGATCACCGCGCGCTCGCCCATCGGCGAAGTGCTCTCGATCGCGCATAAAAGTAGGCCCCACTTCGGCGTGCAGTTCCACCCGGAATCTATCCTGAGTGAGCATGGCCAGCTCTTGCTAGCCAACTTTTTGCGCCAGAAATAACGCGCGACCTCTTCGGGCTAAGCGCTACTTCGAATAGTTGACTTCGACGACCGTCCCTATACCGCCTCGAACCCAGAAATCTCCTGTTACCGACAGCTTCCTCGGTGAGATTGCGGCAACGATGTCGTCCAGAATCTTGTTGGTAACCGCCTCGTGAAATGCGCCTTCATCCCGGTAGCTCCACAGGTAGAGCTTCAGGCTTTTCAGCTCGACGCAAAGCTCGTCGGGTGTGTACTTGATCCGGATGGTCGCGAAATCCGGCTGTCCCGTCATCGGGCAGAGGCAAGTGAACTCCGGGCAGTCGAAACGAATCTCGTAATCGCGGTGGGAAGCTGGATTCTCGAAGGTTTCGAGGCACTTGGAAGGACTGGTCGACATGGCAATCTGAGGTGGGTTGACGGGCGCGGTTATTGGCCGCGCCCTCTGTGGCGCCAGATAGTACGGCTATTTACGCGGCGCTCCAGTGTCCACGCCAGATCTGTTGTACTCCAAGAGCTAATCGTGTCCAAAACACCTTCAAATCGGAGTCTACCGGCAATTTGTGGCTCCGCTGCAAACTCGAACGTGCGCAGGTGAACCATGTCGAGCAAGGTCAAAAACCACTCGTCCTCCGCATCCGCCGCAGCAAGGCTATCGGCGGACAGGTTGGGGGCCGCGAAGAGCCAATCCTCACCATCCAACTCAAAAGTGAGATTCCCATCGGGACCGACCAGCTGCCCAGGCAAGGCGGGCAGCAGCTCGCATCGGCCGACACGCGGAAGGCCCTCGACAAACCACATGCGGCCCACCAGGTCAGCCATGAGCCAATCGAGATCGCGGGAGAGGTCAAATACCCCCTCCGCTGCGCCTCGGCGTTTGACCCAGGCGCCTGGAGTGCTCTGCTCTTTGTCGCTGGGGGAGGCCGAACCCGACTTTGTACTCCAGTTCACTTCCGTTGGCAGGTCCACACCGGTCACCAGGCGATCCGCGGGGGGCCGCACAATCAGAGCTGTAATCGCAAAGGGATCCAACGTCAGCTCCGGCGAGCGAGGGTCGGCTGTCCAGGGTGGTTGCTGCTCGTGTGGGCGCGGCTTGGGCAACAGGTGTGGCATCCGAGGGCGCAACTTTCTCTCGTCTTCCGTCGGGCCGACAAAGCGCTCGGGGGGGAGAAGCAACACGACTCCAGACTTGCGGAGGGTGTTGAATTCGGGCTCCCTCGCAAAGGCAAACAGCGCTTCTTGGGTTAGGGCAAGAGGTGGGTGCCGGTTCGGATTTACGTTTCGACCCGTAATGGAAGGATCTAAGAAGTGCTCGACTCCACCTTCGCACGGAGCCTGTGCGCCCACAAGGAGAGGTGGGTCCAGGACTAAGATCTGAGGTGACGCCATACCGTGCTCCAAAGCGTAGTCGGTGGCGAATAGGAGGTCTCGCCGCAGCTCGCTAGTCACTCGCCCTGCGTCCAAATAGCCAGCCGACTGGCCCATGCTGAGCAAGGCGTACGAGACCGCTAAAAGGATGGGGAGAGCTAAGCGGCGAAATCCGTGCATACCGGTCGCGACAACAACAAGCCCCCCCGTAACCGCCGCTGTGGCAATCAGCAAAGTTTCTACGTGACTAAAGTCCGATATCGACACATCCGTCCCGCCAAGTGTTGCGAAGAGCACCCCCAAAAACCACAAGCTGAGCAGCCAACCCCAAAGCCGAGGGGCGGAGCGAGCCGCGCGAAGGGCGGGGTGCATCATCAGCAAAAACACGGCTACGGCGAGTGCCATGCCGATGCCGTATTGAGCAGAGCCACCCTGAGGAAAGGAGACAATCAGAACGCCAAGGCGCTCGAGTACGGCGCCCAGGGAAAAGGACAAATTGCTACCGCCTAAAGGGATCTCGAACCACAGGCGCATCCCAAGGTCAGAGAGACCAAACACGGCAAAGAGGGCCAGCATCGCCAGGGCGGAGCGCCAAGAGTCACGGCTCGGTCGGTAGCGCCGTGCCGAGACAAACTCGGCAACCGCGATCACAAGGGCCAAGCCGAATCCGCTTCCGTAAGTCAGGCTGGCAAGGATTGCAAGGAACACAGCGACGAGCGTTTGTGATGGCCTACGATCCTGTCGGCCGCGCAGGTAGATCGCTGCGGACCAGGCGGCAAACGCCAGACCGAGGAGCTCGGCCCGACCTGATAAATCCACAACAGCGAGCACGGCAAGTGGGTGAAGTACGAGCGCTGCGGGAAGTGCGCGCGCAGCCGCGCGCCCGTGTTCGGCGCCCGTCCAAGGGAGAAGCAATCTACGCGTCAAGTTCCCTAGCCCGAGACCAGCTACAATCAATAACAGAAGGTTCTCAAGGCGGTAGAACTTCGCACTGGATTCGGCCACACCCCAAAGGCGACGCGACAGAGCCATCGATGCCCCACTAAGTACAGACCCGCGGCCGCCCGCGTCCACAAAGGCTTCCAGGCTCATCTCCTGTAGGGGGACAGGCTCGATTTGGGTGGCTGAGATCACACGCCCACCAGCGGCATCGGCCAAGACAATCAAGTCACTTCCGAGAAATCCGCCGCTGCCATCCTCGCCATCTGCGCCCCTAAGATAAGGTGCGTAGACGGCACCCAATAGCAGGATTGCGCCGCAAAGCAGAAAATTGGTTAGCCAGCTAGGCATCCGTCCTTAGGGCCTCCTCTTCCGCACTTGAATCAACCCACGCATTGAGCAGCCAAGGTGGCAACTCTTCGCAACGCTGCACAACGGCGCGCGCTGGCGCATAGGCGTTTTGGGGAGAGAGAATGGCCCGCAAAACAGCACGACCTTTTTGCATGACAAGGGGCGCGACAAAGTCCGGTAGACCGTGCAGATCCTCACGGGAGTGCAGGTAAACCGGGACAAAGTATCCCTTGCCTCCACTGTGAATCTGCCGCGTAGCCAGACCGCGATGTATGGACCAGCTGATGGCACCCGAAAGGGCCGCGCATTGGGCCACGATGGGAGCACCCTCTAGCCCGCGCAAGGCGACTTTCCTTTCTGGATGTTCAAGTTCGCACGCTATGACAATCTCCATCGAGGGGTTGAGCTCCGCCCAGGTGCCTAGCTGCGGCGGCTCCGGAAGCGCTTGTGTGTTCGGACGTTCGCCAACCCAGTTGGCGACCCAGGGGTTACCCTCCGGCTGTGCGTTACGCGAGATGCCGAGGTAGATCGGAGCACCCGTACGCGTGGTCAATGAGCCCGCCGTCAGTACGAGCTGGCCTTCATTCCAGATGTAACACTTTTGCTCGATGGCGAGGCGCAGGTGCACGGCTAGGTATTTGAGCAGCGCGAAGTCACGCGTGCCCCACTCTTCATCGACGGTCAGGCCTTTCAAAAAACTAAGGCGTCCCGCGGGCAAGTAGCAGAAGCGGAAAAGGGCCTGTATCGAAAGGTAATCGTCGCCGAAGTCCTCAAGCAAGCTCTCATGCGTTGGCAAATAAGCCGTCGCAAGATCTTGTTGCTGATCTTCGTCATCTCTGGAAGCCGTAGTGGTCGTGTTCGTCATCTCAATTCAAGTCTCTGTGGGTTGAAAATGCTCTTCCCCATGTGGATTAGGAGGCGAATCGTTCTCGAGTTCAAGGGGGCTGTGCTAACGTCTTGCCAGTAACCTAAGAAATCCCCTATAGCACCTTGCCCAGAGTCTTCGCGTGATCAACGTTTTTCGCCCCCTTATCGATGCCGCCCGGAATCTTGACGTCAACGACACCGCTGCCGCAGAGGCGACTCTAAGGGAGCGGTTTGACCCCCAGAGTGAGGCGGGCCAAGCGCTCAGCGCCAAGCTGCTGGAGATGCTCGAAGCCGGAGAGATTGCCAACCGAGGTGAGCTTCCCATGACCTATGGTCGCGTCTCTAAAGCCTGTCCGGAAAGTGACAACTTCACGATCGACGTCGTGCGGATGAACGGTGCAGGCCCTAAGCACCGGCACCCCAAGGGCGAGATCAACTACGCGGTTCGCATTAGCGGCGAGCCGACCTTTGACGGCCGCCAACCGGGTTGGATCGTCTTCCGCGAGGGCTCCGAACACGTCCCAACCACGGAGGGTGGTGACATGTTGATCGTATACCTTCTTCCGGAAGGCGCCTTCGAGTTCGTCAAGTAAGATTCAGGACCTAGATCGCGCCTCTCTTAATACAATAACTTGGTTAGGTGGCAAGTACCGGCATTTCTCTGCCGATTGCTTTTGCTCTCATGTCTACCCCGACCTCACCCACCAGTCATCCCCTTTCCGCCGGCCAAACAGCCGACGTAAAGCTGCTGCACGTTCTGATTCCACCGGCCACTCGAAGTCGCGACTTATTGACTACGATTGCCGCCCTCGGCGCAGCGAGAGACCCAAGGCTGCACATCACGACTTGCGCACCCGGGGATTGGCACAACATTCCAGAGAGCATCCGCCGATCAGTCGTCAACAAGAACACGACCGTGCACGAAGACGGGAGCTTCAACGACCCCGCCTCGAGCTTAGATCTCGCGCGAGCTGGGGTCCTTTTTATTGTTCAGGCGGGTGCGATTCCTCCGCGGGGCTGGCTGGAAACTCTACTTGCACACGGCCGACTTGTCAGTGGAGCCCGCGCCGTTGCCGCGACTCCACACGCCTCTATCGATGGGACGTTAGAAGATCTCAACCGCTGGGAAGCAAGCAACAAACGCGCCCACCGCAGCTGGTATCGCCTGTTCGAAGACAGAGCGAATGTGGACACCCCACTCCTTGCTCTCTTCAACCCTTCGGATTGTGCAAAGCAACTGAGAGACTGGTGGCAAAGTGGCGCGCACGGCTCTCTTCGGTTGCCCGCTGGCGGCCGGTTGCTACTCGCCAAGGACATCCAGGTCCTTAGCCCGCCCCAGGCGATGGCGGGTCGCCGGTTAATCCAACCCTCGCCGAGCATCCAGTCTTGCATGCGGGACCCGCGGATCGAGCCCGACTCTGTCAGCGACGACCTTGAGGACGTCAACGCACAAAGAGCGCGACTGCTCGAAAGGCTTGAAGACGGACCACACCCAGAGGCGAGCCTCTACCTAACTCGGCTCAGCCTAGCAACCGGTCGCAGAGCCGAGGCCGTCGGACACGCACGCGCATGCCTTGACTCCTGGCCGAACTGCAGCGAAGCCCAGCTCTTACTTGCCCGAGCCCTAACCGGCGAAGGCCGTATCGACGCTGCCCTTTCCATATTGGAAGACCTGCAGCAAAGCGGGCCGATGAACAACGAATTACACGGTGGGCTCTTTGCCTGCCTGGGCAGTATTTGGCTGAGAAAAGGGGAGCCCCATCAAGCAATTCCCTGTATTGCAGAGGCGCTCGCGCTTGAGCCCAAAAACCCGGTTGCGCTCTACGCACGAGCTCGTATCCACCTCGCCCATGGACGATTCGAAGATGCCCTAGCGGATCTTCTCGCAACCACACGGGAAGTACCCCTGATTCCTGACGCCTGGTTTGAGCTGGGGCGCACCCACATTCTCGCGGGCGACTACCAGGAGGGACGAGTAGCGCTTCTCCATTTGCTCAGCTTAGACCCCGAGCACGATGCGGCGCGCGGTCTTCTTGAGCGGACCGATCCCGACATCCGTCCCCATTTGCCCTCAGATTTACCCGGAAGTCAGCGCAATCCGTACGAATAGGGTCCATAAGGGACCTGTGAGTTTCCACGCAGCCTCCAGTAAAAGCAGTCTGTAAACCGAACCAGTACTTGCCAAGGCGGACTTGTTTCCGTATTCCTTGGTGACAAGGATGAGCACCAAGTCAATCACGCGGCACCTGCCTGAAGTCCACTCCTTGGGAGTGTTGCTTCTACTTATCTTCGCGTTATTCGCCCCCATCGGCCTTAGCTTTGCCCAGGTAAGCGCACCTTCCAGTGGCCCTTGGGACGGGTGCGCCATGATGTCATCCTCGTCAAAAACCAGCTGTTGCTGTACTTCAACGGGGACGGTTCAGCCTGCTCCCCAAGGCTGCTGCTCCGCCAAAGCTCCCTCCACAGATAGCGTCTCCGTCACTGCGCCTCGCTGCACGTGTGATAGCAAGCCTATTCCACCATCGGACAACTTGCCGACTGCGCACTACAACCTGCTCGCGCCCGAATCGGACACCTCCGCACAGCTTCTTGCCAACATTAGCGCGGCCGGCTCAATCCTCGCGAGCTCGCCTATGTACCCGCCCTTACCGACGGCTCGCGATTCCCTGCAAGCTTTGACGACTAGGGGAACCGTGCCCATTCAGAACGAACTTGCCCTTCCGGGCAGCGCCCATTGGCTTGGGCTACTGCGAGGCACGCGGACACGCCTCGCCCTGCTAGCGACTAACCGCTGCTAGCCCCGCCCCTCGCCACTCCGATTGGAGCTGGTTGAGTTTGGCCCCTTCGGCTCTTTTGGAAGTGAGACTTTGCCCAAGGTCTACCCCTGAGTTGATGGAATCTAGCACCGCTTTGGGCAAACCCTGGAGGTCCCTCGATGGACCCGAATCACCACAAGTCAGGCCGAACAGCAAGGCCTTGGATAGCGCTTCTCTTTCTCTCATCTGCACTTTTAAATAGCCAGGGTTGTCGCGGACCCGCCGAGCGCAGGACGCAACCAGGGCCCGTACTCCGGGAGAGCTCCCCTGCGCCGGAACCAATCGGTGCCGTGGAGCAGCGCTTTGCCCAAATGCAGGCCAATGGCCCCATCACAAAGGAGCAGCTCTTTGCCATCGCCATTGGGCGGAACGCCGGTTTAGAGGCCGCTGAAGAGCGCGCCTTGGCAAGCAACGAGGCGGCACTCGCGTCGGGCGCCATGCCGGAGCCCCACGTGAGCTGGACAGAGTTCTTAGGAGAGGTCGAAACAAAAGTCGGCCCCCAAGAGCGGCGCTTTGAGGTCTCTCAAGCACTGCCTTGGTACGGGGCGCTGGAGGCCGCAACCCGCGCCGCCGAGTCCAATGCGCGAGCTGCATTGAGCAGTATCTCCATCGCCGAGCGCCTCTTGATTGGAAGAGTCGAGACCCACCTGTGGCGAGCCGAATTGGGGGAGCGAGTTGGAAGACTGGAACAATCCCGCATAGCCCTTTTGGAGTCGATCTCCGCGACAATAGACGGGCGCTATCGAACTGGAAATGCTGAGTACGCGGACCTTTTGCGCTCGCGTTCCGAGATCGAGCGTGCCATCGAGAGGCGTGAAGTGGCGCTAGACCAAGTCGAGCGAGCTCACGTCCTACTGCGCCGCGAGCTAGGGCTTCCTCGCGGTGCGAAGCTCCCCGTCGTCGCCCTAGTGGAGACGTCGAGCGAAGCTTATCAATTGACCACGCTTCAGATTGCGAATGCGCTTGAGCAGAATCCAAGCTTGGTCAAACTGGAGCATCAAACCGAAGCGGCGAAGGAGCGATTGGAGCAAGCCGAGTTCGATCGCAAACCCAAGTTCACTTTGGGGGCATTCTTGATCGACACCGGGCTCGCTGACAACCCTGCCACACCTGGGAGTGGGAGTGATGCGTCGGGGATTAAGCTCAGCCTCACCCTTCCGATTCGCAAACAGAAGTACGACGCACAGGAGCGCGGTGCTCGTCATGAGATACGAGCCTTACGCAAAGAGCGAACCGACATGCAGTTAGCCTTGGAAGGCGACGTCTCCCTCGCCCTCGAGGACATGCAGTCTGCGGAGAGGCGAGCAAAGTTAATCGCCGCGAGTCTGCTACCCCGCGCCCAAGAAGTGCTCGACACAACAAGAGCCGGATACTCCTCCGGGCGAGCAAATTACCTAGACCTCATTCAGGCCGCCAATAGCCAAATAGAGCTCAAAATCGAGCTTCTTCGAGCAGACGTCGATCGCGAGTTTGCACGCATCCAGATCGAAACCAACCTCGGGCGAGCTCTCCAAAGCCGGCCAGCCCAACCCAACACTTCTGAAATTGAGAACTAGCCATGAAGCCTAACAATCAGCCTATCTCGTGGATCCTCGCAGGCGCAGGGCCAGCGCTACTAGCTCTCGTAGCCTTTACCCTAGGTGCCTATCTCTTTGGGGCACCCGACGAAAAATCGGGGGCGCCGCAAGCCGTCTCTCACGTCGGCCACGAAGACCCAGAACAAGCCAAAACAACGTGGACATGCTCTATGCATCCCTCTGTACAGATGCCCCAGAAGGGAAAGTGCCCCATCTGTTTTATGGACTTAATCCCGCTTACGAAAAAGGCCGGCGGTGGCGCACAGGTCGCTCTTCAACCCGAGGTGATTAATCTCCTCGGAATAGAGACTCGCCCCGTTGTTCGAAAAGCACTGGCCCATGAAGTCTCGATGGTCGGAAGCCTAGTGATTGACGAGACGCGAACCTCGATGATCAGTGCTTGGGTCCCCGGGCGGATCGACAGGTTGTTTGTGGACTCAACAGGAATCTCTGTACGCCAAGGGGACCACTTAGCTGACCTGTATAGCCCACCCTTGTACCAAGCACAGGTTGAGTTAGGGCAAGCTCGCGCAGCACTGTCCCGGGCCAAAGATGGACACCTAGGCAAAGTCGATGAGAGCCTCCTTGCGGCGGCTACCTCCGGGGTTCATGCCGTCGAAGAGAGGATGAGACTCTGGGGTTTGACAAAACCTCAAATAGCCGAACTCTCCTCGCTGGAGAGCCCTACGGACCAAATCACCATCTATGCGCCAAGCAATGGAGTGGTCACCTCCAAGCTAGTCCACGAGGGACGCTACGTCGAGACGGGAACACCGATCTACTCGATTGCCGACCTGTCCAGCTTGTGGCTTGAGCTGCAAGCTTTCGAGACGGATCTCCCCTGGCTGTTCCTTGGCCAAGAGGTACGCTTCGAGACCGACTCTCTTCCCGGTGAGACCTTTGAGGGCCAGATCACTTTCATCGAACCTTGGATTGACTCATCTAGGCGCACCGCAAAGCTACGGGTCGAGGTCTCCAACACACATGGTCGCCTTAAACCCGAGATGTTTGTGCGCGCCAAGGTGATTGCCCAGGTTGGCTCGGGCGGCACGGCCCTTGCTCCGGACCTCGCGGGAACTTTCTCCTGCCCGATGCATCCCGAGGTTCGCTCCGACCACGCGGGTACCTGCCCCATCTGCGAGATGCCGCTTGAGCCACTTTCACTGCTAGCAGAGTCCTTTGGTCTCTCCGCAAACTCCCAAGAGGCCGGCTTACCCTTGGTCATCCCCACAACGGCACCACTGATCACAGGACGTCGCGCTGTCGTCTATGTCCAAGCCGATGGCAAAGACGGTGAGCGAATCTTCGAAGGCCGGGAGATCGAGCTCGGTCCCCGCGCAAGTGGAATGTATGTCGTACTCAGCGGACTGCAAGAAGGCGAACTTGTTGTTAGCCGAGGTGCCTTCAAGTTGGACAGCGAGCTCGAGCTCAATGCCCAACCGAGCTGGATGAACTCAGCGGTATGGGATGAGGACCCCCCCCTCCTCAAGACCCCCCAAGCAGTGCGATTCGAAGTCCTACCCACCGCCTTTGAATCCTCATGGCGTGCCTTCTGGGAGTCCTATTTGCCGATTCAAGCCAATTTGGCCAGTGACGACCTGACGTCCCTGGACGCATCTCTCTTGATCGCTACCGACCTGTTCGACGCCATAGCTGGAACAGCGGACCTTCTACCCGATGCGGCCGAGGCCTTTCGCAAAGACTCGCTCGCGATACGCGGTAGCTTGCAAGAGATGAGAGCGCCGGGACTTGACATCGCAGAGAAACGCAAGCGCTTTGAGATTTTCACGAGTGCGGTCTTCCGCGCGCTCGAACACTTCGGCTCGGCCGTTGAAGGTCCGGTCTTTGTCCTTCACTGCCCGATGGCTTTTGACGGGCGCGGAGCCGATTGGCTGCAAGTCGACGAGCTCGTCAACAACCCCTATTACGGTGCAGCCATGCTGCGCTGTGGAAGTGTCCTGCGGACACTTATCCCAGAGACTTCGGAGGTGTCCACGAGGAGCACTTTCGATATCGATGACAAGCTTCAGGCTGTTGAAGAGCTGCCCACAGGAGCGCTTCGTGTGGAGGAGTTGCCAGCGAGTAGACCCAGCGAAGAGCCCGCTCTGGAGTCGGTCACCGAAGAGAGCCCTGTTGCGCAAGCTCCCATACACCTCACCCCTTTCCGTGAATCCTGGAGTGGCGCCTGGCAAAAGTACCTAGAGATTCAAAATGCATTGGCTTCCGATGACTCCGTCGCTTTAGACCTTGCGCTTGCAGGCGCCTCTGAATGGCTTTCTACACCTTGGAATCAAGCGGATCTCGATGCAAGCGCCGCCAAGATGTGGCGTCAGGACAAAGTGGATCTGGGCGGGGCCATCAACCGAATGATCGCGGCCGGGCCCACGCTAGCAGACCAGCGCATTCACTTTGAAGCGCTCTCCACCGCAGCGGCAATCTCCGTCGGACACTTTGGAGACCCCGCGGATGGACCGATCTATCGCGTGCACTGCCCCATGGCTTTCGGTGGGCGCGGTGCGGACTGGCTGCAAGCCGAAAAACGAGTGAGTAACCCCTACTTTGGCTCGCAGATGTTGCGCTGTGGAAGTGTGACGGAGACCCTTATCCTTGGCCCAGGGGAAGACAAATGATCCCCATCGACCCCCCCAAGGGATTCCTATCCACAAGCGTTCGTTTTTTACTCGAACGCCCCCTCGTTGCCTTCATCGCAATGTTCTTCGCGATCGTGGGCGGACTCTACACCGCCCCCTTTGACTGGGAGCTTGGCGGATTCCCGCGCAACCCCGTCCCCGTTGATGCGATTCCGGACTTGGGCGAAAACCAGCAGATCGTCTTCACACGCTGGCCCGGTCGCTCTCCCCAGGACGTTGATGATCAGATCACTTACCCGCTCACGGTTGCCCTGTTGGGACTCCCTGGAGTTCGCACGGTGCGGTCGAACTCGATGTTCGGATTCTCTTCGATCTATGTCATTTTCGAAGAGGGCATCGAGACCTATTGGTCCAGGAGTCGCATCCTAGAGAAACTTGCAAGCCTTGGTTCCGGCACGCTTCCCCTGGAAGTCGAACCCGAGTTGGGCCCAGACGCTACCGCGTTAGGCCAAGTGTATTGGTACACACTCGAAGGGAGAACTCCGGATGGCGTCCCTATTGGTGGCTGGGATTTAGAAGAGCTGAGACGCATCCAAGACTGGCAAGTTCGCTATGCACTGCTCGCCGCAAAAGGCGTCTCCGAGGTGGCCTCTATTGGCGGCTTTGAGCGTGAGTACCAGGTCGATGTGGATCCGGACCTGTTGCGTGGATTTGACCTCTCTATCGAGGACGTAGCCCGTGCAGTGCGGAGTTCAAATTTAGATGTGGGCGCCCGCACGTTGGAGGTGAACTCCGTAGAATATGTCGTGCGTGGAGTTGGGTTCCTGAAGTCCGTGGCCGACATTGAAGGTGCGGTGATCGAAGAACGCGACGGTGTGCCGATCTTGGTGAAGCACGTTGCCCACGTGGGAGCGGGACCGGCCTCGCGCCGAGGTGCGCTCGACAAAGGGGGTGTGGAAGCCGTTGGCGGCGTCGTTATCATCCGTGACGGAGCGAACCCCCTTGCCACGATCCAGGCCGTCAGGGAGGCCATCGGAGGCATCAGCATGCCTGAAAAGGTTGTTGTGGACTGGCGCGAGGCATCTACCGAGAGTCTGGAGGCGTTTGCTGCAGCACATGGTTTCGAAGCCTTCACGGCAATCGGGACTCCGGAGTCTGCCTCGGACGCAGAGAGCAATGCGAGCCCAGGGGCCCTAAATGAAAAGGCCTGGCTCCGATGGCTTCGCGGGAGTGAACAGCTGGAATGGCCAAAGGGTGTCATGCTCTCGAAGGTCACGATCGTTCCCTTTTACGACCGCAGCGGTTTGATCGAAGAGACGTTGGACACGCTGTCCTCCGCGCTCACAGAAGAGCTCCTTCTCACCCTCATGGTGGTCGGCTTACTGGTCCTGCACATCGGTGGGGCCTTGGTGATTGGAGGCCTTTTACCCCTCGCGGTGTTGTTGACTTTTGTGGCGATGCGACTCTTCGGAGTGGATGCCAATGTTGTCGCCCTCTCGGGGATCGCAATCGCGATTGGCACGATGGTCGACATGGGTATTGTCATCGCAGAGAACATCATCTCGCGGCTCGAGGAGGCGGCTGAATCCATCTTGAACGGTGCTCAGCGGTCCCTTGATGTCATCCATAGCGCAACCATGGAGGTCGCCAGCGCGGTGATCACCTCCGTTGCAACAACAGTCATTGGTTTCTTGCCCGTCTTCGCAATGACGGGGGCCGAGGGCAAGCTGTTTACCCCCTTGGCATTCACGAAAACCTTCGCGCTCGTCGCCTCTCTTCTCTTGGCGATCTATCTCATCCCCCCCGCCGCCTTGCTTCTTTTTGGGGGCAGCCCTCGAAAGGTACGAAAGCTACCTATCGGTGCACTCGCCCTCATCGCAGCGGGTCTCGTTTGCCTCGCATATGCACCTGTTGCGATCGGAGCGGTGCTGATCGCTTTTGGTGTTTGGCGTGGAGCACTGCCTCTTCTCACCCCCACGACGCGCCGGTACTGCGGGCTAATCCTCACCTTGAGCATGGCGGCTTTCGTACTGACAAAACTTGCAAGTCACTGGCAACCCCTAGGTGCAGCTTCTTCCGATGGTGACAACCTCGCGTTTGTTGCGATCATCGTGCTCGGTTTGCTGTTTGCCTTTTGGGTCTTCAAGCTCGCTTATCCATGGCTTCTCGGAAAAGCACTTCGGCATAAAACATCGTTCCTTCTAGCGCCTGCTGGTCTTGTCCTACTTGGAGGTTCGGTGTGGCTTGGCTTTGGGGCGACCTTTAGCATCATCCCGACCGTATGGGGCGGCTTAGGTGGGAACCCCGACACCATCCTTGCAAGTGAGCCTTGGGTCAAGGCGACGCACGCTCTCCCGGGACTCGGTCGAGAGTTTATGCCAGCTTTGGACGAGGGGTCCTTCCTCTACATGCCCACGGTCGCACCCCATGCGTCGATTGGCGAGTCTTTGGAGTATCTCTCGGCAGAGGACCGAGCGATCGCCGCAATCCCCGAGGTGACCTCGGTGGTAGGCAAGATCGGGCGCGCAGAGACGCCACTTGATCCCGCCCCAATCTCGATGGTCGAGACGGTGATCAACTACAAGTCCGAATTTGTAGAGGATGACCATCACCACGTGGTCCTTTTCGCTTGGAATAAAGGCGCGGGAGAGTTTCTTCGGCGAGGGAGTGCTCTGGTGCCGTTCGATTCCTACCTTGCAAGCACCGAGCAGACCGAGGAGTCCATCGAAGGTAAGCCCTTTCGCCAGTGGCGTGATCACATCCAAAGCCCCGATGACATTTGGAATGAGATCGTAAAGGCCGCTGCACTTCCCGGTTCGACCTCCGCGCCCAAACTGCAGCCTATCGAAACCCGCTTGATCATGTTGCAGAGTGGTATGCGGTCACCTCTTGGCATTCGTGTCACCGGACCGGATCTCGAGTCTATCGAAAGCGCTGGCATCGATTTCGAACGCCTTCTCAAGACGCTTCCCGGTGTCAACGCCGCCGCCGTTCTAGCGGAGCGCATCCAGGGGAAGCCCTATTTGGAGATCGAGCTAGATCGAGTCAAGCTCAGCCGCTTTGGAATCCCGATTCAAGCTGCCCAAGCGACCATCGAGGCCGCCATTGGTGGCCGTGCCGTTACGACAACGATTGAAGGCCGAGAGCGATTCCCGGTAAGGCTGCGCTATCCCCGTGAGCTTCGCGGCGACCCGGCCTCGCTCTCCAAGGTCCTTTTGCGAGGCAAGGGCATGAACGCGCCTTCGATCCCGCTCGGGCAGCTGGCCGAGCTCCGCTTCGTACGCGGCCCCCAGTCGATCAAATCCGAAAACGCGCAGCTGACGAGCTATGTCCTCTTCGACAAACAGGCAGGGTGGAGCGAAGTCGACCTCGTCGAAGCCACAGCGGCAGCCCTCAACTCTGCAATCGATCGGGGAGACCTCGTTCTTCCCGTCGGCGTCTCCTTTGAGTTCGCCGGCACTTGGGAGAATCAGGTCCGCGCGCAAAAGACACTAGCGGTGATCTTGCCGGGAGTCCTGCTCCTGATCTTCCTGATCCTTGTCCTTCAGTTCCGCTCCGCCACAACAGGCCTCTTTGTCTTCACCGGTGTCGCTGTTGCGTGGTCCGGCGGGTTCATTTTGCTCTGGCTCTATGGTCAGGACAGCTTCCTCAACTTAGACGTCTTTGGCACGAACCTGCGCGAGCTCTTTGGTGTTCATCCTGTTCACCTCTCAATTGCCGTCTGGGTCGGGTTCCTCGCACTCTTTGGGATTGCTACTGACGACGGCGTTGTCATGGCGAGCTTCCTAAGCCAGCGCTTTGCCGACCTCAGGGAAACGACTCCTAACCCTTCGATCGAGGCCATACGGGCCGCAGTGGTCGATGCCGGCCAGAGGCGCATTCGGCCCTGTCTCGCAACAACAGCAACGACCTTGTTGGCTCTTTTGCCAGTGCTTGGAAGCTCGGGGCGGGGCTCGGACATCCTCGTCCCCATGGCCATTCCGGCATTTGGGGGAATGGCGCTTGAGCTACTCACCATGTTCCTCGTCCCGGTCCTCTGGTGCGCACGCGAGGAGTGGGCGCACATGTTCCGAAGAGCGCCGCTTCACGCACCGATTGGTGAAGGGCCCAACTTGGCGGATGACGTTTCGTAGGGAGATCGCTACAACAAGTCCTAACCATGTTCACCAAACTCCACTTCGCGAGCAGCTCGTGCATTCTATTCGCGGCCTTTGCCGCGAGTTGCAGCTCGAAGCCAGCACCTGCCCACGAGGGTCTCTCCCTGCCCGAGGAGCTCGTTGGCACCAATGTACTGATCACATTGATCGATGCGGCGGCGATCGATCACATCGGGGCCTACGGTTTCGAAAAGGACACGATGCCGTTCCTGAGCAAGATGGCTGCCGAGGGTCTGCTCTTCCAAGACGTCACCTCTCCCGCGCCGTATACCCTCGCCTCCGTCGCCTCCCTGATGACGGGCGAAGCGGTAGATGTGCACGGCGTTACCGAAGCAGGTGAACTTATCGACGAGAGTATCCCCATGCTCGCCGAGCGGTTTCAAGCAAAGGGGTATGCGACCGATGGGCTCTCCGCCAATAGCCATATCCAAGAGCGCTTTGGGTTCGATCGGGGGTTTGACTCCTTCCGAGGGTTCTGGCCGAAACTCGACCCGGACCATGCGGTCCCCCCCGCCCAACTCAAGGCGGCGACAAGCTTCCTCCAGAGCCGCGAGGGCGCTTCGCAGCCGTTCTTCGCCTATTGGCATTTCCTTCCTCCGCACGCCCCTTACAGCCCGCCCCTCGACTTCAAAAACCCGTTCAGCGCGGGGATGGATTCCGCACCTGGTAGCTTGGCGAATCTCATGCCTCTCTCCCACGGTTCACGCACCCCTTCCACGTCGGAGTCCGAGCAGATTGAGTCTCTCTACAACGGATCGCTCTTTTACATCGACAGCGTCCTCGCACAGATTCACGCAGAGCTCGTAGCGACGAATCAGCTAGACAAGACACTTTGGATTGTTGTCTCCGATCACGGCGAGGCTTTCGGCCAACACGGACTATGGCAACACGCGCGAACCGTCTACGAAGAAATGGTGCGAGTCCCCGTCATCATGCGTTTCCCGGAAGGTGCGCACTCCGCTCGACGTGGGCCCGTAATGACACCCGTTGGGCTTAGCGATCTCCACGCGACTCTGGTCGACCTATATGACCTGGGCACAAGAGAGGCCCGCCCACCTTGGAGCTCAGCCTCACTTGCCCCCCTGCTTCAAACTACGAGTGAAGACAGCTTAGAAACTCTCGGCGACAGGCCGCCAATCATTACAAGGACAGCGGGCCCGGGAGAGCACGTTGCTATCCGGAGAGGGGAGCTCAAGTTGATCCACATCCTCACGCCACCCCGGAATGGTCAAGCTGTTTCGGGCCCGGGAACCTGGGAGTTCTACGACCTGAGTGTCGATCCCGGTGAGCTCCACCCGCTTCCCCCCGAGGGAGAGGCCTTTGTCGAGCTGCGCAGGATGCTGACAAGCTTTCGCCGCGAGGCGCGCGCTCGGGAGCGAACGAACAAGCGAGTGGAAATCGACGCCGAAACCTCAGAGAACCTAGGGGCGATTGGATACGGCGATTGAAGCGCGATGGCCCCGCGCCAAAACGAGCCGAAAGCGCTCTCCTGTCGCTCTCCCTTTACTTGGCCTAGCTTCCGCACTTTAGGAGAGTCCGGAGACAAGCCGAGTGCCGAGCTCACCGAAGTGACCGAAGAGAGGTCTCGGCCTTTGAACGGCTGAGCGCCAAACTCCATGAAGGCGGCAGCATGACATGGGCATCTGGCTCCGTAAACGAAAGTCGACGAGTCTCGAACCACACGCCCTCAGGGTGAATCGAGGCCCTCGCCGCGATCCTCAAGCAAGCTGTCCTCCCCAAAGGGTCGATTGCATGCCCCTAGTTGTGCAGATGTTGACGGGCCCCAAGAAGAGCCCTACTCCTCTTGACTTGGCTGAGCCCAAAACTCAGGATAAGACGTGACTGGGAGCCACTAAAATCGGGAAGCACTCGCTGTCCCCCTGGCACCTCCCCCGCCCCCCTTCGAGTTTTGGAGTTCGTTATGTCTGACACCAAGTTTGTTGCGCACTGCGCTGACTGTGGACACGCTTACAAAGTCCCGAGTGAAACCAAAGTCTACCCGTGTAAAAAGTGCGGCGGCGAAGTCTGCGCCCAAGCCGAGGAGACTGAACCCGAGGAAGAGTTAGAGGTCCTCCCAGAACACAAAAGTATCCGCCAACGGCACCCTCGGGAGAAAGCCAGTAAGTCGCCGATGATTCTTGGTGGTACCGTTCTCGCGTTAGTAGCAATCGGCGCGCTCGGCTATGCACAGGGATGGTTCGGTTTCTTGACGGGGGCTGAGCCCGACTTCGAAAAAGTGTCAAGCAACTTCGTCGAAGACTGGAATGGCAGCGAGCTCCTTGCCCTCGAAGCCTCGTACCACCCCTCGAAACAAGAGGAGTTCCACGAGACGCTGATTTCGATTTCGCAAGGACGCGGTTGGTCGACTTCCTTCCCGAGTATCACTTCAGAGAATCACAAGATCGTCGAAGGCTCCGAGGGAACTCCCGAGAAGGCCACGATCGACTTCCAGTTCGTGGGCCTTGGCCTTGGCGCAGAAGATGTCGAGGGTTCCGGCAGCGTGGCATGGCAGTTCGAGCCCTCTAGAGACCGCTGGTACATCTACGATCTCAAGCTGACGCCGTCTCCCTTGGAACCCCGTGCTTCCGGTTTTCGCGAGGCCTGGGCAAAGTCCGACGTCAACGCGTTGCGACCCTACTTCCGCGATTCGAGCGAGACGCAAATGGTCGATCTTGTTTCCAAGTTCTCAGGTCTAGGAGACTGGCAAGCAGAGTTCCCCGCGATTACCGGCGCGACAAGCTCAGGTGAGGAGCTCGCGCGAAGCCCAACGGCATTCTTGCTGGGGGCCGGTGGCGGTGAGGTCCTGACCGAATACACAACTGCGGGCAAGCCACTAACTGTGAAGTGGTCCTTTAGCAGAACCACTGACACCTGGAATGTGACTGGCTTCAAGTCGTTCCCGTAGGAGAACCCTCTAGACCAAACCCACGAACCGCAGGCTCGATTCCCCTAAAATCGAGCCTGCGGTTCGTTGGGGGACCCGATCTGGGGATGCAGGGTAAGAGCTCATGGAATCCGTGAGTTGGCGCGTCCCAAAAGCACGGCAACCCGTTACTTTGCATGCATAACGAACCTACTAGAGATCTCCTCTGTTCTTCGATTGTCGCATCCTATGAAACCCGCTACTCCGACTCAGGATAACTCTGTCCCCCTCACGGAGACTGAACGCGCCATGCACGCGCTCTCTCGCCTTGCATTTGGGCCTCGTCCAGGGCAGCTAAACGAGGTCTTGGATGTGGGTGTCGACAAATGGATCGATGAGCAGCTCGAGTCCAAACCCCATACTAGCGAGGCGCTAGACGGCCATCTGAGTGGACTAGAGACCATCCACATGACCACCGGTGAGTGTCGCGAGTTTGCAGACTCTCCGTTGAAGCCGGATGCGACAAGGGAGGAGCGCCGCAAGCGCAACGATCTTCGTAACCAACCCATTCTCGAGCTGACACAGGCCGTCGCCCTTCGCGCCATTCATAGCGATCGCCAATCCGAAGAGGTGCTGTGCGAGTTCTGGCGAAACCACTTAAACGTCAGCTTCACCAAAGGCTACCCCGCACAGACCTACATCCCCAATTACGAGGAGCGCGTCGTGCGCGCCAACGTCTTGGGGAACTTCCCCGACATGCTTGGGGCCTCGGCGAAACATCCCGCGATGCTCCACTACCTCGACAACTACTTATCGCGAAAGCCGCCGAGTAAAGCCGAGCTGAATGACATTGAGATCAAGGCGCGCAATCAAGCGGGTTCACGGGATAGGGGGGTCGAGGCGGCGGCTATCGCCGCGCAGCGTGGTATAAATGAAAACTACGCGCGCGAACTCCTTGAGCTGCACACTCTAGGGGTGGATCGCGAGTACCGTCAAAAAGATGTGATCGCCGTGGCGGAATCACTAACGGGTTGGACGATTGATGAGGGGCGGAAGGCCACCTATAACTTCATCTTCAACCATGACATGCACATTGCGGAGGACCGACACTTCCTAGGGTCGACCTTGCGAAAGGACAAGCAGAAGAGCACGGGCCAAGGCGATCGTATTTTTGAAATCCTCAGCAACCACAAGGGTACGGCCGAGTTCATTGCTACCAAACTCGTTCGGTATTTAACGAGCGACGTCCCACCCCCGGAGCTCGTGAAGTTGGTCGCCAAGACGTACCTCAAGTCAAAGGGTGATATCCCATCGATGGTGCGCACAATTACGGGAAGTGACCTCTTCTGGGCGCGCGAGAACTACCGGTGTAAATTCAAAACGCCTTTTGAGTTTTTAGTCAGTGCGCTCCGTGTAACCGATGCCGAGATTACGAAACCCGAGATGCTAGGCAAGGGACTCACAGTCATGGGACAACCGATTTACAGTTGCGATGACCCGACGGGCTACTACGACACTGCCGAGGCCTGGCTCGACCCCGGGGTTCTCGCGCCGCGCTGGAACCTCGCTCTTCAACTGGCGCGTGGTGACCTCAAGGGCGTCCAGATGCCCGACTCGTTCTTCTATGAGCTACCCACGGAAAAGGGGGCGCTGCGTTGGATGCAAGCAATGATCGCCAAGGTCCTTCCGGCGGGAGCTAGCTCGCGGACACTGGCCATGCTCTTCCAAGTGATCCAAGGCGAGAAAAACCCCGACTTCGAAAAACTTGGGCCCGTCGCATTGGGCCTACTTCTCGGCTCCCCAGACTTCCAGCAGCAATAGGACCCCGCCCATGACTTCCAACATCACTCGACGGACTTTCTTGGGCGGCGCCGCTGCTCTCGGCCTAGTATCTGGAGGCCAAGCCCTCACCCTCCCCAAGGTGTTACTGCGTCGCAAAGGCGGGGCCACAGGGAGCTTGATTGTGATCTATCTCCGGGGAGGAGCGGACTTCCTCAACATGATCATTCCCCTTGGTGACAAGGACTACAAGGAGGCCCGACCCACCCTGTGGTTGGACACCGATGACGGCGCCGTTCCACTCAACAAGCAGTGGGCGCTTCACCCTTCGATGTCAGCCTTCAAGTCGCTTTGGGACGATGGAACTCTTGCGCCCATAGTCTGCGTCGGCTCTCACGATCGAACTCGAAGCCACTTTGATGCGCAAGACTTCATGGAGTTTGCTGCGCCCGGGAATCGCACCCAACGGCAAGGTTGGTTGAATCGCTACTTGGCGGCGACTACCGAAGGGAAACCGGATACGTTTCGCTCGCTTGCTATGCAGGGACTTTTGCCACGCTCGCTGCGCGGCAACTTCCCCGTACTAGCGATGCCTTCGGATTTCGGCGGTCGACAAGACATCGCGACTCTTGATGCGTTTGAGAGGTTCTATGGTGCTGGATCCAGTGGTGGTATGGATGAGCGCCCCAGCGAAGGTGACGAGATCCTCGCCTCTGGAACGGTTACGATTGAGACCCTTCGGCGTTACCAAGAGATCTTGGGCGAGAAGTCCAAGGGCGATTTTGGCTACCCAAAGACAAGCTTCGCAGCCGCACTTCAACGCACAGCTCGGCTGTTCACCGCAGGTGAGGGCCTTCAGGTCGCAGGGCTAGATTACAACGGTTGGGATACCCACACGGGACAAGGTGGCGTCGAAGGCAAGCAAGCAGATATGCTAGCAGACCTCTCCGGATCGCTCGCGGCATTCACTCGCCAGCTTGGTCCACGCCTAGCTACGACCTCAATCTTGGTGATGACTGAGTTCGGCCGTACCGTTCGCGAGAACGGAAACAACGGAACTGATCACGGGCACGGGTCGGGCATGTTCCTGATCGGCGGCGGAATCGAGGGTGGTAAGGTACATGGGGAGTGGCGCGGCCTGAACACGAGCGGCCTCTACCAAGGGCGCGACCTACCCGTTACGACAGACTTCCGCGACGTCTTCGGCGAGGTCCTTCGCAACCGACTGGACTTCCAAATCCCCAAAGATTTCTTCGACGATTACACTGCGAAGAAACTCGGTCTGTTCGCCTAGCAGGACCACTCGGTGAAAAACGGGGTCCGGTCTGGCCCCTTCCACACAGGATCGCCCCGCGGGGGGGCTCCGAGTCTGGGCTTGGGAGCGATGGCCTCGTGGACATCTCTCCGAAGGCCGGTGCGACCTAGGACCACTTGTTGCGGACCGACCGGACTTTGCCCATACCGCTGTTTTGGAATCCGATGTGGAATCTAGGCATGATGGGCCAAGAGTCCGTAGCAAGACGGCGCCAGAGTGATCCACAGGAGCGAGAGCTCAGCGGCCCCCTGCAACAGGTTCCCGGCGGAGGAGACCCTCGGAAGCAGCCTCATCCACCCCGCGACGCAGCGGCCTGGAAGCGATCGAATACGAGGCCACCGGCGCCGAGACTCACATCCCGTGGGAGTCAGTAACAGCGGAGTGGAGCAGCTCCAGACCAGGACCTCCCCCCAGGGCAGCTAATCGCCCATCGCTTGCCTAGTGACGATCGGTACGTAGCCGACCTCTAGTCCCTTCGGCGGCTCGACGATTAAGGCGGAATCTAGAGAGGCTAGCTCGCCAAGTGTCGGCGGCGGTAGGTACTCGCGTTCCCGAGTCCACTCTCTGTGCAATAGCTCGACACGCTTCTGAAGCTGCTCGCGCTCTTCGTCGGACAAGTTCGCGTTGAGTAGCGCGGGCTGATCGGCAAATCGGAACCAAGAGTAGGTTACGACGCTGCCATCCCCGAGGGTCACTTCGAATGGTCCGGCCGTGGGGCCAGGAGTAGCCCAGCATCCATCGGTTGGCGTGGTATAGGGAGCTGGCTTGTGCGGCTCGGCCGGAACGAAAGACGCCTGTTCGAGCTCTCGGCGCAGGCCCGCTGGAACACGCTTTCGCAAAGTGGGCTCCCACACCGTCTCCTCCCCCTTCTTCCCAAGTTCGAAGAAATCGGGGAGCGTGAAGAGCTGTGCATCCCTCTTCTTGGGACGGGCCACCCACTCCGAAGACCAGTTGTAACCGAAGGTGTAGTCGTCCAAAGCAGTGGGCTCAGCAAACGAGCTCCAATCGATCTTCGTTTGCTCTTCCTCAGGTGTATCGTCCTCGCGGATCTTCCATGTCGACCAACCGTGCCCCGGAATGGGGTGCACAAATCCTGATGCTAAAGGGACCTTGCCCGATGCCGAATCTCCCCCAGCGAACCACGCTTCGACCCCCTCCCAGAGCGCGCTCCTTTTGTAAGACGTTATGCGGTGCACAAGGATCGAGGCGTCGTCGCCGTTAGCCGGGAAACGCGTAGGCATGGAACGCGCGGCGCTCCGATCGCGCTTGTCGGAAGCGAGGATCGCGGGGACGAATTGTGTCTCCATCTGCAAAGACCGGCCGGGATCGGCTGGCATCGAATCCAGAAACATGCCCGCGAGGTCGGGGCGATCGATCGTGTGCTGTGAAAAAAAGTAAGGGGTAAAGAAGGCCACCGGTCCCTTGAAGTTAGCGGTGTTCAAGAACAGCGTCCAACACTGATTGCCCGTGGGCACAGGATGTCCATTGGTGCTCTCCTTGGGCTCCGTCAAGGGCAGCGGCAGGTAGCCGTATCCGAAGAGCTCTCCGCAGGTCTCCTGCGCAAGGTTCAACCCATCTGGCGGCCAGAGCACCCACGGGCTGAGCTGCGCGATGCCATACTTTCCCTTGGGCTCGTCCCAGTCACGCCCCTTCCCCGCACCCGGACCATTGGCCCATGTGGCGAAGTTTAGGGTCACGCCCCCCATAATGAACTTCGGAATTGCCGTCGCAAACCGAGTGTCACGCCACCAGCCGAGCCCACCCTCGATGTCGGAATAAGTGTCCCCCTCGATCTCTCGATCAGGTTTCTGGGCGAACATCCAAGTCCCGAACAGCCCGGTCTGAAAGCGCGTTCCCGGCCACTCCTCGAGCAATGGCCAGGCGGCCACATACATCGAATACCCGCCGCCGTATTCGGGACCCGGTGCCTTATTGGGAACGCCGAGGTAGCCATGCATCAGCTGCCCGTAGGCAAGGCCCTGAATTGCGAGTGAGACAAGGATTGC
>CALBMX010000003.1 GCA_937896235.1 uncultured bacterium
TTCATCGTATCGATTTCTTGCTTTCATAAGGGGGAGTCCCGTGGAATTAAGGAGATCTAGTGATCTCGAAGGTTTTTAGGTTGTTGCATTTAGGCGTATGGATTCTATTCCCTGGTTCGAACGCGCCTTCGGGGCGGAGTATTGCGACGTGTATCCGCACCGGGATCTAGGCGCCGCAAAAGCCGAGATTCGGTTTCTGGCGGAGAGCGGGTTGCCTACAAGGGGCGCGCGCGTCCTGGACTTGGCCTGCGGCTTCGGGCGCCATACCCAGGCGCTCGTCGACGAGGGATTTTGCGCAACTGGGGTTGATTTGTCTCCCGAGCTCTTAGCCCTTGCGCCCGGTGAGCCGGGCGGCCGATACCTGCGGGCCGACATGCGGGAGTTGCCCTTCCAAAAGGCTTGCTTCGAGGCCTGCGTGTGTCTGTTTTCGTCGTTCGGATACCTCCGAAGTGACGCCGAGCACCTTGCGCTCTTACGTGGTTTGGCGGCCGTCTTGGGACCGGGCGCGGCCCTCTTTCTCGACCTGATGAATCCCCACCGAATCCGCACCACCTTAGTTCCCGAGACCGTGACGGAACTCAAGGGCATGCGGATCGTGCAGCGCCGCACACTTGCGGAGGGGGGGAGGCGGGTGCGGAAAGAGGTGCAGATCGAGCTTGCCGGCGGTTCTTCAAAATGCTGGACAGAGGATGTCCGCCTGTTTGAGCCCCCCGAGATCGAGCGCTTGTTGTTTGCGTCCGGCTTTGTTTTAGAGGCAACTTGGGGGGATTTTTCGGGCCAGACCTTCGATTTGGGCTCGGATCGTCAACTGCTACGGGCTCGGCGCATCGTTTCGGACTCAAATCCCCTATAATCTCGCGCCCATTCCCAGAGACCCTCCTTAGGGGGGTGCTTCAAGGATCTAGCAGACTACTCATCGGCCGCCTTCTCACCGCCGGGATAACTCGTGTTCTCCTCGCGCGGTCTACGAGGCCGAGTTCCAACTGACGAGATACGCAAGAGATTACAAGCATGCAAAACATCACTTACAGCGACCAAGCCCTCGAGCTTCAGGCCATCGCCAAAGAGATCGCCGAGAAGCACGTCCGCCCCCATGCGGCGCGCCTCGACAAAGCACAGGAGTACAACTACGAAGCAGCGCAGGCCTGTGCCGAGGCCGGCCTGTTCGGCACATGGATTCCAAAAGAGTACGGCGGAAATGGCGCTGGCGTCCTGGCGCTTGCGCTGATCGTTGAAGAGATGGCTAAGGCCGACTCTGGTTTTGGCGTCGCCTTTGCGGTGAACGCGCTTGGATCGTTTCCGATCCTTGTCGGTGGGACCGAAGAGCAAAAGAAGCATTGGCTTCCGATGGTCGCCTCGGGCGAAAAGATGGTTGCCTTCTGTCTTTCGGAGAAGTTCGCCGGCTCGGACGCAGGCGGCCTGTCGGTACGCGCGTTTGAAGACGGGGATGACTACGTCATCTGTGGCGAGAAGAAGTGGACCACTAACGGTGGCGTCGCCGACATCTACACCGTGTTTGCCGTGACCGATCCCGAGTCGCGCTCTCGCCGCTTGTCGTCGATCATCGTTGAAAAGGGTACGCCCGGATTCACCATCGGCAAAGTCGAAGACAAGATGGGCATCCGCACGGTACCCGTCGTCGAGACTCGTTTCGACAACGTGCGCGTGCCGAAGGCGAACGTGATCGGTGGCCGCCCGGGCCTTGGCTTCAAGAACGCCATGGAGACACTCGACTACGCGCGTCCCGGTGTCGCTGCCCAAGCGGTCGGCGCTGCCCAAGGTGCGTTGGACTACTCGCTGGCCTACGCCGCGCGTCGCCGTCAATTCGGCAACTCGATCAACTCCTTCCAAATGGTTCAGCAGATGCTGGCCGACATGGCTATGAAGACCGAGGCCGCGCGTTGCCTCGTGCACTCCGTGGCGAGCATGGTGGACAACGGTCGCGCAGCAGAGGCCGGCAAGAAGGCCGCTATGGCGAAGTGCTTTGCGACAGACGTCGCCATGGAGGTCGCTACCGATGCGGTCCAGATCTTCGGTGGGTACGGCTTCATGGAGGACTACCCCGTCGCGAAGTTTTTCCGCGACGCGAAGATCCTTCAGATCTACGAAGGCACCAACCAGATTCAGCGCATGGTTGTCGCTCGCGCCTTGATTAAGGAGACCGGCAATCTGGGTCACCTGGCTGCGTACATTCCCCAGGAAGAGCAGCAGAGCTTTTGTGAAATAGAAGCCAAGGTTCAGTAAGTCCCAGAACGAAGACTGAATCGGTGACGAGAGCTAGAGCCTTCCCAGTAATGGGAGGGCTCTAGCTCGTTTTAGAGAATAGAGTTACGGGGATTTGCCAATGAGGGGATATAAAGATCCGAATGACTGTGTTCGGTTCGGCGAGGAACCGCGCTTAATGGGTTCCCCCCCCTTTTCCGAACGGCCTTTTCCCCCTTAGTTTCCATGGCACTCCCAATCCTTAGTCATGCTGAGCTCGACTCTCTCCTAGAGCCGGCGATCAGCTCGCCCGATTCATTTGACTCTATTGCTTTCTCAGTGGTGGAGCTACTGGACTCTACCCAGACTCAATTAGAGATCGTGGACTTCCAGTCTTGGCGCCGGGAGCCTAGCCACTTTTCGACCGGGACATCGTCCTCGTTCCTAAATCAGTTCCGTGCTGACGTCGATACGATCAAAACTCTCGATCGCCAAGAAGAGGGGCGTTTGGCCCGGCGTATCGAGTTTGCTCGCTTGCGCCTAGAGATGGCGACAAGTGAGGCGGGCTTGACAAGTGAGGCGGTCGAGGCCGGCATCGCGCATGCGGGATTGGGGTGGACCTCTGAAGTCGCAGAGCAGACGGTCTTGGCATCCCAGCTTCCGGCAGAAGTCGCACGTCGTTGGGTTGAGCTGCACGCCCTCCGCACGGAGCTAGTCGAGCGCAACCTCTACCTTGTCCTGATCAACGTTGAGCGCTACGCCCAGACGGGCGCGTCACGAGTTGACTTGGTGCAAGAGGGAAGTATCGCGTTGTTCCGTGCCGTCGATGGTTTCGACTGGCGTCGGGGACTGCTGTTCCGCACCTATGCCGTGCACTGGTTGAACCAGGCCTTTCGCAACCATCTCTATAACTTCGGGCACACCGTTCGCGTACCGATCTACTTGCAAAAGGTGATGAAGCAAGTCAACGAGGCCAAAATCCGCTTGGGCGATCCCAAGGCCTCCGCTGCGGAGATTGCCGTGGAAGGAGAGCTGGAGGAGCACTTGGTGGATTCAGCGCTAAGCGCGACAAGAATAAGTCTCTCTTTAGATGCCGAGTTTAATTCCAGTGCTGGCACAAGCCGACTAGGTGATTTCCTTGAGGACGAGCACGACATCGAAGACGAGCTTGGCCAGCTGGATCGACTGACTTTAGAGCAGGGGCTTCGCGAGGCTCTCTCGGGACTGCGGGAGCGAGAGCGCTTTGTTGTCGTGCAGCGCTTCGGCTTGGGAGCTCACCGTGAGCACACCCTCTCGGAAGTGGCAAATGCCCTTGCGATCAGTGTCGAACGAGTCCGGCAAATCCAAATGACAGCCTTGCGCAAGCTCAGTTCTCCGGACCTAAAGAAGCAGTTCTCGGCGTACCTAAACTAGCTGGCCCGCTAAGGAAACAGGCCCCGCACCAGGCAGCAAGCCTGGTGCGGGGCCTGTCCGTATGGGCCGACCGCTACGACTCTAGACTGCCCCCAACACCCCGCTGTCGATCGACTGATCCCCAAGAGCGCTGGGGTGTGGCTCGCTTAGGCGTCCGGCCCGACGTCCGCTTTCACAGGGCCCTTGGGATCGCCGGGCCAGCCACCGCCGAGGGCGCGATACAGATCCACGTGGGCGCGGGCGACTCCGGAGCGGGCCTGCGCGCGGGCGTCCTCGATGGCAAAGAGCGCGCGACGGGCGTCGAGGACTGCGTCGAGATTACTGAGACCTTCAGCGTAAAGAGTTCGCGAGGTCGCGAGGCTTCGCTCGGCCTCACCAGCCGCGCGATCGAGTGCGTCCAGACGTCGTGCTTCGAGTGCGATCCCGGTCGCAGCGCTGTCGACCTCGTGCAGGGCGGTGAGCACGCTGGCTTGGTAAGCGATCAGGGCCTGGTCCACGCGAGCGTCGGCAGCGGCGATGTTCGCGCGCAGACCAGCGCCGGAGAAGAGCGGCAGGCTGAGACTCGGCCCGATGGAGTGGGTCAAGCTTGTTCCCTTGATGAGGTTTTCGGGAAGAGCGGCCTGAAGGCCAAGGCTCCCCCCAAGGCTGAGGCTCGGGTAGAGGTCGGCGGTTGCGATTCCTACGCGCGCGGTTTGGGCGGCGAGCTCGCGCTCCGCGGCTCGCACATCCGGACGGCGACGGAGCAGGTCAGCTGGCACCGCATTGCCAATGCGCCCGAGGGGGCTTGGGATGGTGAGCTCAACACCGGGCTTGACCTCTAACAGCTGATTGAGGCGACCGGGCTCGACACTACCTAGGAGTCCAAGCTCCGTGACGATCATGGCCTCGATACGGTCGAGTCCCGCCACTCCTGCACGTGCAGTTTCGAGCTCGGTCCTCGACCGCAATAGGTCGAGCTCCTGGACAAGTCCGGCATCGACGCGGGCGCGAGTCGTCTCGACACTTTTCTCGAGGACGGTGATATTGGCGCGCGCTATCCCCGCGCGCACCTGCAGCTCCCGTAGACGCAGGTAGGCATCGGCGACCTGGCCGGCGAGGCTGACCCGCACCGCCCAAAGGCCCTCAATGCGAGCGCCCAGGTCGGCCTCTGCCGCCTCCACGGAGCGCTGAGCGCGACCCCACAGGTCGAGCTCCCACGATGCGGAAAGCGAAGCGCGGTAGTCGTCCGATTCACGATTTTGACCCGGGAAAAGGCCAAACTGCGTGTTCTCGGAGATCCCGGTCCGTGTGTACGAGGTCCCGGCTTCGGCACTCGGCCCGTCGGCCTCTTGGCTGACACCAAGTACCGCCTCGGCCTCGGCGATACGTGCCAGGGCTCGGCGCAAATCAAAGTTGCTGTTGACGGCACTCTCGATCAGCTCGCTAAGGACGGGGTCCCTAAATGCAGACCACCAAGTCGCGAGGTCGAGGGGATCCTCTTGGTCGCGACCGAACAGCACATCGAGCTCATCGAGGGGCGCCTGGTGGTCGGCGGCAAGTTGCAGGTCGGGCACTTCGTAGTCGGGACCGACGGCGGTGCAGCCCAGGGTGCTGAACATCAAGATGAGAGGGAGGCGTTTCACGAGAGTTCTCCTGATGCGGCTAAGTCCGCTGTCCCGCCAAAACGCAAGAGTGCGTGGAGCAGGATGGGGACTAGGATCAATGTAAAGAGGGTCGAGACCAAAAGGCCTCCAACGACCACGGCGCCGAGTCCGCGGTAGAGCTCCGATCCGGAGCCCGGCATGAGGACCAAAGGCAGCATGCCTCCAACGGAGGTTAGCGTGCTCATCGCGATCGGGCGCACGCGCGTCTCCACACCTCTGGCGATTGCCTTGATAAGGTCGGTCTCACCCTGTCTCAAGAAGTTGAGAGACTGGTGCACGATTAAGATGGCGTTGTTAACGACGACCCCGGCGAGGATTACGAACCCTAAAATCGTCAGCACATCCATGTTTTGGATAGGCATGAAGCGGTCGGCGTGACTCCAAATGTTGACGCCGCGCAGGGCCAGGAAACCGCCCAAAGTTGCAAACGGCACACTGACAAGAATCACGAGAGGTTGCAGCCAACTTTGGAAGAGGACAACCATCAGGAGATAGATCACAAGCGAAGCTAGGACAAAGCTACTGGTCATGGTGCCCATGACCGTACCATCGCCCATGAGGGCTGTCTTGATATCACTGAGCTTGCCAGCGGATCCGGCCATTTCGACTTCCACACTGGATGGGATTGCGCCGGCGGCTTGTAAGTCGGCCACCATCTGAGTGACCTGATCGATCGCCGATTGCAAAGGTACGCCGGCCGGCGGCGTCAACTGCAGGGTGATTGCTCGCTGACGGTTGACGTGTTTGATTACTTCGGGCGCCGTTACGCGCTCCATGGTCGTGACGTCGGCCAGCTTGATCACGCCGCCCGTTGGAGTCGCAAGTGGGACGTCCCCGAGCGCAGAGATGGGGTGGTCGCCGCGCGCCCCGGGGCTGATGATCTTGAGGTCTTTTAAGTCGCCATCGGTTTCAAACTGGCGGGGCAGAATCAGTCCGTCGCCATTTGCTTGGAGTGCATAGCCAACGTCGGTCCGAGTTAGGCCTAGCTCGCGTAGACGCTCGTCGTTTGAAGTTAGGATCAGCTCGGGAGTGGGCAGGGTGAAGTTCATCGGATCCGGAAGGATCGCCTGCGGTCCGAAGCTGCCCATCAGGCTGCCGAACAGGGCCATGGCCCCCGCCTCGACATCGCTGAGTTCGTCTCCAAACAGGTCGATCTTGATCGCAGTACCCGTTCCGCCTCCAGTGTTGAAGAGTGGCATCTGAAACGCGAATCCAAACACGTCAGGGGCAACGGCACCTGAGGTTGCTTGGTTCATTAGAGGCACCACGTCAACGACTTGAGAGGCGTCGCTGGCGATCGCTCCGTGGAACAGCATCCCGTTGAAGCTGACCAGGAAGTAATAATCGAGCGGGGGAGGCAAGATGTCATAGGCCTGGTCCAGGAGCGGACCCGCGGCGCCCTGCGGCACAACGTGCATGGGCTCGCGGCGATCGGGCCCCGCAGGCTCGAAGCTGGCTGAGGTCTCGCCAAGGGGTTGGCCGATCAGGCGTCGCTCGACATCGAAGCGCGTGCCGGCAACCTCCCAAGCGGGGCGGATCTTCTCCTCCACGCGCTCCCCAATTTTCGTGAGCTGCTCTAGGTTGTAGCCGGGTGGCGGAATCAACATGCCAAAGACGATGTTGCGGTTTCCGGCCGGCAGGTAGTCGAGTGGCGGCATCAGCTGGTAAATCCCATAGCCGGTGCCAAGAAAGAAGATCAACGTCGTCGCCGCACTCCGCAACCATGAGCTCATGAGCCAAGTTGTGAATCCACCGGTTGCGCGAACGAAGAAGCCGTCCCGCTTGCGATCTCCACCGGTACGCGCTGCCTCGCCTGCACGCTCGCCAGCGCGCCCGAGCAAGGTCGCTGCAGCAGAAGGGATCACCGTCAGCGAGACCAAAAGGGAGAGGCCGACAGCGGCCATGATCGCAAGCGCGATGTCTCGGAACAGCTGCCCAGCTGAATCCTGAATGAGCAAGATGGGTAGGAATACAACGACCGTTGTGAGCGTCGATGCGAGCACGGCGCTGGCGACCTCTTTCGTGCCGTCGAGGGAGGCCTGGCGGATGCGCTTCCCCATCTCTAGGTGCCTGAAAATATTCTCGATCACCACGATGGCGTTGTCGACCACCATGCCTACGGCAAAGGCCATGCCCGCCAATGAAATGATGTTGATCGATCGTCCAAGCGCGACAAGCACCATAAAGGAGGCGATCACGGAAATCGGGATTGCAATGCCGATGATGCCCACAGTGCGGATCGAGCGTAGGAAAAGCAGCAGCACTAGGGCGGCGATGGCACCGCCGATAATGATGTTCGACTGCACAAGTCCGACCGCGTCTTTTACATAAGTTGTCGCGTCGTAGTTGACAACAAGCTGGAGGTTTCCATCGATACCAAGCTCTTTTGCATGCCGATCAAGCAGGCCGCCGGGAGCGTTAAGCTTGGCGAACTCGGCCTTCAAATTGCCCATCGTCTCGAGCATGTTGGCGCCGTGTTCGAGAGTGAAGTTGAAGAAAGGCATGTAGTGACCGCGAGCTCGAGCCCACGTCGTCAGCTCCTTGTAGCCCTCCTGAATCTGCGCAACATCGCGCAGGTAGATGACGCCGCCGGGCTCGCGGCGAATCACGAGGGCTCCCACCGTGTCGATGTCGGAAAAGCGACCCACGGAGCGGATGCGGATATCGTTCTTACCCTCGGGAAGCTTTCCTCCTGAGAAGTTGTCGTTGCTGGCTTTGATCGCCGAGAGAAGCTGGGCGTAAGTGAGGCCACGTCGCGCGAGCTCCATCGGGTCCACGATCAGGTGGATCTCTTTCTCGCGCGTGCCCATCATGCCGACGGCACTGATGCCTTTGATCCGCTCGAGGCGAGGAACCAGGCGGCGCTCCATGAAGTCGTGCAGTGTCGTCGCGTCGAAGTTCGGGTCGGAACTAGAGAGGGCGACCCACGACATGTAGTCACGGGTCTCGGGGTCGAGACCTTCAACTACGGGCTGCAAGACACCGGCCGGGTAGGCGGGCACTTCGTTCAGTCGTTGAGAGACACTCGCGACGGCGGTATCGATGTCGGTGCCCGTGGCGAACTCAAGGCGGAGTTCGCCAGAGCCCGAGCGACTTGTGCTGGTCATCGAGACTAGGCCTGAGAGATTGCCGAGGCGCTGCTCCTGCTCGTCGATGATGTCACTTTCGATTTCTTGGGGTGAGGCGTTCTCCCAAAACGTCATTACGTTGACGACGACCGATTTGACCTCGGGTGTCATCTGGACCGGGACTGAGATCAGGGCCATCAGGCCGCCGAGTAGGGCCAGGATTACGGCAACCGCGATTGTCTTAGGCTGGCGGACCGAGAGGGAAATGAGATTCATTGTGGTGGATAAGCGGCTCTAACCGCGCGGCTCCTCGGGGACGTCTTCGGGCGCAGGGACGGCCTCTTCGCGGTCAATGGGGGACACGGGCGTCCCCGGATACAAGCGCTCGTTCCCTTCGATGACCACCGTGTCCCCAGGGGACAGTCCGCCGGGTAGCAAGGCCTCAATTGCGAAGCTCTCACCGCTGTCAAACAGCACGCGGACGGGGACGAGCTCGGCAATATTGTCGTCGCCTACCTTTACGACGAGTGAATCGCTTCCGCGCCTCACGATTGCATCTTTTGCGACGACCATCCTGTCACTTGGCTTGCCGAGTGGCACCATTGCCGAGACCGACATACCCGGTCGAAGGTTAGCCCCGGTAACAACAGCTCCGGAAAGGTCGAGGATCAGAATGAAGCTGCGTGAACGCTCGTCGACGACAGGGATCGAGCGCGGAAGAGTCCCGGCGACCTGAACTCCAGAGGCCTCGATGAGCACCTCCACCGATTTGGCGGCTCCATCGAAGCGACCAATGAAGCGCTCGGGGAGCTCGAGCCAGACTTCGAGTGGCCCGGTTGACACCAAAGTCACCAGCGCGTCGCCGGGTCGAATCCACTGCCCGACTTCCGCGTGGCGGCTGATCACGCGGGCGTCAAACGGGGCGCGTACTTCTGCGTCGGCGATGCGCAAGTCCAGCAGGTCTCGCGAAGCCTCGAGCGACGCAATCGACTGCTCCGCAGCTTGCACCAAGGCCATATCCATTTGGACTGCAGTGCGAGCATTTCGCAAGTCCCGCTCCGAGACCGCACCTGATTTGGCGGCACTCTCCAGCGCCTCTAGATCAGCCGTGGCGTTTTGGATCTGCGCCCCGCGCTCAAGCAGCGTTGCCGCCGCCATGGCGAGGTCCGCCTGAAGCTGCAAGCGCGAGGCTTGTAGGCGACGCGCGTCGATCCTTGCAAGCACATCTCCGCGCTTCACTAGGTCGGCCTCTCGGACAGCCAGCTCCACCAACGCACCCTCTTCTAAGGCGGCCATGACGCTTGTAGATCTTGCGCGCAAGTTGCCGATGACGCGCTCGGTCTCTTGGGTCTGGGAGAGGCTGACGGCCTGAACGTAGACAGGCTGCTGGGCGCTTGCAGTTGCAGTTGCTAAGAGTGCCAACAGGGGGGCGATGAGGTACTTCAAGGCGATCGAGCGGAGGGCTAAGGGGGGAGGGTTTACGCGAAATACGAAACCATGGGTTTAGGTTTATACCGCCTCAGTGCCTTGGAACAAGCATTTTTGAAACGAAATCGGCCATTTGGTCTCTCTCGCTGTATTCTATGCCGCCACTAGGGAAGATCCAAATCGTGCGAACCAAACTCAAAAATACAGCCTGCGAGCCTACCAGGAGCCCCGGAAGACCCCGGTGCGAAGCTGCGCGTCAGTCGATATTGACGGCTGCTTATGAGCTTCTGCGCGAGAAACCACTTCCAGAGATCACGGCGGCCGCCTTGGCGAAGCGCGCCGGTGTCAGCAAGGCGACGCTGTATCGATGGTGGCCTTCGAAAGAGGCGATTGTTCTCGATGGCTATTTCGACGCCCTCGACCACCACTTTGAAGCGCCTCACACCAAGGATCCCTTGGCGGATCTCGCTCTACAGTTGAGAAACGGGTATCGCGCGATGGCGGGTCCAGACGGCGCGATTTTCGCCAGCCTGATCGCGAGTAGCCACTTTCATCCGGACCAGCGCAAGGCCCTAAATGAGCAGCTGAACTCGCCGCGCTGCAAAGACACCGAACTTCTCTTAGCGCGTGCGGTCGAGGCCGGTCAGCTGAGAGCGGGGCTTGATCTCCAGCTGGTCGTGAAGCTTCTCTTCGGTCCCTTGTTCGAGCGGCTGCTTGTCGGGGAACCTATCGAGTTGGATTTGTCCGAGCGAATCTTGGAGCTCGTGCTCGCAGGTTTGCGCCCGCGCGAAGCGTAGCTTCCGTACTTCCGCGAGCTCCTCTGCGGGGAACTTGTCGATCCGTTCGGCGGCTACGACGATAAGGCGACTATCCGCCTCGCTTCTCTCTTCCACCTTTCGTGTCTGTAACGGGAACCTCGGTCTCCCACTTGATTCCCTTGCGGCGCGCCTCGCGCACGTGGTCGTCGTGGTCACGCGCTAGGGCTTCGTGTTTTGCGACGCCCTCTGTAAGAGTCTTGAGGACAGCCTTTTGAGTTGCGGTAGGCAGGGTGTGTGAGAGGAGCTCGCCCCCGAGGCCAAAGGGATCGGGCTGAACGACGGTGATGCCCAGTTTGGGGGTGAGGCCTTCGAAAGTGACCTCTTCGTTGAGAATGACGTAGTGACTCGTGCCGATCGCCTCTTTAGACCAGGCGCATGTTGCGACCCGTTTGGCTAGGGAAGTGGATTCAACGGCGTCCTTTCCCCGAATGATTACCAAAGGGCGCATGTCGGCAGCCGCTACGTTGAGCGCAATCCGAAGGTCGCGGAGAGTCGGCAAAGCTTGAATCGGTTTGGCGGCCTTCTCGAATTTCTTGGCCGTCGCATTTAGCGCCTCGACGAACCGTTCGGGGGTGCCGTAGGTCATCGACGGAGAGCGTGAGCCGCTTGTGAGCTTTTTACCATCGGAGTCGAGAAGGGCAAACGATGTGTTCTCGAGACCGCTGCGACCTGCAAATACATACGAGAGGACGGTGACCTCAGCCTCGTTCTCATAAGTTTGGGGGCGAACGCAGACGAACGGACGCGAGGCTTCGACGACTTCTGGTTGGGACAGGAAACTCCTATCCGTCTTTTGATAACCGGGTCACCAGACTCCTGGAACACTCTGGCATTGAGGGGCAGCGGACATAAACAGGATCGGCCGGTTCGTTCGTTTGGCTTCGGCTAATGCTTCAACCCATGTGCCAAACCAGGCGATCCCCGGAGCCGTTGGGGGCTCGTGGACTTCCAGCGGGCCCGGAGGTGTGTCGCGGCGAGGGGCACCGCCCGCATCTTGGGAAAGGGCCACTTGGGGCGTACCCGCAGTGCAGAATAGGAAGGAGGCGAGAAGGAATAGTTTCATAGGAAATGGGCCCATGGCGCCCTGGCGAAAGTAGATTCAAAATCAGGTCAGAGTGGATTCAACCCAGCACGCAAGCTCAGGTTCCGGATGGCACTAAAGTCGTACTTGAAACCCAAGGGTGGGCTAAATGCCTGGAGCTTCCTAGCGACTTCGGAATGAACGGGAAGCTCAGGACGCGCATCCTCATAGGGGGGGGGCGGTGGAGGGGGATCGCGACAAATTTCCAGATTGGGATTAGCCCCCGTTGCTGTAGAGTCCAGCGGCGAAGGTTGGTGAAGTGCGGCGGACCTCCCATTCGTGCGCCCTTTTCACGCCACACCTTAGCCGTTGAGAATTTTGCCTGTGAGTTACCGTCCAGCGAAAAACTGGCTCCTCTTTAGTCCCCTAGTTGTATTGCCCCTGGCCGTCCTATCGGAATACAGCGGGCTCGACATCAAGCTGGGCGGATTGTTTTACGATCCGGAGGGGCAGAGCTGGATCTTTCGCACGCACTGGTTGGCGAGTGACGTGCTTCATCTCGGAGTGCAAAAGGGCCTCGTCTACCTCGGGGCCCTACTTGTGGTGTTGATGTTGGCGGCGCTGGTCTTTCGGCCCCTGCGAGGGCTTCGAAACCCTCTGGGGTATGTGCTTCTGGCGGGGATTTTCGGCCCGCTTTTGATCGGATGGTTGAAGCACTCCACGCATATCTACATCCCGTGGGACCTAGAGATCTTTGGCGGCACCCGTCCTTACATTCGAATCTTTGACCCGGCTCCAGAGGGCCTCCCTGTGGGGAATGCCTTTCCCTCTGCACATGCCTCTGGTGGCTATGCGTGGGTTTGCCTTTATTTCTTGGCGCGGCGCTTTCGGCCCTCGCTACGCCTGGTCGCGCTTGGGGCAGCTCTTGGGGCGGGCGCTTGTCTGGGGATCGCTCAGCAGGTTCGTGGCGCGCACTTTCTGAGCCACGATCTCGTTACCATTGTGATCTGCTGGTTTACCGCCTTTGCTGTAGACCAGCTGTTCTTTCGATTGGGGCTGTTTCCACCATTAGGGGGCCCTCAGCCCTTACAATCCGAGTCGGATGATGGCGCAGAGCAGCAAGGGCCCGAGCTCGTTTCGTAGAAGTGCCGGCGTGCGGGTGATCACAAGACCGAGTAGCTTTATTCGAGATGTCCTGTTTGTAATCTTGCCCGCGTGAGCAAGACCGTCCAATTGGGTAGGAATGGATCGACGAGGCAAGAGACCCTCTATACGACGAATCTGCCGATCGGGGAACCGCTCGGCAAATGAGGATTAGGACAATGAACAAGGATACACCTGAGGCTGCAGAGCCATCAACTCTTCGAAGCCGCGGTTCTATCTTGCGCCTTTTGATACTGATCTACTTTGTGATCTCAGCTATCGATAGGGTTGTGCTCTTTGTCTGGAGCCCGCCGGCAGAAGGCGCAAGCCTTCTCGATCTGCCCCTTATCTTTTTGGTGGGGATGGCCTTCGACTTGATCGCGATTTGCTGGCTGCTGCTCCCCGGGACACTCTACTCGCTACTGATGCCGCGGCGCGTACTCCAGAGCGCCGCTCAAAAGGTAGTCACTCGCATTTTCTTCTTCGTTGTACTCGGGGTCCTTCTGTTCAACGTGACTGCCGGATGGGTGTTCTGGGAGGAGTTTAGTGCGCGCTACAATTTCATCGCCGTCGACTACCTTGTCTACACGACAGAGGTCATCGATAACATTCAAGAGTCGTACTCAATGCCGTTGCTCCTGTCGGGCTTGCTGGTTGCGACTTCACTGCTCTTCTGGAGTCTTCGAAATCGCCTCAGGTTGCGAGTGGAAGAGTCGGGCGGCTCTCGGAGGGCACTCCTACCCCTCTTGATTATCCCAGCGCTCGCGTGGTTTTTCTTGGACGCCTCTTGGGCGCGCGTATCGGTAGACCGTTATCGCAACGAGATTACAAAGGACGGGGTCTATAGCCTGTTCGCCTCATTCCGCGACAACGTGCTCGACTTCGAGCAGAACTTCGCATCGCTCAATGAAGACGTCGCTTTCCAGGAGCTGCGAGGCATCTTGAGTGAAGATCAACTTGAGTTTGTCTCTGACGACATTCGGGACTTACGCCGCCATCGAGCCTCGATCAACGGCGAGAAGCGGAATAATGTGGTTGTGATTATCGTGGAGAGCTTGTCAGCGGCCTTTATGAACCGCTTTGCCGATGATGGGGTCGAGATGACCCCGCGGCTCGACGCCCTGGCTGACGAGAGCCTGCTGTTCAGCAACTTGTTTGCTACGGGAAGCCGGACCGTTCGAGGGTTAGAGGCGCTCACTCTTTCGCTCCCGCCGACGCCAGGGCGCTCCATCGTGAAACGCTTGGAGAATGAAAACCTCGACAATATCGGCTGGCAGTTCAAGGACCGAGGATACGACTCGCAATTCTTCTACGGCGGTTACGGGTATTTTGACAACATGAATCACTTCTTCTCGTCCAACGGATTTGAAGTCATAGACCGAGCCAACCTGCAAGAGGACGAGGTGCGCTTCGCCAATGCCTGGGGCGTCTGTGACCAAGACATGTTTGACCGGACTCTCAAAGAGGCGGACGCATCTGTCGATGCGGGCAACCCGTTTTTCTCGGTCGTGTTAACTACGTCGAATCACAGGCCGTACACCTATCCAGATGTGGTGCCGTTGCCGCCTGGTTCGGGACGCGCAGGAGCCGTTCAATACACCGACTTTGCTATTGGCGAGTTCCTCGATTCCGCCAAGGATCACGCCTGGTTTGACAACACGATTTTTGTTGTGGTCGGGGACCACTGCGCGAGCAGTGCCGGCAAACGGGATATCACCGTGAGCAAGCATCACATCCCGATGCTCTTCTACGCCCCCTCGCTCATCGAAGCTAAAGACGTACCTCGGGTTGCGAGCCAGATCGATTTTGCTCCCACCTTGCTCGGGTTGCTCGACTTCGATTACACCAGCAGCTTCCTAGGCCACGACTTGATGGCCGCAGGCCCCGATCGGGCTTACATCGGCAACTACCAGACTCTTGGGCTCTATGAGGGTGACGAGCTGTGCTTGCTCGGCGTGAAGTCGAGCGTGCAGGACTTCGGGGTGGACAGGGACTTAGAGCTCATAGATGCGGAGCCAAATCCGGGGCTTATCAAGCTGACCATCGCCTGCTACCAATCTGCTGCTGCCGCCTATATCTCAGGGGGATTCCAGCTCGATCGCGAGTCGGAGGCCTCACGAAGGTAACCTGCGCTCCTTGTGGGGCTGGCCGCTCTTGCCGGCCTTTCCCTACCGGCAGCTACCGGCAGCTTATGCGCCGTTTCGCACACTTTGTGTGGATCATCGAACCTTTCGTACCGCGACACTTCTGTGTCGCCCAAGCGACCCGGAGTGTCCGGTACAGTATGTTCGGGGGCCGTTGGGTCTTCCCCTCACTCAACGCCAATGACCCTTCTCGAGCACGGCATCTACTACCTCGAAATCGTGCCTGCCGACGCCCGGGTGGCGCGCGATGTTTACAGCAAGGCCTTGGGTCGGAGCTTTGCTGATGCCGCGCCGGAAGTACGCGACGCGTTTGTCGCTGAGATCCCGGGCGGCTCGTTGTGCGGCATCTAGCTACCCTGCACGAATCGGAGAGACCCATTGTTAGGAGCTATCTGAAGGTCCGTGGTGGAGGAAGTGAGGTTCGCGTGGCGGAAGAGCTTGGTGCAACCGTCATCCTCGAACCCATGGAGACTCTTGGTCGCAGAGCGATCGCGATTTTTGTGAGCGAGGGAGTCGAGCAGGGGATTTGGCAGCCCTTGTAGGTAGCTCACAAGAAGGTCACCTTCGAAATCGAGTTCGGCGATTTTGTGAAGGCGATCGGGAGCTATGCCGGCGAGCTCCACCGGAGCTTCGGCTTTTCGCGAGCCCTATGTGGACCAGCCCCTAGGATAGAAACCGAGCCCACCGCCTCTCGCAGCTGCGAGGCGGAGGGCCCGGTTTCCTTCGAAGCAAAGTGTTTGCTTACTTGCCGTCCCAGAACTCCACGGAGTTGAAGACGATCAAGTCGGCCAAGTACGCGACCCCGTAGACCGGAACGATGTTGAGGCCGAGGAAAATGGCCTCGTTCCCCCAATCGCTATCGGTGACGGTGGAGTTCCACTCGTTGAGGTCGTTGAAAGTCTTGTTCGGGCCTAGGCACGAGGTCGAGCCGACGCACAGAGCAAGCGCTGCTGCTAGGATGAGTTTCTTACGCATGGGATGGGCAATGATAGTGGTTAGAGAAGAGGGCAAAGACACCCTCGCGCCCCTTCGAGGGCCGCATTTAGTCAAGGTAAGCGATGAGAGGGGGAGAGCGGGTATGGAAAATGGTGTGTATTCGAGAATGAGTAAAGGGGGATTAGGCGGCCTCGAAACGGCATTCCGGGGTCAAGTCCCCGATGGCCCGCAGATCTGTTAGAGTGCTGCGCGAAATTCTAGTCATGACCTCACCCCACGCTCAACCCCCAAGCCAGCCCGAAGAAGCGGCCATCGCCCTAGCCGGCGGCCGCAAACCCTCGTGGCTTAAAGTCCCACTTCCAGGGGGTGAGGGCTACGCGAAGTTGAAGCATATGACTAAGGAGCTTGGGCTCAATACGGTGTGCCAATCCGCGCGCTGCCCGAACCTTGGCGAGTGCTGGGCGGGCAACTTGGCGGGCTCAGCTACGGAAGAGGTAGGCCACGGTGCCACCATGACCATCATGGTGCTTGGTGATGAGTGCACGCGACGCTGCCGTTTTTGCGCTGTCAAAACCGTGGACAAGGCGGCCGCGCCCGATCCCGCGGAGCCGGCACACGTCGCCGAAGCTGTTGCGCGCCTGGACCTGTCGTACCTCGTGATCACAAGTGTGGACCGCGATGATCTCACCGACGGCGGCGCCGGTCACTATGCGGACTGCATTCGCGCCATCCGCGAGAAGAGCCCGCGCACGATCGTCGAGACTTTGATCCCCGACTATACGGGTGTGAATCTCCGCATACTGATGGACGCCAAGCCGGACGTGCTCTCCCACAACGCCGAGACCGTTCCCCGCTTACAGCGCAAGATGCGAGATCCGCGCTGCAGCTTCGAGCGCAGCACGGAGACTCTAGTCGAGGCGAAGAGGTTGGCTCCCGACTCCTTCACCAAGTCCGCGCTGATGTTAGGCATGGGGGAAACTCACGAAGAGGTCCTCGAAGCGATGCAGCTCCTGCGTGACGCTGGCGTCGACTTCCTGACCCTGGGCCAGTATTTGCGTCCGACCCCCAATCACGCCCCAGTTCGGGAGTACGTAACGCCGAAAGCGTTTGACGACCTGGCAAAGGCGGGCGAAGCCATGGGCTTCTCCTACGTAGCTTCCGGGCCGCTGGTGCGGTCGAGCTACCGAGCCGCTGAGTTTTTTGCAGAGCGTCTCGTGCGAGAGTCGCGCCAAAACAACTAGATCTTCTCTCCCCCCGTCGAGAACCTCTATCCAATGATGAACCCATCTCTTGATGACCCGGCCCAGATCGTCGCTATGAAGACGATCCTGGATCCTTCGGGTCAACTAGCCGAAGGCTACAGCGTCGTCGTTTCGGACGACGAGCTTTTGCACTACTACCGTTCGATGAAGCTCGTGCGTGCCTTCGACGATATCTGTCTGAAGCTGCAACGCTCGGGTCGCATTGGCTTCTCGATCCCGAACTTGGGTATCGAGGCTTGCCAGATCGGCGCAGCAAGCGCGCTCCGCAAAGACGACTGGTTCTTCCCGAGCTATCGGGACTTCGGAATGGCGCTGTACCACGGCGTCAAGCCCGTCGACATGATGCACAACATGTTTGGCAACTCGCTCGACAGTGCCAAGGGCCGCCAAATGCCGGTCCACTTCTCTTTCACCGAGCCGATCAAGTTCGCCTCGATCTCTTCACCGCTAGGCACGCACCTTCCCCAAGCGGTTGGCGCCGCACACGCGGCCAAGTTGCGTGGTGAAGACACGGTTGCGCTCGCCAGTTTCGGCGATGGCGGGACCTCTACCTTGGGGTTTCACTCGGCCTTGACTTTTGCGGGAGTCTGGAAGTCCCCAGTGGTGTTCCTGTGCCAGAACAATGGCTATGCGATTTCGCTGCCCGCCCATGAGCAGACGGCTTCGGATGGCTACGCGATCAAGGGAATGGGCTATGGCGTTCGTGCGCTCACGGTGGACGGCAACGACGTGTTTGCGGTTCGCGAGGCCACCCTCGAAGCAGTTGAGTTCGCCCGCGCAGGCGGTGGCCCGACACTCATCGAGGCCGTGACCTTCCGCATGGGCGGCCACTCGACCTCCGACGACCCTTCGACCTACGTCCCCAAGGAAGTGGTGGAAGAGTGGGCTAAGAAGGACCCCATCGACCGCTTTGAGAAATTCCTCGGTGCGCGCGGCCTCTGGGACGCGGAGAAAGGCGAACAGATCGGTAAGGATTGCCTTGCCGAGATCGACGCCGCAGCAAAAGTGGCTGCAGCGACGGCGCCTCCCACTCTTGAAACTATTTTTAGCGACGTCTACGCCGAGATTCCCGCACACATCCGCAAGCAAGGTGAGGCCAGCTTCGAGCTGTCGAACCGCCTTGGCGAAGCAGCGGCCGGCGACGGCGCCTTCCCCCTCTAAATACTATGGCTATTCAAACACTTCTTGGCGCCGTCAACGACGCCCTTCGGACTGCTATGCGCAGGGATGAATCCGTGCTCATGTTCGGTGAAGATGTCGGTCTTAAGGGCGGCGTATTCCTCGCGACGGGTGGACTTCAAAAGGAGTTCGGCAAAGAGCGCTGCTTCGACACGCCTCTTTCAGAAGACGGCATCATCGGTGCTGCGATCGGCATGGCGATGAACGGTATGCGCCCGGTGGCCGAGATTCAGTTCCAGGACTTCATCTTCCCAGCGTTTGACCAGATTGTCTCGGAGGCTGCGAAACTCCGCTATCGCTCGGGCGGCCAATACACGGCGCCGATGGTCATCCGCACACCTTATGGTGGCGGTATCCGCGGCGGCCTGTACCACAGCCAGTCCGGCGAGGCCTATTTCTGCCATACACCGGGCCTAAAGGTCGTGATTCCCTCGACACCTTACGACGCCAAAGGCCTGCTACTCGCCTCGATTGCAGACCCCGACCCCGTGCTGTTCATGGAGCCGAAAGCGCTCTATCGCTCCGTCAAGGGCGAAGTCCCCGAGGATTACTACACCGTTGATCTTTCCACGACACGTACCGTCCTCGAAGGCGATGACGTAACGGTTTTCTGCTACGGCGCCATGGTGCCGGTGGTCGAAAAGGCTGCGGCGATGGCAGCTGAAAAGGGGATCTCCGTTCTCGTGATTGACCTGCGCACCTTGCTTCCACTCGACGAGGATGGTGTGGTTGAGGCAGCAAAGCGCACCGGTCGCGTCGTTACGGTTACCGAGGCTCCCCGCTTTTGCGGTTACGCCGGCGAGATCAGTGCGATCGTCGCCGAGCGTGCCATGGAATACATGGAGGCGCCTGTCTTGCGCGTGACCGGATTCGACACGCCGTTCCCGAATACCCTTGAGCACCACTACCTTCCCGATGCCCGTCGCGTAATCGACGCTATCGAAAAGGTCTACAGCTTCTAATCCCCACGTTCCCACCCGAACAGCGGGCCGCTTGCACAAGCGGCCGCAACCCCAGCGAAAACTAATGACACTCGAATTCAAACTGCCTGATGTTGGCGAAGGTATTGCGGAAGGTGAGATCGTCCAGTGGCTTGTAGCCGAAGGCGATACCGTTGAAGAGCACCAACCGATCGTCGAAGTGATGACGGACAAGGCTACGGTCGAAGTACCCGCGCCATCCGCTGGCACGATCTCCAAACTACTCGCCGCAGAGGGAGACGTTGTTCCGGTTGGTAGCGTGATCTTCCATCTCGAACCGACTGGCGCTGCCGCGCCTGCTGCCGCTGCTCCGGCACCCGCCGCCACGCCTGCCGCTGCCGCTGCTCCTGCTGCTCCTGCATCCACTCCGGTCGCCGCGGCTGCACCCGCCGCTGCCACCGGCGGGGGACTCATCGAGTTCAAGCTGCCCGACGTTGGCGAGGGGATAGCCGAAGGCGAAATCGTCCAATGGCTCGTAGCCGCTGGCGACATCGTCGAAGAGCACCAACCCATCGTCGAGGTCATGACGGACAAAGCAACGGTTGAAGTTCCGGCACCAGCACCGGGAACGATCACCAAGCTGCTTGCAGAAGCGGGTGACGTTGTTCCCGTGGGGAATGTAATCTTCCACTTGACCACAGGTTCCGGCGCTCCCGTTGCCGCAGCTGCACCAGCTCCAGTCGCCGCGCCAGCTCCTGTTGCCGCCGATGCCGCAGTTGCCGTCCGCGCCCCGGGCGAAAAAGTTTTGGCCGTGCCAAGCGCCCGCCGTGTTGCCCGTGACTTGGGTATCGACCTGGCCTTCGTAGCAGGCTCAGGCCGCAACGGAGTCGTCCGTCGCAAGGATGTCGAGGCGTTCGCCTCTTCCGGCGCGACGACTACAGCCACAGCCGCAGCTCCCGCCCCCGCGGTTGTCCGTACTGCCGCTGTCGCGCTTGCGCCGGCCAAAGCAGTTGCCATCGCGGCGACCGAGGCCGAAACCCGGGCTCCATTCCGCGGCGTGCGCCGCAAGATTGCCGAGGCGATGACGCGTTCGAAGTTCACCGCGACTCACTTCACTGTGGTGGAAGAGCTCGACGTGACAGAGCTCGTCGTGGCACGCGCTGCCGCCAAGGCCTTCGCCGCATCCGAGGGTGTCAACGTGACCTACATGCCTTTCATTATGAAGGCCGTCGCAAGCGCCCTCGCCAAGTTCCCTCAGCTGAACTCTGCTCTCGATGAGTCCACACAGGAGATCGTGACCTACCGCGATGCAAACCTCGGCATTGCAACGGACACGCCTAACGGCTTGATCGTCCCCGTCATTCCATCCGTCAACACGAAGGGCATGCTGACCCTTGCGAAGGAGCTGGCGGAGCTCGCGGGCCGCACGCGCGAGGGTAAAATCAGGCCCGAAGAGCTTCGCGGAAGCACGTTCACGATTACAAACGCCGGCAACATCGGCGGAATCCTGGCGACGCCGATAATCAACTTCCCCGAAGTCGGGATCCTTGGCGTGCACCGTATTCAGAAGAAACCGGGTGTGGTTTCTACGGCTGCCGGCGACGAGATTTGCGTCCGCTCCTACATGAACCTGTCGATCAGCGTGGACCACCGTCTTGTCGATGGCGCCGACGCAGTTCGATTCCTTGTTCACATCAAGAATCTACTCGAGACTCCCGCGCTTCTCGCGCTCTAGTTGCCGGCAAACGACGGCACTCCATGACTTACACCCTCGACATTCCCTTCCAGATGATCGACCCCGACGGGGCGAGCACTGGTGCCGAGCTACCCAACCTTACGGACGCTGAGCTGCGCGAACTGTTTGTTCACATGCAGCGCGTTCGGACGGTGGACGCACGCATGCTCAAGCTACAGCGTGCGGGTAGGGTCGGCTTTGTAGGTTCGACGGTCGGTCAAGAGGCGTCGATGATTGGCACCGCCGCTCCGTTGCGAGTCACGGATTGGCTGTGGTCGGGGCTTCGAGAGGGAGGCGCCGCGCTCATGCGCGGACTCCCCCTCGGGGAGTACATCGCGCAGATGTACTGCAACGCGCATGACACGGCGAAAGGACGCCAGATGTGTAATCACTTCCAGCACAAGGGCTCCAACTATCCCAGCTGGTCGAGTGTTATCGGCACTCAGATTCCCCACGGGGTGGGCGCGGCTTTCGCAGCTAAGAAGCAGGGTAAAGACGAAGTCCACACCATCTATTTCGGTGATGGCGCGACCAGCTCAAATGGCTTCCACTCCGGCATGACCTTCGCCGCAGTCTGGAAGGCGCCCGCAGTCTTTGTTTGCATCCACAATGGCTGGGCGATCTCCGTCCCGTCTGCCGCCCAGACGGCGGTAGCGCGCTGGACGGACAAAGGCATCGCCTACGGCGTTCCCGCGGCGGAGGTGGACGGCAACGATGTGCTCGCTTGTTACAACGCGATGCAGGTCGCCCTTGAGCGCGCACGCGCCGGGGAAGGGCCCACACTTTTGATCGTGAAAACCTATCGCATGATGGGCCACTCGAGCTCGGACGACCCCACGGTTTACCGCACGGCAGCCGAGGTGGATCCGTGGACAAAACGTGACCCCCTAACCCGCTTCGCCAAATTTTTAGAGAGTCGTGGCATCCTTGCCGAAGGCGAAGCCGCCGGTATTGAAAGGGAGCTGACCGAAGAGACCGACTCTGAAATTCACAAACAAGAAGCCGCTCCCGGAATGCCCCTGCGCTCTCTTGTCGAGGACGTCTACAGTGAGGTGCCTCGGCACCTTATGTCCCAATACAACAGCTTCATCGAAACGGCCGAGCGCCATGGTGAAGCACAAAAAGGCGATGGCGCGTTTCCGCTCTAATCGTCATTTATCCATCCCCGGAAACGTTTCCCCGATGCGCCGTCTCAACGCGACTAGCATCCAAGCCCCAACGTGAAAGACATGAGCCGTAAGGTCGTCGTCATCGGAGCCGGTCCCGCCGGCTATGTTTGTGCAATCCGCCTCGCCCAGCTTGGCCAAGAGGTCATCGTCGTCGAAAAAGGCGAGCTCGGAGGCACCTGCCTCAACGTGGGCTGCATCCCCTCCAAAGCTCTAATCGCTGCTGGATCCTTGATGGAAAAGGTCAAGAAGGCGGCCACCATGGGAATCACCGTTCAGGACTTAAGCCTAGACGTTGACGTCCTTGTCAACTGGAAAGAGGGCGTCGTCAAGCGCCTTACCGGCGGAATCGGCGGCCTGTTCAAACAGCACAAAATCAGACATGTTGTGGGGGAGGCGAGCTTCAAAAGCGCGACTCAAATCCAAGTCGGAGGTGAGGTCATCGATTGCGATGATGTCGTGATCGCGACTGGTTCGATCCCGACGGAAATCCCGGGCTTTGCGTTTGACGAGAAAAACGTTTGGTCCTCAACAGGAGCACTTGCACCCGATCGCATCCCCGCTCATATCGTTGTGATCGGTGGCGGTTATATCGGTCTCGAGCTGGGCATGATGTACCACAAGCTGGGCTCCAAGGTCACGGTTCTCGAGGCCACTGGTGGCGCGCTTCCAGGTCAAGATGAGGACTGCATCAAGATCATCGAGCGCAGCATGAAGAAGTCGAAGATCACGATGCACACGAATGTGTTCGCCAAGAGCTGGTCTCCGAAAGGTGATGCCCTTGAGATCAGCTATGCCGACAAGGATGGCAACCTGACCTCGTTGGATTGCGATCAGATCCTCTGCACGGTTGGGCGTCGGCCCTTTGTTGGGGGGCTTAAGTTGGAGAATGCCGGCCTCAGCGTGAACAAGTTTGGCCACATCGAGACCGACAAGAAGATGCGCACCAGTGTTCCCAACATCTATTGCGTTGGCGATATCGCCGGTCAACCGATGCTTGCCCACAAAGGCTCAAAAGAGGGCCTCGTCGCCGCTGGAGTGATCTCGGGTAAGAACGAGGAGTACGACGTCAAGTGCGTGCCCGCGGTGATCTTCACTAGCCCCGAAATGGCTTCTGTCGGCATGAACGAGGCCGAGGCCAAAGCGGCTGGCATCGAAGTCAAGGTCGGTAAGTTTCCGTTCGCAGCAAGTGGCCGGGCAATGAGCCTTATGGAGACCGATGGATTCGTGAAGATCGTCGCCGACGCGAAGACGGACGAAGTCCTCGGCGTGCAAATGGTGGGCCCCGAGGTGACGGAGTTGATCGCAGAGGCCGCCCTCGCCATCGAACTTGGCGCGACAACTGAAGATATTGGTCGTACGATCCATGCGCACCCGACCCTACCCGAAGCCATGATGGAGGCCGCCGAGGCAGTCCACAACATGGCTGTGCACATCTTCCAAACGCCTAAGGGCTAGGCAGCTTGCTAGATGGGGCAAGACCCTAAATTTTCGGCCGGGCCGACGCCTCTCCAAGTGCGTCGACTCGGCCGTGTTTCATTTGAAGAGGCGCACAAGCTCCAGGCCGAGCTTGTGTCCCTTAGGGCTGCTGGTGAGATTTCAGATCAGCTGCTGTTCTGCGAACACGAACCCGTTGTCACCGTCGGCCGCTCTCCGCGTTCGGAGCAGCGGGAACAGCTGGAGAAGATGCTCGATGTACCGATCTTTGAGGTCGAGCGCGGGGGGGAGGCCACCTGGCACGGTCCCGGCCAGCTCGTTGCCTACCCACTCCGGTTACTTCCGCACGGCGAGCGCGACCTGCACGCCTACTTGCGCGACCTCGAAGGGGTCGTGATCGACACGCTTGCCGACTTTGGTGTGGTGGGCCGGCGGGAGGAGGGGCTGACAGGCGTATGGATCGGTGCGCAAAAGGTCGCGTCGATCGGTATTGCGGTAAGGCGTTGGGTGACCTGGCACGGGCTCGCCCTCAATCTGTCGAACAGCACATCGGGATTTAGCGGCTTTCACCCCTGCGGACTCGACGCAAATGTGATGACCCGGTTGAGTGATCACGTCGGGAAGAGCCCGGCGATGGAAGAGCTCCAGGCGAGCTTAGAAGGACACTTTCGGGCACGTTTCGGCTATTTGTAGCAGCCTGAAGTCAGCCCTGTATTTACCCGAACTCAACTTTCGGGTTGGAAGTCGAGAGATTGCTGAAAGAGGGCTTACCTCATGGGCTGGATGGGACGAAAAGTAGTGCGGACAGCCACGAAGTGGCCCTTTTCTTCCGCCTTCCTAGAACACAACTTTGACTGCATTTATCAAAGGTCTCGAACCCTACCGAATCCGAAGGGTTACTTTCCCTGAGAGCCACGCCATTCTGCTGCGCGGAAACTGGAAGGGCGAGTCGAGCCGCGAGGAGCTAATCGATCTGGTCAAAGAGGATGTGTACCTCTATGTGTCCCTGAGTTGGCTCAACTCGAAGGTTGTCGAAGGGATTACTGCCAGGCCGAATCGGCTTGAGGTTGAGAAGCTTGTGGGAGAGTGCTCACTTGATGTCGTCCACGATGTCGTGTTGAGCATGGTGATCATGCGCGCCTATCGATTAGGGACCTGCCCGCGCTTGGACAGGGATGACTTTTGGTCAGGTTCACTCGCGCGTGCAGTGGCAGCCAAGCATTTTGGCGAGAAACTTGGGATCGATTTTTCGCTCCGGTGCTTTCTATCGGGTCTGTTTTGCGAGTTCGGGAGAGTCATTTTCGGGGGCGCGGAGCCTGAGCGTTATGGCGATTTGATCGAGCGCTCCGGTGAGAGTGATGTCGTATTGCGCCAGCTAGAGCGAGAGGCCTTTGGAATCGATCGCGACTCCGTTGCATGGGCTTGCTTGCGCGACTATGGCGTGTCGCGTGAGGTCTTCGGGACTCTCTTGTCGAAGAGCCATCGCACCCGCTATCCGGACGCTTCGGGGGGTGAGATTGAACTTGTAGGGCCCAAAGTCCTCCGGATCGCAACGTTGCTTGGGGAAATCATCTCTTCCGACATGGCGCCAAGGAGGGTCCTCTGGGACGACATGGTCAAGGCACGTAATGAGCTCGAAATCAGTGCGGATGACATGAACGCGCTCGGAGACAGAATCGTGAATGACTGGTGGTCGTGGGGTGATCTCATGATGTTCCCCACGCGGACCCTACCGGGTTTTGGCGAACTTGCGGATTGGAACGAGCGCGGCGTGAAGGCGAAGCGCTACAACGCAACGGGCGGGAAGCCCCTTGTCGCTAGGTCGCTAGATTCTGGTTTACATATTCTTTTGGTCGAGGACGATCGTGTTGTGCAGCTCGCGACCCGGCGAAAGCTGGAAAGAGCAGGTCACCATGTCGCTGTGGCTAACGACGGTATGGAGGCACTTGCAATCCTCCGCCAGAGTCCACCCGAAGTCATCTTGTCGGATTGGCACATGCCAGGGATGGATGGTCTGAACCTGTGCCGCTTTGTCCGGAGCAGTGAATATGGAAGACGGATGTTCTTCATTCTGTTTACCGCCGAGGTCGATGAGGCGAAGATCGTTCGCGCCTATGAAGTGGGCATTGACGACTTCATTGATAAGCGGTCTCCCTTACCCCTGCTCCTCGCGCGCATTTCGGCCGCCAGAAAGTTCCTTCTCCATTGGGAACATATCGATCAAGACCGTCGGATCATTCGCATGCACTGTGAGGTGAGCCGCTTACAGGCAGCAAAAATGCGGCACGACTCCCTGACGGACACACTAACGGAGCTGCCCAACCGGCGCTATGCGATGGAGCGCTTGCGGGATGAATGGGCTCGCAGTGACCGCTCGGGGTCGGACATGTCTGTCGTGATGATGGATATTGACTTCTTTAAGTTAGTAAACGACCAACACGGGCACGACGTGGGCGACGTGGTTTTGAAGGAGGTCGCTTTCGCGATTCGCGAGGTGACTCGACGCGGCGAGGCAGCCTGCCGGATCGGCGGTGAGGAGTTCCTGATCATCTGCAGCGACACGAATCTCTCTGCCGCCTCTAAATGCGCTGAGCGCGTACGGGTAGCTATAGAGTCCCGGACGATTGCCGCGGGGAGCTTCGATTCAAACGTCACGGTCAGCCTGGGAGTTGCCCACAAATCGGCGGCAACCCAGAATCTCGACGCGCTCTTTAAGGCTGCGGATGAGGCCGTCTACTTCGCCAAGGAAAACGGGCGCAACCGGGTGATCACCTGGCCAGGGATGGAGACGGTCGACAAGAGGGCCGATGATTTTGGCCGTCGCTCTGCCGGCTGACTCGCATGTGATCGTTCGACCGGCAAACCCGATCGGAAGCAATACTCGCGGCCGACCATCGTGGAAGTCTCAGGACTTGGGGTCGGCACGGCCCCTCGGAGAGCCATCTCGGTCTCTGCGAGGGGTGCCTACCGCGCAGGTGCTCCTCTCTTCGAGTCGAGAAGTGACTAGGGTTTTGGCACCTGAGCGAGTTGGTCTCTGAGTCGCTCCACCTTCAATTCGTCTCTCTCTGCTACAAGCCCCGGAGTTCGGGCTTTCTCCAGCTTGAAGAGGGCTGACGAAAGCTAAGCGGCTGGATGGATTTGGTTCGGGCCATCCATCGCCCCGAACTCCAGAGCAGCTTCAGCGAGTTGCAGCAGGGCCGCTGGTGATGGAGTTGCATCCGAACGCTCGGCGACTCCAGCACTGACCGTCACGACCTCGTGATAGCCTTCGAGTGTGATGGCATCGGCTTCCACTTCCTTCCGCAGCCGCTCCGCGATGGAGGTTGCCGAGTCTAAGTCGGACGATGGGCAAAGGACGAGAAATCCGCCCGTGTCCGAGGTACAGAGAATATCGGACTTTCGAACACTGCTGGAGAGGCATAGGGCGACTCTGCGCGTGATCTCATTGGTGAGCAGTGGGCCGAGCTCTGAGGTGGCCGCAAAGAGCCCATCAATCGAAAGCGCCACGACCGAGATGGAGTCTAGGCTCCGGTCCTCGAAGAGTCCGCAAAGTCGGCTGGTTGCAAAGATTCGATTGGTGAGCCCCGTCAGCATGTTGCGCCCAGACTCCTCACCCAAAGCCCTGTCGGCAGCCGTAATGTCATCGATGGATTCCGCTGCGCTAGCTTCAGAGACCGTGTTGCCGCCGCTCTCAAGCCCAAGCTGCGCCTGGCTGAGTCGGACTCCAACCTGGACACGAGCGAGCATTTCTTTGGGGCTAAATGGCTTCCGAATAAAGTCGTCCGCCTCGGCGTCGAAGGCCTGCATGCACGCGGTCTCCTCTTCGATACCCGTGAGTACCATAATGAAGAGACGACGGCCCGCTTCACAGCGCCGAAGTGCTCTGCAGAGGCTCAAACCGTCCATTTCAGGCATCATCCAGTCGGTGATGAGCACGGCGGGCTCGTACTGAATCGCAAGCGCGATGGCCTCTTGCGGATGGCAAGTTGCAGCGACATCAAAGCCGCCGCGTCGTAGGCAGTTGGAGAGGATCTTGAGTGAGATTGGATCGTCGTCAACGACCAGTACAAAGGGGGAATGGGACCTCTCCTCCTCCGCTTCGGCTCCAAGAGCCACAGTGTCGTCAAACGGCGGAAGCGGAGCGATCTGCATGTCGGAGCCGAGCTCGCGCCACTCTCGAACCAAAGGATCAAAGCAGTCTAGAAACTCTACCGCTGAAACCCCCATGCGTTCGAGTCGCTCTAGGAGCGCCCCGTCTTCACCCGGCAAGGCGGAGTCAATACCTATGTGCTTGGTAGCGAGGTAGGAGGCTGTCTCGAGGATGCGCGCTAGCTGTAACGACTCTTTCGTTTGCGCATCTTCGGGTACGGTGAGCGCCGCCCGAATCGCGTGGCTAACTCGCATTGGCATTCCCCAGTCTCGGATGAGGCTCTCCCCGACTTCGCTGTGGTCAATCCCAAACGCACCCTGTTCCAGCTCTCTCAATTCAGGCAGTCCCCCTTGCCATCGACTGAGCAGCGCCTCGTATGCGCGGGGCTGGGCGCTCGCGAGAGCCAACCTTCCGATACCCAAGACAAGGCCAGCCGTAAAGGCCTCTGGCGCGCCCTCGGGATTGATGAGGCGGGCGAGCTCTTGCGCCGCCACGGCCGTAGCTACACTTTTGGACCAGTACGCGTTGTAGTCGAATCCATCGCAGTGCCCATTGCGATGGGCGCTTACCAGTGTGAAGCCGACAGCGATACTCGAGACTGAACGCATACCGAGACGCATCGCAGCCTCTTTCGGCGTCGAGAGAGGGACGGCCCCCGCCTTCTGGGCAGAATTGGCAACGCGCATAATCCTGCCTGTGAGGGCGGGATCGCGCTGGAGCACTTGGGACACATCGTCGACGGTCGCATTTTCGTCCTGCGTTAGTGCCAGGATTCGTGCGCCTACGCCCGAAGGAGAGGGAAGTCGCCCCGTGCTTTTGAGCTGGTCAAAAATCGAAGACATCGTGCGAGAAACTCTACTCGGGCAAAGTGCTGACGAAGGTGCGGAGCTCGCGCTTCACTTGATCAAAAGCATTGGCCGCATGGCCGGCAAAGTTTTTCCCAGCCTCGGGTGAAGGTGATGTGGAGGTGGCTTCAATCATCCGGCCAAGGTCAGACAAGATTAGAGCACCGAGATAGTAGGAGATTGATTTCAGGGTATGAGCAGCGCGGCCCATGATGTCCCAGTCTTCGGAGATGATTGCGCCTTCAAGTTCTGAGATGATGCCTGGCGTCTCTGAAAAGAAGAGCTCGACCAGCTCGCGGATAAGTTCGGGTCCGCCAACTTCATTGAGTTCATCTAGGGGAGCTCGATCGAAAATAGGGATTGGTGAGGGTTGTTGCATGTCACGGTTGGGCGCGGCGGGTGAGCGAGGAGGGGTTTACAGTCCCCTTCTCGGCAGGGTTGACTAGGAAGTTGAGCGTTCGGCCACCTGACTGGCCCAGGGATTCCCGAACCCGGACCGAGCGCTCTGGGTTGCGGGTCCTTACACTCGTCTCATGCCCACCTTGCCTCCCTGCAGAAAAACGTCTCTATGGACTAAAATCGGCCTTGGTCGGCCCGAGACGAGGGCCTGGGCCATGTACGACTGGGCGAACTCGGCGTTCATGACCGTAATCGTCACTGCGGTGTTTCCCATTTATTACTCTGCGGTTGCCGCCGCCAACCTAGACGAAAGCACTGCTACGGCGTATTACGCGGCCGCCTCGGCGCTGGGCCTGCTGGCCGTCGCTATCGTCGCACCACCCCTAGGAGCACTTGCTGACGCCAAAGGACGTCGCAAAAACTTCCTCGCAGGTTTTGCCCTGCTGGGAATCCTCAGTACGGCGGCGCTCTTTTTTGTTCACGAGGGCGATTGGCAGCTGGCACTCGCCTGTTTTGCCATCGGCAACCTAGGTGCCGGTGCCAGCACAATCTTCTATGACTCGCTCCTGGCCCATATTGCGGAGCCTGAGGACCTCGATCGCGTCTCCACCGCTGGATTTGCACTCGGTTATATAGGGGGAGGCGTCTTGCTGGCCCTTAGCCTCGCGTGGATCACATCTCCTCTGACCTTTGGGCTGCCAGGTGCGAGCTCCCCTGGCGGTTCGATTGGCCCGCGCCTCTCTTTTCTCGCCACCGCAATCTGGTGGCTCGTTTTTAGTCTTCCCCTGCTTCGCAAAGTACCGGAACCCCCCGCGACAGGAGGCGGAAGTACGATCATGGGGTCGTTCTTAGGGATGGCCAAGACCTTCGCCGAGATCCGCCGCTTCCCGCAGGCCTTCCTCCTGCTGCTCGCTTTTTTTATCTATAACGACGGGATCTTGACGATCATCCGGATGGCTACGATCTATGGCAAGGGGGTCGGGCTGGACTCGGGACAGATGATATTTGCCGTTCTTCTCGTCCAGTTTGTCGGAGTCCCCTGTTCGTTTCTGTTCGGAGGGCTCGCCTCGAAAATTGGCTCTAAGGTGGCCATAGGTCTCGGCCTTGGCGTCTACCTGCTTGTTGCGCTGCTCGGCTATTCCATGAAGACCGCCACCGACTTCTACCTTCTGGCCGGCCTTGTGGCGTTGGTGCAAGGGGGAACTCAGGCTCTCTCTCGCTCGCTTTTTGCCAGTCTGATTCCACGCCAGAAGTCGGCCGAGTTTTTTGGCTTCTACGCGGTTGGAGAAAAATTCGCGGGAGTCTTAGGCCCGACTCTCTTCGCAACGGTGCTGTTTGCCGGGGAGTCCAGTAAGGACGCCATGCTTTGGCTGATGTTGTTCTTTATCGTCGGAGGCTTCCTGCTCTCGAAGGTAAATGTGGAAGAGGGGCGTCGCCAAGCCCGCGAAGCGGAGTCCTCTATTCGATGAACCACGGGCTCGACCAGGCGACCCCCGCACTGCCGTTCTTCGAGCTGCTGCGCTGCACAATGCGCAGGTAGAGGTACTCGCCACTCCGAAGGTTGTCGACCCGCAGTTCGCCGCTCCAATGGGGTTCGGCGCCTCCCGTCTGGCCCAGCATAGCCGCATCAAGAATCTGAGCAACCTCTCCAGAGCGGATGACCTCGAGGCGGGTCAGCGGCGCGGTACCCAGGATTGTGATCGATAGCAGGCCGCTTGCGGCGTCCAGCTCGGAGGCCTGAATCGCCTGGCCTATTGCGCGACCATTCAAGGTGGCGTCGAGAACGATACGTGGACCGTTCGTCGCGTAGACGCGCCGAGCCCGCAGAGCGTCCAGAATGGATTCGCGCGTGTTCTGTTCGGCCAAGATCGCGGCGACGCCACTTGTGGGGGAGGCGAGCTGTGCGAGCCCAGGGTGGCCGTCATGGCTGTCTCCGCTTCCTATGAATCCAAGCCTGTAGCCGACGTCCAAGACGTCCCGGACGAAGTTTCCTTTAAGCGGACGATAGATCAAAGCGGGGGAATCCCACGCCTCACTTGATCCGTGGACGGAGGAGATCTCTGTGATGGGCTCCAGGATCGGATCGGGAGGGAAGCTCCAGTTTGTGGCGACCGGTCCACCGGCAGAGTGGTGCGCAAAGGTTAGAGCCGCCTGGCCTTTAAGGGCAGCCCAAAGTTCGTCGGGGTCGTCGTAGTCCTCGTCGATGGAGGAATAGACTTCACCCTCGTCTTCGAAGTAGACGACATGGCGGTGACCATGCAGCCAGCTGGTCCATTCGAAGGCCAAAAGGGCGGTAAATGAGCCCGGGGAATTTTTGGCTAGGACGGTCTCGCGAATGCGCTCCCACATCCCGGGAGTCTTGTCCAAGAACTCAACGCCCCAGTGATCGTGATCCGTGAGTGCGGCCACATCAAGTCCCGCGACCAGCCGCGCGTAATCGAAGTAGCTCTCCGGGGTACCCGTGCCGTCGGACAGGTTCGAGTGTCCATGGAGATCGGCCCACAGGATACGCGGCGACTTCGAATCAGCTGCCAATACGCGCATGGGATTGCTGAGTGCGAAGAGCTCTTGGCCCTCTCCGCCGATCTCAAAGGTCTCCACCTCGACCTGCCCCATCCCACGTTGTTTGCAGAGGCCCACAGCGGCCGCCGCCACCCTCATCACACCCGTAGGTGCATCTGGAGCTATCGAAAGCTCGATTTGAGTGGTTCCCCGATCTTCGGGAGTCAGGGTGATTCGCTCGGGCAAGCCGGGCCAACGGCGATCGCTTTGCAGCAGCAGCTCACCCTCGAAAGAGACAAAGCCGTTGCCGATGTGGTCGACAAGGGCGATGGTGGCCCAAGCGGTTTCGCCCGCTCGTACTGTCGACGGTAGGTGGAGCTGGAGGCCCGCTGGAGGTGCGGGCAAGATCTCAATCGAGGGGGACTCTGGAAGAATGGCACGGACGCCGTCGCCGTCTCCGTCAACGGAGAACCAAAAGCGCGACTCTTGCTCCGCGTATTGATCGGCGATTGCGCCCGCTGCGCCTTCGCCGTACGTGACCTCGAGCAGCTCTCCAGGTCGCAGGTCCCGGCCGTCGACCGATATCTGGCAGAGCTGATCTCCAAAAGTTCGGGCCTCGAGAACAAGGGGGTCCTCAGGCTCTAGGCCTAGGCCGCGCGCAACGGTGTAGCCGGGCATGCGCGGCGTTTGCACTTGGGGTCGGCTCCATCCCCAGTAAGGGGAAGCCATGAAGAAGACACTTCCGCCGCTGGCGATGCCGTGTTCGCTAACGCGGAAGTGGAAGGTCCAAGTGCCCCGACCACCCGCGACGATTTCGAGGGGTCCGGATGTGATCCACGCCTCGCCCTTGCCATCCGAGATGTGGCGCGGGGTTTGTAGGTCGTCGACCAAAAGGTCATGGGTGGCGTGAACGGCCGTCGGAGGATCTTGCAGCCGGGCGCCACTATGGATGCTTTCGCGGGTGACCCTCTCTGCGTCTGCTCCGGAGGCCGAGGTCGGGGCCCCGGCTTCCGGTGCATCCGAGCAGCTGGCTGCAAAAATGCTGCCGAGCAGTGCGAGCGCAAGGGTGCCTTTGGGGAGGGACTCGGAGCGGCTATGGACTCTGTTTTTAGTGTCGTACTTCATGGCTTACGGCATCGTACGCGGACCGGCAGAGACAGCCGCGTGTCTTCCCGTGGATTCGAGTTGTCCGTATCGAGTTCCCAAGTGGTGGACTGCAACGGGGGCCGTAGGGCCAGTGGAGTCGGACAGCTCTTCTTCGACCTCTAGAGCGCCTTGGGTCCCGGGGGCCGCACTGGTATAGTCTTGCGCCGGACACGTCCGGAACTGTACCCATGAAGCCTCTCCCCAAGAAAATCCTGATCGTGCGTTTGGGCGCGCTTGGGGATGTGGTGAATGCGCTTGTTCTCGCAAACGCGATCAAGCGCGCCGCTCCTGAGACATTCATTGGGTGGGCCGTTCACAACCTCGCGTACCCGATCGTCGATGGGAATCCCGCTGTCGATCGCGCGCACCTCTGGGATAAGAAGCTTGGCGCTCGCGGAATTCTGGCGTGTGTGCGCGAGGTGCGCGAGGAGGGGTACGACCTGGCGATTGACCTGGCACGCATCTTTAAGAGTGCGGCGGTTGCGCGCCTGTCGGGAGCCCCTCGCGTTTTAGGCTTCGACAAAAAACGCACGAAGGAATACGCGGGGCTCTTTTTGAAAGAGCGGATACCCGGCTGCAAGCAGACTCTGTCGCCTGTGCACATGGTCGAGCAATATATGGAATTCGCGTCGTATCTCGGGATTGAGGGAGCTCCAAAGCACTCCTTGCCCGCGAATGACTCCGCAGAGTTGTGGGCCGAGGCGCAGATAAAAGTGCTCGGTGATGCGCCTATTGCAATCGGCATCGGTGCGAGCTACGAGTCCAAGCGATGGCCGGCAGCGCGCTTCTTGGAGCTTGCGCGGCGCGCCTCGGACAAACTCGGCCGGCCCGTGATCCTGTTGGGTGGCCCGGGCGATCGCGAGATGTCTGCAGACGAGCTCGACGAGCTCGCCTCTGAAGGTCGGGCGGGGATTGTGGACTACGTCGGGAAGACCTCACTTGCGGAGCTCATTGCAATTACTGGAAAGGCGAGTGTCTTTGTAAGTTGCGATACCGGGCCCATGCATCTCGCCGTCGCTAAAGGACGGCGCGTAGTGGCGCTCTTTGGACCGGGTGTCGCGGGGCGGACGGGGCCTTACAATCCCGAGCTCCCCGATGGAGCCGGTCGGCGCCATGAGATCATCTCTGTGCCGCCGGAGTGTGCGCCTTGCAACAAGCGGACGTGCTCTATGGATCGCCACCACTGCATGTTGGATATCGGTGTCGAACTTGTTCTCGCGGCCGTAGAGAGACAGCTCGCTAGGGCGTGCGAGTAGTCTCGCAGGTCGCGCAGCTTTACCCTTGGCGGGTTCGGTCAGTTCCCGTCTAGCAAGTTGCGGCCCGCAAGAAAGCTGGGGACGTTGACACCTTTGAGCAGTGCCCTAGCCGGAATCTGACCCCTCCGCGCGATGGTCGGGAAGATGTCGCGGGGGTCGACGCCCTCGCTTTTATGCGCCGCTTTTAGGTCGGGTCCTGCAAGGATTGCTCTAATGGGCGAGCTCGGGTCTAGGAAGAGGAGGAGGACTGTTGTCGGCGTAGTCGCGTCAGTCACATCCGAAACGCCTACGAGAAGCTCCGAGGAGAGTGCGTCGAGCAAGCGCTCGAATTCGGCGGGCGATTCGCTTTGGGTGAGGTCGCCGAAGAATAAAATCGGGGCCCGCCTAACGCCTAGGGTCCGGTAGTCGGCAGCGAGGAGCGTAAGGGCTTCGGTAGCCCCCTCACTGATCGTGGTCGCGCCGATAGACTCCGCATCTTCGTCGGTGGAGGTGGCGCCGAAGAGACCGTAGTCAAAGCCGTTTTCAAGCTGCAGCTCAGCGATGGCTTGTTCTTGGTGGGTGACGCCGAGAACACGATAGCCGGCGAGGCGCGCGCTCTTGGGGAGGGCGGGGCGAAACTCGTAGAGCGCGCCACCTTTTTGTTCTGCCCTTTGACCCGTGAAGAGCTCGCTTAGCAGGGTCTTGGGGCTGGCGTCGAGAGCTCCCGGGCGAAGGAGGTCCCCCTCGAAAACAATACCGGAAGCGGCGAGCTTCTCAAAGTGCGGGCTCGGGGTTGCGGGCGGGGCTTGGGCGATGATAAGGACGAGGTCCCCGCGCGGCGGTCGAGCCTCTCCACATGCCGAAAGAGCGACGCCGAGGAGGAGAGCTGTGAGGTGGAGTGGGTTGCGGATCACGTGAGTAGGATAACAAGGTCAGGTGTCCCGATCGTGTTGCGGGTAAACTCTTAAGATGTTCAGAATCAAAACCTCGGGCCAACTGGGCCGCTCTCTTCGCTTTTGCGGGGCACTTCTTGCTGTCGCTCTCCCCTTGGGGATTCCCGTCGCCGCCCAGGGCGAGGACGTCGGTGCAGTCACCTATGATCCAAGTGGTGGCGTCGCGCTGGAGTGGGTTGCGGAAGATGTACTGGCGATCGCTTCGGATGGAGTTTTGAGAGTCTTTGATCTTAGTGGTGACTCGGCCAAGTTGCTGCCTTCTCCGGCGCTGCCCATGCGGCCTATCTTGGATCGTGTTGGCGACCGACTGGCAGGCGTGACACGTGCCGGCGAGATCGTTCAGTGGCGTATTGGGACGTGGGAAGAGCTCAACCGACAACCTGGTTTTGGAGCCGCAAAGCCCGGTGATCTGATTGCCCTCACCCCAGACCAAGATGTCGTCCTCGTTGGCGACGGGAAGTCGATGTTGGCCGCGCTAAGCGTGGCGGATCTCCTTCCTCGTCCGCTCAGCTATCCCGGCCCGAAAGGGATCGAAGAGCTAGGGTTCGGTCCAGATGGAATGTTGCACGTGCTGCCAACCGGATGGGTATGGGATCCGGGAGCCGGCTCTTGGAGGCCCGGCGTGCAGACGACGTATCATAAGGGTGATGGTCGCAATCAGCTGGCGTGGGATCCCATTCGTAATCGGACGGCAATGTTTCGATTCGAGCGTTCCCTGGGGCTGACGTTGACCGGAGCTGAGGCGACGCTCGCCGTAGATCTGGGCTATCGAGAGGCTATGGATATGGTTTTGGATCTGGCGGGTTCGAGAGCCGTCGTGAGCTTCCCCGGGGCCGAAGGCGAGCTGGGTTACGGCCCCCAGGAGTTCACTGGTGAGTCCAGCCTGGGAACCCTAGAAAGTTACGACGCAAAGACTGGCGAGCTTCTCGCCATGCTGCCCAGTAAGGGCCTTGCGTTGAGCCCTCAGGAGAGTCCCGAGTACCACACGATGGGCTTGGGTATGCGGTTGGCGAGCCTGGAGGGCGGCGGTCTTGCGACGATCGATTTTGTGGAGGATCACGGGCAACCCTCGATCTATTTACGCCTCCGCGGAGCCGACCTCATCGCGGTCGCCGAGGTGAAGTTAGAGGGTGCAACCTGGCCCGTCTTCTTGGCGTCGGGAGGCGACAGGATTGCGGTCTGCTACCCCGAGAAGCGGATCGATGTTTTCGAACTTGAAAACGGGTATTACCCCAAGCCGGATGCTGAGACAGGCCTAGTGGGGCCGGGCGTCTCGATCGAGATCAGCCCTTTGGCGGTGCTGCCGTCGGAGGGGGAGGCCGCGCCTCGCTCTCTTTTTGCTCTGCGAAGTGACGGCGGGCTCTTGGCGATGACTGGGCCCGATGGGAACGTGTCCTTTGCGGATCCGCGCTCGGGCTGGCCGAACGAGGTCGTGAGCGTGCGGCTTCCCAAGGATCACGGGGTTCCCCTGTCGACGAGATTTAGCGGGCCGCAAGCTAGGGCGGATGGCACGAGTGCCGAAGGCGAATACGTTGTTACGGCGCAACTTGCGAGTGGAGTCTTAGTGGAGTGGACTTTGAACGCCGACCTGGTGAAGTGGAGTGAACCGGTACAGGTGAGTGCACGTGCGCGCGTTAGTCACGATGGAGCGATTCGCGCGGACTTGCGGCACGGAATGGCGGGGAACGTGGAGAGCCGCGGTGAAGACGGTGAGCTGCTGTGGCGTGTGCCCTTGGGGTGTGAGAGTGCGCAGGCCATTGCGATTTCTCCTAGTGGAGGCGTAGCCGTGGCGACGGGGGGCAAGCTGATGTACGTGCGCGCCTCTATGGTTGCTGCCAAGCCCGAAGTTGGCGACGAGGGTGACCAATAGTCGGGCGCCCTCAGCTTGGATTCGTGAGTCTTATGCAAGCGCGTGAAGTAAGTGCGAGGGAGGGTGAAACCACCGCTCCTCCCGTAAGTCTTAGCCGTGCGGGTGGGGGGTGGGGTGGGCCCCCGCAGACAAAGAGCGGGACCACGAGACACGTCAAGCTGCGCATGACTGCGGTGGCTCTTTTGCTCGCAATGGCAGCATGCGGAGCTCCCGAACGGCCAGTCTCTGTCTTGCTGATCACTCTCGACACCACTCGCGCCGACCGGATTGGTTGTTACGGATACCCCGATGCGGGAACCCCCACCATAGACGCGCTCGCCGCGCGTGGCGCTGTGTTCGGCCGCGCCTTGGCTCCGGTGCCAATCACCCTGCCGTCGCACACCAGCTTGATGACGGGTAGCTATCCGCCTTACCACGGGGTGCGCGATAATGGCCTCTATACCGTGGCGCCGGAACTGCTCACCCTCGCGGAGTCCTTCGCCGCATCGGGACGCCGCACCGCAGCATTTGTGAGTGCATTCCCGCTGGACTCGGCGTTCGGACTGGATGCCGGCTTTGAGGTGTTTGATGACAAGTTTAGCTTGGACGAGGCCGGCCGATCGGGCCTCTTGATGGAGCGCACAGGGGCAAAAACAGCAGCGAATGCAGCGCTCTGGCTTAGTCACCTCGACGAAGGGGAGAGCTTCTTCTCTTGGGTTCATTTGTTCGACCCGCACTATCCCTACGAGGCTCCGGAAGACTTTCAAGCTAGGTTCCCAAACGATCCTTATCAGGCAGAGATCTCCGCCGCTGACGCATCGATCGCCGCGCTCTTGCGAAGCCTAGGAGAGAGCGGACGGCTCAGTGACACCGTCGTCGTGGTGACCGCAGATCACGGAGAGGGCCTCGGCGAGCACGGGGAAGAGACCCACGCTCTGCTACTCTACGATTCGACTTTACGAGTCCCGCTGGTGATTGCGGGCCCGGGAGTCCCCGCCGTCCGCGCCCCGATTCCAAGTGGCGTGAGCCTGATTGACATCGCACCAACAATTGCAAATTTAGCGGGCCTACCCGAGAAGTTTGAGGGTCACGGAGCACGTAACCTGGCTCCCCTCTTCTCCTTGGATTCCGCGCAGAATCTCGCGTTAGAGACCTCTCGCGAGCTCTATTTCGAAAGCGTCTATCCTCGTGACCACAACGGCTGGAGCGACCTTGTAGGGATCGAGGTGGACGGGTGGAAGTACGTTGAAGCGCCGCGCGCACTCGACGCGAGCGATCACGCGATAGGGCGCGAGCTCTACGAAATGAGTGGTGATCCCGCGGAAGAAAAGAACCTTGCGGAGAGCTCTACCAAGCGGGCGCAGGCGCTCGCCGCTCGCCTTCGAGTGCTGCAGGGCGAGCTGCTACCGAAGCACTCTTTTGATGCTGTGCGCGAGTTGGCTGGCGAGGACTCCGCGAACCTGGAGGCGCTTGGCTATACCGACTCCGTCGCGCCGAGCCAGACCTCGGATGTTTCAACTGCCCGCGATCCACGTCAAGTGGTCGAAGCCGTAACCGCAATGGAAGAGATGCGTGCGAGCTTGGCGAATCGGCGATTTGACGATGCGAAGGCCTCTCAGGAAAAGGTCGCACGGGCCGACCCAGCCGGCGTCTCGGACTTTGAGAGCATCGGAATGCTAGCCCAAGCCCTCGGATCACCTGGCGGCCCTGGGGGGCGCGCTGATCTGGAGCGCGCGCTAGCGGCCTACAGAAAGGCCTCGGAATTGTTGCCGACCCGGCGCGGATTACTTCAGCGGCAAGCTGAGGTGTTGCTCCTGATGGGGGAATACAAAGAGGGCCTCATCACATGTCGGAGGGCCTTGGCTTTGGCTCCTGCCTCGACCAAGTTACTGGCGATTGAGGCGAACCTGAAGCGGCGCCTAGAAGAGCTCCTTCGGGGGCATGAGATCCGGGGAGAGCACCAATCAGCAGAGTCGATCCGGGCCGTTCTTTTGGCCCAGTAGGAGGCGGGCTTGCGGGTCCGTATGGAGCGCCACCATCTTGGGATTCGTGCAAGACCTCTGAAAAGGAGTGAAACCACTCCTCCTCCCCTAAGTCCTAGTCGTGCGGGTGGGGGGGTGGGGTGGGCCCCCGCGATGCGGAGGGCCCACGGAATCCAACCGGGCTTTAGAGGTCGATGGTTTGGTCGGCTCCAGCCCCCGGGCCCAACACGATCGCGTTGGCGAGCATGCGGGCCGTCCCTTTGAAGAAGCCACGGAATGAGGGTGGAGTCGCAAACAGAATCACTTGACCCGATCCCAAGCCCTCGACCACTGCCCACGCCGAGTCGGCGACGCGTTCGCGTGCCTCGGGCCACAGCAAGCCTCCAAGGCGAAGGTCTTCCGCAGGGGCCATGCGAACGACGGCCCCCGTCTTCGATAAGAAGACCGAGGAGCCGGAGAAGTAGATTGGCATCTCGTTACTCCGCGCGCCCGAGGCTAGCCAATGAGTTGTGTCGACCTCGCCTCGCAGTAGGACTCCCGAGGGTGAAAAACGACGCATCCACTGATCCGAAGTCTCAGCGTCCGGGGCGTCGTCGAGGAAGCTAACCACTTTCGTCTGCTCCGAGTCTTTGGCGTCCTCATCTGGCGTTCTTTGCACGTCAAACAAAGCCGCTTCGTCCACTTCGATGGTGCGGGCTCCGCGCTCCCTCTGGAGACTCCACTCGTACTCATTCAAGCTGTCGAGTACCGTTCTGCGCAACTTCACGTCGGTCAACTCCGTCCCTGTGAGCCTTGCAGCGGAAGACCCCATCGCTATCAACGTTCCTCCTGCGGCGACCCACTCTCGGAGTGCTCCCTCGTTTTCGACAGCCGCGCCACCGGCGCCCGGAGGTAGGATCAAGACGTTGAATCGACGGAGGTCGTAGCGACCCAGGCTGGATGCCTCGACTAGTGAAAAGGGCATCCGGAGCTCCTCGTCGACTAGCCTCCAGATGTGGCCGAAGTCGGATGAGCTCACTCCGGACCCCGTCACGAGCGCGACTTTTGGTCTTGTGAGCTGTGTGAAGTGCCCACCACCGAGGTCGGGACCCTCGTCCGGTGAGCGTAGCGTGGTTAACTTAAAGACCACCCCCAAAGATGCCGAGGCCGCCTTCGCAATGCGGTCCTCAAGTTTCAGGTGGGCGAACTCGGGCGCCTCGTTTTCATGACGCCGTAGAATAAAGCTGCCCGCAGGGAAGGTGCGCCCCGTTGCGGTGAAGGGCTTATCGGAGACATGCAGGACAAGGCCTGACTCTAGTGCTGATGCTGCGAATCGAATCGCGGAGTCGTCGCTGCCATCGATTGCCCAGGCGACTGCCCGAGAACCGAAGCTGTCCGATAGAGCGCCGCTCACCGGAAGGTTGTTCTCCCCAAGCAATACGGGCGAGGTTGACACTTTGGACTCGTCAAACCAGAGGCAGTCTAGATCCCAGGCTCGGCCCAAGCTCCACGCGGTCATGTCGTACATCTTGGAGCCCTCGCCCGTCTCTAGTGAGCGGCGCTCTTCGACCAACATCTCGTGACTCATGCGCGGATCGAAGCTGAGGAAGGCTCGAACGAGAGGCGCCTGGGGCTGCCGAACCCTAATGAGAAGTGTGCCCACGGGAAGGACTTGCCTCTCAAGCTGGCGACCCATTGAGGTGACCACCTCGGTCGCGTCCATCTCTTCTAGGGTCCGCTCGATCTCAATCCCTTGGGCCAAGAGGCGCTCGACCAAGTCCGTTGTCCTCGTGATATTCCCTGTGGGCAAGATGGCAAAGACTCGATTGGCATCGGGCTGGTCGGTGGAGATATTAGAGCGCCGCGCCTCTAAAAAACGCCTCAGCAGTGTGTCCTTGTTCTCTAGCAGGGTCGCCAAGTTGGCCATCGTACTTTTGACATGGCCATGGACGGACTCCCGATAGCTAACCACCTCACCCGATGCACGCCGGAGAGGTTGACCATCTGTAGAACCCTGCTCATAGAGCATGCCAATCGCGCCATTCAGAGACCCCCAAGAGTCCGAATAGGCAGGATAAAAAGCATCGGCCCACTCCCGCGAATAGTAACCCCAACCCTCTTCGTCAAATGCCCTGGCGTTGCTATCTGCAAAGGTGCTCTGCCAGTCGAAAAGTCCCTCGGGGAGGTTCGTGTTGTGAGGACGACTCTGGGGGTAAAAGAGGTAGGTGTCCAACCCACTCATCTCGTGCGCATCGATGAAGAGTTGAGGCGGGAACTCCCTAACTGCGCGCCAACGGCCGCGTGTCTCTGGTGCTATTCCACTCATCCAATCGCGATTCATGTCGAAGAGATAGTGGTTGCCACGGCCACCCGGCCAGGATCCACGATGCATGCTCGCATAGTCCAAGTTCGCGACGTAACCAAAGGTTTGTTCGATGCGGCTGACAATACGATCACGGCCATCGGGATTCATTGCGGGGTCGATGACAACAAGCACGTCCTCCAGCAGAGCGTGCACATCAGGGTCCTCTGAGGCGAGCAGGTGATACCCGACAGCCAACGCGGCATCAGCGCCAGAGAGCTCGTCACCGTGCACGCTGTAACCGGCCCACGCGACGGCTGGGAGTGTAGAGAGCAGGTGCTCGGCCTCTGCCTTGTCCAGCCCGCGAGGGTCGCTAAGTTTGGCGAGGCCCACCCGAATTTCGTCGAGCCGTTTGATGTTGGCCTCGCTAGAAATTACCGCACGCACAAGACGGCGGCCTTCATAGGTCGTGCCATAAGTCGCAAGGTCGAGTCGCTTGGACTCGGTGGCCCAAGTGTCAAAGCAGGACAGGATCTCCGAGTGTCGCGCTAGGCGGCTTCCGACCTGCTGACCAAGGATCTTATCCGGTGTGGAGATGTCATCGCGATAGACCGCGTCGGGAAAGAACTCCCTCTCGTAGCTATGGGTTTCATCATCTCCAAAGCGGATCGGCCTGAAGTCGTCCGCATGAAGAGTTACCGGGGCGACGGAGCCTTGAGGTGCCCTTGGGGGCGCGACACAGCTGGGTGCGATGAGGAGGGGGAGCAAGACGGGGAGGATGGAAATCATGACGCGCAGGATCCTGGGGTCGCGGGTGGCTTGAGGTGTTGCGTAGGCGTATAGCCAGAGCATCACCCCTACGATGCGTTCTTACGACAAAGTGTGCAACGGGGGGCTTCCCGATTCGTTCTAGTCGAGGGAGGGCCGAGGCGCGCGAGGACTCGATGTGCGGTTCGGATGGGCGTTAGCTGCGGCCTCGAAAATGGCATCGAAGCGGGGTGCGAGCTCACTCCAAGTAAACTGGCGCACAAACTCCGCGAGGGCGTATACGCGGCCTGACAGGCCAGCTCCGCGCATCAACTCCACCACGGAACAGATCGAATCGGCGGCGGCTAAAACACCGTCGTCGTCCCCTACTCGCGGATACAGAAACGGGGGCCCCCGAAGCGCCTCGGGCAGCAGTTCGGGATAAGCAAGATCGTCCGGAAGTACAGGGAGTAGCCCGCAACGAATCCCCTCAAGTGTCGCGAGCCCGAAAAACTCGTGCCGCGCAGTTGAGAGTAAGATGTGTCCGCGCAGCAGCTGCTTTGCGTAGGCGGCCTTAGTCTCCGCGAAACCCGAGTAGAGAATTTGCGAGGCGAAGCGGTCTTCGATTTCGGCCAAGGCCGGAGGCGTGCTCCGAAAACGCTCCCCCAGCAAGACCAGCTGAAAGGGCACCCCCCGCCGCTTCAGTTCACCTAGGATCGCGGCGAACGCAGCCGGACTCTTATCGTACTCCCAGCGGTGGTTCCAGACCAGGATTGGCGCTTCGCCGGGGCTCAGCGCACGAGGCGCGGCGTCGGGAAGATTGGTCCCCAGCCCAAGAACAGAAGAGCGCGCGACGAGCTGATCGTGCCAAACGGACAAGTCCATATCGGGCGCCCGTGCTAGCAGCTGTTTCGCAGCGCCAAGAAAATGATCTCGGTGATACGCCGAGTTGAAGAGGGAGTGGTCCGCGCAAAGCACGGAGTGCATGTTGGTCATCCCGTGGTGAACATCTCTCCGCTCACCTTCCTGGATTGGATAGGTCAGCTGACTCTCGTGGAAGTAAGAGACTGTTGGGATCGACCTCAGGTCTGGTGGAAGCAGCGCGCGCAGCTCGGCGAGATTCACGAAATCGGAGACGAAAAGAACGTCGGGACGCTGTTGGGTGACATGGTGCACCATGCCAAGTGCGGAGGTCCGCATGCGCCACTTCCAAAAGCGGGCAGGCAAGAGCTCCAAGTGGAACTGGTGCCGGCTCGCGCCGCAGAGCTCATTTAGAAACGAAACGTGTGAAGATGCTCCATACGGTTCAAGGGCCAGGATTCGAAGCCTTCTCAAATCGCGCTACCAGCGGGTGGGCTCATAGTCCTTTAGGAACTGGCCCCAGCAGTGAGTCCCCGTGTTAAACCCAACAAAAATCGGGTCGACAACTCGTGCGGCGCCATCGATGGAGTCGAGCGGGGGAGCAAAGCGCTGCTCGTCCTCTTTTAAAACCGTCTTCTCGAAGGGGTCCTCGTCCGTAACCCACCCTGTATCGACGCTATTCATATGAATGCCGTCCTTCGCGAAGTCGGGGGCCGAAGTCCTGGTCATCATATTTAAGGCTGCTTTCGCCATGTTGGTATGAGGGTGGCGTGTCGTTTTGAACGTCCGATAAAATTGACCTTCCATCGCGGAAACATTTACCACGTGCTTGTCGCGGGAGGGGCTTCGAAGCATCAGTGGTTTGAGTCGCGCAGTTAAGACAAATGGAGCGATCGAATTCACGAGTTGCACTTCGATCAACTCAACCGTCGGGACTTCATCAAGCTCCATACGCCACGAGTTTTTCTTGCGCAGGTCCAACTGTTGGCCCTCTCCATCCTGAATGCCAACGGGGAATAAGTGGGCTTGATGGTTTTCGTTCAGGAGATCGATTTGGCTCATCGTCGCAGCATTTGTGACACCTTGCTCGAAGACGTGTGCGCCCTTGACATCCGTTGACAGAGGAGCCGCCGCCGGATTGACTGGATTCTGGTCACGGCACTCTAGACCGGCTTCGGCGTTTGTCGCGCCCGCTTCGTGGAGCTCGGCGACAAGCTGCTCGTGTCCTCGTAAGAGCGGCCTAAGTGTCGGTGAGAGGTCCGTTGGGTCTTCTCCGTCGATCAGGTGCGCGTAATAGGCTGGAGGCCTGCGAACGGTTTGGCAGGCGTTGTGAATCAGGAAGTCGACCTGCTCCAGGTTTTTGCCCAAGTAGGCTGCGAAAGCTTCGATACTGGGTGTATGCCTAAGGTCGAGGCCATGCAGTAGCAGGCGCTCTCCCCAAGCGTCGAAGTCGGCCTCTTTGCTAAATCGGCGCGCCGAATCGCAGGGGAAGCGAGTGGTGGCGACGACCGTTGCTCCGGCGCGCAAAAGAAACAAGACGATCTCAAAGCCAATCTTCACGCGCGAACCGGTTACGACAGCAACACGGCCGCGAAGGTCCGCTGTTTGCAATCGCTTCTGCCAATTCAGCGTGGCGCACTTGGGGCACATCGAATCGTAATGGTGATGAACGCTCCGATAGTCCACCTTGCAGATATAGCAATTCCTCGGCTCGCGTAGCTCACGCTCCTCGCCAGCTTGCGGCGCCTCTTTTTCGGCCGCCTGGAGTGTGAGAAGTTCGCGAGACTCGGCCGTAATCGGCAGCGCAGCGGGGGCGACTGGAAAGCGAAGGGCGCGCTTCATCGCGCGATTGCTTGTTGCATTTAGCGAGGCATCGTCGCTGCGCCTAGCCTCATGGCGCTTGTCCCGTCGACGTTTTTTGGACAGGTGGCGACGCTCATCACGATCGGGAAAGGAGATCTTTCCGGAGGCGGTCCGCAGACGCGCCAGGTCCGCCTCATCGATACCGGCGAGCTTGGAGTGGTCTTCAGCGAGTGCTTCTAACCAAGCGAGAGCCGCTTGAAAGGTGAGCTCTGGGCTCTCATTTTTGGGAGACATGGAGGCCCATTTTAGCCGTTGGCCGGAGCTTGCGGGATAAAGGCTCGATAAAACGGACCTCCGTTCAAGTTCGAAGGGAAAGCGCTCGAATATGGAGCAGATTTACCCCTGCCCACTGCCGCATGCACAATCCCTCACACAAGACTGCACGTCGCGGGCTTCAACTTAGGGATCGTTATGCGCAAGCTGCTCGGAGCAGGAACGCCGAGGGGCATGGCGGGCCTGAAAGGCCTTGTTCGCGCCTGTTTGGGGCTGCCAAGTGAAGCGCAGGCGCCTCGATTCTCGATTTGGCGGGTCTGGGAAGTTCGGTCCGCTAGTTTTGCGAACTTACCCAGGCTTGCGGCATGAAAGTGGCCGGTGTGTCGAAACGGCCCTTCTGCAACGGGCTGTTAGAAGCTCATGCCTACTCGACCCTCTGCCAGCACCCACGGTCTCACGACCAAGCGCGTCCCCCTCGCCCCGCTCCACCGCTAAACGGCGCGGTTTTCTGCCTCCCGCGCAGCGCCCCATGCCCATGGCGTCAGGCTTGCGATCTCTGAGCTAGGTGTCGTCGCCACGGCCATCAACGCGTCGGCGATGTATGCCTCGGGGTTGACGCCGTTTTGCTAGGCCGCGAAAGAGCCCGGCCAGGCCTACACGCGGAGCTCGTTACTTGGGGCCGTTCGACAAGCCTCTTGCCTTTATCTTGTGGAGGCGATTTACGCGCCAGCCAATGCGCCCTTGACCGCTTCGGTTAGGGCGGGGACGATCTCCATTGCGTCACCGACGATCCCGTAATCTGCCAGCTTAAAGATGGCGGCTTCCGGATCCTTATTGATGGCGACGATGACCTTGGAGGTCTTCATGCCGGCAATGTGTTGGATTGCGCCAGAGATGCCGATTGCGAAGTACAGCTGGGGGGCGACGGTCTTGCCGGTTTGGCCGACTTGCTCGCCGTGGGGGCGCCAACCGGCGTCGACGACTGCGCGGCTTGCGCCGACGGCGGCGTTGCCAAAGGCGGCGGCTAGATCTTCGAGTAGCTTGAAGTTCGCAGGGTCTTTCATGCCTCGGCCACCGGAAACGATGATGGGCGCTTCGGACACGTCTAGGGTACCGCCGGTCTTTGCGGTGATCTCGGTGAGGAGCGCCTTGAAGTCGGTAGAGGCGGGACGGGTGGTGACTGCGGCGCTTTCGCCCTCAACCTCTTGGAAGCAGTTGCGGCGCAACGTTGCTACGGCCTTGCCGGAGCTCTTGACGTTTGCGATCAGCTTGCCAGCAAGGGTCGGGCGCGTGAATGCGATCGAATCACCGTTGGCGGCGACCGCCGTACAGTCGCTGAAGCAGGGGCAATCCATGAGGGCGGCGATACGCGGAGCGAGGTCGCGGCCGACACCGGTCGATGCGCAAAAGACGGCGCCTGCACCCTCTTCGTTTGCAATGGCCGTGATGTCTGCGGCGATCGCGTCGGGGCTATACTGCGTGCCTTCAAGAGCGATGGTGCGCGCGGCGTTCAATGCGACCGAGGTCGAGCCGTCGCCAAATACGACGGCGACGACTTCGCCACCTAGGGAGTTAGCTGCGCCGAGGGCTTCGAGGCTAGCGCGGCTTACGTTGCCCGCGTTCTGCTCGACGAATACGATGATTTTAGACATGGCTTGTTCTCTTCAGTTGTTCGTTTAGAGGACCTTGGCTTCCGTGCGCAAGGCTTCGAGCAGGGCGGGGATCGCATCCGTTCCCTGGCCGATGATGCGGCCCGCGGGGCGTGCGGGTGGAAGCTCGACACCGAGCACTTCCGTCATGTTCTGGACAAGCTCGGGCGCGATCTCTTCAATCGGCTTTTTCTTGGCGGCCATGATGCCCTTGAGTCCGGCGTAGCGGGGCTCGTTCAGACCTTTCTGACAGGTGATGACAGCGGGAAGGTCGAATGTGTAGGATTCGATGCCGCGCTCAGATTCGCGCTTTGCGTGCCCCTTGGTTCCGTCGATGGAGAGTTCGATGACATCGGTCACGCAAGCCCAGCCGAGGTACGTGGCCATCATCGGACCGACCGCGGCGTTGTCGCGGTCCGTCGCTTGGCGGCCGCAGAAAACGATCTCCGCACCGAGAGCCGTAACTTGCGCGGCGAGCGCTCGTGCGGTCGTGCGGGTATCGCGTGCGTGCCACTCGGGGTCCGTCAGGAGGGTGCCCTTGTCGGCGCCGCGAGCTAGGCAGTCGCGGATCTCCTTGGTGGCTTCGGCGGGGCCTAGGGTGAGTGCGGTGACCTCGCCACCAGCGGCTTCCTTGGTGCGGATCGCTTCTTCAAGGGCGATCTCGTCATAGAAAGAAAGCATGTACTCGACCCTGGAGTGGTCCATGCCCTTTCCGTCCGATGCGATCTTTGGCTGCGTCTCCGTGGCGGGGACGCGCTTGATGCAGGCAACGATATTCATGTCAAGAGGTGCGGAGAGGCCCCGCGATTGGCGTAAGAGAGCGGGTGCACCAGCGGCACACCCGTGATAAGTACTGAATAGGATAAACAAATCCTAGAAAGAGTGGCGCGCGAGAGCGGCATTACGAGGCTCTCGAATCCGGGGCCGCTAGTCGCCGGACAGGCCCGACTCTTCCGCAGCGGTGACACCCACGCGAGCGGATGGAGCTGGCTGAGTAGTTTCGTCGAAGCGGTCGCCGAGGTAGACCTCTCGGACCTTGGGGTCGTTGATCAGGTCCGCGGGGACGCCTTCGCGCAGGATTTGGCCGCGGTGGATGACGTAAGCGCGATCGCAGATCTCCAGGGTTTCGCGGACACTGTGGTCGGTGATGAGGATGCCGATGCCATCGGCGCGGAGCTCGTGCAAGATACCCTGAATCTCGTCAACCGCCAGCGGGTCGACACCGGCGAAGGGCTCGTCGAGCATCAGGATGGAGGGTTCGGATGCCAGCGCGCGGGCGATCTCCAAACGACGGCGTTCGCCGCCAGACAGGGTTTCAGCCAAGCTGTTCGCCAGGTGGCTTAGGGCTAGGGATTCTAGGAGCTCGTCCGCTCGAGGGCCCCTGTCGCGCCGTGGCATGGGCATTGCCTCAAGCACGGCGATCAAGTTGTCGCGCACCTTCATGCGTCGGAAGATGCTGGGCTCCTGGGGCAGGTACCCCATGCCCTGCCGGGCTCGCAAATACATCGGAAGCCTCCCGCACTCCTTACCGTTCAGCCAGACCTCACCCTCGTCCGGATGTACAAGTCCTACGGTCATGCGGAAGCTCGTGGTTTTGCCAGCACCGTTGGGGCCGAGTAGACCGACGACCTCGCCCGGCTTGACCGTGAAGTGGACTCCGTCGACGACACGCCTGCCCTTGAAGGATTTGACCAGGCCCCGAACGTCGAGCAGAAGGTTGTCAGATGTACCCATAGGGGAGGAGTTTAGCGTGGAGATCGCTCCGAGAGGAGAGGTGATTGGGGTCCTTTGAAGGGTGTTTTTGTGGGATCTTGGCACCGTGCTGGATTTGCCTCCACGGCATTGTGGATAACTTGGGGAAAAGCTAGGAGGTCTCTAGGTCCGCTAGGTCGTCAGGAGTGGGTCCGAAGACTGGGGCCGCAGGAACTTGAGTCCAATTTGGGATTTGGGAAGAATGTAGGCGGATGTAAATGCCTTGTTGATAAGTGCTTATCTTCGTTATCCCAAAACCATGGGCAAGACTCTAGTTGACGGGGGCTTTGAGAGGCTTTTGTTAGGACATCCCCAGGGACATGTGTAGACAGCGCGAACTGGGGGTGGAACCCTGTGGAAAGGGAGGGCTCCGCATAGGTAAATAGGGGCCACTCCTTGCCGTTTTGGGGGAAGGCTGCGGAGGAACCTTAGATCCCGCCGTTATTGAAATTTCAGAAACGTTTTCAATAACGGCCTTCGGCCCCGTAAAGTGGTTTGACGATGACTCCACCCAGCCTCAATCCAAAAAAGCGTATCGCCTTGCTTAGGGCCCTTGCCTCACCCGCTCGCATCGAGGTGGTCGAGGTAATTCAGATTCGCGGCCCGTCCACGGTTGCTGAAATTTCGGCTCAGCTAGGACGTGCCCCAGACTCTCTCTACCACCACCTAAAGCAGCTTGAAAGAGCAGGCATTGTGGAGCGGCAAGGAACAAAGAGAAGCGGCGGTCGCAGCGGGGCGGTCTACGGGCTGTGCGATCCCGAAGTGGGGGCCGAGTCCAACGACGAGTCCGCGTCCGACGAGCGGGATGCCATGGCCGACCTAGGAGGTGCAATCCTGCGTCTGACCGAGCGCGATATGCGCTCGGCATTGACTGTCGATTGGGAGGCCGTGACGGACTTCGATGGCCTCTCCGAATTCCCCCTGGTGCAGCGCACGAAGGCGTGGCTCAACCCCAAGGAAGCGAAGCAGCTTACCTCGATGGTGGAGGGGCTACTGAGCTTCATGCGCGCTCGTGCCGTTCGAATCGTCCCGCACGATTCGAGTGCGCGTCTGTTTGCTTTGACCCAAGTCCTCTCCCCAGTTCCGGCGCGCTCGACGCGTGCCTCGTCACCAGTTGAAACCCCGGAGACACCATGAAACCCAAGTTAACCCAGACCTCCCTTATCTCGTTTGCGGGCCTCCTGTTTGCGATCTAAGCGATGAGACGACTCCTCCTCTGTGTCCTCCTTAGCAATGTCTTTGCGGGGTGTGTTTCTCCACCTCCGCTTGACGATCCCGCCACTACCGAGATTCTGCGCAAGCAGGTCTCAGGGGCGATCGCACGAGATCTTTGGGAAGGTATCTCCGGCTCTGTCGAGTTTTCCGGCCAAGCCGATTTCCTCGGGACAAAAGCACCGTTTGTGCTGACGTTGTTCCCGGACGGCCGCTATCGATACGAGATTGGTGGCATCCTCGGGAAGCTTGAGGTCTTTGATGGCGAACACATCTACAAGTGCGACTTCAGCGGGGTTATGCGCGAGCTGTCCCTCTCAAGTCGCGACGACGCACAGGTGATGCCCTCTATCTTGAGCGGGAGCTGGCTGTCGGCCTCAAGCCCGTTTGTACTGACAAGCTCAAGTCGAGTGTTTTACCTATCTGGGAATGGTGGGCTGGCGAGCTTGTCGATCGAGTTGGAAGCAGAGACGAGCCTACCTACGGTCTTTGTCGAAACGGGCTCGGCGGGGACCGTGCAGACGACACTTGCCGACTGGAAAATGGTTGGCTCGATCCCGGCACCGCATACCATCCGGGTCCAAGAAGGCGCTGACGGTCCCCTGACAGAGCTGCTTGTTACGGCCGTTAGGATCGCAAGCGCTTCCGAGTCGAAAGAGGCTCTTACCGTGGACCTTGCCTTTCCAAGCGATGTGCGGTTTAGCGATTCGATTGCGAATGCGGTCGAAGTCAAACGATTTCCTAGTGGGCACATCCTTGTTCACCCGCTTGTGAATGGGGAAGACGTGGGGTGGTTCTTGTTGGACTCGGGCGCGGGCGCGATGGTGATCGATACAGCCGTAGCAGACGCCCTTAGCATGGAGCTTGTCGGCGAGGTATTAGCAACGGGAGTTGGCGGCACCGAGCGCTCCGGGTTTCGTTCGGGAAAACAGTTTTCGTTGGGCCCGATGGAGTGGGAAGGGCAAGTGTACGTCGAGCTGGAACTTGCGTTTCTTGAGAAGGTGTTTGGTGTGCCCATTGCCGGCATCATTGGCTATGGATTTTTCAGTCGCGTCGTACTCGAGCTTGAACCCGCAGCAGAGCTCGTCGCGATCTATGATCCTGCGACTTACCAAGGTGCAGGATTGCAGTGGAGTGAACTCCAATTCGATACACACACGGCATCGGTGATGGCGACCTTTGATGTGGGAAATGGACCCCAAACCGAGCCATTCCGCATGGACACCGGAGCCGATGGAACCGTCGCGTTCCACACGCCGTCGGTGCAGCGGCTGGAACTAAAGAGAGGACGCGACCTAAAGCGCACCACGATGGGCGGAGTTGGAGGTTCCGGCTTGGCCTACGAAACCACGATCCCGTGGTTTGAACTAGGAGGTCACCGCTTCGAAAAGCCGATCGTAACCCTGTCCCAGTTCGAAGTCGGCGTGTTTACAGACAGGTACAGCACCGGCAACATAGGACAAGAGTTCCTAGAGGCTTTTCGCCTAGTCTTTGACTATCCAAACAATCGAATAGCATTCATCAAATCAAAGGCGGATTGAAAAAGGCGGGTGAGTTCATTGAGGGCCTGGCGGCACGTCCCCAACAGGGCCAAAAACCCCAAAGGAAACATGACCCAACGACCCCCAAGCAAAAAAGAGCAGGTCCCCGCCCAACAACCCAGAAGCAGACCCAAGAACCCGAGTTTGCGAAGTACAAGTAGATCAAAAAACTCCCGGAGCCAAGAAACGGCGAGGTCTCAAGTAGCTGAAGTAGATCAAGTAGCTCAACGCCAAGGCCCCCCGCCCAAGGTCGCCCGTCCCAGACCCTCCCTCCTTTCCCCCAACTGAGCAAAAGCCCGAAGGTTGCGGGGCGTCGCGAGGGGGTCAGCAGCACTTAAATAGTCGGGACCCTCAGACGAACAACCTCTATGCAGTCTAGAAGTCCCGCGTGGTGCAGACCTCCTTGCGTCGTCCCGCAACCGAACGCTCAAGCGAAGTCCTCACCCAGCGCGCTACGCGCGCCCCCCAAGCGAAGCGCCCCCCCCCAGAAGACCTGAGTTTGCGAAGTACAAGTAGATCAAAAAACTCCCGGAGCCAAGAAACGGCGAGG
>CALBMX010000004.1 GCA_937896235.1 uncultured bacterium
ACATACCGTGCCGCACACTTCTGATCTGTTCAGCGACACAAAAGTACCGCACATGACCGTGACATACCGTGCCGCACACTTCTGATCTGTTCAGCGACACAAAAGTACCGCACATGGGTAATCCGGCGCAAATAGGCACTGGCGCGCATGGCGGCCCTTGCGCCGGCGCGAATCTGGCACGGATGACGGGGAGAGCTCGAGATTAGCACTTGTGCGAGTCGAAAGGGTGGGGAGCAACTCGTCTGGCGAGAGCAGCTTGGCGCCTTGTGTGGGAATGGGCTTGTACGGTACTTTGGTGTTGCTGAACAGATCAGAAGTGTGCGGCACGGTATGTCCGCGCAAAAGTACCGCACATGGGTAATCCGGCGCAAATAGGCACTGGCGCGCATGGCGGCCCTTGCGCCGGCGCGAATCTGGCACGGATGACGGGGAGAGCTCGAGATTAGCACTTGTGCGAGTCGAAAGGGTGGGGAGCAACTCGTCTGGCGAGAGCAGCTTGGCGCCTTGTGTGGGAATGGGCTTGTACGGTACTTTGGTGTTGCTGAACAGATCAGAAGTGTGCGGCACGGTATGTCCGCGGTACAGAAGTGTGCGGCACGGTATGTCCGCGGTATGTCTGGCCCGATCTATTCGGTGCACTCGCGGCGCGGTATGTCGCGATTCCTTTGCATAGACGCCAACCAAAATGCGTAGGATCCCGGCATGTCGTGGATTCTGATTTCTGTCTATTTAGTGCTCGGTTTTGTCTTCCTTGGGAAAGGCGCGGACTGGCTTGTTGGAGGCTCTACCGTCCTGGCCAAAAGGCTGGGTGTCAGCTCCCTAGTCGTTGGTCTCACGGTGGTGGCGTGGGGCACGTCTTTACCCGAGGTTGTCGTCTCCACAATGGCCGCCGTCCAAGGCAACGCCGCGATTAGCCTAGGCAACGTTCTGGGTAGCAACATTGCGAATATCGGACTCGTTCTCGGTGCCTGCGCGCTGGTCTTGCCCTCGGTTTTGGAGGGGCGTCTCGGTGGCCGCGAGTCCTTCTGGATGCTAGCCGCACTAGGCCTCCTCTGGGGATTCTGCGCTGATGGCACCTTGGACCGGACCGAGGGCGTTCTCTTGATTGCCACCTTCGCCGCGCACACCGCCGACGTCTTTTATCAGGCCCGACAGCAGCGCAAACAGGGGACGGGCGGCGTAGAAGCCGAGATGGCCGAGGCCCTTGAAAACGTCGGCGAGCGCGCCGTCCATTGGTATAAGCATCCCGCCTCCGAAACCTTCCTCGGCATGCTGGCCATCGCTTTTGGCGCGTGGGCCGTTGTCGAAGGCGCAAAGGGAGGCGCTCAAAACCTGGGCGTCGATGAACGCATCGTCGGACTGACCATCGTGGCCCTCGGGACCAGCCTTCCCGAGCTAGCGGCCGGCTTAGGCGGAGCGCTCAAAGGTGAAAGGGACATCAGCCTTGGCAACGTCGTGGGAAGTAACGTCTTCAATGTGCTCGCCGTAATGGGAATTACAGCGATCGTGCACCCGTTGGACTCAGCATTTGAGCTGGCGAGTGGGAACGAGGGAGCCGCCGCCGAAATCGACAAGGCCTTTGCAGGCTCTTTGGCTACCGACTTCCCGATAGCGCTAGCGTTTAGCCTGTTTTTGGTAGCGCTCCCATTCCTAGGCGGGAAGCGTTACGGCCGTGCAAAAGGCGCTGTCTTGATCAGCGCATACGTCGGCTACTCGATCTGGCTCTACGTGGGCTAGGGGACTTCGGACCGACGAGGATTCGGAGTCAAACCAACGCGGGCTGCCGCCGAATCGACGACCAAATGCCCCTTCGCCTAAGCTCCCGACTAGCCCGCTAGGCTGCCGAGGATGCGCAAGGCCAACCGCGCGCCCACAATCGCATCCCACGTGTCGCGTCCGGCCTCCACGCTTCCGGGAGATACCTCCACAATATCGGCGCCAATCAAGCGACGACCCGAGTTCGGAATCGCGCTAATCCACATCCACGCCTCGTGCCAAGAGAGGCCACCCGGAACCGGAGTTCCCGTCCGTGGGCACAATCCCGGCTCGAGTCCATCGATATCCAGCGTGAGGTAAACCTCCTCGGGCAAGCCGTCGATCGCAACTCGGATCCGCTCCTCCAAATCTCCACCGCGCGCCCGAATCCCCGCCCACTCGTGGTCGAACACAGCCCGCAACCGATCCTCGCTAGCAATGCGCTTCATTTCGGCCGGGCACAAATCGCGCAGGCCGACCTGCACCAGGGCCCCCAGCGCGCACGGCACACTTGCGGCTCCGCCATGGGCCAAACCAAGCCCCACCTCGGGGTCGATCACATTCCGAATCACGGATGCGTGCGAGCGCTCAAACCCCTCGTACGCATCGCGAAGATCCGCGTGCGCGTCAATATGCAGCAGCCCCATCCCGGGATGGCGCCGACCCGTCGCGCAGATCGAGCCAAAGGCCGTCGCGTGGTCGCCACCGATCATCAAGACCCGCCTGCCAGCATCTAAACTCGCACCCACCAGGCTCTCCACGAGCGCGTCCACCTCGCGGCAGATTGCATTCGTTCGCGCCAGATCCTGCACCAACTGTTCGTTACCTTCGATGCGCCCGCCCACGTCGATCACGCCTTTCGCGAGCGCACCCGCCTCGGCATTCCACGCGCCAAATCGCGGGTCCTCATCGTGCATGAAAATGCCACGCTTCCAAGGCTCTCCGGCCACCGCGTCAAACAGCTCGACCTGATAGCTGGCTGCCAATATCGAGGCGGGCCCGCGCGCCGCCCCCCGTCGATAGCTGCACGTCGCATCGAACGGAACGGGCACCACATGGAGCTCGGCTTCCTCTGCGGAATGGGGCAAACCGAAGATGCCCTCGCCGAGGTCGGCGGCGACGTTGGGGTCTAAGTCATGTTTCATGGGTACCTGCAAGTGCTTGCCAGCAAAGAAGTTAGAAGGCAATATGGACGGAGTTCCAAGGACTTGTCCGCCGTCGCCGTTCCTAGGCTGGACCGAGCATAATCATGGAAGAGACAAACGACCAACAACTCCTCGCGGCCTTTCTGGCCGGCGACGTGGCAGCCTTCGGGCAGCTCGTCGATAGGCATCAGGTATCTTGCCTGAAACTAGCGGCTTTTTTGCTTGGCGGCCGCGCCGAAGTTGAGGACACGGTCCAAGAGGTCTTCCTGAAGCTCATGCAGAAGCCGCCGACGCTCCCTGAAGGACTCGATCCTGAAGCGTCGTTTGCGATTCTCTCTGCCTGGCTTCACCGAGTTACGAGGAACGCTTGCATGGACGTTTTACGAAGTGAGTCACGGCGCAATCGCCGCGAGAAAGAGGTGGCATCTGCCGAGGCAACCCCCGGCGGCCAAAACGCGATCGACGCAGAGGACACGCGCTCTGCCGTCGAGCGCAGCTTGCAGCGCCTTCCCGAGGACCAGCGGGAGGTGCTGTTTTTGCGTTTGCTAGCGGACCGCAGCTATCGAGAGATCGCGGAGATAACCGGTAAGAAAGCCGGGACGGTGGGCTGGTTGATTTCGACCGGCCTGCGCACCTTGAGCGAGGACCTAGAACCCTTGCTCGGAATCGCCTCAACGCGCGCCTCGGGCGGCAGCGCTCACCCCAGCCTGCAGGCCATCCTGCGGACCCTCTAACGAACAACCAGGTAAGGAACATCCAGTCATGCAGAACAACCCAATCAACAACGAACTCCACGAACGCCTGTGCGCGTTCCTCTTCGACGAGCTCGAAGGTGCAGACCGCGCCGCGTTCGAACTTGAGCTTGCCGCGAGCCCCGCGCTCGCCGCCGAAAAGTCACGCATCGAAGCGAGCATGCAGCTCGTCAAAGAGTTTGCGCCCGTGGCCCCGGTCGCCCTGTCCCCAGGGATGCGCGCCGGTCTCGTAGCCGCTGCCCAAAAAAGTGGTGCCGGTTCCGGCTCGACTCGAGGGCCAATCTTGGCTTGGTACCGGCATCCCGGCCTGCAGGTCGCAGCTGCCACGGTGCTCGCATTTATCGCCTTCCGCGCGTTGGACGAGCGCATGCTAGAAAACGCCGCGACCGGTGAATACGCCACCCGTGAACAGTCGGCGTCGAGGGACAGCAGATCAAAAACACAAGCGACCCCACCGGATGCAACCAGATTGAATCGGCTGCAAAGCGTCACCGACTCTGGGCCGGCATCGAAGTCCAGCACCCCCAATCCTAAGGGCCAGTTCCTCTCAGATAAGGTTCCGGGATTCTTTGAGGCTCGGCCCGTGGACCGAGCAGACGCAGGCGGGCTGGAGGAGTTGGAGTCCATGGGGTATCTGGGTTATGAGGAGTCCAACGAGGCATCCACGACGGACCTAGCGGGCCAGCTCCCCGCCCTCCAAAATCAAGTCGCGAAAGTTGAACAAGTGCAGGGGGCCGGCACCGAGCTTGAGAGGCGGGCGAAGGTCGGGAGTCCTGGCGGAACGTATCGAGGCCCCGGCGATAGCGCCGCAACGATAGGTGGCGGCGGAGGCCCTGGAATCGTGATGGCGCCGGTGTCTCCAGAGGCGATTTATACGGCGAGATTTGGAGCGAGCCCGGTCATGGCCATCGATTTGAGAGGTGTTTCCTCGCCGGAACCGAGTGGGGGTCTTTCCGCGGACTCAACTCCCTTGCAAAGTGACAAGGACGAGGAATCCAGGTCCGGGGCGGAGAACACTTTTGATTCGGTGCTTCGCTTCAATCACGGTTCTATTGCAGCCAACAACAAGGAAACGGGAGCTTCGATTGTTCATCTTCCAGAAGACGTTCAGGCTCCCGCGACCGTCACAAAAGCTGCGGTCGAGAGTGCGAAGGAAGAGCTCGCACGCTACGAAGTGGATGCGAAGGCGCGCAAGAGTGCGGCGCTGTCAGGCGACGTTGGCTTGATCAGCGCTGAGCTTGCGGGGCTGAACAGCACGCTCTCCGCTGTGGAATCGGAGGGGACTTCGTCCTGGTTTTTAGGTAGGGGGGAGAGCAGCCCATTGGGCCGTTCGCCCCAGGCGAAAAAGACCGAAGGAATCGTAACCGTTACTCGTGCTGGCGGAGGCGGGGGCGCCGGTGGGGATGCCACCGATTCGGCCGTATTTGATTTAAAGTACGGTATGATTCCCGAAGAGGAGAATGAAGATCTCCTCGCTGGTCTGGAGCTACGACTTGCCGATGGTTCGGTCGACATGCCGGCGGCGCGGGCGCGCCTTGCTCAGCTTGAAGAGGCTGAAATTCTAGCTAAAGTTGATAGCCGAGTTGAGGCGGAGAACGAGCTCCGAGGGCTTACCGAGGCCGAGCGAACTGCCCTAGGAACTTTGCGCAGCTTCGTCGAAGATGTCGATCAAGCCGAGCTGCGCGCCGAGCGCGATCGGCTCCAAGAGCAGCATCGTCGCGCTATCGAAGTCGAGCGCGAGTATCTGACGATCCTTCAGGACTGTGTGCCTCGTGCCGACGAAAAGCCGTCCGCGATGTATTATCGATACTGGGGCGACAACGGTTACGAGTTCGCGATTCACGATGCGCTGTCGACGTTTGCCGCCGATGTGGATACGGCCAGCTACACACTGGCTCGGCGCTACTTGCAGGATGGGTACCTTCCCGAGCGCGCGCAGATTCGCACCGAGGAGTTTGTGAACTACGCCACGCCTGACTTGGCGCCACCGACCAACGGAGACATCTTTTCGGTGTCGATGGAGTTGGCCCCTAGTCCGTTCGGGCCAATTGCCGAAGACGGCGGCACTCACCAGATGTTGCGTGTCGGCGTTCGTGGAATGGAAGTGGACAAGTCCGATCGGGATCCAGTCGCATTGACCTTTGTCGTAGACGTGTCCGGTTCCATGGAGACGGACGATCGCTTGGAGCTTGTGAAGCACTCGCTGCGTTTGCTTGTCGGCGAGCTGAACCCGACGGACTCGATTGCGCTGATCACGTTCAACACGACGGCAACACGTGTGCTCGACATGACGTCGGTGGGCAGTGGCGCCGCGATTGAACGCGCTCTCTACGAGATGAAAACGGGAGGTGGAACAAACGCCGAGGCCGGCCTAACGCTTGGTTTCGCCGAAGCCGTTATGGCCCACACGAAGGGTGCACAGAACCGAGTCGTGTTCCTTTCGGACGGCGTCGGGAACATCGGCGAGACGAATGAGAACCAGCTTCTCGAGGACGCTCGCCGCGCCCGCGAAAAGGGAATCTACCTCAACACCATCGGCTTCGGGATGACGAATCACAACGATCGTTTTCTGGAGCAGCTCGCCGACGGCGGTGACGGCTTGTGCAACTATGTGGACAGTTCCGACGAGGCGAAGCGCGCGCTCGTCGACAACTTCACGGGTGCGTTCCAGACGATCGCAAGGGACGTGAAGATCCAGGTCGAGTTCGATAAAAACCAGGTGCTGTCCTATCGCCAACTCGGCTACGAGAACCGGGCGATTGCAGATTCGGACTTCCGCAACGACAAGGTCGACGCCGGTGAGATCGGCGCGGGCCACCAGGTCGTGGCGCTGTACGAGATTGTGTTGGGGGAAGCTTGGACCGAGACCCGCAAGGCGCCGCTCGCCATTGCCCGAGTGCGCTACAAAGCGCCGTACGGTGAGCTGGTAGAGGGGGCCGAGGACAAGGCGAGGGAGATCGCGTCCAGCTTCTATTACGGCGAGAGTGCCGGGAAGTTCAGCGAAGCCTCGATCGGCTTTCAGAAGAGCGCTCTTGCCGCGCAGTTCGCAGAGTTCTTGCGTCGCTCCTCTCACACCAAGGGGGACTCGGTTTCACTCTTGCGCTACCGCTTGGAGGAGCTGGCGAAGGCAACGAACGATCCCGAGTTGATCGAACTGTCGGCGCTGGTGCAGCTGGCGCAACCGCAGCTGGAGTCCGCTCTACTCGTGGAAAACCAAACCCGCCAGAGTGCGGACGAGCTGCAGCGTTTTGAGTATGAGTGCCTGAGCCATGCGTATATTTACGACGCGACCACCGAGGAGTGGCTAGCCAAAACGAGGGCCACGCGCACACATCTGCGCGAACAGCTGCGCCGTGAGGTGTACAGCGCCTACGGCCTGGAGGACTAGGCCGACGCCCGGAAACGGCGGCGCGGTGTGAAGGGAGCAGTCGCACCCCTTCACACCGGTCGGCGCCGGTCGGAATACTCGGCGCCACGCAGCACGCTCAGCACACTCAGCACACTCAGCACACTCGGTACGTTCAGCACGTTCAGCACGTTCAGCACGTTCAGCACGTTCAGCACGTTCAGCACGTTCAGCA
>CALBMX010000005.1 GCA_937896235.1 uncultured bacterium
TTGGAGTCGAGCCGCTAAACTCATTTCATGGATCTAGCTCCAATTGTCGTGGCCTTGATGCTGTTTGGGATGACTGCCGTTGGATTGCGTCATGCGCGCAAGATCAGCTCCGGCGAAGATTTCACGTTGGCGGGGCGTGGGCTCTCTGCGCCAATCTTGACGGGGACGTTGGTTGCGACTTGGATCGGGACCGGTTCCATTTTTGGAAACGCGCAGAAGGCATTCGAGCACGGAGTGGCTGCATTCCTCCTGCCGCTCTCCGGTTTGCTTGGAATGCTGTTGCTGGCGAAGATCGCTCCGCGTGTTCGCGAGCTGCGTGCGACAACGGTGCCCGCCATCTTGGGCTTGCGCTTTGGGCGGGCCGCTCAGAGATTAGGTGCGATCGCACTTATCGGCGCGTACCTGATCATCGTCTCGTATCAATACCGCGCCGGCGCAGCAGTTGCGGAGCGCTTGTTTCCCGATTGGGACCTGAACTTCCTGCTCGGAGGCAAGACCCGCAGCTTTTGGCCGATTCTCTGCGCCCTATTTGTGATCCTGTACACCGCTCTGGCTGGCTTGTGGAGTGTGGCCCACACCGATGTCATTGCGGGAGTCGTTATCGCCGTGGGTGTCTTAGCTAGTCTCGCCGTCACAACGGGTGGGTTTCGGTTGGAGGGCGTCTCCCTACCGGAGACACACCTTCGCCTTGGCGGCGGATTTGGGGCGATGGAGTGGGTGGGGTACATGCTCCCACCATTTCTGCTCATTGTTGGTGATGCGAACCTCCTGCAGCGATTTATGGCGGCCAAAAGTCCAATGACGGCCAAGCGTGCAGCTTGGGGAGCGTTCTTTGGGCTGCTAATCCTCGAGTCCGCGATCATAGCCCTCGCCCTGGTCGGCCGTTCGCAGCTCACCGCTGCTCCTGCCAACCCTGCACACGTTATTGTCGAGGTCGCCTTCACGCTGGTCCCGCCGTTACTCGGCGCGATTCTAGCCGCGGCAATCGTTGCCGTAATCCTGTCAACTGCCGACTCGTTTTTACTCGCTTGCTCGACATCCGCAGCGACCGATTTCCGGAGCTCTGGACACGGTCCTACAGCGAAGACCCATCGGAAAAGTGTCTTTCTGTTTGGAATATTGGCCCTCGGAATAGCGTACACCTCGGATGAGTTCTTCAGTGTTGCCCTGTATGCGTACACCTTGTATGGGGTCACCCTGACACCGGCCATGGTCGCCGCAATCTTCTTCCCGAAAACAAAACCAAATGCGATTGTGTGGGGGATGGCTAGCGGCCTGCTTGTCGCGATCGCATGGAAGCTCTTCGAGCCCGAAACCGGCGTAATGCACCAGTTAGACCCTGTTTTGCCAGCACTGCTCTCCAATGTCGCCGTCCTCTTTTTCCTTCAATGCCGCTCACCTAAAACGGGAAAGCTGTCCCCTTCGAATCTCTAAAATATGACGAATCCTCCAACCGAAAACGACCGCCATTTGAATGAGGAGGGCAACTTGATCTTACTCAAAGCCAAGTTTGATCCACGGCTCAAAATGTACTTCATGCTGCAGGCGCTTTTGGGACTGGCGATCACTTTTTTTGGTCTGCTCCTCGTGCCCGTTTGGATGCTTGTTGGGAGGCCTGTTCACCAGCGTCAGTTCGATGCTCTTGAGTGTGAGTTAACCGAGCGGACTCTCAATTTTCGAAAGGGATTTCTATTCCGTATTCAGAAGAATGTCCCGCTCGACAAGATCACCGATCTCGCACTAAACGAAGGGCCGATTCTTCGCTATTTCGGTCTCTGTTCCCTCGCCGTGGAGACTGCCGGTGGAGGCGCGGGGACCGCCACCGGGCAGGCGCTCTTAGTTGGCATCATGAATCCCGTCGAATTTCGTAACGCCGTTATGCGCCAGCGTGATCTTGTTGCGGGTGGGGGCCTAAGGGTGGACCCCGGCGTAGCCCTCGGAGACGAGTCGGGTGTGCTCGAGGAGATTCGCGACAGCCTTGTTCGAATAGAGAAGATGCTCGCGGACCGAAAGGCCTAGTGCTCTCCGAGCAGAGAGCGGAGCGCGGCATGCGCTCGTTTCGATCCGCCGAGGAACCGCCGGTCTAGGGGTGCAATACGGTGCATGCCTTCGAAGGTCTCAAAAACACCGCCAGCCTCACGTAGGATTAAGCTTCCAGCGACTTCTGGGAACGAGTCTTTTGTCAGGGCGATCACCCCGTCGTAGCGGCCGCAGGCGACGTGGCAAATGTTGACGCCGAAGGAGTTTGTGTTGCGGTACAAATCGAAGCTCCCCGGTAGCTCGGTAAGCCTTCGAAAGAGCACTGCGGCTTCTCTCGGATCCCGATAGTTGTAGGTCAGGTTGAACGTGATGCGCGCTCCCTCAGCTGCAAACGGCAGGTTGTCATTGACGTGAATCTTCGCCCCGTTGCAGGTCGCTCCCCGCCCTAGGTGCGCCTCGAAAAGCTCGTCCGTACTCGGGTCTAGGACCAGAGCGAACACCGGCTCTCCCCTGTGGACGTGGGCCACAACAATCCCAAAATGAGCCATGCCAGCGAGGAATGTATGGGTGCCACTAATCGGATCACAGACCCATAGGTCCTCGGCCTCGGTCAAGTTCTGGTCGTGCTTCTCCTCGGCATAGAATGCGTGTGACGGGGCGGCCTCAGCCAATAGGGCCGCGAGCTCAGTCTCGATGCGTAGGTCCTCTTCCGTGAGGAATGACTTGGCGATACCGATGTCTTCGAGCTTTCCTGCCCGCCCGCGAATGCGTTTGCCTGCCGCGAGCACGAAGTCCCGAACTTGGGTGTAGAGGGGTGAATCCATGTGCATTTGGTACTCCATCAGCGCGCCCAACGGCAAGTCTTAGGCAGAGCTTTCCTAAATCGGGTAGAGTATGGGCTGACAATCTATCGGGCACAACAGGGTCTCCTCGCGGAGGATCGCGTCCCGCACCATCTCTCGCCTCTCCCGCTGTTGTGGAGGACGAGTTCCACGCGATTCATACCCATGAGCCATTCCAACGATGGTTCTGACCTCAATCAAGGTCAGAACTTTGGTGCCGGTGTTTCCAACACGGCCCCCCACAAGAGTCAACCCAAGCCCAAAGCACCCCGCCAACGCGACAGCAGTCGCCGGACGGGACGTCCGCAGCGTAAGCCCGAAGCTCCCGCCGCTGAAGCTCCCAGGGCCCCCAAAGAGCCTCGTATCTCTCGCGACCCAGTCGAGGCCTACGTCGAGAAGATCGCGGAAGTTTCCAAAACGACTGTCGCTGGATTCGAGACCTTCGAGCTCGGCAAGCGCATCAATCGAGCGATTGAAGAGGCCGGCTACAAAAGCCCGCGACCGATTCAGGCCGAGTGCATTCAGCCGATCCTAGACGGGAGAGATATCCTCGGATTGGCCCAAACGGGAACCGGTAAAACGGCGGCATTTGTGTTGCCCATATTGCACCGACTCCTGACGGGTGGACGCCCGGGGATTTTTCCTCGCATCTTGGTGATTTCACCGACGCGTGAGCTCACCAACCAGATCCACGGCGAGTTCGAAGCGCTCGGGAAATACACCGGCGTCAGATCGATGACCGTTTTTGGCGGTGTCTCCGTCAACCCGCAAATGCGCGCCATTCGGAACAAGCCCGACGTGATCGTCGCTTGTCCTGGCCGCCTGCTGGACTTGATCGCCCGCGGCTCCGTCCGCCTATCCGGCGTTGAGGTTCTCGTTCTCGACGAAGCGGACCACATGTTTGACATGGGGTTCTTGCCCGATGTCCGCAGGGTGCTGTCGTACCTGCCTAAGAGGCGCCAGAACCTGTTGTTTTCCGCAACGATGCCGAACGAGATTCGCGCACTGACCAAGGACGTCTTGAACTCTCCTGTTGTGGTCGAGCTCAATCACACGGCACCGATCAACACGATCGAGCACAAACTCTATCCCGTTCACCTGACGCGCAAGGGGGACCTCTTGCAGCACCTGGTATGCGAAGACGGATTCCGCAGCGCGATCGTATTCACACGGACAAAGTACCGGGCCAAGAGCCTTGCTGTGAAACTGGGCCGTGATGGACACCGTGCGGTTGCCTTGCAGGGCAACATGAGCCAGCCGCAGCGCGACCGCGCCATGGCTGGCTTCAAAGACGGAACCTATGAGATCCTGGTTGCAACTGATATCGCTGCTCGCGGTATCGACGTCGCTGGAGTCTCCCACGTGATCAACTTCGATATTCCCGGCACTCCCGAGGCCTACATGCACCGCATCGGCCGTACGGGCCGCAGTGAGCAAGAAGGCAAAGCGGCCACGTTTGTTTCCAAGGAAGATTTCGCTTCGATCAAAGCGATTGAAAGCAAGCTGGGCGTCGCTATCCCGCGCGTGAAGCTCGAAGACTTTGCTATCGCTTCAAAAGCCGGTGACGAGTTGGCTCGTAAAGGCGGAGGCGGTGGCCGACCCAAGCAGGGCGGCTTCAAGCCAGGTGTCGGCGGCCGAGGGGCCGGCGGCCCCAATAAGCGTCGTGGCGGCCACCGCCGCGGTCGCTAGACGGCCGCATCCGAATAGTTCGTGCCCCGGAGAGCCATTGTTTGGTCTTTCCAGCCAACTTAAGCTCGGGCTATTCGGATACTAGAACTCCCAAGCGCCGCCAGGTCGCCGGCGCAGCAGTCCACCCGACTCCCACTCCAGCCTTATGCTCTCTTCAAAGACTCTACTTGTCATTGCGGGTTTGTTTGCCCTCTGCTCGTGTTCGGAAAAGCTGCCGAAGCCGACGATGATTACCCGGGAGGTCGTGCAGGAGGTCATGATTGGCGACCACTTTTGGTGGGCCCTTGAGGGCGAGCCGAGAGTCGAGGTCATCAGCCCTTCCGAGCACTACAAATACGATGCGGCGGATTTGATCTCTTTGGTTATGCCATCGCCTAGCGAGGTCGCATTTGAAGCCCCCGCCAGCGATGGGCCGATGCGCCTTATGTTGGGCGCGGGTGTCGACCGCTCAATCTCCAAGATGTTCAAAGCGAAGCAGCCTGGCCGCTTCGAGTTTAAGGTTTTGAAAAATGGCGAGGTGGCTTTCGAGACCATTATCGATGTTCACAAGGACATGGATTTTGAAGAGCTGATCTGGAAGCGTCCCGAAGATGGGGGCGTCGTGTGTAACCCGGGGGACAAGTTTCGCATGAGCACGCGCATGCTTGGCCCGGACCTGCCGAAGGGACGTAAGTTTGATCCCAAGATCGGCTTTTGCGACCTTCGCTTTGAGCGCACCGAGGTGATCGAGCGCCAAGTCTCATCGGAGGACGCACCGAACATTATCTTGATTGTTCAAGACACGATGCGTGGCGACCGCACAACGATGTCGGGGTACGGAAAGGACATCACGCCGAACCTGCGCGCCCTAGCCGATCGCGGAACGCGCTTCACTGGTGCCCACTCCACAGCGAGCTGGACATGGCCCGCAACGGCCTCGATCCTGACGGGCCTTCTGCCCGACGCCCACAGCGTGGTGAGCAACGAGAGCTGCTACCTTCCGACCGCCACGGACACTCTTGCAGAGGTTCTCCAACGCCGTGGTTACACGACCGCAGCGTTTACTCGCAATCCGCTCGTCACCGCTGAAAAAGGATTCGCCCAAGGCTTTGAGAACTTTGACTCGCTGCACGAGTTTGCAAAGACGTCGGAGTTTTTGCCCGCCATCAACACGTGGCTGGACAAGCAAGAGGATACGCGCTTCTTCCTCTACCTTCACCTCACGGATGCACACAGCCCCCTGGAGGCCCTGCCATCGGAACTTGATCGCCTAGGCCTCAAGGGGGTCCCCGGTGTCGATGGGGCGGGCGTGGAGAAACACGTCGGTCAGATCAACAAAGATCTGTTCTATGTGAAGGATTACGACGTCCGGAAGGGGTTTGACGACGCTTTTGGCGAGAACGGACTCGAGCAGGTCGTCGAGGTTTACGACGGCTGTGTCGCCTCGGGTGACCACTATATCGGCGAGATTCTGAAGCGCGTGGAGTCCCTTGGCCTTACGGGGAAGACGATTGTAGCCTTCACCTCTGACCATGGTGAAGAGTGGATGGAGCATGGCATGATTCGTCACAGCCAAGGGCTTCACAGAGAGCTCGTACAGGTGCCGATGATCATTGCCGGCCCCGGTTTTGAAGTGGGTAAGGTAGTGGACAACATTGTCTCTAATCGCCAGCTCGCAAACACGCTTGCGATTTTTGGTGGTGCGGTTCTTCCCGATGTCTCGAACCCTATCGATCTCTCCAAGCTCGATACGATGACGCCCGAAGAGGTTGGGCCTGTCTTCTTCTCAACACACCACGGCTTCTGGAAGGGGCGTCGCCACAAGAAGATCTTTGGTGTACGCGAAGGTAGTTGGCTTCTGCACTTCGGGCAGGAGCTTGAAGCCGACAACAAAACAGAGACGTTTGGTTGGCACCTCTACAACGTCGACGAGGATCCGGAAGAGCTCAACGACATCTCGGCAACGCACCCCGAAAAAGTCAACTCGCTACGACGCTTGATCGAAGAGTCTCTCGAGAGTCAACTCGAAGTCGCGAAGGAAAAGTCGGGGAACTTGCGAGTCCCCGCCGCTGGAGCGACCTTGGAAATGCTGGGTAATATCGGCTATCTAGACGGCCAAGATTCCGAGCACTAAGGCTAGCTCGCCCTGCGGGGCTCACAACCTCGGGAAAGAGGGACTAGCTGGGGTCGCCACGGTAGACGGAGTAGACAGCCGTGGAATCGGCGATGTGCCGGCGACTGTCGGGTTCGCTTGGGTCATCTTGATACAAGTGAATGCGGACGACTACAGCGCGCCGGCCCGCACGAACGATCAGGGCCTCTGCAAAAGTGTCTTCAAGCCGCGCGCCTCGTAGATAGTCGATACGCATGTCGAGGGTAGAGATCTTGTCGTTGTGTTGCGTTGCGGCAATCGCTGCCGTTCCACCGGCGGTATCAGCTAGCATCGCCAGCGCGCCTCCGTGCAGAGCGGGGCGGAAGGGATCCCCAACGAGGCGCTCGCTATAGGGGAGTTTGACCAACGCGCGCTCGGCCGACACCTCCAAGATTTCAATGCCAAGTAGTTCATTAAAGGGGATGCACTTCCCCATGATGAACGTCGCCGCCGCATTGCGGTCGGTCGCGAACTTGGCGACCTCCTCGGGGGGCAAGAAATCCTCGGGACGCTTGGGAAAGTTGCTCATCTGGTTAGGCCGGCTCGACTTCGATGAGCGGAGCGCCCTCGGTCACATCGTCACCATCGCCAGCAAGCATCTTGATCACCTTGGCATTACTGGGGAGGCTCCCCGTCGGTGTGTAGCCGATCTGCGTGAACGTCTTCATGATTTCAATCAGGCCAACGGCAGCACCCGGAGACAGTGTGTCTCCGACCTTGCAGAACGCGGGCTCGTCAGGAGAGGGGCGGTGCCAGAAGCGACCCGTGTGGGGTGCTCGAAGAACAAGACCGTCATCGGATTGCGCCTCGTCGGGGCTCTCCTGGGGGGCGCGCCCGTCGCCCGCCTCGATCGGTTCGAGCTCGTAGACGACGTCCCCGTAACCGATGGGGAGATGCACCTTTTCGGGGCGCTCGGTGACGATCCGACCGGTGACTCCGGCGGGTACGACGAGCGCGCGACCCAGGCCAAGCTGCAGTAGGTATCCCGCGTGTTGGCCGGGGGAGAGTAGAGCGCCCGCGGGTAGCGCCCGCGTGAACAGGCCGACCTCGGGAACGCTTAGAAGGGTGCGCTCGCCGTCGCGGGTGACCTTGAATTCGATGATGTTGGTCATGGCGATTATCCTCGGGGCTCCGACAGAGCGGCGATGTCGTGCAGGCTCCAGATGCGCGGATTCTTCACGCGTCTGGTTCCAAGGGCTTGGTAAGAGGTCTCAGCGAAGACCTCCGTCCAGGCGCGCAAGTCCGCTAGTGGAACGATCTCGTCGGTGTCCATTTGTGCGGCCGCGCGGAACGGATCCATGTCCTCTTCGATGCGCGCTTCCGTTGAAGCCATGCCCGCCTCGATCTTGGCGATCTCTTCGGGATCGGTCGAGGCGATGTTGAAGTCGTCGTCAAGTTTTGTGTTGAAGGCTGCGATCGCAAGGGTGCGGCCCTCCATCACAGCTTGGCGAGTGATCGATGTCGACAGCTGCACGACAGGCTCGTAGGGATGGCCGGCCATCGCGTAGTAGCCCGCGCCCGAAGCCTTGCGCAAAAGCACGGTGAACATCGGAACGCTATTGGTGCTGTTCGTATAGATGAGGCTCGAGCCATACCCGAGCAACCCAAGCTGCTCTGCCTCGACCCCGATGTCAAAGCCGGACACGTCCTGAAGCCAAACGATTGGTATCCCGTCCGCATCACACGCTCGGCTAAACGCCGCCGTCTTTGCGATGCCTTCTTTGTAGAGGATCCCGGCAGGTTTCTTAGCGCTATGGTGCTCGGGGTCGTCCACGATTCCCTGCCGATTGATTATGAATCCCATGTAGAGGCCGTTGACTCGGCCCACACCGACCATCATCTCCTTGCCGCGCTCGGGAAGGATCTCCCAGAACAAGCTGCCGTCCGTTAGGCGCGCAAGGACCTCTTCCGCCGAGTACGACATGCGGTGGTCCGTGGGGACGAGCGCCTCGAGGTCTTCCGCTGGGAAGCCGGGCTCTAAGGGGCCCGCGCCAAAGCGATAGAACACTTTAGAGGAGGACCCCGTGCCAGCGATCTCCGTTCGGATGCAAGCGATAGCTGCCCGATCATCGGGAACGCGGACGTCCGCACAGCCCGACTGGTGAACGTGAACCTCCGGACCGCCGATATCGAGGCTAGATAGGCTCAGGCTCTTGGCGCCTTTGATCAGGGCTGCACCTGCGATCACCATGTAGGCGATCTCGGTCATATAGACACGGTCCGAGATGATGGGCATGTAGCCGCCGCCCGCAATGCAGTCGCCGAAGACACCTGCGATTTGGGGCACGCCCGCATCGGAGAGCTGGCTGTTTTTCTTGAAGATGTGGCCGGCACCTGTACGCCCCGGGAAGGACAGGCCCTGTTCGGGCAGGTACAGACCCGAGCAGTCGACGAGGTACACAACGGGCAACTTGAGCTTTAGGGCGATCTCTTGGGCGCGCTCGATCTTCTCTGGCGAACGAGGCCACCAGGAGCCGGATGCGACCGTGTTGTCGTTGGCGATGACGATTGTCCAGCGGCCCTCGATCTGGGCAAAGACGGTAACCACGCCCGCGCCAGGACTCTCGACCTTGCCGAACTTGCGGCCCCAGTTCACGAACGTGCCGACCTCGAAGAGACGTGTGTCTTTGTCCACCAAGAGATCGAGCCGCTCGCGGGTGGTGAGCTTGCCTTTCGCGTGTACGCGATCGACGTACTTCTCGCCCCAGCCAGCTTCAACGATGGCGCGCCGCTCGCGAAGGACGGACTCGCGCTGCTCGAGAACGGTGCGGCGCTTTTGGGCGGATGTGGCGTCGACAACATGGCCGAGATCCATTCCGATGGGAGTGAGGGGAACGTGTGCCATGGGTTATCTTTTCGCAGCGACGGGAGGCCAGCCGGGAATACTGGAAGTGTCGTATTCGCCGCTTTGAAAGGCGGCGCTCTGAAGAACGGACTGGTGCAATGAGATCGTCGTAGGCAAACCCTCAACTCGCGCAGAGGCGAGCCCCGCGAGAAGAGTCTCTATCGCCTCGTCGCGTGTCTCGCCCCAGGCGATCAGCTTGCCGAGCAGCGAATCATAGTGGGGGGGGACGGTCTCCCCCTGCTTGAGGTGAGTGTCAAGCCTTAGCTTGCCCGGACCGGCGTTGAGGTCGAAGCTGAACTTCGAAAGCGTGCCCGGCGCGGGGCGGAAATTCTGGGTTGGGTCTTCGGCATTGATGCGTGCCTCGACGGCGTGACCGCGAAACCTGATGTCGCTCTGGCGAAAGTCGAGCGGCTCTCCCGCTGCGATTCGAATCTGCCAAGCGGCGAGGTCGATGCCCGTGACCATTTCGGAAACGGGATGCTCGACTTGAAGCCGTGTGTTCATCTCCATGAAGTAGAGTTCACCCGCACCGACGCTCTCGTTGGGAGAGGCGCGCAGGAATTCGATCGTGCCGGCGCCGGTGTAACCAACACGGACCGAGGCGGCCGCGGCCAAGGCGCCGAGCTGCTCGCGCTCTTTGGGGGTGAGCGCAGGGCTCGGACTCTCCTCGGTTAGCTTCTGATGCCGGCGCTGCACACTGCACTCGCGCTCCCCAAGATGCACGGCGTTTCCGTAGTTGTCCACGAGCACCTGCACCTCGATGTGGCGACCGCCGGTGAGATACTTCTCCAAGTACACCGACGCCGAGCCGAAGTTCGACAGCGCTTCGGATGCGCACAAGCTAAAGGCATCGCGCACGTCCGAGATGTTGTGGCAGAGGCGCATGCCCCTCCCACCTCCGCCCGCATCTGCTTTGAGAATGACGGGGAAGCCCACCTGCTCTGCAACGCGTGCCGCATCTTCGGCATCTGCGAGGGGGCCGTCCGAGCCAGGGATCACGGGCAAACCCGCGGCTCTCATGGCGGCTTTAGCAGGGCTCTTCAACCCCATGCGAGCCATGAGCTCTGGTGCGGGCCCAACAAAAGTGACGCCGTGGCTCCGGCAGAGTGCAGCGAACCCTGCGTTCTCCGCAAGGAACCCCCAGCCGGGGTGAATCGCGGTGGAGCGCGTCTGTTTGGCAGCCTGCAAGATACGTTTGCCTTGCAAGTAGCTGTCCGATGGAGCGCCGGGGCCAATACAGACCACCTCGTCCATTTCCAAAGTCCAGGCGGCGCCGATGTCTGCTTCTGAAGCGACACCGATGGGACTAATACCGAGGCTGCGGCAAGCCCGCGCAACGCGGGTGGCGACCTCGCCGCGGTTGGCGATCAATAGGCGGTGAAACATGGCAACAAGGTTAACAAGGGGTGGGTGCTCTTCGGCGATTCGAGGGGCGCTTCTTCGGCTCTTTGCCACACCTTCAAACGGTAGCCACTCATAATGTGCGGAGAGCGAGCCTCTGACCCGGATTGGTACCCTAGTATAGAATCGCAGCGCAGGGCGGTGGGCACGACTGGTGCTCCTGCCGACCGCTCGAGATCGCCCCAGGCCAATCCATCACACCGCATGCTAGCAGCACTTTTTCTCTGTGTCCTTCAAGTTGCCGATGCTGGTTCTTCGGACACACTCGGGCTGGGCTATGGCAGTGTCGACGCGGCCCTTGAGGGGTTGATCTCCGAGCGCTCCGAGTTGCGGGTTCGGGCCGAACGGTATCTCACTGGCCGACTTCGTCCCGACGATTTGCCGGCAGTGATCAGCTTCGTATCGAGACTTGAGGGAAACGGGAAGCCCTCGATGGACGCTATTTGGCGTCTCGGCCACGCTATCGGTTCAGGAGGCACAAACCTCCCCCTGGCCTTAGACTTATATCGGGGAGGCGCCGCGCGCGTGTCGAATCCAGGTCTGGACTTGGAGCCGATTGAGTTGGACACGCCGAAGGCGACCGGCGGTCTGGACAACACGCTGATCGCTATCGGTGATCATGCTATCGACGAGCTGATCTCCAGTTGGAGACCGGGCTTGGATCGAGTACCTGTCTCCGGCGCCGCACTTCAACTGCTCTTGCGCGAAGAGCGTGAGCGCGAAGCTTGGACCCCGCTCGAGCTGATGGATGGGCCGGTTGTTGAGATTGTGGATCGGCTCAGTCGCCTTGGCGAGTTGCCCGCGCCGATTGTGATTGCACCGCAGCTTGCCGAGCTGCTGGCCCAGGAGAGTGCGCTCTCCACGATGGGCAGTCACGACGAGTCCTTCCGTGGACCGTGGGATCAAATTTTGCTGGCCTTTGCGCAGAGCCACTCGCTCTCTTGGGAAGCTGTTATGTCGGACGGAGAGTTCGGCGAGGAGATCGCGTGGTTGCGCCTTGTGAAGAGGGGTGCCCAAGGAGAGGAGACCGGACACGCGCAGGTGCGACGTGCGCTAGAGGATTATGCTCGCAATCGCTTGCGAAGCGCCTCCCAGTGGGGCTCGAAAGTAGAGGTACTTGCGAACTCGATGAGCGAGCTGCGACTTACCGCGCACTTCTTGGGAGGCATCGAGTGGCCGGCCTCGCGAGATTGGCTGGGAGACCTTTGGTTCGGCCCGGCGAGTAAAGATACCTTGGCATTTGCCGCGCTCCTAGGTTCGGCTGGAAGAGGGCAGTTTGATTCGCGATTTCTAAGTCCGAAGGGCCTCGAGAGACTGCTGAGCTACGGGGATAGAATCGGCGGAGAAGATCCGGAGAATATTGCTCTACAGGTCAAATTACGGCACGCATTGGCCAGATTGCCGCGATTGGGGACCGCCGGTCTTTTGGCCCCGATCGTGCTAGAGGGCTGGGGCACACCGACCGAAGTCGAGCGCCTGAATTCAGGGGCCTTGCTCACACGGCTCGTCGCTCTCGAAGCCGTCGGTGGAGGGGGCCCGGAGGGTGCGCGCCGCGCCAGGGCGCTCCTTGAAAGTGGGGAGAGACAGGCAAGTGTCAGTGGCGTCCAACTAGCGGCGCTGCGCGTGCTCGCGGCAGCTTCGGGTATAGAGCCCATGGAGAGGACGGAGGTTGCGAATGCCGTGGCGCTAACCGCAACTTCGGGGAATCGCATTGCCCCAGATGAAATGGGTCGTCTACTTAGCTTCGCCAATGTTCGGGTACCTCTCGAACCTCTTCAGCTGCCTGGTGTCCCCGGGGGGCGCCCCGCCGCCGTTCGGGCCATTTTCGCCGCAGCTCTCCTCGAGGGTGATTTCGCGCGGACGAGCGAAATCCTGATCGATACGTTTGGCTTTCACAAGCAGGGCTCTTGGTCGCGCTCGTTAGAAGGTCAGGGTGCGACGCGTATGTTTGATGAGCTGCTCGCGAGCTTAGAGGGCGCTGTGCGACGCGGTGACCTGATGGTTGTACGCGAGCTGATCAGTCGCGCACGAGAGCGCGCCGACGAGCTGCTGCTTGGCAAAGGCGTAGCGGAGAGCCACTTCGACGAGCCAGCAGCATTGGATCGCCTCGAGCTCTTATCGGGTGCCATGTCCCTCGCGAATCAGGCTTACCTTCTCGAGGATCTGGCAGCCAAAGGGGAAGCCTCCCCGCTCTCCTTTGATCCCATTGGCATCGCGCAGCTCGCCGCAAGTCCGGGGGGAATCGCTGGTCGATCGATCCTCATCGGTCAGCTCGAGCTCGCCCTGCAGTCTCCGAACGTGGGAAAGGCGGCTCCAGCCCTGGCAGCCGTCGAGCGGACGCTCCAGCTGCTTTGGGCACGCAACTCAGACGATGAGGCCATGATTCTGATCCTAGATACCGCCCAAGTCGCCGCCGGGTTGTCAGGGCATCCCCTCTCCAAGCGCATCTTATATTCCTCGTGGCCGCCAGCAATCGCTCAAATCTCGCGCAATCTGGACCTCTTAGACCGCTGAGAGGACTCCCGAGGTACCTCCCAGTCCTGTGTTTTTCCGCCGGCTCACCAAGAATCCCGTGCATGGCATTCAGCAAGGCGGCATGATCTCCGAAAGAGAGTCCACCTCCTCTCCAAATTATGGTTTCACCCTCCAAAGCTCCAGCCGCACTCAAAGTGGCATCGCGCGGCGAGTCCAAGGACACGCCGATTAAACTCAAAGATCTGCGGGTTCACAGCGACCCGCGCGGGCGTATTGCCGAGCAGTTCCGCACGCTGCGCAACTCGGTTCAGGCCTTGAACCCGGACGGTGCCCCGCGCAACCTCGTGTTGACGAGTGCGCTTGCTGGTGAGGGGAAGACGACGGCGTTGCTCAACCTTGCGATGGCGCTTGTTGAATTGCCACACTTGCGGGTTCTTGTAATCGATGGAAACCTACAGGAGCCGGGCGTGGAAAGACGCCTTGGTCTACCAGCGCGCCAAGGTCTATCCGAGCTGCTCGAGGGCTCTCTTGATATTGATCAAGCCGTACGCGAGACGATTGTTGATCGACTGTATGTGATGGGGGCTGGCGTTCCGCCGGCGAACCCGTCGCAATACCTTGGGACAGATCGAATGGGGTCCGTGTTGCATACGCTCAAGCGGACGTTCGACTACGTTCTGATCGACACGCCTGCGGTGCTCGATTACAACGATGCAAGCCTGGTCGCGCGGCTCGCAGACGGAGTCATGATTGCTGTTCGACTCGGTAAGACACCAAAGTATCTCGTGGAGCAAGCAGCTGGTGTTCTAGAGGGTTTAGGCGCAAATTTCCTCGGCACTTGTGTGCTGGGTGCAGAGTAGCAGCGACCTGCGGCCCGCCGTGAAAGCGGGCCTCTAGAACTCGAAGCCGAAGATCTTGCGCCGCGCTTTACCGAGTGGCTTTCCACTGCTCGCAGAGCGAATCAACGCGCTGATGCGCGCCTTTTGCCAAGCGCTCGCTCTTGGGTAGTCTCCGTACTGGGCTTCGCGTTCGCGGAACTTGCGATCGTGTGGAGTGCGTCTTTGTCCCGGCAATTTAGGTGCATCGTTCGCGGTCCGGAAAGCGTGTAGTAGCTCGTGAAACAACACATAGCGAACAAACCAGCGCGGAACATTTGCTTGATCAAGAACGGGGTGAATATGAATGCGATGGCTCGTCTCGGAATAGCTACCTAGGTGCAAGCTGCGGCGCGCCATACTTTTGGTTCTCCTTCCCCAAGTGAATTCGGGCAGGCCATTGGCCGAGAAATCCATCGTCCGGAACTCGGCTGAAGGTGAGCCGGATTCGGTGACGAGCTCGGCCACCAGCGAGCCTAGATCGTGATGCTCACCCGCGACGTCAAGCGCGAGCTTCCGCTTCCGGGGAGGTGATTGCGGGGGCAAAGCGCTGAGGGTCTCGGCGATCCAATCGTCGAGTAGTTTACAAGCACCCTTCGCCCTGCGCCCGGACTTGAGCCAGGTCCCAACGGCCTCTCGAACCCGCTCGGGTGCATCGGCGAAGATGTTGGAGAGGCGCAGCTCGATCGGCCGACCTGCGGGATCATTCCAAAAGCCCTTGCTTCGAATGACCTCTCTACGGGCCCGTCCATAGGTCACAACCACTGGGTTTTGGGTCGCCTCCGTTAGGAATCTGCTCCAGTCGTGAGCGCTCCAGGGGGGCTGGCCTGCCCCGAACGGTAAATTGGTCTGATCTGTATGCATGTAGTTGATATCAGGGCCCGCAGAAAACGCGGCGTACGGATATACTCGGAAAGGTCCCATCCATCGGCAAGATCCCCCCTCCAAAAACTCACCATGCGTTCAAGTCTGACACTCACAACCTCGATTGCAATCGCCTCTGTTTTGGCACTCTCGGCGACCGATGCCTCTGCCCAAGCAAAACTTACCCGTTCAGGGGGCGTACTCGGCACTTCCCTGACGTTCGCGTTAGACGGCGCTCCGTTTGACCTGTACGCGCTGTTGCCTTCGACAACGACAGGTCCGATCCCACTTGCGATCTTGGATCCGCTCGATCCACGCTCGCTAGATGTCGGGCTTGACATGCTGTCCACTTTGGTCATCGGCGGTATGGATGGTTCGGGTCAAGGGTCGGTCACCTTTCCATTGCCTGCCGCTCCGGCGCTTTCGGGTGTTGCGATCTACACGCAGATGATGACGCTACCTGGCGCGGGAACGCTCGTCGATGAGATCTCCAATCGAGTTGACTTCGCCTTGGGCCTAAAAGGTGACACACACCTCTCCCTCGGCAATCTTCCGATTGCAAACGTTGGCTTCGGGTCTGTTCTTCTTGACGATGGCCGTGTTCTGCTCGGCGGTGGTGCCGAGGACAACGGCGCGGGGCTCACCGTAGCTACCGGTAACCTGCGCATCTTTAATCCGCAGACGCAAGCCTTTGAGGACCTCGCCTCTAGCTTGACCTTCGGCACCGTGACTCCGTCAGCGACCAAGCTCGCCGACGGTCGTGTACTGTTCGCCGGTGGTCTAGATGCAGCTGGTGTTGTTCTCGGCGCAGCCTCGATTTTTGATCCTGCTTCGGGTTTGACGTCGGCAGCTGCGAACATGCCGGGTCCGCGGGCTCAGCACACCGCAACTCTTCTGAACGACGGGCGTGTCTTCCTTTGCGGAGGCGTGAAAGCTGTCAATACAGCGGACCCGATTGCAGGCCTCGGCGACATCCTTAAAACAAGTGTCATCTACAACCCCGCCAACAATACATGGAGCAGTGCCGCCAGCTTGCCGCTGCCTCGTATCGGGCACGCGGCCTCGCTCCTACCCAGCGGCAAGGTTTTGCTGAGTGGGGGACTCGAGATCGGAAACCTCTTTGGCATCCCGCTCCCGTCGATCGTGAATACCTGTAGGCGCTTCGATCCAGTTGGAGGCTCGATGCAGAGTACAGCTTCCTTCTCTGGAGACCGCGCCTTACACGGTCAGCTCACACTCTCGGACGGGCGCGTACTTGTTGCGGGCGGCGCGGACGGTGATGTTCTGACTCAGAACTTCTTCTCGCTCGCAACGTGCAGCGTCTATAGCGAACCTACCAATAGCTGGAGTAACGTCCCCAACTTGCAGGAAGTACGCTCCTTCCCCAGCTTGGTTGAAGTCGCTGGCCGCGTCCATGTGATCAGCGGAGTCGGCACCATTGACCTAAGTACCCTGTCCGGTTCCCCCGTAGCTAGTATCGCATCGGGTGATACCACGACCTTCAACTGGGCACCTGCGGGAACGATGGTCTATCCGCGCGCGCTCTCCAGCTCGATCGCTATCGAGGGTGGCGAGCGAATCGTGACCCTGGGAACCGGAGACAATGGAGTCCCTTCGATCGACCTCTCCGCTGAAGTCTACATCCCTTAGAGGCACGGCTAGGCCAAAGGGTGCTCGGCCAGTCCGGCATCTGGGCGGCCAGGTCGCTAGCATGTAGCGATCTGGCTGGAAGAGTAGGGACCTCTTGGTTCGAGCGGGAACACCTACTTGTGGGTCCCACTAGAGCCGATTCTCCAGCGCAAGGGAGAGTCGGCTCGCATGTCTTCACCCAGGCTCTGAGCCCCGCGCCGGAGCTCAGAGCTGTAGCGCACCCAAGCGCTACTTTGCACGCAGGGTTAGGGCGCCTCCTTTGGCGGCAAATCCCTCCGGGAAATCGACAAACGTGTCCCGCTTTCCCCCCGGCCAAAGCACTTCAACGGACGCGAGTTCACCTGGCATGCCAGCCACAATGACCGCTTCACTTGCAGATGCGTACGAGCGCGTGCGCTCCATTCGCCCCAACCATGTTGGCGCGCCCTTGAAGTGAAGCCAAACCGTGGCGCCGACCCCCTCGGTATTCCTGGCGGGCCCCTTGAGTCGTAGAAACACGTGGGGCAGCTGCGGAGGCGTGCCCTCGTAAACCCGAGCGGGCCCGCCGTTGTTCGCAAAAACCAAATCTAAATCCAAGTCACCATCTAGGTCTCCTATGGAGGACCCTCTCGACACGGTCCGCACGGAGAAACCTTTTGGAAGCGCGCCCCCTTTGGCCTCATCAAATCGCCCACTCCCATCATTGAGGTAGATCTGATTCGGCTGTGCGTAGAGGCGCGTGTCGCTGATCTCCTCAATGTTGTCGACGACGTGTCCGTTGGCGACAATCGCATCCGCGTCTCCATCTAGGTCGACATCGATGAAGACAACGCCAAAACCGACGAAACCTCGGCTGGGCTGCGCGAGCCCCATCTGCAACGTACGGTCGCGAAAGCTCAAGCGGTTGGGCGTCGGCGGGACCTCTAAACCCTCTCCTCGCTTGCGCTCAAAGCTGCGGTTTAAGTAGAGCGAGTTGGTCTCCATGTCCAAGTTCGTGACAAACAAATCCAAGTCGCCGTCGCGATCGACGTCGATCGTGTCAACGCCCATGCCAGCCTCCGTCTGTCCCGACTCGTTGTAAGCCAGGCCAAGAGTACGTGCCGCATCCACGAAGAAGACCCCACCTTGGTTGTGAAGGAGCGTGTTGGGGGTCGCGTCATTGGCCACATACAGATCGACCCAGCCATCGAGCTCTACGTCGGTCGAGATTGCACCCAAGCCCTTCTGGGGGTCGACGGCGCGGACGCCCATCTCTTCCGTGACCTCCCGAAACTGGGCAGAGGCCGAGTCCAGGTCGTTGCGCCAAAGGGTGTCCCCTTGAGCGGGATAGCGATCGGGGTGGGGGTAGCCGGTATGGGGGCCGGGCGCCATCGAGTTCAGCTCGGGATCCAGGTGTGCTCTCGGGGCAACATCCAAGTAGTTGACCACATAAAAATCCAAGTCACCGTCGCCATCATAATCAAGCACTGCCGCCGAGGCGCACCAGCTCGTGTCGCCCGCCATTCCCCAGGCCGAGGTGACATTCTCGAACCCAGCGCCGGTGTTGTGCCACAAGCCATTGGTGCCCCAGTTTAGCGCCGCGAGGTCTACGTGTCCGTCGCCATCAAAGTCCGCGGCGCTCACACCGGTTCCGTAGCCCGTATCGGCCGCGACTCCGGGGAGAAACTTCAAGTGACCAGTACCGTCTCCGGCCCACAGCTCGTTCACCGCGGTCGACCGGTCTTCCGATCCATCGACCTCGCGTAGCGGTCCCGATTGCGCTAGATAGATGTCCAAGTTGCCATCGCCGTTGAAGTCGAGCAGGGCAACCCCACCGCCGAGAGTCTCGGGAAGCTCGCGGTTTCCCTCGCAACCCTGATCATGCACAAACGTCATCCCGCTGGAGGCCGTGATCTCACGGAAGAGTGGTTCGAGCGGGAGTTGGAGGTGCTCTCCATCATGTACCTGCTGCAAGGGGGGCTCGTGCAAGAGGGGGGGCGCAGCGATAGTCCTGGGGGCCTCGGGAGTGACGGACTCGCTGGGAGCGGGCGAGACCGGATCCTCCGATACGCCGCAGCCCGTAAGGATCCCTACCAGTAGCACAAGGCCTGCTCGATCGTTCACACTCATAAGGACTATCCTACTCAACGCCGCCCCTATTGGAGTCCCGGGAATGGGCATGCTGGGGCAGTTGGGGGACTCCTATAGAATTGTGCTCAAACCTTGGAACCAAAGGGACGGAATATTCGTCCTGCTAGCCGTGCAAAAAGCACCTTCTGTTTTTTGTGCGGTTCGCTGGAGCCTCACGGATGACCTATGTCGTTTGGGAAGCTGGTTCGCCACCTCCCCTGAAGTTCGTGAAGTTTTCAAATCTGGCCGGTTCGAGAAGTTCACCGGCTTCAGCGAAATTGTCCTCCTCGTCTCTTTCCATTTTGTGGGGAGATGCGAGGCGGCTTTTTTGGGGGGTAGAACGTCGGCGAATTCCCCTGGCAGGCCAGGAGCCGCGACGGACAAGCCCG
>CALBMX010000006.1 GCA_937896235.1 uncultured bacterium
AGCGTAGGCCCTGAATTCCGCCAGTACCTCTACTCCTCGGACACCGAGGAGCGCCCTTTCAATCGTGTCGACCGCGCTCAGGTTTATCGCATGGCCAAAGGAGTCGACTCGTACTCGGCCTTTGGCACGCTGTTAGATTATGACAGTACCGAGATCAAGATACGCAACTCGTTCTACCCCCTTCCCAAAAGTCAACTCAAGCCATTTGATGTTGCTGTAGGCGCCTCCCGAGGACTCGCCACCACGTACCACATTACACGTCCGCTTATGATCAGTGCGATGAGCTTCGGGGCTCTTGGTGAGCGCGCCGTGCGCTCCCTCGCGCGGGGGGCCAAGCTCGCGGGTGCAACGATGAACACCGGGGAGGGTGGCTATCCAAAGCATCACCTAGCAGAGGGTTGTGATTTAATTTTTCAAATGGGCACAGCTAAGTTTGGTGTGCGCACCGAAGACGGCTTACTCGACGATGCCAAGTTAGCGGCGCTGTCGGCTTTGCCAGCCGTAAAGATGATCGAGATCAAGCTGTCCCAAGGTGCCAAACCGGGTAAAGGAGGTCTGTTGCCCAAGGAGAAGATCACCAAGGAGATTTCGGAGCTGCGAGGCGTACCGATGGGGAAGGACGTTCTCTCCCCATGCCACCACATTGAGTGCACGGATGCCGCCTCAACCGTAGCGTTCATCGGACGTGTCCAAGCTGTGAGCGGACTGCCCACTGGTATCAAATTTTGCCTGGGCCGTGCCGACGAGCTACGCGACCTCATCCAAGAGATGAAACACCAGCAGATTTTGCCTGACTTCATCACCATTGACGGCGGCGAGGGAGGCACGGGCGCCGCCCCCAAGAGCTTCATGGACCAGCTCGGGCTACCACTCTTCGAGGCTCTTCCCATCGTGCACAAGATGCTGATTGAGGCGGGGGTTCGGGAGCAAGTCGTGATCTTCGCCGCGGGCAAGTTGATCAGTGCGGGGAAGCAGCTACAAGCCATGACACTCGGTGCAGATGTCGTTTATTCAGCCCGCGGTTTCCTGCTCGCCCTCGGCTGTATTCAGGCATTGGAGTGCAATAGCAATACCTGTCCAGTTGGTATCACCACTCACGAGGCGCACCTGCAACATGGACTCGACATCGAAGACAAGAGTCGGCGTGTAGCCAATTACATCGAAGCGATTCACCACGAGCATCAAGAGCTTCTCGGGGCTACGGGCCTAACCTCAGCGTCCGACCTAACCGAACTGAATATCTACCTTCCCCCACATGCCACGGCACAGCCGACCCCCATCGAGGCCTCATGAAACACAGCAAGCTAACCTATGCCGCACAAGGCATCGCCGCGACGATTCTCTTCATGGCCTCGGGGATGAAATTTTTCGGAGATCCCGCCAGCATTGCTGTTTTTGAACAGCTTGAGATGGAGCCGGTGGGGCGCTTCCTCATCGCGTTTATTGAGATGGCTGCCGCGTTACTTTTGATCTCGCCGTTTGCAGTAGCAGGCGCTGCCTTAGCATTTTCGGTCATGTGTGGCGCCATCATCGCACATACCACTCGACTAGGCTTTGTTGTGAATGAAGATAGTGGCTTGCTCGCTGGTCTTCTGTTTGTCGTTCTCATTTGCTCTTGCTTCGTTCTCTTTTCCCGCCGCAAGGAAATCCCCCTCGTAGCCGACACGTTCTAGGCACGCAACCGCCGCCCCCTTTGCCCATTTAGGCCGCTTCCTTTTTCCTCTAAATGCTCGGCTCTCTTGGCAGCTCCGGATAAGACCTGATCTTGACGCATGTGGGGGGGGAGAGGGGGCTGACGGAGCGCGGTATTCCTTGGTACCGACCCGGAAGGTCTGCCCCATTTTGCGGTAGGGGGTGTAGTTGCCTGAGCTACATGAAGTCGGTAGGGTGGGATGCATGCAAACCCGCCCTACACTTATGTTCCATCGCAGCTCTTTACGGAACCTCCTTAAGGTTGTCCTCACTCTACTTTGTAGCCTGAGTTTTGTTGGGCCCTCACATGCATCTGGCGGTGGGGGCGACAAGATCACCCGCGTCTTTATCTTTGCGGGCCAGTCCAACATGGTTGGCTCCGATTCGAACGTTGCCGACATCAAGCGCTTTCCCCCGTTCGCTGGTTTGGAAGACCCTCAGGAGGATGTGCAGTTCTCGTACAGCATTGGAAGAGAAGACAAGATGGAGTCCAAAGGCTGGGTAGGCCTAGAGCCTGTCAACAACGTCGTCGGTCCCGAGTTGAGCTTTGCTCGCCAAGTCAAACAGAACCTCGACGGGCCGATAGCAATCATCAAGTGCGCCGCAGGAGGAACTCACCTCGGAGGCGATTGGAATCCAGACGAACCCATCGGATTCGAGATGTATCCGCGCCTGTTGCGATTGATTGGCGAGTCCGTTGCAGAGCTGGACAAGAAGGGGATCCGCTACCGCATCGAGGGGGTCTTCTGGCATCAGGGGGAGAACGACATGTTCGAGGAGTCCTACCTGAAGAACTACGGTGCGAACCTTCGCAACTTCGTCGCTAAGCTCCGCAGAGACTTGGAAACGCCGGACCTTCGCTTTTATGTGGGGGAGCTGTGCACCAAAACCGTTTGGGGCATGGACCTACGCGATCTGATGTACGCCATCAGCCTAGGGCAGAGAGAAGTCGCAGCCGAAGATCCGCTTGTGGACTACGTGCCGACCTCTCATGTCGGTGTCGAGATTGGAGGCGGCACAGGGCTGCACTATCATTACGGAACTCTCGGCCAACTCGAACATGGTGCGAACTATGCCAAGGCTTATCTCGCGAACCTTGGGATCAATGAGGAGCCGACCCAACCCCTGGCGAAGTGGCCTCTCAAGAAGGGCCAGACGGTCCAGCTGTTTGTAATGGCGGGCCATCGAAATATGGAAGGCGAGCGGGCCTTTATACAAGAGCTCGCTCAACTCGCCGGAGGCAAGGCGCTACTTCGGGACAATGCCAAGATTCCATTCCGCTACAACCTTGGTGGTGGCTACAAGCTCTCCAACGGCTGGGAGGCCTTGGGACCGCGTGGCTTCTATGACACGTTTGGGCCGGAGCTCAGCTTTGGCCAGACGCTACAGAGGAAGCTCAAGCGGCCCTTTGCGATCGCCAAGTTTTCCCATAGTGGGTCGCAAATTTTGGACTGGACGCCAGAGGGCAGCGAGGCAAAATCGCGCAACCTCTACCCTGCCTTCTTGGCCTTTGTGCAAGAGTCCATCAACGAGCTGGTGGCGAAGGGCCACAAGGTCGAGCTCGCCGGCATTTTTTATCACGTAGGTGAAAATGACATGTCGTTTCAACCCTATCGCGAACAGGCCGCCTCTCGCCTCCAAGCGTTAATCGCTCAGACTCGCGAGGACCTCAAGTTGCCCAACTTGCGTTGGTTCGTTAGTCAACAGTCACCAACCGACGACGAACAGGTCAACAAGATCGACGTCACTGCGATGCTCGCACAAGCAGCCTCTGAAGATGAGAACTTCATCCACATCAAAGTCTTTGATCTTCCTGAGCAGGAGCGGAAGCTAGTGCTGAACACTGCGGCGATCGTTGCACTGGGCCAGCGGATTGCCGAAGCCTACTTGAAGGAGAGATAGGCGGGCATTCACCCGCTATACGCCAGCAAGGATTAGCACGTCTCCGATCGGGCGTGCTGGAGCAAGAACTAAGTCCAGCCATCATCTCTTTCCCGTCATCCGCATGGCAGGCCCGGCTACATTCGTTCGGACAACGATCCCGGGTTTGTTCCAAGGTCGTTCGCTCCTGGCTGGAATCCGTAGTGACGCCAGGAGGGTGAGCCATGGGATGGCCGGGAGCGCCAAGACGAGCGAACTCTACCGAAGCTGCCGAAGGGCAGGGAAGGAAGTCCAGCGGGGTGAGCGTACCTGCGGCGAGTCCTGCAGCGTCGTCAGCAATCAGAAGACCTGTGTCGCAAGCTAGGTTATCGAGGCCGCTCTCTTGCGCCTGGCCCGAAACGGTTCCACCGTTGATCACACCAATCTGCAAGTCCAAGGTCGGAACGATTCCACCGCTTTGACCAAGTGAAATGGGGCTTGGGAGACGCTGTCGATAAAGAGACCTCTAACGTACCGCTGGTGCGCGGAACGTTGACAGTCAAGTGCGTCCCAACGTCTCTCGGAAGGGACAGAGTCGTGTAGGGGGCGGTGGTGCTGTTCCTGGCAATGGAACCGCCAGCGTCGTCAATGCGGAGGTTTAAGATATTTGTGGCAGTCGCTCCTAGCTGAATTCCAGCGTTGGTACCCGTAACGGAATCCATGATCCGCGCGCCCTTGACTTCCCCGTCACTGGTGTTGTCAAAGCACCAGCAGCAGAACGAGAAAACCGTCGTGGAGGAGAGGCCGAGAGCGGTCGCGCTCACCCCGTCGAAGACGTCAACTTCGAGTTAGCCTTCACCAGTGGATAATCCACCGACAACGATAGGGAGGGGAAGCCCGCGCCTGGAAAGGCCTCTCCATAAGTCGTGTGCAGGCTCATGGCGGGTGATCCCACTGCAGTTGTGGACATGGCGCCAACCGCATTGGTCGCCGAGGAGAGGCCCCGTTGTTGATGACGTCTTGGGCGCTTGCCTGGCTGGCAGCAGCAGCGAAAAACTGGGCGGGGAGGGTCGTTTTGATGGCGGTAGGATTCATAGACTCTGCGCTGATGGAGACGATCGAGTTGGTTGAGGCCCAGCCGTCTGGTTGGATAGGTAATGCTCGTCTTTTGCGTTGGAACAAAAGCGCTAGAAAAAGAAAGTATCACTCTCTAGAAATCTGCTATCCGTTCTTTGACTTGGTGTTCCCAGATAGACGCTTGGTGCTCCCTTTCGCCTCCGATTTCATCAGTAAGGCCTGCACTCTCTGCGCGAAGTCAACGGGAAGCAAACTCTCGGAGCTTGGTGTCTCGCAACCTCCAGTTGACCAACCAGGTGCTCAATACACCGAGCGTGACAATCGGGCGTGACAATCGGGCGTGACTATCGAGCGTGACTATCGGGCGTGACTATCGAGCGTGACTATCGGGCGTGACTATCGGGAC
>CALBMX010000007.1 GCA_937896235.1 uncultured bacterium
CTGCGCCGACATGGGCGACTGCGCCGACATGGGCGACTGCGCCGACATGGGCGACTGCGCCGACATGGGCGACAGGAAATGGGGTCTTGGACATCGGGCTCAATCTTGGCCTTCGGAGCAAGATCGAGAGTGGGAAGAAGAGGACTGGAAACTCTGGCGCGAGGGTTCAGGCTCAACGGGCTCGTGGTTCTCCCCTGACAAAGAGGATTGGGGCAAGAACGAGTTTCAAGTCAGCAGGGTGGGTATCTCCATAGGGGGCGAGACGTGCTCCTCGAAGGAGACCTGTGAGGCACTTGAGCTCAGTGATCTTGTCATCACCGAACAGATCAACTGCGACCTGGCCTCTGAAGAATGCACTGACGAGTCTGTTTTCCCAGGATCTAGTGATGAGGGCCTCGGGGCTGAAGAGGCCGACTGCGCACTCGAGATAGAGTGCCTCCCAGCCCACGTTACGGGCCTGGCCGGGCTGACGTTTGTCGTGACCGACTTACAGCCCATCAAGCTATCGGTCGCGATTGGCGACCGCTTCCAAGGCACCTCGAACTCGCTTGGATCGGACCGCATGTGGACCATTCAGTATTCCGATACCGATGCTCCAGGCGCGGCGATCGACCTCACCGTTCGCTGCCTGGATGTTCAGTCCAGCCAAGGCTCGCCGAGTGTTTTGGAGGCGAAGTACACGATCGACCTCGACGACAAGGGACTCAGCCGGACGGAGATTCAAATCCCGGCTGGATGGAGTTTCGTAAAGCTGTCCTCGGAAGGCTCCAAGCCGCTCTACGCCGCCTTTTTCTAGGCGACTCACGCCCCCCCTTGAGGCGGCACCCTCTGTAAGGCGGTCCGCAGTTTGTTAGCTGAGATTTCATGCACTTGAGTTACGGTCCCTCGCCTACTTGCTAGGGTAGAGACCTACCCACCTCAGCCTATGAAGCAGCTTGTAATCGCACTCGCACTAATCTCCCTCGGCTCACCTGCCGACCACAAGCGGCCCGCCCCCGAAAATTGCAGTGTCTGCGGGGGTGAGAGAGCCAAGATGGATCGCTTGCATATAGAGAGCCATGGCGATTTCCGGTTTGCACGCTCCGACTCCAAGGTGGTTGAGGAGATCTTCAACGGTGTGGACATCTATTGGATCGAGGGAGAGCACATCAAGTTGGGCTTTGCAGACGTCACGTTTCTAATGTGGCCGACGGGATCGGGAAGGCCGGGCGGAGTTGAGAGCGGAGACGAGCCCGACAAGGGAAGTGGCCCTATGAGATCCCTAGCGTCGGGGGCGCTCGCTTTCGAACCCTTCGCTCGCGCGCATGCCTACCTCGAGCGGGCGGAAAACTTATATATTCGCATGCAAGAGGTCCTTCTCGTTGAAGACAAGGACTTTCCAGAGGTGAATGAATACGGGGTCAAAGCTCCCTCCAAGATCAAGGGGCAGGGCTATATGGGCGAGGGGCCCTTTTTGGGTCAGGTCGGGAAGTACGAGGTCCTTCTACTTCCTGGTCAGGTCGAATTCGACGCTTATGCCAAGAGCGACATGGGGAAGCTTGGCGATGGAACGAACCTCAAGCGTATGGAGGATACGGATGCACAGTCGACCTCCCTTCACCTGATGGATGGTGCGATGTGGGATGACGACGGGGTTACGGGGTACATGTTACACCACCTCGTACACGCACTCTTGACGGGCTACAAGCACGACAATTACCCCACTCCTCCGTGGATTCAAGAGGGACTTGCCCATGCCCTTGAGCGCGAAAGCTCACCTCAGTTCACAAGTTTCTGCGGACCAGCCGAGGTGACGGCATCGGGTTCCAAGGTCAACAACTGGACAAGCGAGATGAACGAGATTTTGCGTAAACGCAAGAAGCCGTATCTCGACTCTTTGCTCGGCAAGGCTTCCGTTAGCTCCTTCACCCATGAGGATCACATCATGGCGTGGTCGATGGTTCGCTTCCTCTTAGACAAGCACCCGGACGCATTCGCCGCTATCAACGCCGACCTGCATGGCATTGGTGAGGGGAAGCGCCGGATTGGCATGCCCCAGGTCCTAGTCGCTCAAAAGGACGCCTTCGACGAGCACCTACATATGGACTACGCGGAGTTCGACAAGCAGTGGTCGAAGTGGGCCAAGAAGCAGAAGGCGCGCCGATAAACCGTCATTTGCTTGTAACCAAATGGGGATCTGAGCGACTGCAAGACAGCAAGGGCACACGCCCTGTCACCCGCTGTTTGCTTACCCCCTAAAATACCCATGGTCACACGCATCGACTCCATTCAAGACGTTCTCAAATTTCTAGAGTCCGTCTCTCCACAACTCGCGGCGCAATGCGCGACGGAAATCGAAGGCGTGTGGAATGAGATCTCCGAACTTGAGAGCAACCTCGAGCCCGAGAGGCCTCCTAGGAGTGGAACAGACTGACACCGTCCATACCGGACGATTTCTGGAGGTCGAGAATCTCCAGTAACGTCGGGGCCACATCTGCAAGGATACCCATTGGCCTCAACTTCTGACCGACCAGCTCGTCGCTGCAAAGGATAATGGGGACCGGGTTCGTTGTGTGAGCCGTATGGGGCTGATCCGAGGTCTCGTCCCACATCATCTCGACGTTTCCGTGGTCGGCCGTAATGGCTATTGTTCCGCCGAGTGCGGTGACAGCCGGCACGATTTCCCGCAAACATCGATCAACCGTCTGCACGGCAATCTCTGCGGCGGGGACGCGTCCCGTATGCCCCACCATGTCCGCGTTGGCGAAGTTGATGATGTAGACGTCGTTTTCACCGCGTTCGAGTTCGGCGAGGATAGCCTTGGTGATCCCCGGTGCCGACATCTCTGGTTGCATGTCGTAGGTAGCGACTTTAGGGCTTGGGATTAGGATCCGCGATTCACCCTCAACGGGTTTCTCCACACCCCCGGAAAAGAAGAAGGTCACATGTGCATACTTCTCCGTCTCTGCGATTCGGGCTTGGCGCAATCCGGCCGCGGAGATGAGCTCGGGGAAGATCCCCTTATAACTTTGAGGCGGATAGGCGACCGCGTAAGAGAAGTCCGACCGGTATTGGGTCATGGTCACCACTTCCAGCGGAGCACTGCCCGCACGACCGGGATGGCCATCCCGGCTAAAGCCTGCTGCTCCACCGCAGTTCGCTATCCAGGCACTTTCATCAAGACCAAGGGCCGCGCCGAGTTGGCGCATACGGTCGGCGCGAAAGTTGAAACAGATTACAGTGTCGCCCGCTTCCATCCGAGAGGCTCCACTGTCGCTGCCGATTACAAAGGGCTCTGCAAATTCGTCGCCCGTATCCGAAGCATAGCTGGCCCCAATGGCATCCATCGCCGTCGCAACGAGCTCGCCCTTCCCATGGAAAAACAAGTCGTAAGCTCGCTGGGTGCGCTCCCAGTTGGTATCACGGTCCATCGCCCAATAGCGACCGATGACCGAACGAATGTGCCCCACTCCGGCGTTCGCAATGTCTGCTTCGAGCGCCTCCACAAACCCGGCCGCAGAGCGTGGTGGTGTATCCCGTCCGTCTAAAATCGCGTGTACACAGACGCGATCGGGATCGACCCCGACACGCTTAGCTAGCTCTAGCAGGGCGCGAATGTGCTTGCTTGATGCATGCACCCCCCCTGTGCCGATGAGGCCCATGAGGTGGAGCTTTCTACCCTCCTTGCGAACACGCTCCATCGCGGTAACAAAGGCCCCGTTCTCAAAGAAGTCTCCGTCGTCGATCGATTTGTGGATACGAGTTTGGTCTTGATACACCACGCGGCCAGCGCCCAGGTTCAAGTGTCCCACCTCGCTATTCCCCATCAGGCCAAGTGGAAGCCCAACTTCCTTTCCAGAGGCCGAAAGCAGAGTGTTCGGGTACTTCCCGAGCAGCTCGTTCCAATAAGGCGCTGACGTGTGGATCAGGTTATGGGCAGAGGCCTCGCGATATCCCCAGCCGTCGAGGATGACTAGGAGGAGTGGCGGACGCTTTCCGGGGTTGGGGTTCACTTGTGCTGGTTGGGGCTATGGTCAACTCGGATGGGTTCTCCGCATTCTACGGAGCCGGGCCGGTTCGTCTCGCTTTCGCCACGAAAACCGGTCCTGAAGTCTATACTGGAGCCCCCACAACTGACCTCAGCCTTAGATCCCACAATGAAATCACTTCTCTTGCTAAGCGCGTTGGCCGCAAGCCTCATGCTCTCCTCATGCATAACAACTCCCATAACGGGGACCTCTGCATTTAATATGTTTAGCCCCGAGGAAGACTGCGAGCTCGGCACCGAGGCCTATTCTCAGTTTACCGCGGAGGCCACCCTCGTAACGACCAGTTTTGGCGACAAGGGGAAGTGGAAGGACACCGTCGAGAAGGTCATGTCGGATCTTGCGAGTGTCGCCGAAGAGCAGGGGTACGCTTACGAGGTCAAGCTCATTGATGACGACAGCACTGTCAACGCTTGGTGTTTGCCGTGCGGCAAGATGGCTGTGTACACAGGCATCCTTCCGATCTGTAAAGATGCAACCGGCCTCGCCGTTGTCATGGGACACGAGATCGGGCACGCCATGGCGCGCCACGGCACCCAACGCATGTCCCTAGACACGGCCGTGCAGACAGCACTCTCGCTCGCAACATCGGACGAGAACCTGCAATCACTTGGATCCCTAGCCTACCAATACGGTGCCGCGCTCCCCTTTGGCCGGAACCACGAGCTAGAGGCCGATCACATTGGGTTGATCCTGATGGCGCGGGCGGGGTACGACCCCCGCGAGGCCGTCGTTTTTTGGGAGCGCATGGAGAGCCTAAGTGGAGGAGGAAGCACACCCGAGTGGCTCTCGACCCACCCATCACATGAAACGCGAGCCAAGGAACTCGAAGCGCTCTTGCCCGAAGCCATGAAGTCCTACATGGCCAATAAGCCCTAAACATGATTGGATGCCCGTGGGATCCGGCCCCACTCCCGGGACAAACTCGGGCCTGCGCCACAGGAAGACCCAAAACGCAAGTCTTTCCCCAAAAAGGACTTACGTTATTCATCAGAGCATAGTCCTCGACCGAGGCGGCTCGGGACTCTAGCTTAGCCCTTCGACGTGGGCGCAAACATGCGCCCCTCGCCCTCTTAGGCGCGAACGGTTATGCCATGAATGTCGCTCTCATCTCACCGGAGTTCTACTCCCTCGCGCGCCGAACTAATCTTGCTTCGGTCACAGAGTCCCTCGCCCGTGCACTAGCATTCGAGGGCGCGAAGGTGTGCCTCTTCATTCCCCGTTGCGCGTCGATGGACGAGAATCTGCTTCGCGGTGCGACAGAGGCGGGACGGATCACCATCAAGGACTTCGAGTTCGGGGATACGGAGTTCCGCATCCTTCACCTGACCGTCGCCGGTATTCCCACCTACGTTTTTGATAACGAAAAGTGGTTCAACAAGCACAACCCCTACGGTAACGAAGAGGGGCCTTACGAGGACAACTGGCGCCGCTATGCCCTGTTTAGCCAAGCCGTCCTAGAGGGGTTTGCCGTCGTGGATTTCAAACCCGCGGTACTGCATTGCATGGATTGGACGACAGGTCTGATTCCCGTTTACCACCACATCAAGTATGCAGCGACGGAAAGCGACGCTCCCGTCGCCAAAGCGGGCACTTGGTTTAGCATTCACAACCTTGCCATGCAGGGTGTTTTTGAGCGGGACATTCTGCCCCGCATTGGAATCCCCCACAGTGAGTTCAAGAGCGAAAACGGTGTGGCTCTTGATGGCAAGGTCAACTTCATGAAAGCCGGGGCGGACTACGCTACGGTGATTGGTACCCACTCGGGGGCTCACGCCGAGCGCATCCAACTTCAAGATCGCGGCCATGGACTGGAGCGCCTCTTTCTCCGCAGAAAGAAAGTATTGGCCGGGATTTCAAACGGGATCGACTACGCGGCATGGGATCCGAGCAAGGACAAGATCCTCTCCGCGAACTTCTCTGCGGCGGATAAGGATCCGATCAAGAGCAAGCTAAAGTGCAAGTCGGACCTCCAGAAGGCGCTAGGGCTCGACAATGGTCCAAGACAACCGATCGCTTCCCTCATTGGTCGGTGGGACGCCGATAGCGGGTTTGACCTACTAGCCAATCGATTCCCCGACATCCTCGAGCGCGGGATACAGCTCGTCATCCTCGGTACCGGACCTCCAGAGCTGACGGCAAAGCTCAAGAACCTTGAGTCGACATTTAAGGGTCGCTGCAAGATTGTCGAGGGCTTCACTCCCCACATTACCCACCAACTCATGGGCGGGTCCGACATCATGATCTTGCCATCACACTACCAGCCGACGAACCCGATGTACGCGATCGGAATGCGCTATGGCGTGGTCCCTCTCGTCTACGAAAGGGGTGGTTTGGACGACAAGATCGTCTCCATGGCCGCCTCCAAAACGGGTACCGGCTTTACGTTTGATCCCTATACTGGAGATGCCGTGCTTGAGGCTCTCGAGGAATGCCTGACTCTATATAAGGACACCACCGGCTGGCGCCGCCTCGTCAAGCGCTGCTTGGCGGAGGATTTCTCATGGGGCAAAACAGCGCGCGAGTACCTCTTGGCCTACCGCGGTGTCACGCGGCGAGCTCGAGCAGCGCGGACCGAAATTTAGAAAGTTAGCGGTCTCCCGCAGGGGATCGACTCAAAGGATCCCACGCCAAGTGCGTATGGTGTATTCATGACTTCATCCCCAGCCCCAGTGGTTCGCGTTCGCGAACTTCGGAAGACGTACAAACCTTCGATGTTCAAGTCGGGCTTCTCAGCGCTCGGTGGGGCCGCCGGGGTCGACCTGGAAGTGCAGCGCGGGTCGGTCTTTGGCCTTTTGGGGCCAAACGGCGCGGGAAAGACGACTTTGGTCAAAATCCTACTTGGGCTCGTAAGAAAAACGGGAGGCGAAGCAGAGCTGCTCGGCGAGCCAGCGGGGAGAGCTCGGCCGCGCTCTCGCATTGGCTACCTGCCAGAGGCTCACCGCCTCCCCCTCTATTTGACTGGGCGCGAGATGCTCCGCCTATCGGGGATGATGGTCGGATGTAATCGCAAGTGGATTGACGAGCGTTCGGGACCCTGGCTGGAGCGCCTGAACATGGCGGGAAGCGCCGATCGCAAGATCAAAGAGTATTCAAAAGGAATGATGCAACGTATCGGACTCGTCCAAGCGTTGATTCATGAGCCCGAGGTTGTCTTCTTGGATGAGCCAACGGACGGAGTTGATCCGGTCGGCCGCGCTGCGATTCGCGAGACGGTTACGGAGCTCGCAAAGTCGGGAACAACCATCTTCATCAACTCGCACCTTTTGATGGAGGTGGAGATGATCTGCGACCGGATCGCGATATTGAAAGACGGCCTGATCCTTCGGGAAGGAACGCTACAGGACCTCACGCCGAATACGGACGAAGTCCAAATCTACCTGGGGAACGCCACGCCACAAGGGAGTGAATTGCGCGCACTGCTCGATGGCATCACCGACCAAATACCTATAGAGATGCACCCCAGCAGTACCCTCAAACTTCTGCTCAATGACGAGCAGCTAAACGCCGTCATCGATCGCCTGCGCCAAGGGAGAACCCCCATTCTCCAAATCCGGCGTGAGCGCCGGACACTTGAAGATGTCTTCATCGACCTCGTCCAAGGAGTTGCTCAGTGAATTCCGTTCGCCCAACTCCGAGTCGTCTACTTGCGATCCGTGGCCTCTTCACAGATGCGATCTTCCAAGTTCTCGACAACATGGTTTTTCGAGTCCTTATCGCTGTCTCACTCCTGCCGATTCTGCTGACATTTGCTGTCGGCCTCAAAGAAGAATCAATCAGCGTACTCTTCGGCAAATGGCAGTTTGACTATCCTCCCATGATGGCCATGCTCGGCGATGACCCTCGGCCCGTAGCGATTGAGTGGTTACTCAAGTACGTAGTCAATGGTCTGGCCGGAGGCATCGGCATGACCTTGTCAATCGCAGCCACCGCATTTTTCGTCCCGAGGATGCTGGAGAAAGGTGCAGCAGACCTCGTATTCGTCAAGCCTCTTCCGCGATGGTCCCTCTACCTCTCGCGCTATATCACGGGCCTTATTTTCGTCGCTCTACTCAGCATCTTCTTGACGAGCGGGATGTACTTCGGAGTCTTATTCATCTCGGGCTACAACGCTCCGGCGATCCTTTGGGCGAGCCTGACCTTGGTGTACCTGTTCTCGATGGTGCATTGCGTAACGATGCTGATCGGCGCCTACACGCGAAGCACGTCAGCGGCGATGATCTTGGGAATCGTCTTCTTCTTCGGAAATGGCTGTGTCCACTCAGGGTGGCAACTCAAGGAGCAATACGGCGACATGCTCATGATCGAGGAGCAAGCCGTGGCGGAGGATGGCTCCGCCGATGCCTCCACAGCAAATGAGAAAGACAACTGGCGCCTCGTGCGCGACACGGCATTTTTCGCACTCGATGCTCTCCACTATCCCCTCCCAAAGACTAGCGATGCGGACCTAGTGATCCTCCATGTCCAAGACGCCATGTTCGACAGTGGGCGCCTTGCCACGCGAAAACAACTCGTGGACAGCACGGAGGGAAGAAGGAAACAAAGGCGAGCAGAGTGGAAAGGCAGCGAAGCCGACACCTCCACCGCCACAGATGATCCGGATGCTTGGTTCGAGCGTCACTTTGCTTGGGATGCTGAGGACCTCCGGTTTAACATCTGGTTTTCGATTCTCTCCTCGCTTGGCTTTATTGTCGTCATGCTCTTACTTGGCATGTGGAAGCTCCGACGTTCCGATTTTTGACAGTGCCTATTCGATAGATTCACGGCTTCCTGCAACAATGTCTACATGGATAAGGCGCTAGTTGTCGAGCTGGAAAAGCTCATTGGACGGGATGCGGTCGTAAGCGATACGACTCGCCTCCTTAGCTATGAGTCCGATGCTCTGGCGATGTATAGCGCGCCCGCCGAGCTTGTGCTCCTGCCAAAGGACACGGCTGAGGCTGCCGCTTGTATGCGATTGCTTGCGCACTACGACATCCCGATCGTTCCGCGTGGTGCAGGTACCGGGCTAACGGGGGGCGCACGCCCGATTGCTGGCGGCGTAGTCGTTGCGACTTCACGCATGCGCCAAGTATTCGAGGTTCATCCCGAGGACGGGTATGCCCGTGTTGGTGCTGGCCTCGTCAATATTGATCTAACACATGCCTGCAAGAGTCACGACCTCTTCTATGCACCCGACCCTTCTAGTCAGCGGGCTTGCACCATTGGTGGCAACGTGGCCAACAACTCCGGCGGCCCGCACGGCTTCAAATACGGCTCGACAACGCAGCACATTATGGGGCTTGTCGTCGTGACTCCCCAGGGCGACATCATCGACTTGAGCAAGCCAAAGGTCGACCCCGACGGCGTGGACTTAGTCGGTCTTTTCGTCGGAAGTGAAGGCACCTTTGGGCTGGCCACAGAGGTCACAGTTAAGCTCGAGCCGTGCCCGGAGCTTGTCGAGACTTTGCTAGCGGTCTTCACCGGTGAGGATGGGCTCGACAGAGCTTGCGACGCGGTTAGCGAGATCATTGCTGTGGGCTTGGAGCCGTCCGCGATCGAGATCTTGGACTCCCTCACAATCGCTGCAGTTGAGGAGAGCTCCTTCGCCGCTGGATACCCTCGAGGTGCCAGCGCAGTGCTGTTGATCGAGGTCGAAGGAACGGAAACCGAGGTGCGTGGAACTTGCGATGACATCGAAGCTCTCACTCGGCGCTTAGGGGCCGCTGAGTTTCGGCGCGCGCAGGATGAAGTAGAGCGCCACAAGCTGTGGGAAGGCCGCAAGGGTGCGTTCGGCGCCATGGGACGTGTCGCGCCGGACCTGTATGTCGCGGATGCGGTAGTGCCTCGGACAAAACTTCGCGAGATGGTGCGGGCTACGGTTGCCATCGCCGAGAGATATGGGCTCAAACTCGCGACTGTCTTTCACGCGGGTGACGGAAATCTGCATCCCAATATTTGCTACGACCGGCGCGACCCCGAAGAGACGGGACGCGTCGTTAAAGCGGGAGTCGAAATCTTGGAGGCATGTGTCAAGGCCGGTGGCTCCCTCACGGGCGAACACGGGATTGGTCTTGAAAAACTCGGGGAGATCGGGCTCCTGTTTTCAGAGCATGACCTGCAAGCGATGGGGCGCGTCCGACTGGCTTGGGACCCTAAACTGCGGATGAACCCGGGTAAGACAATCCCCCTGCGAGCCTGCGTCGAGCTGTCAGACGGTCCACGCAGCGCCGAGAGTGCCGTATGAGCAAGACTGCCGATCATGTCCTCCAGCGGCTAGAGGCGCTCGTGGGGGCGGATCAAGTCCGCACCCTGCCCCCTTGGGCCCCCTCCTCCCAGGAGACTCTAGAGATTCCGATTGCCTATCCTCGAGATGAAGGCCAAGCGCGAGAGCTATTGCGGCTGGCTGAGAGTGATGGCTTGCACGTGCTCCCCACGGGAGCTGGAACCAAGATCGCGCTCGAGGCACCACGCGAGAGCGCCCATTTTTTGATCGGCACGGAACATCTTTGTGGGATCATCGAATTCGAACCCGCAGACGGAACACTCACCGCCTGGGCGGGAACCCCTATGCGAGAGCTTTCCCAGCTCGCTGCTGAAGGTGGTCGCCGAGTCACCCCCCAGCTCGCCCATACCTCTGCCACCCTTGGCGGCGCCATCGCAACGGCCCAGACGGGAGACGACCGCCTGCGCTATGGGCCGCTCCGCGACCAGCTCCTGGGCTTGCGCGCGCTGCTCTCCGCTGAGATCTCAAGTCAAAGCGGAGGCAGGCTTGTAAAGAACGTCGCAGGTTACGATTTGCACCGCGCTCATTGTGGAGGCCGTGGCCGCTTTGGGCTGATTCTCGAGGCGACCCTTCGACTTCACCCGGCACTTGGTGCCGAACTGCATATCGAATCCGAAGTAGCCGACTTGCAAGCTGGTATCGCGCTAGCCAAACGAATCCTTGCCTCCACCGCTCGCCCGCTAAATGTGCGCGTTGTTGAGACGGCGCAGACGATCCTGCGCGTCCACCTTGGTGGCAGGGAAGACGTCGTTGAAGACGAGCTAAGAACGATGTCAGCCATTTGTTCTAGTTTCGCTCCGGCGGCTCCTCTCCAGTTCGGGGCACCGGTTTTCCGTGCGTGTTCCCTTCGAAGTCAGGCGGAGAATCTCGCCGCTTGGTCATCCATGATTCGCGATGGACTCGAATTGGAAACCACATTGGTCGTTGAACCTGGAATCGCGTCGGCCTCCCTGATCCCATCTGCGCCGATAGCCCGCCGCCTTGTTTCTTCGCAGCTGCCTAACATTCCGCAGGGTATCGACGTCGTGCTCCCCACAGAGGTCCCTACCGGCTTGTCGACGGGGGTGCTCGCACTACAAGGTGCTGTGCGAAAGGCTCTCGACCCAAAGGGTCTATTCGCTAATTGAGCGGATTCGCTTGTCCCAGCTCCAACCTTTCCCGCACATCATCCAAGCCACTGTTCGAATCAAAATCGACAGGTCCATCAGGGCGCTAATGTTGACCCGATAGACATCATCGGCGTCAAGTTTCTTGGCATAGGCTACCTCGCACTGGCCTGTATACCCTTGAGTGATCTGAGCGAGGCCCGTGATTCCCGGCCTCAACACTAGACGTCTCTCAAAGCCTTCAATGTTCGCGACTGCCCATTCGTGGATTTCGACCATCTCAGGGCGCGGTCCGATGAAGTCCATGTCCCCTTTGAGGATGTTCAGAATCTGGGGAATCTCGTCGAGATGTGTTGAGCGCAGGAAGCGGCCAAATCCCGTCACGCGGTTCCGATCACCGCTGCCCCACGCCTCGAAGCTGTTCCCCTCGATCGGTCGCATGGTGCGGAACTTATAAATCCGGAAAGTGCGCCCGAATTGCCCCATGCGCTCTTGAGTGAAGAACACCAACCTAGGGTCGCGGAACGCCAATAGATTTATCAATGCGACCGGCAAGCTCAGCGCAAGCAAGACGGGAACCACAAGGAAGAGGAGCGCGATGTTCGCCAACGGTCGCAAATACGATGGGTAGAGCCCCGTCGGCGTAAACCCCGTCCAGTGTGGGATGCGTGAAGCCGATAGCTTTTTAGTCAAAGCCGCTGCCGAGGGTGAACCCTCGGAGAACCTCATCAAATCGACAAGCTTGAGGCCCTCTCTCTCAGCGTTTCGAACGTCTACGCCCTTCATGTCCTTCCCCCCAAAAGGATCCAGAACTCCAAAAGAGTTCCCAGGCGTGCGAATGCCAGGGTGCACTTGGTGTGATTTGTTGTGATTGCGGGTCATTTCTTCCACTTCCGAGGGGACGAGCTCCCAATGTTTCCACACTGGTGCACCCCTTGCTTCGGCAGCGGAACACCTTTCCCATTAGGCAGATCCGGAGGATTCCAATATGTTGGGGTCCGATTCCCTTCTTGGGAATAAACTGGCTCCCATGGCCAGCAACACGACTCAAACTTCTCGCGCAGATGAGACGGGCTCTCATTGGGAGGCGCTTGTCGATTACTCCGCCAGCCTAGACTGCATTCGCTGCGGCCTCTGCCTACGCACCTGCCCCACTTATACGCTGACAGGGCGTGAATCGTCGAGTCCGCGGGGTCGGATCCATCTCATGCGCGCGGTTGGAGAAGGCCGCTTGGAGCCAGATGCCGTATTTGCCGAGGAGATGAACTTCTGCTTGGGCTGCCGGAATTGTGAGAGTGTCTGCCCGGCTGGCGTGGAATTCGGCCAAATGATGAATCACACGCGCGCGGGGCTAGAGATGTCAAACACTCGCTCCCCGAAGGGTCGCTTCCTGCGGTGGCTTGGGTTGCGCGTCCTGCTCCCCAATAGGCGGGCCCTTGGGCTTGCGGCAATCCTCGCTAGACTCGGTGCCCAAACTGGACTCATGAAGCTGGTCACACCCCTCTTGGGTTCAACTCTTCCGCCGGCGGAAGACCTCCCTTTGGTCCCGTCTCGCAAACAACGTCGCCCCCTTGCGGCACGCACCGAGGCCATTGGCGAACAACAAGAAGAGGTTATTCTTCTCGAAGGGTGCCTGATGCCCGTCTATCTAGGCCGCGTGAATCGCGCCTCAGTACGGGTGCTCAGCGCAACCGGTGTGGCTGTGCTCGCGCCCTCCAAAGCCGGCTGCTGCGGCGCAATGCACGCGCATAATGGCGACAGCGAGGGCGCCCGCAAGCTTGCGCTTGGCCTCATGGCAGTCTATGGGTCCCCCACGGACTCATCCGGCGCACCTCTGCCGATTGTTGTGAACAGTGCCGGGTGCGGCTCTCACATGAAGGAATACGCCGAGCTGTTCGAGCCAGGAAGCAGCGATCACGCTGCAGCAACGGCATTCGCCAAGCGTGTAGTCGACTGGAACGAATACTTGGAGCCCCGGCTTCACCGATTACCTGCAAGTCCTCCCAAAGATGCCATTCATAAGGTGCTCGGCAGAGGCGACGCGACCTGGGACGCCCCCTGCCATCTGTGCCACGGACAAGGCATACGGGAAGAACCGCTTGCGATTTTAGATGCGGCCCTTGAGAAGGCGGGTATCCATCGGGTTCCACTTCATGAGAGTGAGAGCTGCTGTGGATCCGCAGGTTCCTATTCTCTGACGCATAGGGGCGCGGCCAACGAGCTGCTCGAGGGGAAGCTCGACAACTTAGAAGCCAGCGGCGCCTCCCTGCTAGTGACTTCAAATCCCGGGTGTCAACTACAGTGGGAGCTGGGAGTTCGGCGGCGCAAACTTGACGTCCGCGTTGCCCATATCGCTGAAGTCGTGGCCGCGACTCTCCCCTCCTGAGTGTTACTCTAGCTTACCGGCTCGCAGCTCCAAACCCTCCAAGAGTAAAGCGAGAGCCTCCTCCGTACCGTCCACTTCGGGAGCAAAGTCCGCGAAGAGAACGACCGAATGCTCGGAGTTAGAGAGGTTGACCCGCATGCTGTCACTCCACTTCCCCGTGTCCTTGTATAGGCGGTCGCGGATATACAGGCTCTCGTATTCGTCGAAGTGAATTTGTCCTCGATTGAGCTCCGTGCGGAAGACCTTGCTTGGATCCATTTTCCACATACCCATCTTCTCGGGTGAGGCCTTTTGAGCTGCCCCCGGAAACTGCAACTTGGGAGCAAACGCCTTCTTGTGGAACATTGCGACAATACGTGTTGGCATCCCAACCGGTGTCGCCACTCCCTCCGGAGCCCCCAACCGAACTAACCGATCTCCATTAGCAACCTCGTGTGCTTCCTTCACCTCAAGTCCGAACGGCAGCACTTCATATGCAAAGCGCTCTTGCATCAGGCCCTGACCATCGATCGGCACTCCAGCGGCCTTGTAAATGCCAAATGCGGTGCATACCACAGTTAGAAGGGCGACGCCGATCAGGATCACGCCGCCGGTTGTTTGTTTCTCTGCAAGAGCCATCGTTTTCGTGGGTTACTTAGGGGGACCTTGGGATTGCCAAAGGTCAAAGGGTTGAAAGAGGATTTCGAGGGCAGCCTCGTCCATCAAAACTCCGGCTTGCTCGTTCGAGCTTGAGTTGCGCACAATCAGAGCTGTGCCAGCAGCACCATCGTGATCTCGGAGAAGGATGCGGGTAACGGTAGCTGGCATTTTGGGGTCGGTTATCGCCGAGACTCGAAGGAGGTCGCGCAACTCGAGATCTTCTGACGAGTAACTCTTGGCAGTGCCGCTGTCTAGATAGCGGACGAAGGAGACCTCTTGTCCCTGCAAAGTCATCGTCCCTGAAGTCAGCCCAGAATCGTCCGAGTGGCTTGCGAGCTCTTCAGTGTCAAGGGCCTCGAAAGGAGTGCCCCTCTCGGTGAACTCCTTTAGAAAGAGTGTGACGCCGTCGGACTCGCGATAGATCCCGGTTTGGAATCCACCCTCAAACGGAAGCACAAATAAGGTGCCGTAGCCCTTAGGTTGCTCTGCGAACGCCACATGCTTTTGCAATCGAGACCAGACGGCTTCCGGCAAAAGTACAGGTACCGAATCGACATGAGCCCAAAGATCAAAGGGCGAGAAGAGCTCTTCGAGACCCTGTACGTCTAACGGGGACTCCCCTAGCGAGCGGACCATCAAAATCGTCCCGCCAGCATCGGCCGCCCCCGAAAAGCGGATCCGAACAACAGCGGCTGGACGGCCCACATCTGTGATGTCTGCAATCGCATTGCGTTCCATTCCAATCGCGCTGAGCAACCAGTCGCGGAAACCGTCCGCAGTTGAAGAGGCATTCGTAAATGTGCCCTGATCTATATATCTAACGGCCTCCACTTGCCGTCCCTGCAAGGAGAGTACTTCACTCGTCACCTGCAGGTAACCCTCGAGGCCAGCCAGGAATTCTGGGTCAAACGCATCTTCGAACGTCTCGCGTTCACGCCCCGAAAACTCCTGTACGAAGACGAGCGCACTGTCCGAGGTGCGCATGAAAACGATCTGGCGAGAGTCGAAGAACGGCACGACAAACAAGGGCTCATATCCCTCGGGCTCACCCTCGAAGGACATGTACGTCTGCAGTTGTGACCACACCGCCTCGGGCGACTGTGCAGACTTCACTCCTAAGACGGTTAGTAGGAGTCCCAGTACTAAAAATCCAGAGCAGCCCAGGCAGCCCGTGACGGCCCATCGCCGCTCACCTTTTGGCGTCAACTTTTCCGTCAGGCCTGCGGGATCAGCGCCGGCGGGTTGGGCTTGTTCACTCATTAGCAAAAGACCGGAAGCTACTCGCTCCAGTCGTAGAACCCCTTGCCGCTCTTCTTGCCAAGCTCACCGCGTGCAACCATGTCCCGCAAAATTTGTGGAGGCGTGAAGTGCGCCCCGATTTCACCCGACAAGTATTCGGCGATGGATAGGCGAACGTCCAGTCCTACAAGGTCCGTCAATCGCAGGGGCCCCATGGGAAACCCGTAGCCGAGGACCATGGCCTTGTCGATGTCTTCGGCGCTTGCGACGCCGCCCTCCAACATACGCATAGCCTCAAGGCCAATCACAAGTCCCAGACGGCTCGATGCAAAGCCGGGAGAGTCTTTCACGAGAATCGGATCCTTCCCAAATCGACGGGCCAAGTCCATGGACGTCGCGATGGCATCTTTTGAGCTGAGGGGCGTCTTTACAACCTCAACCAACTTCATAATGTGAACGGGATTGAAGAAGTGCATACCCGTCACGCGCTCGGGGTGCTTGGCCGCCGAGGCAATCTCGGCGATCGGCAAACTCGAGGTGTTTGTCGCGAGGAGGACGTCCGGACCAAGCGCCTCGCCAAGCTGGGCAAAGATGGTCTTCTTGAGGGCCATGATCTCGGGAACGGCTTCGATCACGACGTCCACGCCAGCAATAGCCTCAGCCATCTCCGTAGTCCCCGAGAGGCGCGCTTTCGAAGCGGCTGCATCTTCTTCGGTGAGCTTACCGCGAGCCACGCCCTTGTCGAGGTTTCCGGCGACGTTCGCCAGGCCACGCTGGACACCGGCCTCGTCAATATCGAAGAGCCGCGTTGTGATGCCGGCCATCGCCAGGACTTGCGCCACACCGTGGCCCATCGTTCCCGCTCCGATAACGGCTGCGGTACGGATTGATTCTGCGTTCATACTTTGGTGGTGATTCAGAGCTAGTGAGCTACTTACCTGGAATAAGGACGATCTTGCCGAGGACCTCGCGGTTCTCAAGGGCGGTGTGAGCGCTGACAATCTCGCTCATAGGGAGAACGCGATCCACGACGGGTCTCAAGGCGCCGCTTGCGGCAGCTTCAAAGATTGCCGGAAAGGCGTCGCGCGGGCCCATAGTCGAGCCGAGCACGCTGATGTTCTTGATAAATAGGTGTGGCAGAAGTAGCCGGACTTCGGGTCCCGTTGTTCCCCCACACGTGACGAGTCGGCCGTTGCGGGCAAGCGCGCGCATCGAATCACTCCAAGTCGCAGGCCCGACGTGCTCGACAACAACGTCCGCGCCGCGCCCATCGGTCAGCTCGCGAACGCGTCTGCTCCAACCAGCCTCGTTGTGAAGGATGGCCTCATCCGCACCTAGGTCCCGGCTGAGTTGACATTTCTCTTCGGTGCCTGCCGTCGCGAAGACCCTTGCTCCGATGTATTTGGCGATCTGGATTGCGGCCGAGCCGACCCCACTGGTACCACCCAAGACAAGTACGGTCTCTTGGGGTTGCACATTGACTCGGGTGACCAACATGCCCCAGGCCGTAACAAAAGCCAACGGCATCGCTGCTGCATGGATCGGATCGATGCCCGCCGGGAGCAGCATGAGAAAGCGCGCCTCGATGACGACAAACTCTGCGTCGATGCCATCGGAGTGTTCGCCGCGAATTTCGTAGTCGCTCGACAGGTGGTCGAGACCCGCCTTGTCCATTGCACTGAGGCCTGAACTGTACCCCGGTTCGATAACGACAATATCGCCGACTTTAAGGGGTGAGGCCAGCTCCGTCCCCTCTCCCAAAGAGACGACCTCTCCCGTACCGTCGCAACCCAGAATGCGCGGAAATGGGATGTGCATTCCGGGCATGCCTTGGCGCACCCAGAGGTCAAGGTGGTTTATCGAGACAGCTAGAACTCGAACCAGGACCTCACCAGGACCGGGCTCCGGAATGGAGCGCTCCTCAAGGCGAATGACGTCGGGGCCGCCGTGTTCACGAATCAGGGCTACTTGCATGGCGGGGAGGATAATGCCCGGTGACACTTCTGCGACGGCAAAATGGAATACCTAATGCGGGTTTGCGAAACTGTGGTGTAGAGAATCGTAAGGGGCATGGTCAGCGGAGAATCCGGCGCCTGATGCTATAGCCCGCCGTCTCGCCAGCCGGTGTCAGCTCCACGACTTGGAAGGAGAGCTCTTGTCCAAGCTCCAGCTGTTGCCAGAAGTCTTCGGGGATAGGGAAGTCCCCCCCAATGGCAGCGCCAACGTAGGCTGTTGCACGCATCAGGATTCCGGACTCACTCCAAGGCAAGTCGATCAAATCACGATTGTCGATACCTAGGTAGACCTCGTAAACGTGAGCTGGGCGCGTTTGCCAGGATAGTGTCGGCGACGGCCCGCCCGATGCTGCATCCGAAGGCGCAACTGGCCATGAGAGAGATGGCGCGCCGTCAACCAACCATCGCACGGTGGTGTTGGTGGCCAGAACCTCTGGCATGGGAGCCCGCTCCGCATTGGTGGCAGCAATCCCCGGGGCCTCGTTCCATCCCTCGGGACGCAAGCGACCGACCAGCATCGGGAATGCAGCAAGCGAGAGGACCAAAGACAGGATCGCAAAGGGCCTGAGGAGGCGCAACCGTTCGAGTCCTAGCCCTACCGGAAAAATAACGGCAACAAGGAAAGGGTACAGATGGCGTCCTTGCGGCTGTGAGAACCTTAGGTTGAACCACAGCTCAGCCAATTGAATCGTAACCGCCGTCAGAAACAAGAACACCATGGCGGCAGATCGTCTGTCGAGAGCCCCCTCGTCCCCTCCGCCCCATCGGAAAGCAGAGCGCAATGAACGAAGGAGCCCAAGACTTCCTAGGGCGCCACTGATCAGCATCAACCCCATCACTGGATAGGAGATCCAGCCTTCGAACCAAACAGCCATCCAACCAAAGTCCGCGAACCAACTCAGAAACAGAGTTTGTGCATAGTTCCAAAGGCCGAGAGCATTCCAAACAGCCGGCTCCAATCCCGTTGGGTTGTGGTACTCACTGATGCCTTGATAATGCCACATCCAAAGCGGGTGTCCGGACTCGAACCAACTCGAAATGTAATAGGGCCCGGCGACGGCGAGAAGGGACGCTAACGAGAGCCCCATCGTTGCGAGATTTGCACGCCCTTGGCGTTGTGCGAGAAGGGCCGCGAGTCCAAATACAGGTAAGAGCACAAGCCCGTTCAGCTTGGTCAACGCGCAAAGCCCAACACACAGACCTGCAAGCATTGACCACCGCCAAGAGCTCGACTCACCTGCAATCCACTCAACCATAGCCCACAGGGCCAAGCATCCAAATGCCGCCACCGTTAGGTCCATCGTGAGTGTGCCAGAGAGGAACTGGAGCTGAGGCGTCCACGCAAGTAGAGCAGTAAACCACAAAGCCCGTCGATCACATCCGAATGCGCGTCGCAACGTTAGCCACGAAGCAAGCAAAGCCAGGGCGCCCCAAAGAGCCGTCGTCATCCGCAAGAGGCGGAAAGAGCCCACCGCTCCCTCGAAGATCCCTTGGCTCGAAGCCTCGTCGCCGCCATGACGATAGAACAGCCTCGACATGGGCGCATCTAGCAGCTCCTCAACGGACGTCCCGGCTGCCGATGCAGCTTCTTGAGCATGGCGATTTCGCAAGAAGTCCCGGCTCATGACGGGAGTAGGTACCCACGTATTGCAGTCGAGCGCTCGATAAGTCGGAAGTGTTGCCAAGAACCAAAGTGGTGGAAGAAGTCCACGGCTTAGATGTTCGAGCTCGTAGGTCATCTCCGTTGATGGAGTCACGAGATGCCCCTCGTGGTCGATATAGCGAATATAGGTCAGGTTATCCGGCTCATCCGGGCCTTCAAAGATGGGGACCATAAGGGCGTGAGTAAAACTCAACGCCAGAAACGAAGCGACCAGCCCAGCAAGCAAGCGCCAGCCTCCCACGGGATTCACTTTGGACATCTCACCCACAAGACACTCCTTCGTTTCGCAACGCGACATCTATAAGCCGTCGAGGTATGCCTATCTCGGCGATGGTCAAGTGGCCAACGTGAGCTGGCCCCGACCTCAAAAACAAGCCTGGCTTGGGCACTACAAAGGACACCGTGTGGGAGGCGCGAATCGCGACACCAAGAACCTCCCCCGTATCTCCATGCAGACCACTTGGAATGTCAACGGCAAGCACCGCAGCCGCTGACTCGTTTGCAAGGGCGACCACTTCACTCCACGGGCTACGAAGGTCGCGCGTCAGGCCAGTCCCAAACATCCCGTCGACAATGAGCGAGGGACTCGTCTCCAACGCGCCTGCGAAATCGGAGGGGCTCTCGATCAAAGTTTGCAGAGGGCTAAGCTCACACCACAGCCGCGCATTCTCCCTCGTATCTGAGGACAGGGATCCGATATCGTTGGCATCCCCAATAAAGAAAAGGCGTACATCGACGCCCCGATTGTGAAGCGTCCGGGCGACCACAAATCCGTCCCCTCCATTGTTTCCCGGTCCTGCAAGCACCAGGACTGGGCCACTCCTCGCAGCCCCTTCAAGGAGCTGACAGCAGACGTCCGCGCATGCCCGGCCCGCGTTTTCCATCAACAGAAGTGAGAGCACTCCGCAGTCCGTGATCGCTGCGCGGTCGAGCTCACGAACAGCGGAGCAGGGCAAAGTGATGGGCATCAGATCTGTGGCTACTAAAGTTCGATGGAAGTGCACTCGCCACCGGTCGAGGAAGCAAGCTCCTCCCAGAAGCCGGTAAGGAACCCGCTTGCACCGACTAGCAGAGCGTCATAAGTCACGCCCCTAAAGCGATTTTGCTCCACGAGTAGGTCGACCATCAACTCCATATTCCAGCGCTGACCACCGGACGGAGCTCCATCGGTCAGGACGATAATCGTATCCACCTCCGGATCTGAGAGTGCAAGCTGAATAGCGTCGTACACGTTACCTGCTCCACGAGCTCGACAGTCCGTAAAGAATGCCTTCGCCGCCTCGCGGTTTTTCCCATTCGCCTTTTGAAGCTCGTCCATCCAGGGAACGGGATCATTGATGTATGGAATCACGTTAAACAAAGTGTCTTCGGTCAGGTGATCAATCGCTTTCTGAAGCTCGCCTCCGACAATGTCCTTGGGCACGGTCCCGTCATCTTCTTTGTTCCATATGGACCCCGACAGGTCGATCAGGAAACAAACCCGATCGCTCAAGATCGGTAGTCCGGCAAAAGCGACGGTGGCTTCCCCACGGTCCGACTTCCTCTTTTCGTTACGCCGAAGCGCGGGAGTCCAATCACTGTCGAGGCCCTCTTGCCATTTTTGCCAAGGTCGGACATCAAGTCTGTACTTCATTCCCGAAAGGAGCTGGAGAGCATCCACGATACGCCAGCGAATTCGCGGCCGGACCTCCACCTCCAGCCTCTCTACTAGCAGAGCGACTCCGTCTTTCGTTCCGAGTGCTTCGATGCCATCTATCGCGGCACTGCGAACGGAAGATTCCAAAGAGAGGGCACTTAGGCGCAACAACTCGAGAGCTCCTTCCGGATCCTGTTCGGCGAGCAGGGGGGCGATTCGCGCCACACCACACAGCGCTCCTGGAAGTTTATCTTTGGCCATCTTCCTCGCTAAGGCCATCGCCTCCTCGGGCGTAGCAATCGCGCCATAGGCGAGGAGGGCGGCTCCCCGGACGGCCCCGTCTCGATCCCCAAGCGCCATCTTATAGAGTGGCTTTTGTAGCTCCCGCTGAACGTCTCCAAGCAGGTGTTTCCCGTTAGCAAGCCGCTCCAAACTCCAAAGAATCAAGCGTCGCACTTCGGGCTCTTTGTCGTTCAACTGCTTGCCAAGGAACTCCGCGTCAACCCCCATCTCCCTTCGACCAATCAGCTCTGCCACACGCGTGCGAATGAGCACGTCCTTGGAGTTAAGACCATCTCTGCCCCACAGGAGCTTCAAGACTTTCTCGTCACTGAGATGGGCAAGCTGAAGCTGAGCTTCGTCCGCTGGCCGTCCTTTGTCATTGCCAAGCGCCTCGACAACCAACTTCCAGGACGCTGTCGTATTGAGAACGACGCACTGCCGGACCACAGCGCGGCGGCGAGCCTCATCCTTGCTATACAGCTCTTTCTCAAGCTGCTCCAAGTCCATGTCCTTCACATCATCGAGCATCGGGCCCGCTACGAAGACTGAAGCCATCGGCAGCGCGGCCCCTTCAACGGCCCCCCCCATGCACAAACTCAGCAGGGCAATCGCTAGAGAGTTCATTCAGGAACCTCGCGGTAGCGATTCTCGTCAGGGATTGTATCGCCTCGCCCTTCCGTCAATGCGTCTTCGCAAAGCTCACGCAAGATGATTCCGGAGTCAACCTTGTTGGCTTCATCCGAGATTTGGGCTAGATAGGCGTCACCCCCGCCCGCCAGGAATGAGTTTGTCGCCAACTTGTACTTCGCTTCCAAATCAACGGGTTCGTCTCCAACGAGCAAACCACTAAAGGCAACTTCACCTTCGACCGTCTCCCAGAGTACGGTCATCCCGCTGAACTCCACCCCTGAGTGCCGCTTGTCTAGAAGGGCTGAGCTCATGACTTCAACCAGCTCCGCCCCACTCAAGTCCATCGTTGTCAAAGTGTTGCCAAAGGGAAGCATCTCAAACAGATTACGGCGCAGGACTGGCCCCGCTTCGAGGTTGCTTCGGATCCCCCCGCGGTTTTGAATCGCAACATCCGCTCGAGCTCGAGCGCGCATCGCATCGGTGATCCAGTTGCCTGCAGTGCTGCTCTCCGCCCCCCGGCTCCGGGTGAGGCTACCGGCAACTTCACCGACCAACATATCCATCTCGGCAGCGCTGAGGCTGGCGAGCTCCTCGCAAGCCTCGGCCAGCTCAAGACTGGTGCGCTCCCCATCCGGTGCAAGCTCGATCAGCTCGGCACTTGAGTTCAGGACCTCAAACGTTTTGGGGTCTAGGTACAAATCGACACGACCAAGAGTCGTCGCTTTACAGCCCGTTTGAACGATGAGAGTGTCCCCCTCACGAACCCCCTCCTTCAAGGTCGTGTGCGAATGTCCACCAACGATCAAAGGTAGACTGGGATGGGCGGCAGCTAGCTCCCGGTCGATATCCACACCCAGGTGGGTGACCGGAATCACAAGATCGACGGGATCCTCCAGCTTGCCGAGCTCCGCCAAAACCACTCTGAGCTCTCGTCTTGGATCTACGAAGTCGAGCGCCCGCGCATCCTCATGAGTAATCGTAGGCGTATCCACGGTCAGAAGTCCGACCAAAGCGATGCGGACCTCACTTGCCCCGTTGCCGAATTCCACTATGCGATACGGCTCCGCCCAGCTCACACGAGTACCTGTCTCCCGCGAGCGTACATTCGCAAGCACACTGGGCACGCCACTCTGTCCAATCAGCTGTGCGAGGTGGGGAACACCGTGGTCAAACTCATGATTGCCAACGCACATCGCGTCGTACTCGATCTGGCCAAGTAGCTTGGTGAAGTCCACGCCGTCACCAACCAAGCCCTCGGGAGTTCCTTGATACCAATCGCCGCCATCGACGACCAAGACATAGGCTCCCCCCCCGGTCAGTTCGGCCTCCCGAGCTTCGATTTCGCCTGCGAGTCTTGCAAGCCCGCCGCGCTCGGGGGGATTCTCCCGATCCAGCCATGTGGCTGAGCGTGGAAGTGCCTGTCCGTGGAGATCGTTAGTGTGGAGTACCACAATGTGCAACGGCTCAGAATCCGTTGCGAGTGGTGTACTTGCGCAACCTGCGAGAAGTAAAAGACTGGCTACGTTGCGAAGTGAGAGGAACTGCATGGGATCTATAGTCAAAATAGAGGCGCTCCCCGTGAAAACCCCCCGTCCATATGAGGGGGGGCTGATCACGAGGAGCACCCAAGATAACCGGAAGTTTGGGGCGATGTGCTAAGCAGACTGCCGGAGTCTCACTTGGTTGCACCCACGCTCCCAAAAACCTCTAGTAACATCCCGATTCACCTCAAACCGATGACCTCCAAGTCCTCGGGGTGGGTCAATTTACGAGCCCAGGTCAAATCGGCCTCGCCATCCTTGGGGACATGCAAAATCCATGTCAGCACACCACGCTCTTCACGGTCTCGCTGCCACCTCTCCCCTGTTGACAGAGGTGGAGTGGACGACTCAAGTTCGATCTTGAGCCTCTCGTCGCTCGACTGCGGTAGCGCCTCTTGCACGATTACATTCACACTTCCATCGGTCGCTGACGAAGTCGAACCGTGGTTAGTGACTCGCACACGCCAAGACTCTACAACCGATTGGGTGGACCGGAACAGGCTCGGTCCCTTGGACTGATCCTCGATGAGATTGCGCTCCAATGAGAGGCCGGGATCTGCCCCAAGATGCAGGTCAAACTCCTCACCAACCGTAACGCGGCCCAGCGCGGAGTGACCAATATAGTCGTCTCCAAAATAGACCGAGGCCACGCCCGGTAGCAATGTCCATGGACTCGTGTTTTGCGCGTGCCCGCGCAGCCATACTCGCTCGCTTAGAGCTGGAACGGCATAGTGCTCAACCTCGACCTCCAGAGCTGTGCGGCCCACTAGTAAAGTCGAAGGCTCCTCACGCGACTCGACGGTCTCACGGCGTGGTAATTGGAAGCGCACGGAGAGACCACTGTCGAGCACGCCCGCGAAGCTTGGTTGCCACGACCCCGTCTCCCCCTTACCTAAGTACCAAAACGAGGATAGGTCATTTTGAGAATCCGACCTCGCCATGATTTCAGGTAGGCGGCTCGAGGATTCCGTGGAGGGATCCAAGAGGCCGATCCAAGTCATCTCAAGCTCTGGTCCACGTGATCCCAACTCCGGCCTCGCGCTCGAGAGCATCAAGTTCACGTCCTCCCAATCCTCCCCAGTGTTTTGCTGCACCTTGGCCCGATAGACGAGCTCTACGGACTTTAGCTGCCTCTCTGCGCGAAGATCGTAGAGCGGTGTCCACCCCGCCTGAGCGACGAGGTACTCGACCTCCAGCTCCGACGCGCCCCCACGACTTACGACATCAATCTCGAGATCGTAGGTGAAGGCTCCACTGGGCGTCCGCGCACCCGAGAGTGCCGTCCGCGCAGCCTTGACTGCCTGTTCAGCGTCTTCAAGCTCCCATCCGGCGACTCGGCTGTCGTCTCGAACGCGTTTGAATTCAGCTTCAAAAAAAGTCACCCCCTCCTCCCAGCGCTGCAAGTCAGCAGATCCTGCCGCTAACTCGGACTGGAAAAGCTCGCGCTCTTGCACAAGCAGACGATCGTAGTAGCCGACGAGATCACGTGCGGTTTGCGCAGCATCGGTCTTGTGCTCCCACGCGCGTGTCGCACTCTTCCATGCGGCTTCAAGCTCGACCACTCTGGCCCCTGTCGCGGCTTGAGCGTATTGCAAACGCGTGTCCACGCCGACGACCTCGCCACCCGTGGTGCGAACCCGAATACTCGCGGGATCCATTGCACTTGGGAGCCCCGAAATCCTGAATTGGCCCTCAGCAGCGGGTAAATACGCGTGTCGAGTGACGATCGCGCTCTCCCCGTAAACGGTCACGTCTGAGACGACGGAGTCGATCCCAATCAGTGCCTCGGTATCTTGCGCAGAGGAACAAATTGAGAGTACCGCTACGGTCATGAAGAGCGCGCCACCGCGCTTCGCCAGGGAGAGATTTGTTTGTATTTTCAAAGTGAAATTCATCGTCGTTGCTCCGTCTAGTACTCGTAGAGTTCCATGTCTTCGGGAAAGGTCATCTTCGAGCGCCACTCCACAGAGGCCTCACTGCCCTTGGGAACGTTGATCTTCCAAGTCAAGAATCCCTTCTCCTCGCGGTCCCGAGTCCACCGGTCTTCCAGGCTCAAGGGCGGCCTTGCGAAGTCAACAGCGATTTCGAGAGCCTCATCCCTCGAGCGGGGCAAACTCTCGCGAACAAAGACGTCGACGCTGCCATCCTTTCGAATCCCAGTAGCCCCTTTGTTTTCCAGGCGGATCCGCCATCCCGCAGCCACAGACGTCCGGCTTCCAAAGAAACCAGATGTGGACGTTTTCTTCTCTAGAGCAACGCGCTCAACGGTGAGGCCTGGATCCACCCCAAGATGCAGAGGGAATTCCTCCCCCAAGCGAACACTCTCAATGCTTGCGAGTCCGACGTAGTCCCCCCCGAAATAGACAGAGGCACTTCCGGGAAGCATGACCCAAGGACTGGTGTTCGTCGTCAGTCCCTGCAACCAGACTTTCTCATCTAGGGAGGGCGTGCAAAAGTGTTCAGGCTGCACCTTTAAATCGGAACGACCCACAAGTACGCGGGACGTCCCTGGCCGGGATGGAATCGTCTCGGGTCTTGTAATGGAGTAGCGCAACGATGCCCCGGTTGACTGCACAGCCGCGTAAAACACCGCAGCATCAAACAGCTCCGGAGCCCGCCGATCCTTTTTGAATTGCAGGGACTCCTCGCCGCTCTCCCTTAGCCCAAAAGCAAGAGAGTCGGCCGAGAGACTCCCATCCGACGCTACCAGACCTCGCTCCCTTGCGCTGTTGGGATCGTAGAGGTTCAACCAACTCTGGCGGAGCTCTGGCGCTTGCGCACCATATTCGGGCTGGGCTGTCGACAAGGCCAACTGAACGCCATTCCAATCCTCACCGGTTTGTTGCAGGACCTCCGCCCGATAAGTCAGCTCTACCGTCGAGAGGTCCCTCTCCGCTCGAAGATCGTAAGCGGGAGTCCACCCCGCTCCCAACACGATGTACTCAAGAGTCACGTCCCCTGCGCCGGCAGCGTCAAGCTCAACAAGTACGTCAAACACGCGATGACCTTCGCCCCGGGATCCGAGCTGCCGCTCCAAGTCCAAAGCTGCGATCTCCCCTTCCTTGTCATCGATGCCCCATCCGATTTCGCGAAGGCCATGGCGCGTGGCGAGAAGCTTCTTCGAGAGAAACTCTGCACTCTTCTGCCACGCTTGCGGGCTCGGACCGCTTACGTCTGCCGCTTGTTCCAGCTTCGGCGAAGAGCCCGGATTCATCAATGTCGTGTAGTGCTTCTCCAACTCCCTAGCCGCCCGCTCTTCATCCTGCAACCCTTGCAGTTCGCGGTGCAGTCGCTTCAGCTCCGTATCCACAGCGGCGAGCCGCGTATCCGCTACTGCCGCCACCCACCTATCGCGAACCTCGACACCCATAACCTCCATGCCCTCTCCGCTGACGCGAACCGACTGGGCCTGTAGTGAGGCCGGGAGTCCCGCGAAGACAAAACTTCCCCCACCAGGCGCATGGCCGCGTCTCTTCACCATCGCCTGCCCGGGATAAACCGTGACCGCTTCCATGACACTTGTGAGGATCGCAGGGTCCTCCGCTCGTGCGGCCAAAGTCGAATGGGAGCCGCCCACGGTCGTAGCGGCCGAAGGCCCAAAGGGTGCGCCTAGCGCGGACGTCGCTGCAAAGGGAGCCGCCAAGAAAAGGGCGAGAAATGCTTGCTTCATGGTTGTCCTAGATAAGGAGGAAATAATCGAAAACGAACTGGTTGAGGGAGACACGGGCCCCCTCGTCTTCTAACGGTGCAACACAAGGGAACCTTGGTGCACTCTTAGAAATCTCTGATCGTTCGTGTTAAAAGCCGGCCGCGTGCCCGTCTTTGCGCGATTCACTCGCACCAAAGTACACACCCTTTTCAGCGTCGTACCGAATCGCCTGATATCCACCAAAGGCACCTGGGCTGGGGCGGAACTGGTGCCCCCGCTTGGCGAGGTCAGCCCTAACCTCCGTCGAGAATCCAGACTCTAAGCTCACATATCCACCGTCAGTCATCACCTGCCCCGTAGGCTGTGAAGACCCCGTATGAAGGATGCGAGGCGCATCCCCAGCCTCTTGCAGGTTCATTCCGAAGTCGACCAAGTTGATCAGCACCTGCGCATGAGCTTGGGGCTGCGTCGCTCCGCCCATCACACCAAAGGAGATCAGCGGCTTCCCGTTCTTTGTGACGAAGGCGGGGATGATGGTGTGGAACGGCCGCTTGCCGGGAGCAAAGCTATTGGGCCGACCCGGCGTCATGTCAAACAGCTCTCCCCGATTCTGGAATCCAAAACCAAGTCCGGGAGGGCATAAGCCGGAGCCCATGCCGCGGTAGTTGCTCTGAATAAGTGAGACCATGTTGCCAGCTTCATCGGCGACGGTCAGGTAGACCGTATCTCCATCTTCCAGTGCAGCGGGAAGTTTTAGACCGGGTTCAACCACCAAGGCAGCAGCTCCTGAGTCCAAAAGCTTTCGGCGCTCCCTCGCATACTCTTTGGAGATCAACTCCTCAACGGGCAGGTCGGTAAACGAGGGGTCCGCATAAAAACGCGAGCGATCTGCAAAGGCCAGCTTCTTGGCCTCGACGAAGTGATGCACATAGTCTGCACTTCCAAACCCCATCCCCTTGATGTCGTAGCCTTCTAGAATGTTGAGGATCTGCAGCGCTGCGATGCCCTGGCCATTGGGAGGCAGCTCCCAAAGCGTATACCCGCGATAATCGGTTGAGACGGGGTCGACCCATTCTGAGTCGTGGTTCGCAAAGTCCTCCAGTGTGTGTGCCCCGCCAGCAGCTTGCAGGCAGTCCACCATGACCTTGGCAGAGTCCCCTTTGTAGAAGGCGTCTTTGCCTTCCTTGCCAATGCGTTCGAGGGTGTTAGCGAGCGCCGGGTTCGTCCACATTTCACCCAGCTCCGGGCCTCTACCCTCTCGCGTAAATGTGTCGACAAAACCGGGCTGGGCCGCGAGACTTCGCGCGGACAGCTGCCAGTAATACGCGATCAGCTCCGTCACCGGGAACCCGTTGCGAGCGTAGTCAACGGTAGGTGCGAGCACTGCGGACATCGGGAGTTTCCCAAAGCGGTCATGCAGCTCGAACCAACCGTCCACACACCCGGGAATCGTCACGGGGAGGGCTCCGAGAGCAGGGATTAGGCCCAACTCACGCTTGGTGAGCTCGGCTTGCATTCCATCGAGATCGAGTCCCTCCGGAGAACGGCCTGAGGCGTTCAAGCCATGCAGCTTCTTTGTATCTGCATCCCAAACAATTGCAAACAGATCACCCCCTAGCCCCGAACCGGTTGGCTCCATCAATCCGAGTGCGGCGTTTGCCGCGATAGCGGCGTCCATGGCGTTTCCACCAGCACGCATGATCTCGAGCGCAATGTTCGTTGCAAGCGGGTGGCTTGTAGCAGCCATGGCCTTCGGCGCGATGACCTCGGAGCGAGTGGCGAAAGGTAGGCCGGTGACCCGATCCCCAGGAATCTTTGGGGTAGTTGAAGAGAGCAAAAAAGACAACGTAGCAAGGATGGGCATAAGCAACTTCAGTAGGGCGTGCCTTCTAACAGGCAGAGCTGGTTAGGGAATAACTTCCCCACCAGCTTAGCACCAAGAGTTGTTGAGAACCTCTCCGATGCCACCAGCACCGGGAACGATGTAGCTAAGCTCATTCAGCCCCTTCTCTCTTTCCCAATGCACACCTGGAGCTGACTCAAGGACGTCTGCCGGTGACAACCCACGGTCGAGGCGCGGTGTGTAGACCACTAGGCCTTCGATCGCCGCAACAGCCCGTAGATACTCGGGGGTGGCGATCATCGGCATCGCGACGATTTTCGCTGGCTTGCCGAAGTGCTCCAGATAGTGGTTCACGGCCTTGATCGTTGTTGATCCTGTCGCCCCCATCGGGTCGGGGAGTACAAGGATCCGGCCTTCGACCGTACCACCGATTTTGCTGCCCGAAAGATCCACACCGATGACCTGTCCCTCCGCATCGGTCACGCGTGCCATATTGAGATGATCAACGCGCAAGTTTTCATCAGGCAAGAGCGAAGCACAGAGTTCATAGCAGAGTTGGGCTGGAACCAAACCCGCTCGAATCACATCCACAAAAACGAGCTGCTGTTTGGGGTCGATCGTACGGCCGCGCCAAACACCCTCAACAGGGTGTATTTCCCGCATCCGCGTGGGCACCTCGACGGAGTGGGTCGCCAGCTCTCCGTCCATTGCACGTAAAAACAGCTCGGCATAAACCGTACGCAGAACGGAGACCATCTCGGGCTGCCGAATATCGAGGCCACCCAAACGAGAGAGTAGCGTAGACAGGGTCGGAGAATCGATCAAGTGGACCCACTCGCCGTATGCGTGGGTGACCTCTCGCTCACGCTTGATCAAGTTTGGCTCTGCCATGTTGCTGGACATTGTCTTGCTCATTTTTGATAAGGGCTGTTGGAACGGGCGTGTTCCGATCTAGCTTGCAACGGTTTTCCGCGCAGCCTCGACGCCTGCAGCGAGTACTTCAACTAACCTTGGAATCTTAGACTTTGGTGTCGCACACAGGCCGACGCGAACAGCGCCTTGCAAAGGCACGATAAAGACACCTCTATCCTGCATGTACTTTATCGTCACCTTGGGATCATCAGAGAAGACGGCAACAAAGAAGCCCCCTTCGTAGCGCGGGTAGTGCAGGTTGTGCTTTTCCGCAAGTTTGTTGAACTCGACCACACGTGCATCTAACAGCTCGACAAGGCGTGCGCGATCAGCGTCCCACTCCGCGCGAAGATCTTCATCATGAAGCACGTCGGTAATCGCAAGCATGCCCATGTGGTTGCAGTTGCTCCACGTTCCGCGACAGGTGAACCCCATTGCATTTGCGATTCGGGCGCGAACCTTGTCGTCCTCGTGTAGAGCAATCAGGGCACCAACTCGCGCTCCGTATTGAGCAAACGCTTTTGATGCGGACCACGCGACAAGTGTCGGCACTTTGGGAAGAATACGCTCGACATGGGTCCGCCAATCCGCGCCTCCAACCGGCGCATATTTTGCGTACGCGAAGTCGAGCAATAACGTCACGGGTCCCGAGTCCGACGCCTTCGCCATGATGTCGCACACATCTCTCCACTCGTCGTCGTTGAAGGAATATCCCGTGGGGTTTTGGCACGGGCTGTTCAAGATTACGAGTGCGCGCCCTTGCTCTTCAAGGATTGCGAAGAGGGCCTTCTCGAATGCCGTCAGGTCCAAGAAGCCGTCTTCACCGAACATGTTGAACGTTGCGATACCGCGCTGGCTAAGTCCCGTCAAAATGTCATACGGCGCCCAGTAATAGGACGTCGTCAGCGCTTTTTGACCGACCTCCAAAAAGTTGTTCACGGCTGCGTAGATCGCACCTGAACCACCGGGCGTAGCCACCGCTACGCACTTCGATTCCAGCGCGTGTCCGCCGAAAACATCGTGCTCGACTGCTTTCAAGAAGTCGGGGGGACCCGAGATCGGTGCATACGCAGAAGCTTTTTGTAGGGGGGTGCGGCGCAGTGCTTCGTGAACGGAGGGCATCACGGCAAGGGTGCCATCATCTTCGATCAATGCGCCCAAGGTCGCATTGAGAATGTCCTCGCCCAAACCCGCTCTTCGCACGGCTTCTCCGTGCAAGGTAAAGATCGGATCATCGCCGGGGCGATTGCTAGCAGCGGGGATAAGCGGGCTCTCGGAATAGGAAGTCATCAGTTGTCTTGATCGGTAAGGTCCCGGTGTCGTTGATGCATGAAACGCGTTCAAAGTAGATGAGCGCTGACCACGGGGAATCTATGCTAACAGTTCAGTCTACGGCACCTCACAGCAGACTTACGTCACAGAGACGTTTTCCCACAGGATTCGCGCCGACTCTTGCCCCCAGATGCCGATGTGTCCTCTATCCTCTTGAGCCATGTTTGCCCCTCTTCCCCTCTCACTCGCCATTCTGGCCCCCCTGCTCTGTGCTGGTATACCCGCTGAGAGTGAGCCTGGCCTGCACTCGGCACCTGGCTGGGATGACCTCCGCCTCACCACCGAAAGCCTACACGGCAAGATCGACTGGTTTGAGGGCAGCTACGAGGAGCTCCTCGTGCAAGCCGCCAAAGAGGACAAGGTCATCTTCCTCAACTTCTACACCGACTGGTGTACTTGGTGCAAACAGCTCGATCGCGACGCCTACTCGGATCCAAAAGTTCTGAGGGCACTGGAGGGGGTCCTCTGCCTTTCCGTTGACGCAGAAAGCCCCGAAGGCATTCCACTCGACGCCCGCTTCCCAACGAAATCGCACTACCCAGCACTCATCTTCCTCAACTCTGACGGGACGCTACGGGATCGCATCGGGGGATTCATGCCGACGTATCTCCTACTCCCCGAGATGGAGCGGATTCTCGCTGACCGGGACACGTTGAATGACCACCGTCGGCGCGTAGAGAAAGCACCCAAGGATCTAGCAGCACTTTGGGAGTATGCGGTAAAGCTAAAAGATCTCGACGATCTCGCTGGCTACAGCGAGCAGCTCAAGTCGATCCGGAAGTTAGATCCCGAGGGGAAATCCCTAACGATGCGCCGCATCTTGCTGCAGGAGATCCTTTCGAAATTCGAGGTCGATCTAAACTCTAAAGAGCTCATCAGCTTCCTCAATGAGGAGACCTACTCCGAGATCCTCTTCGAAGGTTGGCACAACATCGCATGGCTGGAGAGGAAGCTCGCCATGTATGCGACCTCAAACGAGGACCGCGCCCTTGCCGCCAAGCACATGCAGAGCTATCACATCGCCCACCGCAAGGCATGGCCGCACTGCCCTCTCCAAGAGCGGGTCGTAGAGGGCAACCACATTGCCTGGGAGCTCTATCTCGACTGGGGCGCCCTCGACGATGAGATGCGAGAATTCGCCATCGAGACTGCCCGCCAAAGCGCGAAGGCCGCTGACAGCGATCCCACGATTTTAGACACGCTTGCCTGCTGTCTCTTCTCTGCGGGTCAAACCACGGAAGCCGTTCAACTCATGCGGAGGTGCATCTTGATTGAGCCCAACCGTGAGCTATGGCGTGAGCGCTTGGAAATGTTTCTCGCCAAAGAGATCTAACAGCGAGTTGCTACGCGAAAGGACCAGCTGGGCCCTCCTCCACTGGATCCGGCAAGCGGGTCTCTTCCTTGACCACTTCCTTGACCGCAGGCTTAGCCACCCGAGACCAAAAGGGCGTCAGCTCTAGTCCTTTCTCTTGGCGCAGTGACGCCTGTCGTTGAGACTCCGGGCGCGCAGCAGGGGCGGGTGTCTTCATCGAATGGCCAGCACCAAGCACCTTGCGAGCCAAGAATTGCAAGTGCGCCAGCTTGGTATAGGGAAGGCCCGAAGATCCAACAAGATCGAGGAGCTCCGCTTCGACGAGGTCTTCGAGGGTTTGAAGACCCGCAGCGCAAAGCTTCTCGGCAGCCTCGCTTGAGAACCCCTCGATCTGCGCCTCGCGCAGCTTGCATGTCGCAGTGAATTGAGCTGGTGGCTGGTGGCCATCGAGTCGACTCCACAGCTCGAGCACGGCGTTGATGACGACACCATGGGGACCAGCGGAGTCCTGAGGCGACTCGGACTCTTGGTGGTTTGTGTTCGCCAAAGGGACAACCCCAAGCAGTGCCGCCGATGCAGCGCCCACTCTCGAGAGCCCTGGGAAGGGAGTGAGCATTTTGGTGGCGGCCGGCTCGACACTAGGTGCGAACTCATCCATCTCCGGAGCCAATGAATAGTCCTCTACGGTGCAAGGTTGAGTTAGCGCTCCCCCTTTTGAAACGGATGGGGCAGGCCCCTCTTCGGACTCCCCCAAACGCTCGGACAGCACTCTCGCCTCTCGTTCAAAGCGCGCTGCAAACTTCTCATTGCCCTGAAAAAGGGCCGAAAGCGCGTCGCGATTTACCGATCGAACCGCTGCCAACTCAAAACAACCTAGCTCCCGAAGTCGGGCTAATGTCGCTGGACCATCGCCGTGGAGGTTGCAGAGAAGTGCGAGAGAATCCATGGATTAGAGCTCCAAAAAAGTGCTGGCGATTTGAGAGGGTGACATTGTGTTTCGAACCTCGCTAGCAAGAGCTGCGAAATCGGAAGAGGCCCGAGCACGGGGCGAGGTCCACTGTAACGGGACTCCAGAGGCAACGGCCTCTCTAAGCTTCACACTCGACCTGATAGCCGTGTCGTACATGCGCTCACCAAAGCGCGCGTGCATTCCAATGAGCACATCTCGGGCAAAGCGCGTACGTCGATCAAACATTGTGGCGAGGACTTGAATCGGGGTCGAGCTTCCTTCGCTCTCGAGCATTCCGCTAAAAATCTCAAAGGCTCGGACTGCCCCCTGTAGGGCGAATGCACCGGTCTCCACAATCAGTAACACTTGGTTCGCGGCGCGAACTGCGTTTGCTGTCAAGACCCCGTCTGCCCGTGGCGGACAGTCGATGACAACATAGTCGAAGGAGCTGGCAAGAGGCCGCAGGGCATGCCCGAGGGCGCGCTCCGGTTCGAGCGCGACGGTTGCCTCCTCTTCGAACTCGCCCAGGCTCAAGGTTGCGGGTAGCAGGCTTATTCCTGGGCGCAGCTGGCGCAGAGCTGATTGCGCGGGGACCTCTCCACGTAGGACTTCGAGAAGCGAAGGAGATCTACCGACGAAACAGCCCAAACCCAAAGTCGCATGCGCCTGGGGATCGAGGTCGATGATTAGGGTCCGCTCGCCGGCGGCATGAAGAGCCGCTGCTAAGTGAATCGCGGTTGTGGTTTTTCCACAGCCGCCCTTTTGGTTCGCCAGGGTGAGGATTTGCATTTGGAAGAGCGCAGGGTTCTTTCCTGCGATCCCGTTATGGCCAATCCTGCCCCGGTGTTCAATGGGCTTATTTGGGGCTTCCTTGAATTTGGCAGGACTCCCCCTGCAACGCTAGCGTAGGGCAGAGCGAGCCCGGTCGTAGAACGGCCGGTGCGTACGCGCGAAATCGATTGGTGCCCATCTCGAAACACCTTCGATTGCGTGGGCTGCTGGAGAGCTCGGATCCATCTGCGTGACGGGCTGGCGACGTGCGATACTCCGCGAGACGCTGGCGTCTGCAGGCACCCACCCGATGTACTGAGGAGCGTGTCCCAGAAAGCGCTGCGAAGCGCCGCGAAAGCGGTCCCAGGCGTTAGTCGCCTCGACCTCGGAAGCGCAGCGATTCATCACCATACCAACCTTGATTTCAGGGTTGACCATGTTCGCTCGCTTGTAGAGTGCGTAGCCATCGGAGAGCGCCGTAACTTCCGGATTCGAGACTAGCAAGAGGGTACTCGTGGCCGCCAAGTGGGCCACAGTGGCATACCCCATGCCGGCCCCGTGATCGATGATAACTAGGTCAAAGTCATCCTCTAGGGGGTGTAGAGCCCGAAACAATCGATCGAGCTGTCTCCGGGTCGGGCTGACCAAGGCGTGCCGTCCAACCCCTCCGGAAAGCAGCTTCATTCCGCACGGCCCCTCCGCAAGGGCCACCTGTGCGGGGACCTCCCCAAGCATCACATGCCCGAGATCGTACTTGGGTACGACCCCTAAGAGTAGGTGGGCATTTGCCATGCCTGCATCGAAATCCACAAGCAACACACGCTGCCCCCCTTTTGCCCGGAGGTACGCTATGTTGGTCGCGAGAATGCTCTTCCCTGTGCCGCCTTTGCCACTGGCTATACAAATGACGCTAGCGGCGCTCTTTGCTTCTTTTGTGAGTTCTTCGTCCGAGGGCATCCTGTGGCGAAACAGCCGCATGCGCTCGAGCTCACCTCGGATTGAATTTATGACTGACACGAAGTAGACACCATTTATTGAAGTCGAGGATCCGTCAACTAGCCAGGTCCAAAATCTGCGTAAGTTCCCGAGGATTCGCCCCAATCGGAGCAGATTCGTCCGCCCTAATACAGACTGGACACCTCTCCAATGTGGTGAAGCTTCATCACATTGGTCGTCCTGGCGATGCCCGGAGGAACCCCGGCCACCATCACAACCTGCTCGCCGGTCGTACAGATTCCCATATCCACAAGAAGCTGCGAACCGTCTGTAAGCATGGTCTCTAGGTTATCCCGGCGCTCGAACAGGACCGGCCGCACATGGCCCATCACCGACAGAGCTTGGAAGGTTCGGCGGTGAGGTGTGAGGGCGATCACAGCCGCCCCGGGACGAAAGCGCGACACTTGGCACGCCGTATTCCCCGTCTCCGTAAAGCAGACGATGTGCTGGATCGAGAGGGCCTTAGAAGCCTGAACTGCCGCCAGTGCCGTTCCATTCGAGAAGCTGGGTTCGGCCTCATGAAAAGCGACCCGAGTAGCTTTGGCATAGCGCTCACTGGACTCCATCGCCAATGCGATCTCTTGCATGGCCTTCACCGCGAGGATGGGGTGGGCTCCCACGGCCGTCTCCGCGGAGAGCATAACGGCGTCCGTACCATCGAGAACGGCATTGGCTACGTCTGCAACCTCCGCGCGAGTGGGGCGAGCCGCAACAACCATGGATTCCAGCATCTCCGTGGCTGTAATCGTGAATTTTCCGGCCTTTAGGGCCATTTCGATAAGGTCTTTTTGGATCAAAGGCAGCTTTTCGAGAGGTGTCTCAACACCGAGGTCTCCACGCGCAACCATGATTCCATCGGTCTCCTCCAAGATTCCCTCGAGGTTGATCAAGGCGGCCGAGCGCTCGATCTTGGCAACCAAAAGCGGCTGCGGGGCCACTTTGCGGATGGCGCGCAAGTCCGCCCCCGAGCCGACGAAGCTTACCCCGATCATGTCGACTTCCATCTCCCGAGCGAGGGCGATATCGGCCACATCTTTGGGCGTGGGGAGCCTGATCGCCAGGTCCGTATCCGGAAGGTGAACGCCTTTGCGATCCCCGATCCATCCGCCACGCAATACGCGCGCCTTCGCGACTCCACTTTGCACACTCTCCACGACAAGCTCGCACTGGCCGTCTGCCAGATAAACGCAATGGCCAACGTCAATGGTCGCGGCAAAACCCGGAATGTTGAGGAACGCCTCACCCGGCTTCGCCTCGCCACTGCCTTCAATCAGGATTAGATATTCCCCGACATGGAGCGCGCGCTTCCCCCCCGGGAAAGTTCCGAGGCGCAACTTCGGGCCCTGGATGTCGGCAAGGATCCCGATGCCGAGACCGCGCTCATCCGCAATGCGTCGAATATTGTCTACGCGCCGGCGATGCTCGTCGGGTTCGCCGTGGCTGAAATTGATACGCGCGGTGCGAAGACCAGCGTCGATCAACTCTCCAATAATACCTTCAGATGCAGGGCCTATCGTTGCTACAACTTTGGTTCGCGCCAGGCGCCCGCTGGAGTCCGTGTGCTCAAGATTTGACATGTCCATGGGGCCGTTGTAGCACAGTCCAGCCGGATTTCACGCACCGTCTTGGTCTGGCGCTAGAGGTCCGCTCGTAAAGACCCAAACTCCTCCGATATAGATCGCAGCTGAGATCAGGGAGACCGCTCGGAATCCCGACTCCATAGCGATCACAATGCAAAGGATTGAGGCGACCACACTGGCCCCACCATTGACGCCAAGTGCCCATGGAACAAGTCGAGGCTCGAGCCTCTTCAAGCGCGCCAATCCCAAGGGGAACGGCATCCCCATCAAGAAGTTCATGGGTGCCAACAAGGTCATGACGATTGCAACTCGCGCCGGCAGCGGCAGTGAGAGCGCTCCGTCCAAGGCGACCTCGAGGATTACGGCCAGGGCCAAAATCGCAAGTCCGAGAAGTGGTACGATTTTCCGCAGCGCCGCCGCTTCCCGTCCGGCGAAGCGGCCCGAATACAAGCTACCGAATCCCGCGAACAACAGGAAGGAGCACAGGGTCACGGTCAACGAATACGTCGGGTGACCGAGGAAGAGTACGAGCCTTTGGATCGTGCTGATTTCGAGAAACATGAAGCCTGCGCCAAGCCCCGTGAAGTAGATCATATGTCTACCGGCATTGGGTGCCTTCAGGCCCTCTCGGCGTAAGAAGAGGAGGGGCAAAACGACCATGAGCGCTACGAGCAAGCTGGTCTGGATCAGCAGGGTAGCCAAGATCTTCAGGCCGATTGGACCTCCCGTAAGCTCTAGCCACTCCGCCTCTTGCCCCGTCGAAAACAGTGCGTTCCAGTGATGGAAATTGAAGAAGAAGGGGGAGTCATCCGCCACGGGCCGAATATCCCACTGGCCGTTCTGATAGGCGGAGTAAAACTGGTCTTCGGTGCCCGCCTCGATTGCATTGGCCAGCTCGAGAAACGGCTTGTCTCTGCCGTCTTCGCGAACGCGCCCCGGCAGATAATGAGCAAAGTGGTCCGGCCACTTGGCGTCCGAGAGCGCGTAGTAGTCCAGCACCTCATCCGAAAAGGGCTGCATTGAGAAGACGCATGCCGAAAAGCGGACAACAAGCTTGGGATCCTGGGGGTGCTGCTGCTCGTGAGTGATCACGACGACATGCTTGGAGGGCTGTTCGAAACCGCGGTCGCGCAGCTCCTCAAGGCCGATCGCTACAAGCCGCAAGACCTCCCGCGGCGGGCTATATGCAAGCCGGATGAAGCCTAGTGTTCCACCATCAGGATTCAGGTGATCAAAGTATTCGCCAAGTGCCTCGCGGGTGTAGAGGTACGACTCGCTGAGCACATAAGCGCCCGAGTTACCAGCTGTGTAAGTATCTGTACCCGACAGCTGGATATGGTCAAATTTACGGTCCAGTCGACGCAGGGTACTGCGCCCCTCTCCCACCTGAACTTCAACGCCGGGGCGGTGGTAAATGTCTCCGTTGTGCTCTTTGAAATCCTCGCCGACGATCTGCACCGTCTCGGCATTAATTTCGATGCCGAGCACACTCTTCACGCCGTTTTCGAGCGCATAACGCAAATCGATGCCACCGCCAATACCAATGGCGAGCACATCCATTTCCGAACGCTTGTCCACGGTGCCATTGGAGCCGGACATCTGGTGCGGCAGGTAGCCAACCGTGTTCAGCGCGATTGGCGGTTCGAACTTCCAACTCTCGTCGGAGTGCATCACCGTGATGGCATCACCATCTTGATAGATGTTGATCATGCCCGAGGGCATCTTCACCATCGAAAGACGGCAGAGCGAACTCCACCGCGTCTCCAAGGGCTCTGCACCTAATTGCGCGGCGATGTGGTTGCTCTCAGCCTTGTTCGAGGCGACTCCGACTTTGAGCCAAGTCGGCGCAACTGCAAACAGGCCTACACAACCGGCTAGGCAAAGCCCGGCAAGCAGAGTGGGTAGTCCAGAGGAGCTGCCCCCGCTCGACTTCGCACCCCGTAAAAACGCAAAGGCCGCAAGTGGCCCTGTCGCAGCGCAAATCACGAGCAAGCGCTCCGCTCCAAGGGGGGCCACGAGCAGAATGAAAATCCAAGCACCCAGCGCGCTGCCGACCAAGTTCACAAAGTACAGTTTGTGAACGTCCTTTGCGACGGAGAGTGCGATCACAACCACTAGGCCCGAGAACACATAGGGCACTAGCAGGTAGCTATAGAAGAGGCCTAGGGTGAAAAAGTGACCGCTCTCGGTCAGGTCGGATGCACGTTCAGCCGTGGCGTCCAGGATTAGGTACCCGATGATGGTCGAGATGCTGAAGAGGATTCCGCACCAGGCCAAGCGAATGCGCGGGTCGCCCTCCAGCAGCCTTGGCTTCACCGTCACGATGCTGCCAGCCACGGAGAACCCCAGAAGTGTCATCGTGACAACTGTGTAGCTGTGGTGGTGCCACATCTGCACGGAGAGAACGCGCGTCAGGAGTACCTGCAGGGCTAGTACGGCAGCTGAGATCAGGAAGAGACCGACGCCAAGGCGTGGGCCAGTACCTAATTTCAGGCCAAGAGAAGTGTTTGGGGTCATGAGGGCGGGTCCGCAACAGGCTCCGAAGAAACCTTCGGGGAGGGGAGAGGGCCCTTAAGGCTATCCCAAGCAGAGCATCGGGACTTCCTGGTATTGGGGGAATCGTCCCGTCGAGAGCTTGGAGTAGACCAGATTTTCGCCCAAAGTGACCTCGAACGCGCCTCCAGAGCTCTTGACGAGCTCAATTTCTGCGGAGGGAAAAGCTTCGGTGAGTTCAGCGGCCAGACCGGTCGCTTGCGGTAGGTAGTTTCAGGCCGTGCAGTATTCGATGCGAAATTTCATGGTGGGGAGCATGCAAGGGAGAAATTCGTTGGGGCCGGCCCCAAGCCTGAGAACTTGAGGTACGGCGTTCCGTAGGCCCGTAGTCTGCCATTGCAACCGGCTAGAGGGCCGTTTTATGGTGATTCTGCTAAAAGACCGGGCGACATCTGGGCTTCCGGCGCCCCCCCCACCGCGCCGCCACACGCCGTTTACCGGAACAATACAGGCGCAATGCGGCACTTTAGGGAACGCAAACGGGTAAAGAGGGGTCAAAGCAGCACATGGGCTAAACATTTAAAGCTTCGCCCCCCCTCTAAATCCAAGAGCCATCCCCCCTAGGATCCCCTCATGCAACGATTTTTGCTAAGCGCCGCCCTATTTGCGGCTGCGAGTACCCCGTTACTTGCCCAAGCACCCGCCCCGGAATCCCCTTCGAGTCCGAGTGGCTTCGCCAATGGCCTCCAAGTCCGGGATGCGCTCTCGACTTGGCGCGCGGATCACGGCGCCAACTGGCAGTCCGTCTTTTCTGGCGACACGGGCTACAGTCGCTTTCTCTACGGTGGCCACACCTCCGCGCTTTTCACTCCGATTGCGGATGCTGATTTTGAAGTGCTTGGACGCCTCTACATCGACGCAGCTTACGGCTTGATGGGAATCTCCTCAGCCCACCTAGAGCTCGACAAGGTCAGCTTTCTGCCACTCGGCCTGATCGGCTCAACGGACAAGACCTCGATTCAATTCCAACAGTTTGTCAATGGCGTCGCCGTCGAACGCGGATTCGTCAACGCCTTGTTCAATCAGAGCGGAGAGCTGCTCTCCCTCGACACCGTCGGCCTTCCCGATAGCGCATTGCCGCTCAACACAACTCCGACGATCAACGCCGGAGTAGCAGAGCGATTCGCCGTAGACGCCTTCCAAGAGGCTACCGGCCTCGAGGCTCTCGACATTTTGGTCGAGGGGCTTGTAATTGCACAAGACGAAACCGCCAAGCTGCGCACGGGCGCACTCGCGTGGAAAATCCGAGTGGGAAACTTGACCGAAGGCAATGAGCCGATGGCAACGATGTACTCAATCGGTGCACAGGGTGCTCTCCGCGTCATCCGAAGCGATAACGAGATTCACTACTTTGATGTCGGCGGCCAAGTGCTGAGCCGTGTCACCACAGGTGAGCTCCCCGATAGCCCGACGAACCCTCCCGTCGCGCTTCCGGCCGGCTATATGCAGGTCACTAGCATTGCGGGAACCGTCTTTTCCGACGCGAGCGGCAACTTCAACTTCCCTGGGGTAACGGGTCCACTGAATGTGTCCTTTTCCTATAACGGCACGTACAACAACGTCGTCAATAGCAACGGCCCGAACTACAGCAAGACCGTGAACTTGGCTTCGGGAACCGGAAACTCCGTAACCCTAAACCAGCCCGCAGCAGCGGAGATCACTTCACAGTCCACGGTCTTTAATGCCATCAACCAGATGCGCGACTGGACCCGTAATATCAACCCGACAGATTCGACGTCTGACTTCGTAGCGAAAGCAAACGTCAACATCAACTCGACGTGTAACGCATATTTCGACGGTAGCTCCACCAACTACTACCTAGCAGGTGGCGGGTGTGCAGCGACTTCCTATGACAATGTCGTCTGGCACGAAATGGGACACTGGCTGAACGTCAAGTACGGTTCGGGCAACGGCTCGGATGGCTTCGGTGAAGGTAATGCAGACGTGTTCGGGATGTACCAATCCGATAGCCCAGTTATTGGCAAGGACTTCTGTGGTGTAGGCTGCGACATTCGTAACGGCCTCAACACAAAAGCTTTCTGCGGTGATTCCAACCCTGGCTGCTACGGCGAAGTGCACGCCGATGGCGAAGTGCTCATGGGCGCGATGTGGAAGCTGCGCGTGCGCTTGAACAACACCCTGGGCGGATCGGCAGGAGACTTCGTTTCGAACCTCCTCTTCAACTCTTGGATGAACGCGTACAACGATGGCCAGATCAAAACGATCATCGAGACACACTGGCTGACACTTGACGACAACGATGGCGACATCGGCAATGGCACTCCGAACCACGGGGACATCGATGGCGGCTTCAAGGACCAAGGATTCCCTGGTCATAAGCTCTCATTCGTTAGCATTGTCAACGTAGACGAACCCGCGACGACACAGGACGAAAACGGCCCCTACGGCATCTCTGCTGAGATCACTCCCGTTACCGGAAGCTCCATCGCCAACGCCACTCTTGTCTACATCGTTAACGGAGGCTTCCCTCAGACTGCCAACATGACCCAAGCGTCTGGTAATCGCTGGTTCGCCACCATCCCTGGCCAAGCTTCACCCAATAAAGTCGAATGGTATTTGACGGCCCAAAATGACCTGGGACAGTCGGAGAACTACCCGGTCGACGCACCGGCCAAGTTGGCTAAGTTCGAGATTGGCGCCTTACAGGTGTTCCACTTTGAGAACTTCGACGGTGGCTCCGACAACGGCTGGGTTCACGCGCAAGTTGCGACCCAAGACGACTGGCAACGGGGAATCCCCGCTGGCCTTGCTGGCGATCCCGGCAGTGCTTATTCAGGAGCAAACATCTGGGCAAACGACCTCGGACTCTCCGGTTTCAATGGCCTGTATCAGCCAAACGTCAACAACTACCTTCGCTCTCCGAACATCAACTTGGCCGGCTCCAATGGAGCCAAGCTTATCTATCAGCGCTGGCTGACGGTAGAAGAGGGTATTTACGACCAGGCTGAGATTCGTGTCAACGGGAACAAAGTCTGGAACAACCCCGCCAACGGCAATCTAGTCGACTCCGCTTGGACCAAGCACGAAGTTGACATCTCCGCTTTTGACGGCCAGAACGTCCAAATTGAATATCGCCTCATCACGGATGGCGGGCTTGAGTTTGGCGGTTGGAACATCGACGACCTCGCGATCCAGACCCAAAGCCAAAGCCCGTCCGTCGGCCTACCGACGAACTACGGCAGTGGCACGACTGGATCGACGATCCCGACGATCGACAGCCATGGACAGGTCCCGTTCCTGGGCAACAACGACTTCTCCGTCGCCCTCAAGAACGCCCCTTCAGAGACTGCTGCCTATATGGCTTTCGGTTTCTCACAGCTGAACATTCCGCTGCTCGGAGTAACGCAGCTCGTGCTTCCCGGCACGATCTTCCCCGGAACGACGAATCTCTATGGGGAGTTCAGCATCAATATCCCCGTCCCTAACAACCCGGCATTCGTCGGATTGGCAGTCTACTTCCAGTCCCTGGTCGTAGACGCTGGTGGCCCATCGGGCTTCTCGGCTACGGACGGCCTACAGGTGATCATTCAGCCCTAGTCTCCCTGTGATGAGGGGGATTCCCCCTGGACATCTTGGTGCAGCGCCTCGAATCCGTTTTGGATTCGAGGCGCTGCACTTATATTGAAGGCATACAAACTTTCGGCAAAGACTGCACGTCTACGCCGTAGACACCAACTTGGGCTCAATCCGGGGCCCAACTCCTCAGGCCTCGCTCCCCCCCAGTTCGTAAGGCAACTGTGCGCAGCCCAAAAATGTCCTCTCCAAACGAGGCCTACAATATGAACCTAAGGAACCTACTACTCATCCCCGTCGCCATTCCCGTCCTTTGGGCATTCACAGCTCCCGAAGAGGAGCTCAGCTTTCACATTGCGGAAGGCACGACCCTGACCAGCACGTTCGACACGACCGTCGAGCTTTCGTTGGACGAGATGCGAATCGTTACCAATGGCGAAGAAAAAGACGCCAGCATGTTTGGCCTTGAGATCAAGATGTCAAACGCCACATCGCTCCAGTTCGTGGACCAGTTCGTTCATATGGACGGAGCCGCTCCCACCGAGGTCATTCGCACTTTCAAGAACCTAGACAATACGGTCGACACCTCCCAAGCCAACGCGGCGACCGGCTCGATGGATACGAGCGTGATCAGCGAGAGCGACCTCGAGGGAGTCGCGGTTCGCTTTCGTTGGGATAGCGAGAAGAGCGCCTATGCCACGTCCTTTGCCGACGAGGATTCCGACGAGGACAAAGCACTTCTTGAAGATCTCACTGCGAGAGCCGACATGAGCGGACTCCTACCGCCCAAGTCCGTGTCGAAAGGCGACACCTGGGAGGCCAAACCTGACTTCATCCTTGAGCTGATGAGCCCCGGCGGCGATCTCAAGCAAATCCCCGTCGACATGGAAGAGGGTGGCCGCAAGGGAGGTGACCCCATGGCGGAGCTCTCCTTCAGTGAAATGATGGGCGATGTTGAGGGGACTATTCGTTGTGAGTACATGGGGAGTGTCGAAGTCGAGGGTGTGAAATACGCCTCTATCCAAGTTGATCTAGCCGTAAACTCAAAGAACGACCTCACCGCTATGCTGCAAAAACATGCTGGCGAGATGCTGCAAGAGAGCGTCGATATCCAATATGACTCCGTTGATGTCGAAATGACGATTGAAGGAGAAGGCACCCTCTTGTGGGACCAGCGAGGCGGGCATTTCGTCTCGTTTGGGTTCTCCGGGGATCTAAAGCAGATCATGAACATGGCCATCGCGCTCGCAACCCCGAATGGCAACATGGATATGGACCAAACCATCACCATGTCGGGGACCCTGGATCTCGACTTTTCCGCGGCGACGGAGTAAGCAACCGAAACGACCGACCCTGTAAGTTTCGCCAATATCTATAATGGCTGCCTAGAGAGAATTGGAACCGAAAGCCATACCGGACAATCGGCACTCCTCTTTCTAGAATCTTTCCCTAGACGGACCGTACAGTCCTTGAGGGCATGGTAATCGAGCATTACCACAGATCCTCGTGTCCCTACAATCCCCCTCAGACCCTGCACCTTAGAACACATCATGAAAACTCTTCGTTTCCTGCCTCTCCTGGCTGTACCGGCCCTCTTAGCGCTCGCTATGCCGGAGGCCGAAATCACTTTCGCCCCGTCTCCGGATGCCGACATTGAGATGACGTTTGAGAACTCCGCCGAGTTCTTCCTCGACGAGCTCTCCGTCAGTTTTATGGGCAATGACATGTCCGGCATGCTCGGCTCTGTTGACGCAAGTGTAAACGTCGAGATTGAGAGCGTCTTCACGGACACGTACCGCAAGGTCGAAGACGGTGTACCGACATCGTTTGAGCGCTCCTTTGGGGCATGTAACATCGGCGGTGAGGGATCTATCAACGCACAAGGCGAGTCGCAGTCCGACTCCTTTTCGATTGACAGCGCCCTAGAAGGTGCTGCCGTTCGATTTAGTTGGAACGAAGAAGAGGACGAGTACGCGCGCACCTACGTCGACGACGAAGAAGCCGATGAAGCCTTGCTGAAGGGCCTGATGCCCCGTCTCGACTTGGCATTCATGCTTCCTGAGGGTGGCGTCGCCGTCGATGATGAGTGGAAGGTCGATCCGATCCAGCTCGCATCACTCCTGATCCCAGGTGGCGACCTCGCCTACGACATCGAAGGTCGCGATAAAGCCGACTTCTCGAGTTTCGATGGCGCCATGGGCAACGAAGAGGCCTTGGCGCAGGTCACGAAGTTGATGACCGGCGAGGTCACCGCTAAGTTCAAAGGGATGCGAAGTGGCGAGGAGTCTCACCTAGCTGAAATCAAAATCTCCATGGACATCTCCGGCAAAGAAGACTTCGCGGACATGGTCGCCGACGCGATCCGTGCGGGTATTGAGGCAAGCGGTGAGGACATCCCCACCGACGCCATTCCGGACTTCAATACCTTCGCCCTAGCGGTCTCCCTCGAAGGGGAAGGCATCTTGATTTGGGACGTGAAGGCTGGCCATATGGCCTCATTCAGCATGACTTCGGAGATTGAAGTCTCGCTTGCAGTCAATGTGTCCGTAGACGCTGACGGCATGGCGGGCGAGGTTGACGGAGAGGTCGTCCTCGGTGGCTCTGCTGAGATCAGCATGGAAGCTAGCTACTAATCGGGGCTGAACCCTCTGGCTCCTAGCGAGCTAAGTTCAAAGGGTCGTGGGGCCGGTTTATCCGGCCCCACGACCCTTTTCGTAGGGGCGCCTCCTAAGAGTTCTCCGTCCACATTTCGTCGTTGAAGCCGACCAAGAACGTCGACCCGATTCGCGCCGAAGGGGCCCGTAAATTGCCGCTCGGCCCAATGACGAGCTTCTCAAGTTCGGCCCGGTTAGAACCATCCGATGGATTCAAAGCGACGATTTTCTTTCCGCGGGCCCCCACAAGCAGAGCCACCCCACTAAGAAGAGAATCCAAGTCCCCGGGACCAATGCGCTGCTTGCTAGCATTGATGGTTTCCTTGACGGTAAGGTCGTTGTTCCCGATGAACTCATCGGAACGTTTGCAGCTGGTTCAGCTTTTGCGGTGGTAGTACCACTCGATTTCTTTTGCCATAGGTCAACTCGGTAAAAAGGGAGGCGTGCCGTTTGCGCCCGACTCGGAGACAAGCGCTCGCACGACCTCTTGAACAAAGGCGATTTGCTCCGCGATCGGCGTAAATTCGACGGGCGGGACGTGAAGGAAGAGAGCCGGTACAGCGAGTCTTTCCCCGTGAGCCAAAAGGTGTTGATAGACCCAATCGCAGACATACCCACCAGCATCACTGGAGAGCTGGACTCCGCAATCGGGCAGCATCTTTTGGAAAGCCTCTAGATCAAAGCTCGCCTCGCGAGGTCGCAGTTCGATGCCTGTGGGATTACAGACAGGGCTCGCAGCCCCCATGGTGTCAGCCTTTGCGGAGGTCGGTCTAGCTTTAGCCAAGCGCTCGAGCCTAAATCCCGCCTTTGGGTGAACGCCAAGAGAGAGCAGAGCACATGGCTGATCCGACTCCATCGAATTTACGAAATCCCGCAAGGCCGTCGGGGCATCGGCAAACGTGACCGGAAGAGTTCTTACTGCAACCCGCACATCTGGGAGCTGCAAGCCCCCCAGGGCCTCTGCAATTAGGCCGCTCGGATTCTCACGGACCTCTCCAAAGGGGCCAAATCCAGTGACCAGTACGAAAGGAAGTGTCATGCAGAGACCATACCCAAGCCACCCACTTGCGGGACACCCCAAGCGTTTTTCTGTAGAGCAGGCTGGAGCCACCAACCCTTGAGAGAGCCTCCGACCAACCACTTCACCGCCCCCTTTTCCGAAGAAGGGTCCAAAACCGCCAGCAAATCGCCCCGGATCCGATTTCCCCTTGCCCCTCCCCTTTGGTTTCCCACGCGGGAGGGGCAATCTTGTCTGCCAGCGACTAGAATGGCGCGCCAGAGTCAGCCATTTGATGGCCGAACTCCCCCCGCGCACTCATCTCTCTCTTCCTCTATTAGATCTATGGGCACCAAGGAAAAGGTCCTAATCGCCAACGGCCAAGGCTTTTGGGGCGACTCCATTCTCGGTCCGATTCGACTCGTGAACGAGGGTCCTCTGGATTACCTCACGCTTGACTATCTCGCCGAGGTCACCCTCAGCATCATGCAAAAGTTGCGTTCGCGTGACCCCAAGATGGGGTACGCAACCGACTTTGTGAAGTTGATCGATCGGGTCTTGCCCCAGCTCATGGAGAAAGACATCAAGGTCATAGCCAACGCGGGCGGAGTCAACCCGCACGCCTGCAAAGATGCGCTGCTCGAAGTCGCGGCCAAGCACGGCATCAAGGGTTTGAAGATCGCGATAGTTGAAGGCGACGACATCTTGGATGACCTCGACAACTTGATGGCAAAGGGCGAGGCATTTGCGAACATGGACACGGGTGCCCCCCTCACCGATGTACGCGACACCGTCAGCTCCGCTAACATCTATTTGGGTGCCTTTCCCATCGCCGAGGCGCTCGACGCTGGCGCACAGATCGTACTCACTGGCCGAGGCACCGATCCCGGCCTTGTGCTCGGCCCCATGATCCACGAGTTCGGGTGGAAAAAAGACGACTTTGACCTCTTGGCAGCGGGAACAATCGCCGGACACATGGTCGAGTGCGGCGCGCAGTGCACCGGCGGCAACTACACCGATTGGCGGCGCATTCCCGACATGGCCATGATCGGCTACCCAATTGTCGAGGCCAAACCCGATGGTAGCTTCACGATTACGAAGCACGAGAACACCGGTGGACTCATCGACGTATCGACCATCACGCACCAACTTTGCTACGAGATGGGTGATCCGGAAAACTACCTAGGCCCTGATTGCTGCGCCGATTTCACCAGTGTGAAGATCGAGCAAGATGGCAAGGACCGCGTCCGCGTCTCGGGCGCCGTTGGAAGCCCACCTCCGGAGACCTTGAAGGTTTCGATTTCATACCACGAGGGATGGAAGGCATCCGGTCAGCTGACCATCTGCGGGCCCGATGCCCTCGACAAAGCCAAACTCTGCGCACAGATTGTTTGGGATCGCTTGGCGTTCGACGGAGCCGACTACTCAGCAGAAGAGCGCTTCGAGGAGTTTGTCGGCTCAGGGGTCTGCCACGAGGGAATCGCAGGCGGAACGAACTACGACCCTGTCGAAGTTGTTTTGCGCATGGGCGTGCGCGGTCCCGATCGCAAGAAAGTCGACCGTTTCGGCCCAGAGCTTGTCCCCCTTGTGACGAGCGGCCCTCCCGGTGTCACTGGTTTCGCGGGCGGCCGCCCAAAAGCGACGGAAGTCATCGGTTTCTGGCCCGCCCTGCTTCACCATAAGTACGTCTCGACAAACGTCGAAGTCTTCGAATCCTAGGGAGCTCTCGTCATGACTAAAATACAACTCAACCGCATCGCGATGGCCCGCTCGGGCGACAAGGGCGAAGGCTCAAACGCAGGCATTATGGCCCGCTCCGATGCTGCCTACGCGTTCCTCAAAGCTGAGCTCACGGAAGAAGTGGTCAAGGCTCATATGGCAGCGATCAACACAGGCCCGGTGACCCGCTACGCCGCGGATAACATGCGCGTGCTCAACTTCATCCTGCACAACAGCCTCGGCGGCGGAGGATCGGCTTCGCTCAAAACCGACGCCCAAGGCAAGACCCATGGTCTAGCCGTTTTGCGTATGGAGATGGACGTTCCCCAGGACGTCATCGACGCAACGCCCGAGCCCGCCTAGCCTCATCATGGATGTCCTTCTCGAACTGCACGAAAAAGCCAGGCGTCTGAATCGCCGCATCGTCTTACCTGAATCGCAAGATGTGCGCGTCCGCCAAGCCGCGGCTCGGCTCGTATCTGAAGGTCTTTGTCGCCCTGTCCTCATCGACGCACCCGGTATCGGCGAGCAACCAGCTGGGGTTGAAGTCGTTCGGCCCAGCCGTGACAAGCGCAAGGAAGGGTTTGCCGAGGCTTTGTTTCAGCGCCGCAAGTCTCGCGGAATGACCATGGCCGAGGCACTCCAAAAAATTGAGAGCCCGCTTTATTTTGGAGCATCCCTGATCGCATCCGGCGACTGCGACGGCGGAGTTGCAGGATCGGAAGCGGCCACAGCTGAAGTGATCCGGGCAGGTCTATGGATTTTGGGGACCGCGCAAGGTCTGGCTACGGTCTCCTCTTGTTTCCTAATGATCATGCCTGATGGCGAGGTCTTGACCTACGGGGACTGCGGCGTGGTGCCCGACCCGACACGAGAGCAGCTCGTGGACATTGCGGTCTCGACCGCCGAGAGTCACCGCAAGCTCGTGGGGCTCACCCCGCGTGTCGCCCTACTCTCCTTCTCCACCCGCGGCTCCGCCAAGCATCCCAAGGTAGATAAAGTGCGCGAGGCAACCGAGCTTTTGAAACTGCGTTCACCAGGGCTTTGCTGCGATGGCGAGCTCCAAGTCGACGCCGCGATTGTCCCCCAGATCGCAGACAAGAAGGCACCGGGTTCGGCTCTAGCCGGCCGCGCAAACGTACTGATCTTCCCAGACCTCGACTCCGGAAACATCGCCTACAAGTTGACCCAGCGACTGGCTGGGGCCAATGCACTCGGACCACTTATCCAAGGACTCTCCCGACCTTGGATGGACCTCTCACGCGGCTGCACAGTGGACGATATCGTCAACGTAGCCTGCATCTCGGCCGTACTGTCTAGCTGAGCCAACGCCCCTCGAATAAGTCGGGAATACAGGATGTCGGTGGCGTAGACTCTGACCATGGATGTTGTCGCCAAAGATCTTCGCGCATGCGGAACTTGCGGACTTGTGCAGCGAGTCGCAAAGATCCCCAAAGACCACCGCGCCTTTTGCCCGCGCTGCAAAAGTGTCGTAGCGAGGAGCCCGCACAACAAGTTGCGCGGCGGTAACTCGTGGACCGCGGCAACGGCCCTAGCAGCACTGATTGTCTACCCACTTGCGATCATGCTCCCTTTTCTAAGCATCGATCGGCTGGGCCATCACCATGCGGGCAGCATTCTAGAGAGCAGCATGGATCTGCTCGTCAACGGGGAGGTCTTTGTTGGCCTCACCGTGCTCCTCTGCTCGGTGGTCTTTCCGCTCGCCAAGCTAACCGGGCTCTTGCTGGTTAGCACAAGTAGCGGATGGATGAGGCGTGAGCACCTCGCCCGAACCTGGCGGGCCGTGGAGCTCGTGGGCCGCTGGGGCATGCTGGACGTCCTCCTTGCTGCGGTTCTGGTCGCCATGCTCAAGCTGGGCGACCTCGTCACTGTCGAACCCGGTCCTGGCCTATTTGCTTTCACTGCTTGCGTTGGACTTAGCCTTCTCGCCAGCGCCTTTTTCGACCCCCATGCCCTTTGGGAGAACGAATGACTATGCCTACGCCTGTGCCTTTGGAAACATCAACCGAGCAAGTGCCGGAAGCGCGTATCTTGCCTACGAGTAAGCGCTCGTACTCCGTTGCTTCGATCGCCTCCCTAGTCCCCATCTTGGCCATCCTATTTTCGGCTTGGTACTTGGTTCGCGCTTGGGATCAGCGCGGCCTTGAGATCACGATTCACTTCGCTGACGGCCATGGAATCAAGGCTGGCGACAGCTTACGCTATCACGGAATCTCAGTCGGCGAGGTCGAAACCGTCGCGCTGACACCTTCTCTTCAAGGAGTTAGTGTCGGCGTCCAGCTGATCGAGTCCAGCCGCGCGCTCGCCCGCACCGGCAGCCGCTTTTGGATTGTTCGTCCCCAAATCGAATTCGGTGGGATCACCGGATTAGATACGGTTCTCGGTGCGCACTACCTGAACGTCACGCCAGGCCCTGAAGACGGCGCCTCGCGGCAAACATTCGAAGGCCTCGCCGAACCGCCAGTGGACGTAGCGCCTGGCTCCCTCGAGCTCGTTTTAGAGGCCGCCGAACGTGGAGGTGCTCGCCGAGGCGCGCCCGTAACTTGGCGGCGGACGCCAGTCGGCCAAGTCTTATCCGCAGAGCTCTCCAGCGACGCGCGCGTAGTCGAAGTGCGTATTGCCATCGAACCTCAGTACGCCTCCCTCGTCCTTGAGAACTCGCGCTTTTTTGAGGTCGGAGGTCTCTCCATGGACGTCGGGATCGGTGGCATGCATATGGAAATCGATTCTCTCCAATCCCTCATCACCGGCGGAATCGGGTTTGCAACACCGGACCAAGGAGGCGCACTGGCAGCAAGTGGTACCCACTTCCCCCTTCACGACCGGGCCGAGGAAGAGTGGCTCGAGTGGCGACCCGCGTTAGCTGTTGGCAATGCCGCCCAAGCAAGCGACGCTGCCCTGCTACCAACCCGCGCGAAGCTCTCCTGGGAAGAGGGGATCTTCAGCCGAGACAAGACTCGCAGCAGCTGGGTTCTTTGGCTTGGCGCTGGCCTACTCGGGCCAGCCGACATGCTCTTTTCCCCAGAAGACTCAGACGACGGTGTCACCCTCGAGGTTTCAGGGGTGACCTTTGACTTATCGTCAAAAGCACCGGAGGGACTAGAGGTCGCGATGTACGCCGTGGATTCACCACCGGCATCAACGCCTGCTCCATGGCCCAAAGCGCGGCTGCGCAGCCCCACGGCACCCGAGGACTGCCTCGCTACGGGAGACCCGAGCCTCGCCCCCATGGCCCTAGCCGCCAGCCACCTCTCTCGAGGAGCCTTGCCCTGGGTAATCGACGCTGGCCTGACCATTGAGGCAAGTTGGCATGGTGCGGCGGTGACCTCACGAGAAAACGGAGACCTCGTTGGCATCCTGCTAGTAGATAAAAACGGTGCAAGGGTCGCCGCACTCCCCAAGGCCCTGCTTCCCTAGTGATCCGCTAACAGGCTTCGCGACTTAGGCGATAAGTATTCGGAAAGCCGAGGCGGGGCAGCTCGAATCCGTACACGAAACTCGACCACCCGTAGCCGGTAAAAGAGACCGTGTATCGGAACCTTGGCCTAAGGAAGCGCTCGTGAAGGAGGACTTTCCTCCGTCACGAGCGCTTAGTCAAATTCGTCCCCAGCTAATCGCTGAACGTAGTGGTCCGAAAGGCGGAGCCCCCTTCGCTTTGAGCCCGCTTGAGTGTGGGAAGTGCAACAAGTTGACCGATCACGGATTCGTCTCCGTCACCTCGTCCAAGCCAGAGAATGGCGTCGATGTCATCTTGCGCCTCAATCTCTACCAAGAACTCTTCGAGGCGCACCACCGCCATGGGATCCTCCGGGCCACTCACGCCGACAACTAACTTTGCACGAGCAACAAGTTCGATGTCGTCATCCGGACCGCCAAGACCAAGGATTGTTAGATCTAGATTCTGGATCCCATCGAGGAGTGCGTCGACACCGGCGCTTTGAAACGATCCAGGCAGGGTACTGAGCACGAGGACTCGATCAGCTCCCATGAGTGCCTCTAGCGGAGCGAGAATTTGTGTGGTCTGAATGTTGATGTCACCCGTTGGCATCTCGACCTGAGGCATTTTCCCTGGTGTCGTGATGCCTCCATAATTGGCCACCGCACCGAGCGGTAGGTTGTCGAGATCGATAGGAACAGGCAGCGGGAACGACGCGGAAACGGTCACGAGCTCTTGGAACTCGTTGAGCACCTCGTACCTGAAAACGGGGGCGACGGGCGCTGCCACACCGGCGCTAGAGCTCATGGGGTCGGGCTGGCGGTAGGTGTAGGCCCGACTCTCGTTGCGAATATCGCTGATGCTCACTCCCATGAAGAGAGCGCTCACCACACCCGCGCCAATGAGAACAAGCAGGAAGGTTACCGCGATACCCCCGAGGCTCTTAGCGGGGCGGTTCGCCCGTCTCTCCATCCGCTCTGCCTTATGACGCATCTTGGCTTCCATGCGCGTGACCTTACCGAGGGCGCGACCACTGAGATTCTCCATTCGGCTTCGCACACGTTGGCTTGCACCCTCCAGTCGATCGGTGACTTCGCGGATGCGATCGCCATGGTGGTCTTCGAATCCATGCGCGCGAAAAGGCGCTCCGGGCGAGCCCGCGTCCCATCCAGTAAAGCTCATCGTCTCACCCCGCATAGAGGGAAGATCGCCGGGCCGAAGCGTGACCGGATTGGAAGAGTTGAGGACGACCTGCAAGTCGGCGAGCATGTCCACTGCCGAGTTGTAGCGCTTTGGAAGGTCCGTCATAGAGCGACGTACGATCCACTGCAAACACTCCGGAACTCGGCGAGAGAATCGAGAGAGGCTTCCGTGGGCTGGGAAAGAATTTTCCAGCATGGAATACAGAAGTGCGCCCGCGCTATAGAGGTCGAACTTCACCCCATCAACTTCGTGAACCTTCACACCTTGCATTGCTAAGCGAACCATCTCAGGGTCGCGGAAGTACTCGGTTCCATGGGTAGTCAACGTCATTGCCGAGCGAAGGGGCGTGACGAGTCCGAGATCAACCAGGTGGACGCGCCCCTTGGAGACGATGACGTTGCTCGGCTTGATATCCTTGTGCCAAAGTCCCTTCGAGTGGAAGCGCTCGATGGTAACCAAGAGCTCAGCAAAGTAGCTGAGGGCTGCGCGCAAGCCTTTGGCGTCTAGCCCACCAGGGCCAGCTGCCTCGTGCAGATCGCGCGTGACGTGGGCCAGGTCATCCCCGGGGACGTAGGGCATTACATAGTGGAAGCGAGTCCCTGTCAGCTCGTGCTCAAACACCAAGCCGAGGTCACGTGCTGCCTCGAGCGCACGGCTCTCGCGAACGATCTGCGGCATGGTGGAGCCGTCCTCCAAAGAGAAGGACTTGATCACCACTTTATCAACGGGCCTCTTGGCAAATCGCGCCAGCGTCTCGGCTTTGCTCCCCGTTGGCTTGGCGACAAACAGGCGCGCGCCCGACCCTCCTCGCGGTAGCGTACCTATGACTTTGAATCCATCAAACTTGTCGGGCGCGCTGTCCTTTTTGGAAGCTGCGAGCTCGAACTCCAGATCTTCCGGGGGAGTCGTGGGCATTCCATTCGAACTCTCCTCGACCTTTGGATTTCCGATGATTCCAAGGAAACGAAGGGGGTTCCTAACCACAAGTCGCCCGATCGCCTTGGCAGCACTCATGACCTCTTGCCCCATGTCCGCCCCATGGCTCATCGCCTTGTCCGTCTTGAGAAAAAGGAGACTGAGAAGGACGAGCGGTATATTTAGCGCGAAACTCGCAGCACTACCGACCAAGCGGAAGGCGTCCAGCAAAGTCGAGCCGACGAGGCGGAAGACGCGGGCGACGACAAAGAACACCAAGCGGGCACCATGGTAAAAAACGATCCCAACGAGGAAGGGAATCGCAAGAGCGCCAATGATGACAAGGATGACCGATAAAATTCCGAGGCCCATGGGATTAGCGCGCTAGGTCCGTGTGGAGACGGACGGTTTGAGTGAGCTTGTCTTCCATCAAGTACCCCTTGCCTCTGCGCGAAGAGCGCCCCATCGACCAGAGGACACCTAAGGTGACCATGACCGCTAGCAGCGTGCCGAAGATGGCAAAAATCAAAGTGGCAAGGATTGGGATTCCAGACATAGCAAACTCCAAGAGGGTGAGGGACAGACTTGCTAGCCTTCCGCAGCCTCTGCTTCTCGCCGGTCTTCTAACCGGTGGTAAACCTCGGCAATGGCCTCATCGAAGAGGGCGTCCGATACTTTGTTGGGATTCCCGTCGACACCATTTCGCATTGCCTCAGCTTCTTCCTCTTTTGTGAAGCTATATCTCGCAACGGTCTCGGCGATCGTTGTCCGCAACGAGTCGCGAATGCTTACAAGGCGACGGCTAACCGTCGGTTCACTCATCGCTAGGTACTGAGCGACCTCTTTGCCACTCTTCCCCTCAAGAACACGCATCCTATAGACTGCGAATTCGACGAAGTCGGCCTCTCGCTCCACCTGGCGCAGGGAGGCATCCACTTTCGCGTCGAATACGGCCAGCTCGTAGCTGTCGTCGGGACGCGATCCAGGGTCCGCTCCCTGGAAGGACTCGTCCAGGACAGAAGGCCTCACACCCGAGCCACGCTTCAAGGCCATCCTGCGGTCGATTTCATCCCCGAGGGTGTACCTAGCGATGGCGAGAAGCCAAGTTGAAAATCTCGCGCCCCGACTTGGATCGTGTGTATCGATCGCTTGCGAGAGTGCGGCAAGAGTCTCCTGTGAGAGGTCCTGCACGGTCTCCGCACCGATTCGCCCCTTGCCCCACTTGCGCAGTTGAGCCCGGAGGATCGGGCCAAAGGTCTCCCATAATTCAAACCAGGCCTTGGGATCACGCGCTCGGAGGCGGTCCACGAAACCTGTACTCACATCGTTCAACATTAGATTCAATCAAATTCGTGGAGGGCAAACCACGCACCCATCCTTATAGGTGCTGTAGAGGTGGGAAGTGTTGGCCTTCCATTACGAGAGCCTCCTACGCCACTTTAGCCGTTCCTTGCAGTTGACTTGCCAAGAATCGCCGCGCCTAAGCTTTTTGAAGGAAATCAGGGCATTTCTAGGGCGTCCGTGAAATCGGGGCGTGCAGTTCCCCATCAAGAGTACGTCCGAGGGAACAGCCCCGGTAACCAACTCAGCCCAAAACAACAGGAACACTCCAATGACTAGCATCATCCGCACTACCCTTCGCTTCGGCTTCATCACCCTCGCCGTCGGTGGCACCGTCGCCGTCGGCGCAGCAATGATCGCCGGTCCCCAACGCAGCCACATGGTCGTGGATCAGATCCACTCGAGCATCATGGAGACCATCGATGAGAACATCGAGGACCCCCGCATTCTTCGCGCTCAGCTTCGCACGCTTGAGAAGGAGTACCCAGAGCGCATCTCTGAGCTTCGTGGCGACCTAGCCGAGCTTCGGACGCAAATCGGCCAACTGACCCGTGAAGAGGCCGTATCACGCCGCGTCATTGAGCTGAGTCAAGTTGATCTAGACGCCCTTTTGCCCTTGGTTCAAGAGATGAACGGCGCCGTACTGACCTCGAGCGGATCTGAAATCCGTAACGTCGCCGCAATCCGCTTCAACGGAAGTCTGATGACTTCGGAGCAAACCAGGGCGCGCGTAAATCGGATCAACCAAACGAAGGAAGCCTACGCAACCCGTGCCGCCGATGCCATTCACGACCTTGTCTACTTGCAACAGCAAGAACAGCGCATGGAAGACCTACTGGTCAAGCTCGAAAGTGAGCACAGCCAGTTCCAAGCTCAGCTGTGGCAGCTAGAGCGTCAAGTCGACGCCATCGCCCGCAACGAGCGCTTGATCGAAATGATGGGTGAGCGGCAAGCCGTTCTCGACAGCTACTCAAACTTCGAGATCAAGAGCCTAGACAACATGACTGGCCGCCTCTCCGAAGTCCGTAGCCGTCAAGAAGCAGAACTTGAGTTCCTGTCCGCCGGCCAAGAGTCCGAAGACTACGAAGGTATGGCCCGTCTCCAGATCGATGGTGAGAACATCAACATCAGCTTCGATGGAGCCAACCCCCTGGTCATTGACAGCGGCTACACCACTGGCGTCACTCTCAGGTAGAGGCACCTTTGGGCCCTGCCCAGCGCCGTTCATTTCCGGGGGGGAGTGGACGGCGCATTTTCGTATTCACTTCTCCGGCGGGCGGTCCGAATCAATGATGCTGTTTCCGTCTTGCGCGGCAATCCGCTACTCTTTGCACTCGACTCCAGCATCCATTCTTCACTATGCGAAACACAAAACTAGCGCTTCTACTCCTGGGCGTCCTCTTGCTCCCCCTCCTAACCTCCTGCACAAGCGGTGAGAATGGTGACGAGGTCACCACGAATTCTGCTGAGACTGGGCCCATGCCCCCGGGCGCGTGGACGGATGAGGTTGTCGAGACGTATAGCCTGGGGAAGCAGGGCCAAATGCTAGTCGAGATTTTCACGAAGGGAACGGGCCCGGTCGTGGAAGAGTTCGACCGGGTGAAAGTTCACTATCAAGGTTGGATCCCTGGTCGTCAGGGCTTCTTCGACTCCTCAATCAAAACGGACAAGCCGATTGAGTTTGCCGTTGGAACAAAAAGTGTGATTGGCGGCTGGGACCTCGGCATCACGGGAATGACTGTTGGGACTCGAGCCAGACTGCACATTCCGCCAGGCCTTGGTTACGGTGAGCGTGGGAATCCGCCCATGATTCCCCGCAGCTCCAAGCTTCTCTTCGATATTGAAATCCTTGGCATTCGCTAGCCCTTTCCATCGTGCGCTCACTTCTCCTCCTCACACTTCTTGCGACGACGAGTTGCAGCTTACTGCAGCCGACTTACGTACCGCCGGAACCTTGGACCACGGATTCGGGGTTGTTCATCTCCGATCTACTGCTGCCCAAGGGGGAGCCTGTTGTAAGTGGGCAAACCGTCTCGGTGCACTACAGGGCCAGCTTGCAGACTGGGGTCAAGGTGGACTCAAGTTATGATGGAGGCGCGCCAATCGAATTTACGATCGGTACAGGCGCGGTACCTGTTGCGCTTGATGAAGGCGTTCTTGGCATGACCCTTGGGGCCCGCCGAATCGTGGTCGCGCCACCGGAGTTCGCCTTTGGAGTGGACGGGATCCCGGGGATCATTCCACCGGATTCCACCATCACGTTCGACCTTGAGATGATGGAGGTCGGCCCTCTTCCCGTCCCACCTCGCCCGGAGCCAACGACCAAACCCGGCGTGCTGCCCAGTCAGTTTGAATCCGAATAGCCCCGCCTGCTTTTCTATAGAGAGCGCGGACTCAATCGCTTCGAACCTCTCGCCTACGGGGAGTGCGCCTCGGTTACCTGCTGCTCAAAGTACTCGAGGTTTCCGAGGGGGCGCCGCCGCTCTCCACCTTACCTAGAAGGGAAGCCAGCATGAAGAACCAATGGAGCGGCGGGCAATACAGCTTCTTCCGATTCGCACTCGGGATTTTCCTCCTGCTTCACTTCGTGCTCCTCTCCTTCGGGAGCAAGGAGGCCCTCTCCAATACCGGAGCGCGCCCGCGTGAAGAAGTCCGCCGTGCATTTGGTGAGGGCCTTGTCCACCTTTTTGATTCCAGCTCACCGGCAATCGTGACTGCGGCCCTTTTGTGTGGCGCCATGCTAAGTGCGCTCTTCGCCGTTGGAAAATTCGACCGCCCGGCCGCCACTATCCTGTGCATCCTTTGGGCGAATTTTGTTGGAAGTGATCCACTCGCAACCCATGTTGAGATCCCCCTCATCAGCTTGCTACTTCTAGCACACGCACTCTTGCCCTCTGCGCCATTTGGCTCTATCGCGGCAATCGGAAGAGTCGATCCAAAAGGGACCTGGCGAATGTCTCCCCGCGTTTTTGGTGCAGCATGGGCTCTTCTCGCGCTGGGAACCAGCTATTCGGGCACCTGCAAATTCGGCACCCCCTCCTGGATTGACGGGTCCGCTCTTCGCGACCTTCTCCAGAGTCCACTCGCGCGCCCGACCGCCTTGCGCGAATGGCTGCTCTCTGGGTCGCCCATTCCTCTTGAGCTTGCCACTTGGAGCGTCCTGGGGCTCCAGCTGCTCTTCGCCCCCCTTGCTGTTTTCTCCAGAGCCCGTCCTTGGATTTGGTTGGGGATCGTTGGCATGCAGCTCCTTCAGATCCTCCTCTTAGTAGACCTAGACGGTCACCTCGTGGGTTTGCTTTGGGTGTACTTTTTCGTGTTCGATCCCGGGTGGATCCCCCCCCCTAAGGCGGGCCGACCAGACGTACTTTTTTACGACGGCACCTGCGGACTCTGCCATCGCACCGTCCGCCTAGTCTTAGCCGAGGACAGCACCGGTGATTCGTTTCAGTTCGCCGCGTTGGATAGCAAGCTCGCTCGCGAAGTCTTCCCGGCTCCCCAAGAGCTTCCGGACAGCCTTGTCGTCCTGACCGCCGAAGGGAGACACCTAACGCGCTCTTCAGCTGTCCTTCGAGTCCTCTCTAGACTCGGCGGCTTATGGCGGTTGGTCGCAGTTGTCCTTTTGCTGATGCCAACCCGCATTCGCAATTCCGGCTATGACCTCGTCGCGGCGATTCGACACAAGATCTTCCGTCGCCCCACAACCTCCTACCCGCTGAGGCCCACATCCTGTGCTCGCCGCTGGCTGCCGTAACAGAACGGGGTAGGCAGCAAAAGAGCTGGGCTCTCTCCAAGATTTTTGGAGAGAGCCCAGCTCTATATTGCGGTCGGCTGAATCTAGTTCTTGCCTTCCATTGGGCAGGTACCAGCGGGCATTGCGCTCATGTCGCAGTCGCCACAGTCTTTTGCACCTGCTGCATCCATGTCGCAGGACTTTGCGTCCATGTCGCAGGCTTCTTCGCCCATGTCGCAGGACTTTGCGTCCATGTCGCAGGCTTCTTCGCCCATGTCGCAGGTGTCGCCCATCGGGCAAGCAGCTGCGGAGGCGGGAGAACCAGCGGATTCCATGTTGTTGCTAGAAGGGTTCTGGCAGGAGACAAGTGCGAGGCCGGCGAATGCGAGGCCAAGGAATACGTTTTTCATGTTGAGAGAAGGGAAGGATCCGGTTCGTGAAGATCGACGAGGTAGCCCTTTCAAAAGCCACCTGCTGACACGGCCCCTGTTAAGGAGTCGGCAGTCGTCATATAGAAAGCCCATCATAGCCTATCCGAATGGCGTGTGCTTCGAATCCACTCCACATTTACTGTGCCGTAACCGTGAGGGAGAAAAATGTGAGCCAAGTCGCCTCCAGGCAGCTCTTGACTTCTCGCCTGGGCATTAGCAATCCACCCCATGAAGAAATATCTACCCCTTATCGCACTCGTCGGACTCACAGCTTCTT
>CALBMX010000008.1 GCA_937896235.1 uncultured bacterium
AAGGGTACGCCGCGTCTTCGCTCAGATCACCATCCACAACATTCGGTTATATCTCGCGGAAACGGCGAGTGTTGCGTTGACTGTTGCTGGTCATGACGCTTTTCTCCGCCGATCGTGTTTGAGCCTTCCTCGTTTCAGTTGAACTTGCACCTTGGAGTCAATGGGGTGAGTGATCTCCCGACCGAAACCCTCGCCCTCGGAGAGGTCAAAACCAGTCACCTGATTACGCGCGCTCGGCATTGTCCATTCTCGCGATTGCGTGGTAGGGTCGGGGCGTGACCCCTTTCAAAACCTCCGGGCAGGCCTCAATCGCATGAGAAAGAGGCGCAAACTCTGCCTTATTCTTGGCCTTCTCATCTTCTTTAGTGCGATCGCTGATCAGATCCTGCTGCATGGCTTCCTAAGCGACGGAATGCTCATGGGGCGCAGGGTAGCTCCCTTTGACCCACCTATTTTTTATGAGAACCAAGAGCGGGCATTTGCTCGACTTGAGAACTTATTAGACACCGGAGAAGAAGACGAAGACAGCTTCCTATTTGACGCCGAGCTTGGCTGGTGCTCCCCGAGGTCCACAAGCAACGATGGAATGGAGTTCGACGAGTGGGGGGCCCGCAGGGGACCTGCTTCGATTGCGAAGGATAGAACTCAGGGGGTACGCCGCATCCTTGCGCTTGGCTGCTCTTTTACACTTGGGGACGAAGTCGAAGATGCACAAACCTGGCCATTCCTTTTAGACGAGAGTGAAGAGGCTGTGGAGATTCTTAACTTCGGCGTAAATGCTTATGGCTTGGACCAAGCTTGGCTCCGCTACAAGCGGGATGGCCGAGAAGTAAATGCGGACGAGGTTTGGCTCGGATTGCTCCCCGAGGCATCTGTTCGGCTTGGCTCAATGTATCGACCTGTGCTCGGGCACTGGTCGGGCCCCGTCCTGTTCAAGCCGCGCTTTGAGCTTCGCGAGGGCCAACTGGAATTGATTGCGAATCCAGCAGAGACTCTCCATGACGTACACCGTTTACTCAGCTCCCAAAGCGAGTTCTTGGAGGCCTTGAATGGCAATGACCTTTGGGTGCAACGAGCGCCGGAAGCCTACGCCCCCTGGGGGGATTCGTGGCTCCACAAGTCGGGCGTGGGACGGGCATGGCTAACCTATGCCGAGAGTGGAGCGCGCGATCCAGTAGCATGGCTCGAGGACGAGACGAGTGAGATTCACGTCCTACTCTCTAATCTCGTGACCGCTTTTCGAGAGGACGTCGAGCGAGATGGCGCGCGCTTTCGACTGCTGATTCTACCGGGCCGGGACGCGCTCGCATTCGCCCAGAGCGAAGGGCGAGGCTACTGGGCGGGCTTAGTGGATGAGTTACGCCTATCGGGGACCGAGGTGATAGACCTCACCGCCGCCTGCTTGGCCGCTGGAATGGTCGACGACAAGAAGGCATGGCAAAGTGGGCTTCACTACTCTCCCAAGAGCAATGGCACGATAGCCACAGCTCTCAGGGATGCTCTCAAAGAGTGAGGTCGCGACCTTGGGGTCCCTTCCATGCTTGGCCTGCGGAGAGCCCCGCGCAGGCACCCTGACTTTGCGATGGATTACAGGCTCAGGGCCTGCTCGGTCGACAGCAACTTCGGTCGGGAAGGACATGTTCGAGTTGCCCAAGGGAACGGGAAACTAGACCTCATAGGCACAGCCAACTCGATCGAGGCGACTCCTGCCCTGGTGGGGCGCTGGAAGTGTAATCCCATGCCGTGAAGTTGGGCGTGCTGGGTAGACTCGCGGTTATGACTTCGATCCATCCCCTCTTTCTCTCGCTGCTTGTTGCCCTGCCCGCGTTCACTGCGACTTCGCCGCAGGACTCAGCGCTTTCAGTCGAAGCACCCAGACCCAACATCATTGTTGTCTTCACGGACGATCAAGGATATGGCGACCTTTCCACCCAGGGGCATCCGACAATTCGGACACCGCACATCGATCGGCTTGCGGCGGGGGGGACGAAGCTGACTCAGTTTTATGTTGGCTCGCCGGTTTGTTCGCCGTCTCGCGCCGCGCTTTTGACAGGCTGCTATCCGAAACGCCTCGGGATGCAGGACCACGTAATTTTCCCCGAATACGATTACGGACTGCACACGGACGAGGTGACGATCGCGGACGCTCTTGGTGAGGCGGGGTATGCGACGGGTTGCTTTGGCAAATGGCACCTGGGCCATAGGCCGGGGTTGCTGCCGTTAGATCAGGGATTCGACACTTACTTCGGAGTCCCCTATTCGAACGACATGGCGCAATACAATCGGCCCACATCAAACAGCTACAAGTTTCGGCTGCCCTTGATGCGCAACAACGAAGTCGTCGAGTGGGAGCCCGATCAACGCGAACTCACACGGCGCTATACCGAGGAGGCCGCCCGCTTTATCGACGAGCATCACGAGCAGCCGTTCTTCGTTTACTTGCCGCACTCGATGCCTCACATCCCACTTGCGGCCTCTGACGCATTTGAAGGCTCGAGCAAGCGCGGCCTTTACGGTGATGTGATTGAGGAGATTGATTGGAGCGTTGGAATGCTGGTTGCCGCGCTAGAGCGAAACGGCATTTTAGAAAATACGTTGATCGTCTTTACAAGCGATAACGGGCCCTGGCTTCCCCACAAAGAGAATGGCGGATCTGCTGGGCCCTTGCGCGGCGGCAAGGGGACGAACTGGGAGGGTGGACAGCGCGTGCCCTTTATTGCGAACTGGCCGGCCGGCATTCCTGCTGGCCAGGTGAACACAGAGGTCGTGACGGCGATGGATCTACTCCCCACATTCGCAGCGCTCGCTGGCGCCACACTTCCCATCGAGCGGCCCGTGGATGGACACAACATCTTGTCACTCTTGTTGGGTGAAGAGGGGGCGACCTCGCCCACAAGCGATTTTCTTTATTACACATCCCATGGCGAGTTGGCGGGGATTCGACGCGGGCCGTGGAAGCTACTGCTTGCATCCGGCGAGCTTTACCACGTTGAAAACGATGTCTCCGAGCAATGGAGCGCAGCTGAAAAGCTACCAGAGCTCGTGGCGGAACTCGAGGCTCTTGCGCGCAGACACGATCTGGAAATCGAAGCGGGTGCGAGGCCCGTTCTAACGGTGAGTGAAATCCTTTTCGATCCCGTGAAGCGGAAGTAGGCAATCTCGAAGGTGGAAGTGATGCGAGGCCTTCCCCCCCCAAAAAAAAGCCGTTCAATTTCGGGGGCGCGTCGGCAAAGTTGGGGGAGCGATGGGGAGAGGACTATGCGAATAGGCATCTGCTCACTTATCTGAGCTTCGCGATCGGCGTAGACTTTGTAGAGTGAATAGACCCAAGCGTAAGCGAGTCACA
>CALBMX010000009.1 GCA_937896235.1 uncultured bacterium
CGCTTTGGGTTGTCTCCTTGAGCTGCCCGTAAGCTCCTTGGGGGGGACTGGTCCTCAATGGGCTCTTGGGGGCATAAAAAAGTGGCCTTCTTCCAGCTAGGCTGAAAGAAGGCCACCCCCTCTAGTCCGAAGAATGTCTTACAAGACAATCTCCTGAGAATAAGCCGACGTCGGGTAGTCGGTCCCGATGTCGATACCGTGGATCGATAGCTCGAAGCCCAGCAAGACAGCTGGTACGTTGAATGCGAAGCTGGCAGCACCCGCGCCATCCGTGGACAGCGGGATGATCAAGAACGCCGGGTTCAAGTGGATCGGCCCCCATGCGGTGGCAATCTGATCGTTGCCGGAGAGGGACCAGCCCACGAGCACGACGTTACTCGGTGTGGCGTCGGTCACCGAAAGGATGGCGTCTTGCGACGCAATCAGAGGCGTCATGAGCAGCTCGGCGCCCCCTTCGAGACGATCGTATTGGTAGATGTCCGAGACGCCGTTGGCGTCGTCACCGATAAGGTTTGTGGCCATACTGGAGAAGCCAACAATGTGTCCGTCCTCGGAGATGGAGGCCTGGTAGGACCCCCCGTCGCCGAAGGCCAGCCCGATGTTGGTCGAAACGCGCTCGGTGTAATCCAGCTGGCTGTCAAAGACAAAGATGTCCGTCACTCCGTTGAGGTCGCCAGGGACCAAGTTCGCCGACTGGCTTTGGTACGCGATAAACCGCCCGTTTCCGGACAGTGAGGGCACATAGCTAGCGCCGTTCGAAGGATAGTTGTCGTTGTTGGTCGAGATCAGCGTCAACGTGCTGGTCGACCTGTCGCAGAGGAAGATGTCGGAGTAGCTGTTTAGGTCGGTCGAAACCAATGAGTTGGCTGTGGACTGGAAGGCGACTTTACTTGCATCGCGAGAGATGGCGGCCGAGAAGCAGTTGAGGTTGGCCTGGACACCACTGTTTCCGACGCTGACGCGCTCCGTGATTCCATCTTTCATGTCCCGAAGGAAGATATCGCGGTACCCGTTCGAGTCGCCGACAACGAGGTTTGTGGCGTTGCTCTCGAAAACGATGTAGCGGCCATTTCCAGAGCAGCTGGAATAGGACGAGTCGCCGTTGGACTCTGCGGATAGCCCCATGGAGGAGTCGGGAGTGCTGACACACAGGGTTTGGTTGCTGGTCACCGCACGACGGAAGATGTCCTGGACGCCATTTGTGTCGCCAGAGACCAGGTTCGAGGCGTCGCTGGTGAAGGTCACAAATTTGCCGTCACCGGAGAATGAGGGCTCTTTTGAGGGACCGTTCGCCTGAAAACCCAAGCTGTCGACGCTGGCGCGTGACATTAGCCCGAGCTGCCGGTCGAAAATGTAGATGTCCGACACGCCATTGGTGTCAAACACCGAGAATAGGTTGGTTGCATCTGTGCAGAAGGCCACATAGCGTCCATCGGGCGAGATGGTGGGTGTCGTACTTGCGCCATCGGCGCCCATACCGCCAAAGCCGACGCTGATCAGCTCGACGGTGCCTAGCAGCTCGTCCCTGACAAAGATATCTGCGTACCCGTTGACATCGCCGGGAACGAGATTGGAGGCGTTGCTCCAAAATGCCGTGTAGCGGCCATCCAAAGAGAGAGAGGGCCGGTAGCTGGCGCCGTTGACCTCTAATCCGAGGGAATCGGTGCTAATACGCTTGGTAATCACGTACGGCGACTGGGCGAAAGTTGAACCTGCGGCGATAGCCGATATTAGGGTCGAGAGAGCGAGAGTTTTACGGGGGGAGAGCATGGGAAATGCCAAAGAAGGCGTCTTCCCGCCGATCTAAGGCGGGAAATTGATGAAGATGAGATTCAAAAGACTCACCGTGCGAATGGGCGACCACCTCTCCTCAAAGGGGCGCCCGCTAGTAGTAATAACGCACAAAACAAATTCGAGGCAGTCGAATTCCCAAGAAAGTTGCAATTTGGGCTCAAGTTGCGAATTGAAAGCGGACGGGCGAGCTAATTCCAATTACTGGGACAGGTCTGTCCCGATTCTGGGATCAACTGCGGGCGTAGGCCGCTTTGGCGTCTACCTGGACGAATTCGTCTAGCTCGGGGCTGTAGGCCGTGAGCTTCCCACCGTAGACGCACCCCGTGTCGAGCCCCAGAGCGACTAAGTTCCCGCCCACGCGCCGGGCTCTCGGGATCTTCGAGGGCGTATGCCCGAACAGAATCAGGTTCGGCCCCGAATACACCTCGTACCAATATGGCCTGCCGCGCCCCGGCAGCCTGCGCACCGAAACGATCTCTTCCACCTCGCACATCCCCGGGTGCTTGCCCGGCACCAGCCCCGCGTGCACCACACACCAAGGACGCCCGTCCTTGGTCGTACCGGCCTTTGCGAGCGCCGTGTTCTCCAGGTAGAAACCCGCGTGCCCCTGAAGGAAGCGCAGGACGTCCGCCCGTCGCTCGGGCACCGCCTCGAAGGGCCGCCTGCCATCCCCTGCGAGATCGTCCGGCTCGAGCTCGCCGAACTCCGTGCAAAATGCCGGTCGGTCCGAGCAGTCGGTCTTGTGGGGCGCCAGCCGGAACCTCTCCAAAACCCGCAGCTCGTGGTTCCCCAAGATGAACACCCCGCCGGCCTGCACGAACAGGTCCAGGACTCCAATCGGATTCGGGCCTCGGTGGAACAGATCACCCACCGAAACCAGGGTGTCTTCCGGGCCAAGGTTCAGCTTGTCTATGAGCTCGGCCAGCTCGTCCGAGCAGCCGTGAATGTCGCCGATAATCCAGGTGGGCATGATTGTGATGGGGGAAAGAGTTCGCGCCGCGGGACAAGCTAACATTTCGCGCGCCGGGCTTCCCCGCAAAAAGGCTCGGGCCGGCGCGCACTCCTTTGCAGGGAGCGCGCGCCGGCCCGAGCACTAGGCGTTTGGCCTGTGGGGTCTAGCCTACGGCTGGTAGACCTCGGCGTCGTAGCCGAGCCCGCCGTTCAGCTGGAACGATCCGCCGACAACCATCAGGGTGCCGTCGGGAAGCGGGACCATCAGCGGCAGGTAGCGCTTATTGGCCAGGTGGAGAGGCTTGCTGCTAGAGCTGGCCGACCACGACCTCGCCGTATGCGGTGTTGCTGGCGGTGACTCCGGCGGTGAACTCGATCTGAATGCCCTGGACGTAGGCGATCAGGCCGACAAAGCTGGGGACGTTGGGGATCGGAATCGACAGGGCGGCCTCGGTCCCCGACGGGGCTAGGGTGGGGGAGAACAGGCCGACCTCGTTGGAGACCTGAAGGCTACAGCTGGCGTCGCTGCCCGACAGGATGATCCCCATCGGGAGGGGCAGGGGGAGGCCGAAACCAGATGTTATCGACGTTCCCACTAGCGCCAAGGGGATGGCGCCCGCGGTTAGGTTGGTGAAATCGACGACTAGGGTCTCGTTGATGGCTGGCATCGTGGACGCGGAGATTGCCGGGGTCGTACCCGCTTGGGATGCGCAGGCGGTGCCCATGACGGTGAAGGTGCCGATGGCGGTGACACCTCGCTCCCAGGTCTCGTTATTGGCTGAGCCGGTGCTTCCCAAGGCCGAGATGCCTCGGCTGAGGGACGGGGTCCAGACCACGTCGTAGTTGCGGATCGCAGGCGAGGTCGCGGGGGTGACGTCGGTCCAGTCGATGCCGTCGAATTCCCAGGTCAACTTGCTGGGGCCGCCGGTGGGGCCTTGGCCGCCGTGGATGATGGTTTTGCCCGCGACAGGGTCGAAAAAGCCGCCTGCGCCGACCAGGCCGGCGCCTCCTGAGCTGCTGAAGGGCAGGGTGGCCGTGATCGTTTGGCTCCAGGTGAACGTGGCGACGTCAAAAATCCAGGTTTCGGAGACCTTGGTTGCCGATGGGTTGGCGCCTCCGAAGTAGACCAGGTCGTTTGTGGTGGAGCGGTAGACCAGCTTGCCGTTGTTGAGGGCGGGGCCCGACGTGGCGATCTTGGTCCAGTTCGTGCCGTCGAAGGCCCATGTGTCCGAGTCCGTGTACGCGACTCCCAAGGAATCAAAGGCGGTGCCGCCGTGGAAGACGGACCCGACGCCGGGGACGTAGACCATGTTAAACAGCCAACGCGGGTCGGGGGAGACGGCGGGGGTGATCATGGCCCAGCCGCCAGCGGGAGACCACTCCCAGGTCTGGTTGTCGTAGTTCGCCCAGATGCCCCCGGTGCCCTTGCCCGAGAAGACGACCAGCTTGCCGCGGGCCGTGTCCCACGCCATGGCGGGGCTCGTGCGCGGGCCAGGACCCGTTCCCGAGGCGGTCTGCAAGGTCCAAGTTATGCCGTCGAAGGACCACAGCTCGTCGTAGCCGTTGGTGGTGGTGCTCACCTGGCCTCCGAAAAGCAGGACGGACGTGCCGTCGGTTGCCGCAGCCGAGCGCTCACGATTTGAGGGTGAGGCGGTGGGGGAAAGCTCGTTCCAAGGGAGCACCTGGGCGCTCGCCGCGGAGGCTAGGCTCCAAAGGGCGACCGTTGTGGCGAGTGGCTTGAGAATGGAATGGATAGGCTTCATGGTGCGATGGCGGAGGATTGGGGGCTACGCCTCGTAGAGGCGGAAGGTTGACCCCATAATAGGAGAGAGACCCGATTTACGCTAGGCAATAGCTCTAGGTAATTCTCTGGAGTAAATAGGACGAAGTGGACGGGGAGAAGAGTTCCATGTTCCCCGGGGGGCGGAAAAGCCTTCCACATGTGCCTTCAAGGGGAATTCCGTCCCAAGGGCCTTGGAATGTGCAAAATAGGCGGGGAAAGCCCTGAAAAGGCCCTAAGGAAGGCCCGTGATTGGGCCGATGCAGGAGTGCAGCACCCGGTAGATTTTTCCGGGTGGGCGTTTCCCCAAGCCTCTTCCCCATGACTTTCATCCCCGTGGCTACCCCCGTTTTCCACTCGCTTCGCTCCCTGCGAGCGGCGGCCGCATGCATCCTGTTAACAGCGGCGTGCTCGGGTCCGGCCCTTCCCGAGGCGACCACCGACATCAGCACGGCAACGACCGTGGCCGATTGGAGCGCGTTTACACTGGGCCCCAACGATCTGGTTTATGTGTCTGTGTTTGGGCAGCCCGAGTATTCGCCTCCCGCAGGTGGGATTCGCGTTTCGCCTAGCGGCACCTTGAGTCTGCCGATGCTTGGCAGCGTGCAGGTGGCCGGCAAGAGCGCCGATGAAGTGGCGGGCGTTGTCCAGGCCGGACTGGCGAAGTGGCTACTGGAGCCTTCGGTTAGCGTGGCGGTCCTCGAGCAGAGCTCGCGACGCTTTTACGTGTTTGGCGAGGTCAAGACCCCGGGCCCCTATGTGATGGATCGTCCCATCACGGCACTGGAGGCGCTTTCGAGTGGTGGTGGCCTGACGGCCAGCGCGAATGGCGAGCAGATTGTGATCGTGCGCGCACACGGCGAGGACATCGAAGTCATCGCGTTCAACGCGGTGACCCCCGGCCCGGACGGGTTGGTGCGAGTGATGCCGGATGACTATGTGTTCGTCTCCAAATCAGGAGTCGGCGTGTTTAGTGAGAGCGTCATGCCGTACCTGCAAGGGGTCGGCTTCTCGATGACCCAGATCGCCTCGGTGGCACTGGCCTACGATCGCCTAAGTAACAAATAAAGCTCGCACTCGTGACCTATATGAATAACGGATTTGGAGATAGCGTTCCGCAAGAGGACGACATGATCAAGTTGAGCGAGATTTTTGCGATCTTGTTCAGGAACAAGCTGCTGATTGCGGTTGTGACCACCACGGTGATGTTGGGCACGGTGCTGTGGGTGGCCACGCGGACACCCGAGTACAGTGCGCAGGCGACGCTCCTTTTGGAGAAGGGCGAGTCTGCGGGCGGCGTGCTTTCCGAGCTCGCCAGTTTGACATCGGACCCCCAAGCCGAGGCAGAGATCGTGCTGCTGAAGTCGCGCTCGCTGGCGACGGTTACGGCCAACGCGCCTCGCGTTTGGAACCCGGACGGGCGGATGTTCTCGGCGACGGCGCCGGACTTTGATCCCTTTGCGAAGGTCGAGGCCTCCGCTGCAAACTTCGACATGAGCGCAGCGGGCGATCCCTCTGCCATGGAGAACCTGGGCCTGCTTTGGCAGGTCGACAGCCACGACTTGATGCCGTTCGCTGGCTATGTGTCGGGCCTGCCGATGGGCGCGGGCAAACACCGCCTGTTCGCACGGCTCGATCCGATCGGCGGCGAGCTTTACGAGGGTGGCCCCGCCGAGTACGACATCCAGTTCAGCGACGCCGACGCGGAGGGTGGCCAAACCGTGGCCATCAGTACACACACCGGATTTTTGAGTCCGAATGATGTGGACGCACAGGTTTTTGACTACACCCCGAACGCTCTGTTGCAGGCTTTTGGATGGCAGTTCCAGCTGTTAGCGACAGGCGAATTTAGCGGCCAACGCTATCGCCTGAGGCGTGTGTCGCAAGAGAGCGCGATCAACGGCTTGATGGGTAAAGTGTCGGCGCGCGAATCTGGGCGCAAGACCAATGTCGTGCTGGTGACGGTGACGGATTCCGATCCGTATCGCGCAGCGGAGACGGCGAATGCCCTGTGCAAGAATTACATCCGTCGCAGCGTTCGGATTGGCCAGCAGAAGGCGAACCAGACGGCGACCTTTATCGAGAGTCAACTCGTGGAGCAGCTTGAGCAGCTGAAGCTTGTCGAGGAGAAGGTCGTGAAGCTCCAGACGGAGAATCCGGAGACCATTGCGGTGTCGGCCTCGGCGTCGGCATTGATCGAACAGGCGGCTAAGCTCGAGCTGCAGATGACTCAGATCGACCTGGCGAAACGTGTGATTGAAGAGGCGCTCGGGTATTTGGATCAAGGTGAGTTCGAGGCGCTTGCGCGGCTGGGCGGCGAGATGCCGAACCTGATCGCGCTGGGTTACATCAAGGAGCTGACGGCGCTCGAAGTTGAGTCGCTGCGCTTAGATCGAAGCGATGTGCTTGGTTACAAGATGCTGCTGCAGACCGAGCGTATGCGCGTCCAGGGTTTGGAAGAGGAGAGCAGCTTGCGTATGTCGTCGCTGCAGGGCGGGCTGGAGGCCTTGCGCGAGGGCGATGCGGCTGCGATCGCGCGGGTCGCTGCGGGAAGCGAGTTCAATAGCTACCTGGCAGAGATCGCAAGTATCGACGGCGAGCTCAGCCGAGCGCGTGGATCGTCCACGGAAGATAGTCAAATCGTGCGCTCGCTAAGTGCGGCGCGCAAGGAGCTGCTCGGCAGCTTGACGGAGCAGGTCTCGAGCGCACTCGCCGGTGCCGCCGAGGCGAACCAGAACTACAAGCAGCTTGGCGAGACGTATGCCGATACCCTTGCGAAGTGGCCCGAAGAGGAGCGCTCGACAATCGCCGTCGCGGTCAAGCAATTGCGAATGAGGCTGCGCTCGAATCTAAAGTCACAGGTCGAAGGAATCCAGAACACGATGGGGATCGTGCAGGACCAGGCTGATGAGGTCAAGGCGCGCCTCGGTGCGCTGCCCGAAGGTGAGCTGGCGCTTGCCGAGCCGATGCGCGAGCGCGTGGCCCGCACAAAGATTGTCGAGTTCTTGCTCTCAAGCAAGCAGCAAGCAACGATCACAGCTGCGTCGACTTCAGCGTCGGCGGTGTTGATTGACCCGGCCGTTCCGATTCGGTCGCGCATCTTTCCGCGCGTCACGCTCTTCCTGCTGACGGGAACGCTGATGGGTTTCCTGGCGGGCTGCGGTTTGGCGCTGGTGCACAACTTCTTGCGCGGTGCTTTGCATACCGAGGCCGATGTTGAGCGAGCCGCTGGCGTGCCGGTACTAGGTTCTGTGCCGAACTACCTTATCGGGCGTACCAAGATCAAAGGCGCGAAGAGAGGCATACGGTTTCTGCCGATGCGCGATAAGCCTGAGAGCCCTCAAGCGGAGGCCTATAGGCAGATTCGAGCCAGTCTGCGCATGGCGATGAGCGACGGGGTCTCCTTGAAATCCATAGCATGCACATCGTGCATTCCGGGTGAGGGCAAGACCGTGACCAATGCCGACCTGGCGATGGTGTTTGCGGGTGCTGGCGAGAGGGTGCTTCTTGTGGACTGCGATTTGCGCAAGCCCCAGGTGCACAAGATCTTTGAAGTCGAACGTGGCCCTGGCTTTGGCGATGTCCTCGAGGGCCGTTCGGAGTGGCGCGACTGTGTGAATAGATCGCTGTCAAACAATGTGGATGTATTGCCTGCTGGAAGCTGCACTGGGCGTCCCGGCGAGCTGTTGGCGAGCGAGCTGGCAAAGCCTATCATCGAACAGCTCACTGAAGAGTACGACCTAGTTGTGTTTGACTTGCCGCCCGCGGTGGTGGTTGCCGACGTTGCGAACTTTGCCAGCAAGCTAGACGCGCTCATCCTGCTGTATCGCTCTGGCGGTGTCGACGGTCGCATGGTTAGTGCTACAGCGAGCCGCTTGCGCCGCGCCGGCGTGAACTTGATAGGCGTGATCGTGAACGCCGTGGTGATCCAGTCGACACCTGGTGGCTACGGTTATAGTTACGAAGAGTCCTACCATGATCATGCTGACGAGAGCGACAAGTAGACGCTGTGTGATGGACGCCGGCGAGCAACTTTTCCAGGCCTTTGTCAGCCGGCTGCGAGGCCTTGGGGTGAGACATGCGTTCCTTCGCGGATACATGCACTTCCCCAAGGTTCGCGGCGGCGGTGATGTCGACATGCTGATTCATCCTGCGGACCTAACGAAGGCCAAGGCCGCTTTCTGCGGTGCTGCCGAAGACGCAGGTTTCCACATTTGGCAGAGCTTCTCGTCCGGTTTTCTGACTCGCTATTTTTCGTATGCGGCTGGCGCCAAAGGCGAGCACTTGTTTTTCGATTTAGATATGCATACGGCCGAGGCGTCGTACGGGGTTCCGTACTTCCCCGCTCGAGAGCTGCTAGAGCACGCGGTGTCCGACTCCAGTGTCGCGTGTGGTCTCAGCCACCTGTCGGCGCCTGTTGAGGCGCTGGCGAATGGTCTAGGGCACTTGTTTATGGGGGGCCGGATTCCCGAGAAGTACCGCTTAGCGTGGGCCGCCTCCAAGAGCGACTCCGCTGCTCGTGCGCTACTCGTGAGGGTTGTGGGGGAGCGTGACTCCCAGGTGATCCTCGAGGGCCTGACTGGACCTATGGTTGACGAAAGGCGAGACATCGGCGCGCGTGCACGCCGAAGGATAGCTCGCAAGTCGCCACTCGCGGCACTGCTCGGCTTCTGCGCGTTTGTGTTTGGCGAGCGCGTCAAGCCGTGGTTGCAACCGCGCGGTCGCTTCGTGATTTTTGCGGGCACCGACGGCTCGGGGAAAACTACACTCGTGCGCGAACTTCTTGCCAAAATTGCACCGCGCTTTCGCGACGGTGTTGTCGAGGAGCACCATCTACGCCCAGGGGTCATTCCCCAGATCTCTTCACTCTTCCACGGTGGCAAGCCGGCCTATTCCATCGAAGACATGTCCGATCCGCACCGCTCCACTCCTTCTGGATTTGTGGGCTCAACGTTGCGCACCTGTTATTACTGGGTGGACTACTTTATTGGCTATCCCCTGCGTATTCTTCCAAAGCGGAGCCGGAACTCGCTGATCATCTACGATCGCTGGTTCTACGACCACGTCGTGGACCCCCGGCGCTTCCGTATTCAGCAGGGCCATCCACTTCCCGGCTTTCTGACACGCTTCCTAGCGAAGCCCGATCGAGTGCTTGTCTGCACGGCGCCGCCCGAGGTCGTGCTGAGCCGCAAGCAAGAGCTCGCTCCACCAGAAGTTGCACGGCAGGTCGAAGCATTCCGTGCATTCGGAAACGCAACCGCGAACGCTACCATCATTGACACCTCTAACGATCTTGAGAGCTGTGTAGATCAAGCCATCACCGCGATATTCGGAGCCGCTTCGAAGTCGTGATCGAAGCCTCAACCGATGCCCTGAAACTCTTCCTGCCGATCGTGGTGGACGAGAAGCGAGGTGTTGATTTTAGCGCGTCCGCTGCCACCAACGGCAGCCGGACGCTTCTTGAGTTTCTGCTACTTCCAGCTACGGGGGGGTCGTTCCTGCTGGCGAGTACAAGCAGCTCGGCATCGTTTCGGGCCGGACTGCAGGGGCTACCCATCTCGCGGCCGATCTGGCGCTTTGGAAGGCTAGTCTTAGGCACTCTTTCGAGGGTCGGGCTGCATCGCTTCCTTGGCCTCAAAAAAGTGCAAGTCTCTGTCGAGATGGCACTAGACACGGATCCAATTGACTTTTCGCTCCAGTCGGGGGTCCCCGGCGGCGGGCAAAAACTGATTGTCCGTGAACACGGTCCGAATGGCCACTTAGAGGCATTTTGGAAGGTTGGTCGGAGCGGACTTCCGGCTCACTTGGTGCAAGCCGAGTGCGCTGCCTTGAAGTGGCTGGCAAACCACAAACAGGGCGCGCCTTTGTCCCCCGTCCTACTCTCTTCGGGAGTGGATGACCGGAGAGCTTGGCTACGTATGACGGCCATTCAGGGGGCAGCGGTCCCCGCGGAGAGCGCCGAGCTCGTGTCCGAATTCACCGCTCGGTTGGCCTCACTGGAGTCGTGCTCATCGACCATCGAAAGCTCCGCTTGGCTCCAAAGGATGGAGCACCGCCTCGGTGAGATCGAGGGTGCTTCCCCGTCGGTTGCAAGCCTCTGTCGCAAGGCCCTGCAGTGGCTCTGCGAGACAGCAGGTGACGGCACCTTTCACTTTCACCCGGCTCATGGCGACCTTACACCTTGGAACGCTCTGGCAAGATCGGGGCAGCTGTTCGCGTTTGATTGGGAGTTCTTCCAAGTCGCTGCACCTGCTGGGTTCGATCACTTTCACTGGACTCTCCAGGTGGCTATCTTGACGCGGCGCGCGACAGCGAGCCAAGTAAGAGGGCAGCTTCAGAAGAGCTTCGAACACCTCTGCGGCGCAGACGCTGCAGACGGAGAGCGCTACCTCGCGATGTACCTTGTGGACGCCCTGTCACGGGAGGAGCACGTGTTCCTCTCCGGCAAACCGAACTTCCCTCAGGTCGCTTGGCTACTGGAGTGCCGCACGCAACTTCTCGAGCAGGTGATCGGCTAATGGAGCTCGCCGCACTACTGCTCTTTGCACTCCTAGCGTGGATCCTTATGGGCCGCACGTTAGTGGCTGCCGCAACGCTTGCGACCTTCCTGCCCTTTATTGCCCTAACGTCTTTCGGTGCGGGGAGCGGGGAAGCTGTTGAGACCCTTGGCGGGATGGCGGGCATCAAGGGGATCATGCGCTTTGGAGGCGCGAGTCTGTTTGTGTATCTACTTGGAACGAGTAAGGGAACCCTGCGCGACCTATTCCAAGGGCCTTCGCTGCTTGCACTGGGGTTCTTCGTGTGGGGGCTGCTTGGCATCTTGGGGTCGGCACACCCGCTCGTCTCTCTGATCCGGCTCTCGGAGTGGTTTGTGTTCTTCCTCGGCGCCGTCGTGATCAACGATCGCATAGCGCGCACAGGTGGAGCCGTTGCACTGCTGCGCTTTTGCCTGCTTGGTGTGTCGCCCTTGATCATGCTGCTCTTTTACACGCTGGTAGTTCATCCAGAAAAGGCATTCGAGACGCGGGCCATGGATGGCCTCTCGCGCTTGGGCGGTCTAAGTATGGATCCGAACTCGATCGGCGTTCTGGGTGCGGTGCTCGCCATCGGCGCAGCGACGTACTGGCGCCTCTGTTGGGAGCATCGCACCCGCAGGAAGAACCTCTTGGCGACCGTGCTTATGGTCGTCGGAATCTACCTCCTCATGATCACCCGCTCGCGGACGGCACTGCTCGCGTTCACAGCCGGCAGCATGTTTCTTTTGTGGGGCGCTGCCAATAAAAACAAGGTCGTCCACGCTCGCTTGCTCCTTGGTTGCCTCTTGTTCATTTGCGCGCTTGTCTACTTCCGCGAGCAGCTGTTTTTATGGACGCTGCGCGGTGATGACGTCGAGGTTTTACTGAGTGGTACAGGCCGCTCGGACCTGTGGGTTGGGCTGGTCACCGAGGCTTTCCCCTCGCGGCCGATCCTTGGTCACGGCTACATGATGTTGGGTCCAACGGGGCCTTACCTCGCTCACGGAACGCCGTGGTCGAACGCGCACAATGCGTTCCTGTTCGCACTGGTCTCGACCGGTATTGTCGGCTTTGGGCTGACGGTATGGATGGCGTCTCTCGCGGCTCGCTCGCTGCTGATTCGGCGTGTCGTTCGCCGCAGCGACAAGCTGGAGTGGATCGGGCGCCAGGGCCTCGGCGCAATCTTTGTCGTGATCCTTGTGGACTCCCTCGCCGACTACGGAATGGTGGGGCACCCAACGGCTGCAATGTTCCTCTACCAGATCTTGTTCGTCTACTCCTACTTTGGGGGGCGCAAACGTGAAAGTTCTACTTAGCGCCTACGGCTGCGAACCGGGCGTGGGCTCCGAGGAGGGGATCGGCTGGAGCTGGGCGCGACAGGTGGCCATGCGAAACGATTGCGTCTTGGTGACCCGCAAGAACAACGTGCAAGCTATCGAACAAGCGGCTGCACGCGAGGGCCTCTCCCAACTGGAGGTGGTCGGCTACGACTGGCCCCTGTGGACTCGCTTTTGGAAGCGCAGAGGACGCGGCGCGATGCTGTACTTCTACATGTGGCAGCTTGGTTTGGCGCTTGTCTGCCGCAAGCTCGATCGCAAGCACAACTTCGACCTGGTCCAGCACGTTACCTTCGCGTCGAGCTGGATTCCGTCGGGTTTAGCATTCGTTGGAAAGCCGCTCCTGTGGGGGCCAGTTGGTCAGCACCCGCGCATTCCCGCGCAGGTCTTGGCGGGCGCTCCAATCGGGATCCGTTTTGCCGAGGCAGCGAAGGCGGGCATCAAGTCCGCCGCTGTCAGGGTGGACCCGTTCTTGCGGTTTACAGTAAAGCGCGCCGCACGTGTTTTGAGCTTGGGATCCGAGTTCGAGAAGTGCGCCTCGCTCTTGCGAAACAAGCGCGTCGAGCGGCTGCATGCCTGCGGAGTGGATAGGCTTACGGTGGGCCCCAAAACGGGGGGGCATATTTTATTCTCGGGTAGATTCGTGAGCTTGAAGGGCCCCGACTTGGCGCTTGAGGCGTTTGCGAGGGCGCGCGAGGGGCACCCTGGACTGCGGATGACGTTTCTTGGCAGCGGCCCCTTGGAGTCGAAGTTGCGGGCGCGAGTCGCCGAGCTCGGAATCGCCTCGGCCGTGAGCTTTCCCGGCAAGCTGCCCCTCGACGAAGCCCTCGCGCTGATGGGCACCGCTGATATCTTTCTGTTCCCTTCATTTGAGGGTGCGGGCATGGTTGTTCCCGAGGCCATGGCGAGTGGCGCCGTCGTGCTCTGCATTGACTTCGGAGGACCCGGCGACATGGTTGAACACGGCCGAGGATTGGCCGTCGAGCTTGGGGTTACGCGCGCGGAAACTTGCGACAACCTAAGCGCAGGCTTGCTGTCCCTTTTAGCGGACCCAGAACTGTGTCAAGCTATGCGGGCGAAGGCCGAGCAGTGGATCCAGGACGAGATGTTGTGGGACCAAAAGGGCGACCGCCTGCAGCGCATTTACCAAGACGTGATGGCCGAAACAAGCAACAAAACGAAGTGATGGGAGCTGCAAAGAGACTTTACGGGCGACTCTTCGTGCGAGGGCGCGAGCACCTTGGTGCTTCGTTGGACCCCGCTCTGTCCGAGCGCGACGCGATGGGGATTCTGCTGCGTGTTGCGTGCACCTTGTCGCGTGGTTTTTGGTGGAAGTTGCGCTTGGGAAGCACGGCGGGGCGGCTGTTTGTCGCGCGCGGTGTGACGATCCTCTCGCCTGGGCACATCCACTGCGGCAACAATGTGAAGTTCGAGGAGAACGCTGAGATCCAGGGCCTCTCGCGGAATGGCGTCCACTTTGGCGATGGCGTGACGGTGGGGCGCGGTGCGAGTATTCGCCCCTCGTCCTATTATGGGGGCGAGCTTGGCGAGGGCCTCACGGTCGGCGCGCAGACGGCGATTGGCGCGTACAACTGGATTGGCGCCAGCGGGCAGGTGACGATTGGTGCGGGGGTTATGTTTGGCCCGCGTGTGACCTTGATCCCCGAGAATCACATTTTTGAAGACAACAAACGACCGATTCGCGAGCAAGGCGTAAAGCGCGAGCCCGTCGTGATCGGTGACAACTGCTGGATCGGCTGCAACGTAACGATCTTAGCGGGTGTAACGATTGGCGAGGGCTCTATCGTCGCCGCCGGCGCTGTCGTCGCCAAAGACGTCGCACCCGGAAGCATCGTTGGGGGCATTCCCGCGCGCCTGATTCGCATGCGCGAGGCAACCGATTGAACCAGCCCTGCGCACTTGTATTTCACGGATCCGCAGATCTGTACGGATCGGATCAAACCACAGTGGACTTGGTGATGGGCTTGCTCGCCGCGGGCTGGCGCGTCGAGGTTGCACTACCTCATACGGGACCTCTTGTTGAAGTCCTTGAGCGGGCCGGGACCGTGGTGCACGTCGGCAGCTTTTCGCCTTTCGGCCGCGCGACGCTGAAGCCAAAGGGACTGCTCGCCTTTCCCTTCCAACTAGGAGCAAGCACACTCGCGTGCCGCCGCCTGATCGCAAAAGTCGGGCCCGACATCGTGCACGTCAATACGTTGATCATCCCCGCGCCTGCGCTTGCCGCAAAGCTTGCGCGCCGACCGCTTGTGTGGCACGTCCACGAGATCATGGAGCGCCCTGCGCGCCTTGCGCAAGCGCTCTCCCAGCTTGTCGGCACCCTTGCCGACAAGGTCATCTGCAACTCAAAGGCGACCCTCGCCCAGCTGAACGCGCACAGCTCCAAAGTCGCACCGAAAGCGGTCGTAATCCCGAATGGCGTGACATCTCATCCCCTGCGCGCCTCTACCGAAGTGCGCAAGGAGCTAAACGTGGCCACCGACCGCTTCGTGTTCCTCTTCGTCGGCCGACTGAACGCATGGAAAGGCCAGCAGCTGTTCGTCGAGGCAGCCGCACGTATCCTCGCTCTGCATCCCCGCGCGCTCTTCCTTGCCGCGGGGGACGCGCCAAACGGCCAACCTCACTTTCGCGAGGCCTTTGTAGAGGCGATCGACTCGCACCAGCTCGGCGACTCCTTTCGCTGGTTGGGGTTCTTCAGCGACACGCATGCGCTCGCTAGCGCCGCCGATGTCGCCGTTGTCCCCTCGCTGTTGCCCGAACCCTTTGGCCTTGTCGCCGCCGAGGCGATGGCCGCCGCGCTTCCCGTCATCGCCGCAGGCCACGGAGGCCTGTGCGAGATCGTCGTCGACGGCGAGACGGGTTTGCTCACAGCACCCGGTGACCTCGATTCACTAGTGCAGGCGATGGAGAGTTTGATCGAGTCCCCGGAGCGCACAAAGCAGATGGGCCAAGCGGGCAAGCGCCGCCAAGCCGAGCTGTTCTCCGTCGAGCGCTACCAAGCTGCGTTCCTTGGGGTGTACGACAGCTTGATTCGACCAGGGGGTGCCTCTTGACGGGACCCTTAATCCAGATGACGATTGGCAAGGCAAATCCCAATCGAGCGAATGGTGTGAACGCCGTCGTGCATGGCTTGGCCGGCGCTCTGCAGGCGCGCGGCGCGAAGGTGGAGGTCTGGGGAATCACACCGACTCCAGCTGCACCAACGACAGCGCGCAGCTACCCGCTCCACCTGTTCAAGCGCAAGGCGCACCGGCTCGGGCTAGACGCCAAGCTAGTGCAGGCGATCGACGCACTTCCGGGGAGTGCTATTGTTCATTTTCATGGCGGATTGTTGCCCGAGTACTTCCTGATCGCCCGGGAGCTGAAGCGAAGGCAACTGACCTGGGTTCTCTCTCCGCACGGTGCTTACGCCGAGGGTGCACTTGCAAAGGGCGCTTTAAAGAAGCGCTTGTACATTCGACTTTTTGAGCGCTTCGTCATCCGCCATGCGCTTCGTATTCACAGCCTAGCCTTAGGCTCTGCGGGCGGCCTGCGCGAGGAGATTTCAAGTCCGCAGCTGGTCGTAATCCCGAATGGATCGGAAGCGCCGCGAGAGCCCTTTGCGGAACTGTCGGTGAGCCCCTTTTGCTTTTGTTATTGCGGTCGTATCGACGAGCAGACGAAGGGGCTCGACTTGCTCGGTAGGGCCCTGCGTCTCGTCTTGCGCGAGCGGCCCGAGGTGCGACTCGACATGATCGGGGATGGTCCGGATCTCGACCGCGTGCAGGCGGACTTTGAGGCGCTTGGGCTCGCAAACAATGTCACATGGCACGGCGCGCGATTTGGTGACGAGAAGCGGGCGCTGCTTCTTGCGGCGAGCTGCTTTGTGCTGACCTCGCGCCACGAAGGTTTTCCCATGTCACTCTCCGAAGCGGCCGCGATGGGGCTACCCCTTTTGGTGACGGAGGGTACGAACTTTGGGGCATACGTTCGGGAGTGGGAGTGCGGTGTTGTTGCGGCAGAGACGACGGAGCAGGCCATTGCCACTAGCATGCTCTCCCTAGTGGGCACCCCTTCCGAGGAGCTCTGCAAAATGGGCAGGGAAGCCCGCCGCTTGATTCGCGAAGAGCTCAGCTGGGATCGCATCGCGGAGCGCATGCTCAGGCAGCTGTATGGGGTGACTCCAGGAGTGTCCGAATGACTGTTTCGGTACGCCGCGATCTCACCGGCCTTATCGATCAGGGCGTCGTGAGTGCGAGCTCACTGCTGACGACCATGATCTTCATCCGCGGCGCTGGGATGGAGGAGTTCGGCGTTCTCAGCTTGGTCTGGCTTGTGCTGCTCTTTGCAATCTCCGCTCAGCATGCGCTCGTGATTGCGCCAGCGCACACCATGCTCCCCAAGCTGTCGGTCGAGGATAGCCGCGCCTTTCGAGGTTGGCTTGTCCTGGTGCAGGCAGCCTTTCTTTGCCTGCTAGTTGGCCTCCTTGTGGCCTCCTGGTTTGCTCCGTGGTTTTCGCTACTTCCCGCGGCGGGAGGCCTGCTTCCGGCCCTTGCATTTCTCTGCGCACGGCAGCTGTGTAGCTTTTTCAGGCTCCTCCTTTTTGCCCGCGAGGACGGCGCGAAGAGAGCGCTACTTGTCGACTCGGTCCACGCGACGCTCTCTTTCTCCTCACTTGCCTACCTTGCCGCTACGGAGCAGCTCCAGGCGCGCAGCGGCCTTTGGGCACTTGCTGGCTCGGCCTTGCTTGCGGCACTTATCGCAGGGCCATTCTACTTTCGGCAGGGCTTTCGAATCGGGCACCCCGGTGCCGACCTCGCCGCCCGACACCTTCAGCTGTCGAAGTGGCTGATCGGGAAAGCAGTCGCCCAGTGGTTTAGCGCGAACTCCTTTTTGACAGCACTTGGCACCATCCAAGGGGCAGCAGCTTTGGGTGGCGTGCGCGCCGCGCAAACCTTGATAGGCACCTGCGGTATCGTGTTGCAAAGTGTGGGGAACCTGCTGCCCGCGCGCGCCTCCCGAGTCCTTGAAAAGTCCGGGCGCCGCGAGCTGTCGCGGTTCCTCTCCCGCTCTGTCGTTCGTTGGTACGGGTTTCTGCTCTTGGGCCTGATCCCGATTTTGGTCTTCCCCTTCTTCTTCTTGCAGCTCCTGACGGGTGAGCGTCAACCGGATCTTTTGGAGCCGCTGTACTTCTTTGCCTTGGGGTCGATACTCTCGATGGCGACCCTTCACTTGCAGATTTTCTTGAGGGCTGTGGAGCAGGTGCGAGCGATCTTTCTTGCACAAGTCTTTCCAGGTGTGATCGGGCTACTCTTTGCGGTGCCAGTGACCTCGGCCTACGGAATCCGGGGCTGCATGATCGGGCTTCTGGTGCAGCAGGTTGTCGTGCTGTGCATCTTGCTCGTTCCCGTTCGCAGGAAGCTAGCCAGGTGACCATGCGCTCAGGGGGCGCGTCTCTTCCCGCAGCCCTCTCGTTGCACTAGTGCGCGCGAAAACGTGGGCCCAAGCGGCGTAGTGCCGCCCTTCGTAGGCGGCGACTTCGAAGGCGCACTTTGTGCTTTGTCGCGAAGCCAAACGACAGCGGCTGCAAGCTTGGCGTCACACTTGGATCGAGGCCCGCCTGACGTACTCGTTCCAAAAACAAGTCCTTCGCAAACGCGTAAAGCTCTATGTCGAGGGCGTTGATCTGAGCGAGCTTTTCCATGGTCTTTTGGGAGAGCGGAGCGGCGTGGCTGGGCGCATTGTTCTCACGGGTATAACGAACATCCCTCCACCCCAGATTGCGCTGGATGAGCAGCAGGGAGAGGTCGAATTGTTCCATGATTCCGAACGCCGGAAAGTGCTGGGTTAGGTTTGCTTTTGCCTGCTCAAGCATCTCCAACGTGCACTCCCCGAAGGGGACGCACCTACCTTCGTTTTCGAATCCAGAAAGCCGACGCACCTGTCCATTGTCCGAGTCGATCCACTGTTTCTCGTCCAGGAACGTGTCGAGCGAGACGTGCTCTAGGCCCCTGAGTTTTGAGCGAGGATTCCGCCGCATGTGGCGGTAGTTGGAGATCACTCTTGCCGTGGGCTCGCGAAGCATCGTGAAGTAAGACGGCTGGGCGCCAACCTGGTCGTGCGCGCCAAAACCGAAGTGCCCGGCGATGAGCCCAAGTTGTCTTTGCTTCTTCTTTGGAAGGGCGCTGTGGATCGCTGAGATGTCCTCTGGAGCCCGGAAGTCGACGTCGTACATGACGAGCATTTTGGAGGCCGCGAACTGACTCTCCACGACTCCGAGCAAGCTTGAACCACCCGCCTTGGGGATGTGCAGGTAAAAGAGTGGGCCTGCCGAGCTGGGCTTATTCCAAGTCTTGGAGCGGGTAGGAAGGCAGGAGCTCATTGCTAATTAGGCGATCTGCGCTACGGCGATCTCTTGCTGCTTTCGCTGCTTCGCGACGAGCGGCTCAAGAGCCAACAGATCTTCGTAGGCCTCTGAGATGAGCTTCCAGGAGTACTTATTTTTGGCCCGGCTGCGCGCGGCGTTGCGGCGGATTTGCACCTGGGATTCGTCCAGGGCGACCAATGCCTTATAACCATCGGCGGCCTCTTCGGGAGTCGAGAACCACTCGGCAGTTACGCTGCCAATCACCTCGCGGTTGAAGGGGTTGTTGTGGGCTAGCAGCATGTTGCTGGCGCCGAGGGCCTCGAGCAGCGATGGGTTGGTGCCTCCGACGGAGTGGCCGTGCACATAAGCGCGGGCGTGGTAGCGAAGTGCTACCAGCTTCTGGGGGTTGTATTCGGTTCCCAGGAAGCGAACGTCCGTGTTTTTCGCGGCATGGAGGAGCTGCTTGACGTAAGGGGTCTGCTTTTCGATGCTGCCAAGGATCGCCAAGGGCATACCCAGTTGTCCTGCGGCCTTGTAGCCTTCGATGGCTTCGAGGATGTGGTTCTCAGGTTCGAGGCGACAGACGATTAAGAAGTAGTTGTCGGGCGTTAGGCCGTGGCTCTTTGCGATGGCCGTGCTTGGGGCTCTCTTCACAATGTCGGTGCCGTAGGCAATCGTTGAGATCTCTGCACCTGTCGTGTGGCGGCTGCGCAGGTGGTCGGCGAGAGCCTCGGCATCCGAGACCACGCGGTGGGCCACACGCATCGTCATGTATTCCATGGCGCGGAACCACGCTTTGGCGAGCGGCGGCCACTTGGCGCGCGCCCATTCGACGCCGTCGGGATTGATCCAGATCTCTGCGCCGGCCATGCGCGGGAGCACAGCCGCGAAGGCCGCTCCGTAGCCGAGCAGGTAGATGATGTCGACTTCCTTGCGCAGGTCCCAGAGCGCCAGGCTGTCGTGAATGATGGTGCTGGCGGGGCCGAGCGGTGGGGCGGGGTAGTAGCGCAGCTCTGCGCCGGCGTAGGTCTCGGGTCGGGGGCCTGGGCCCTCTTCGCAGCTGACGATGACGCGGTGTCCGGCGGCGACGAGTCTTTGGGCGAGGACGTCGGCAGCGGTTTCAAATCCGCCGTAACGGGCTGGAATGCCACGGGAACCCACGATTGCGATGCTGCGCTTACGAGGCGGCGAGGACGACTCGGTGGGATCCACAAAGTCCGGCACCTGCGAATCAACTGTCGGAGAGCCGAGCAGCTCCGCGGGCGAAAGGCCGATTCCCCCGTCCTTCGCGGGTGAAATCGAGGATTTAAGTGCTTCCGGAGGGGCGTAAAGGGATTTTTTAGGCATGGGACCGATGTCGAGGTGGGGTGGTGACACCCTACCTATCGGAAGATTTTTCCTATTGCCTAAGGGCCCAAGGAAGAAATTCCCATGTTAGGTATTTCCCTTGGCCCCTTGTTGGTCCGCCGCTGCGGCTAGCGCGCCGCGATAATGCGCATCAGGTCGAATGCGAAGCTGAGCCCGACAACGTCCGCCTGGAAGTTTCCCGTCTTCGCTGCGTCCATGCGGCCGACGTCAACCCCGAGCTCGATGCCCTCTCTCGGAGACCATAGCCAGCCGATCGTGGCTTGATGGATTAGGCCCGAGCCGACGTCAACACCGCCGCCGCCCCCTGCACCGATCTCGTAGGTCGCGTGGACCAGTGTGTTCGGGAACTTGTCGAAGAGCGCGGTGCTGGCGCGGATACCGACGGTGCCTTCTGCGTAGCCACCGATGTCTCCCTCGACGGCTCCGGCTGTTCGAATGAGAGCGGAGATGTTCTCGCTGAGGTGGCGTTCAAATCCGACACCGGCAAGGTGCAAAGCGTTTTCGTGTTTGGCGCCTGTGGTCGAGCGCACGCCGCTCTTGGGCAGGTAGAATTTGTAGTGGGTCGAGGCTTGCCAAATGTCCGCGACTCCCTCGTGGGAGGGCAACTGTTGGCTTGCGAGGTTTGCGCGATCATAGCTGTTCCTGAGGCGCAACATGCGCGGATCCCAGGTGACTCCCAGCTCCACGGTATTGCCGCTAAAGTTGCCGTTGGGTGCGTCGAGAAAACCAACGGAGAGATGCGAGGACCAGTTGTCTGCAAGGCGCCAGCGCAGGCCCGCGGAGTACCCAGCGAGTAGGCCGCCGCCCGTATCTACGGCGCCGCCGCCGCCCATGCCTAAAAGCGCCTCGAGCTCCCAGTGAAGCTTCGGTGTAAGTAGCTCTCGGGAGTAGCCGTAACCCGAAAGGATGGCTGCGAAACCGTCCACACCGCCACCGATTGCGCCATAGGCCCTAAGCGGAATGTAGCCATGAGCTGTGATCTCCGCCGCAAGTTGCAGGCCGCCCATCGTGATGGAATCCACGTATGGACCCCCCGCGATGAGGGTTGAGTTGCCCTTTGGCTTGATCCGAAGGTAGCCGGTGCCGATGCGCCAGCGCTCAAAGTCGAGAGCATCCAGAGGGATCGGCGAGCTCCAGCTGGAGACGTTTCTTCCCGTCAGCATCTCGGTTGGAATCGTGATGCCGAAGGCCAAACCAGTGTCGTTGATCTCGCCGCCCGGAAAATTCGTGTTAGCGATTTCGAGGCGCAGCCCAAGCCCGCCAAGCTCCTTCTCAACGGCTACAAACGGCCGGAACATGAATCCCGTCCCCTGGGGTGTTGCGCCACCTCCGCCGCCACCCATGAACGCGCCAACTTCAGCGTGGAACCCACCGGCGAGCTGCGTTCGCCAGCCGCTGGAAAAACCGCCCGAGAAAAATCCTCCGCGGTCACCAGTGATGGAGCCGAAGCCGCCGAGTCCGAGAAAGACTCCGGGTAGGGACTCAAAAGGATCAAGCACCTCGTAGTGAATCCCGAGTAGCCCCATATCTTCAGATCCAGACACCGCGACTTCGCCGTAATTCAGCCGCCAGCGAGATGGGGCGGACTGCAATTCGAGTCCCTGGGAAGCTGCGTCCGTTGCAGTTGCGAGCATGGCAAGGACAGCGGTGCCGGAGGCGAGGAGTGATTTCTGCATGGTCGAGGAGCGGCTTGGATTTTGGGGAAGCCGTTTGGTGATAAGGTGAGGTGGCAGCTATGGATCCTAGCAGACATGGGTAGTTCTCATAAAGAAAGGTCACGCCACGTTCGTGGTTACGACGGGGGCTCTTCGTGCAAGGTTCCTATCTCGGCGCAAACTGGAGACCTTGTGCGGGGGGGCGAAACCTTCAATTGAGAACCAACCCCCGCTTGAGTTCGGGCCGGCTGCGCAAGGTTCGTGGGAGTGCTTTTTGCCGGCGCTAGCTCGTCGGATCGAAGCCGGTTTGTCCTCGCTACACAGCCTCGGCTAGGCGCCCTGCAGCTCTCGACTTGTACCCATTTGGCTCTCACGACACGGGGCATTGGCCGCCTTGCGAGAGGCTCTGCGGCGCCAAGTCTGGTGACGACTGTCTCGCCATCAGCGGCGTGTCCGTAGGAGCTTCGGGGTGCTCCTGACGACAGCGGGCAAGGCGATGCGCAATACACCAAGGTCAGGTTGCCGCCTGGGTTTCGCACATAGGGGCTCCTCCCTGAGGTCGGTGGTAGAACCTGCTCGGGTGACGAAAACACCACGGAATGAGCAATAAATCCATTTTTAGCTACTATGCATAGCCGAGTAGACCGTAATACATAGTACGGCCTCTACGAGGGGCCCGTGCCCATGCCAAATAGCGATTTTCTCAACAACTGGACTGTGCAGGCCCGCAAGGGCCTGTTGGAGCTTGGCGTTTTGAACGCACTCATTGCAGAGGAGCGCTATGGCTACGACCTTGTGAAGTCCCTGGTGGCTTGGTCGGGCCTCGACATTACGGAGGGCACCATTTATCCGCTCTTGTCGCGTCTCCGCAAGCAGGGTCTTTTGAAGACTCGACTTGTTGAATCTAGCGGCGGACCGGCGCGCAAGTACTACAGCTTGACGGACGAGGGGAGAGAGGCGAGGCGCTTTATGAATCAGCGCTTCGACGTCCTGGTGGCTGGTGTTCGATCGATGAGCAGAGGGACGATAGAAGAATGATGAACTGGACGGACGAAGCTCGAAACGAGCTGGAGCGATTCTTGGTTGCCGAGCGAGCATGGCTCGCAGCGGACCCTGATTCGGGGGACATGGATCACGAAGAGGTGATCGGTGATCTCCGGGCTCACATTCACGAAGAGCTTGCGGTTTTGGGGGCTGAGGAGGTTGATCTGCATCGGCTGCAAGAGGTGCTCGGACGCCTGCGCCCCGGCTTCGGTTGTGGGGACGAGCCGCGGCCCCGGCGCAAGGAGAGGGCCTCGGATTCCAAGCGGAAAACACGTGAACGCAGGCCTGGTCCTGTGCTGTGGTTTTGCGGTGTGGTTCTGCCGCTGGTGGCGCTCATTGCGGAGCTGTCCATGGGGATTTGTGCTAGTGAGTTGGGAGGAGCGCTCGACCCGATCCCGACCCTGTATCACGCGCTGGGCATCGCGCTCGTGCCCGTGATGAATGCGCTGATGCTCTCTCGCATGGAAGCCCGGCAGTTAGGTGGTAGTGCATTGATGACCTTCGCCGGCATGGCGCTCTTAGTGGGCACCCTCTATGCCGTGCTGTTCATTCCCCTGGTTCCCATCGCCGCAGTTGCCCTGTTCTTTGGGATCGGCTTACTTCCATTGGCGCCGCTGTTCTCGGTCTTGGTGACCGCGTTCTGCATCCGGAAGTCCAAAAAAATGGGAGCACCGAAAGGAGCACTTGCGGGGTTCGTTTTAGCCGCGGTCATCGCGTTGTTGGTAGAGGTTCCAGCAATGTGCACCTCCATCGGCGCAAACCTCGCGGCGAGCGAAGACGCCGACAAGAGCGCACGTGGTGTGGACCTGATCCGCAGCTATGGCAGCGAATCCATGTTGCTTTCGATGTGTTATGGAGTGCAGCCGGCCTCGCTGCTACTTCCCATGACCAAACTTACGGCCATGAGGTTCCTAGAAGAGGACAACTTCGGTCGAGCGAACTCGACCAAGGCGCGCACGACGTATTTTCTTGTGACGGGCATCGCTTTCAACGCCGTCCAGGTGCCCCCGAATGTGGAGGGACGTTTGGATTGGGCTCGCTTACAAGGCGAGAGATCCGAGCAAGGTGGTGACGAGGTCGCGGGGCGAGTCGAGGGGCTCTCCTTGATGGAGTCGCGCATCGACACCGTAGTCGAGACGGGAGCCTCCCTTGCCTATACCGAATGGGAGCTGCAGTTTTCAAATCGCAGCGACTCTTCCAAGGAGGCGCGCGCCCAAGTCAGCTTGCCTCCCGGTGGATTTGTCTCTCGCCTAACCCTGTGGGTTGATGGAGAAGAGCGCGAGGCCGCGTTCGATTCTAGGGTGAAAGTCAAACAGGCCTATCGCGATGTGGCCATCGTGCGCAGGAGAGACCCGGTGCTCGTCAGCACCTCGGGAGAAGACTTAATCCTCGTCCAGTGCTTCCCCGTTTTGCCTGGTAAAGAGATGCGGATTCGGGTCGGGATCACGAGCCCTTTACAGCTCAGCGACACGGCTGAGGGGCGCGAGGGAATCCTGAGCTTACCTTCGTTTGTTGAGCGAAACTTCGACATCGCTACCAGCTTGCAGCACGAGGTTTGGGTGCAAGGGGCGAGCGACTTTCTAGTGACTCCAGAGGGCATCCAGAGTGTGGCCCCCGCGAGTGGCCCCATGATCGCTCGGGGTAGTTTGAGTGATGGGGCCCTCTCGGACCCAGCCTCGGTGATCCGTGTTTCCCTTGAGGGTGCGCCCAAAACAAGTTGGGTGGAGGAGGACTTCTACGACAAGAACGGTGCGATTTTGCAGACCCTCTCGGAGGAGCTAGCCCAACCGGTGGGGCGCCTGGTCTTTGTGCTCGATGGAGGCGCTGGCATGCGGCAAGCCGCGCAGGACCTCGCTTACGCATTTTCGCTGTTACCACGCGATATCGAGGTCAGTTTGGCGATTTGCGGAGAGGGACAAGCTGCGGAACTGGACCCGAAAAGGGCGGACCCTGCTCACATTCAAAGTATGATCTCACGCCTGGAGGAGCACGACTTTGAGGGAGGAGTCCTGTCTGGTGCGCTCTTGGCGAGAGCGTTTGATGCGGTCCAGATACAGGGTGACGCAGACGACAAGGGGCCGGGGGCGGTCATCTGGCTTCACGGCGAGCAAGCGGTGAACTTAGCCGGGTCTTCAGCGATTTCTCAACGTTTGACTCGTGCGCGCGATGGCACGCGCCTGTTTGCGGTGCGGGGTATTGGAGGCGTGCATCGCCTGGCGGCGGAGCTGGGTTCGCTGCCGAACTTCGAGCGCGTCCCGCGCGAAGGAGAGTTGACAAACGACCTGGCCGGGCTCGTTCGCAAGTTGACTTTAGGTGGGCCTCAACCCGTACTCGTTCGCAAGCACATCGATCAAGCTGAGGTCCCCGAGGACGCCCGTAGAGTCTCGCGCAACCTGGCGCGCGTTTGGGCCGGAGATGAGTCGGTACGCTTGCAAGCAACAAGTGTCACCGAGGACAGAGACGAGGGCATCGAGCTGGCGCTCGCACACCACCTCGTGACGAGAGCAACCGGAGCGGTGGTCTTGGAGTCGGCCGAGCAGTACGAGCGACACGGCCTGGAGCCGGTGAAGATCGACTCCGTTCCCAGCGTTCCCGAGCCGGAGACGTGGGCGATGCTTGCGATGGTCGCGGGCCTTCTAGCGTTTGCCATCGCAAGAGGGCGCAGCGCGGCGTGAATAAGTACAGACCCTACGTGCTACCCGTGCTGCTGCCGACACTCTTTGTCGCGGCGTACTGGCCGGTGGTGTATTGGTTTGCCCTGCGCATTCGCCATTCGGCTCAGGACTCGTCCGAGGTGTTTGCGCTTGCGCTGGCTGCGGGGCTGATGTTTTTGCGCCGGCAGAAGATGGGCGAGCCAGCAAAGATCGCGGGCATGTTGGTTCCCGCGATTGTGGGGACTTTGGTTTACGCCGCACTCTATCCGTGGCTGCTCGACGAGGTCCAAGGTGTGCTGATGGCCACGACGGGAGCGCTACTGCTCTCTCCCCTTTGGCTCGGCAAGCGCTACTCACTCGGACTTCACGGGCTCCTTCTTTTGGCGCAGCCGCTGATCCCGGTCTTTCAGTATCAACTTGGCTATCCGCTGCGGGCAACGTGTGCAAAGCTAGCAGCTGGGCTGTTGCAGTTGGGACAGCTCGATGTCTCGGCCAACGGGACCGCCCTCGAATGGGCGGGCAATAGCGTGTACGTCGATGCACCGTGCAGCGGTATTCGCATGCTGTGGTCCGGGATGCTGCTGACCTTTGCGTTGGCGATGATTCTCGACCTTGGGACACTGAAGACCATCGCTCTTGCGGTCACCGCATTCGCAAGCATCTTGATGGCGAACGCACTTCGGGCCTCGGCATTATTTTACCTAGAGTCGGGCCTGATCAAGGGGCCTGCATGGATGCACGAAGGCGTTGGGCTTGTCTCGTTTGGTTTTGTCGGCGTCACCCTGCTGGGGTTGACCGTCCGTTTATCTAGAGCCCAAAATCGGCCCATCCAAGAGGTGTCATGCGCGGCTTAGTTGCTCTTCTCGCGGCCCTGCTTTTTGCGTCCCTCGTGCCGCTTGCCAGCTCGAGTGGAAGCACTTGGACTCGCACAACGGAGGACTTCCCCGGGTGGCCAGCTGATTTCGAGGGGGCCCCCTTGGTGCGCGTTCCGCTCTCCGAGCGCGAGCTCAAATTCTACGAGCTGTTCCCGGGTCAAGTCGCGCGATTCACGGACGGAGAGCGGCAGTTCGTTTTGCGTTGGGTGCGAGAGCCGTCGCGGCACCTTCACCCGGCGTCGGTGTGTTTCCGCGGGCGCGGCTTTGCGTGGGAGTCGTTGCCGACCTCGATGGATGAAAATGGAGTGCGGTGGGGCCAGGCCATCGCGACACGCGATGGTGAGGCGCTCCAAGTGAAGGAGCTCATCCAAGGTGCGAATCAGCGAACGTGGTCCGATGTGGCCGCGTGGTACTGGCAGGCAAGCCTAGGGCGCGCCGAGGGGCCGTACCTCTCCATTCTCATCGCCAGTGCCGAGTAGCACGCTCTACCTCTTTACCTGAGCGAACAGCCACTTGTACAGCTCCGGGTCCGCGTAGGTTTGTGCCCACGAGTTGTGGCCGACGCCGGGGTAGGTCGTCAGGGTGGCACTTGAGCCTGCCGCCTGTAGGGTGTCCACCAGCAGCCGGGATTCTTCGACGGGAACCACAGTGTCTACCTCTCCGTGAAACGCTCGGATCGGAACGTCCTTCGCAAGCAGCAGATTGCCGAGCTCGAAACCTTGGGTCGGGACTTCCCACAGGCGGGTGAGGTCTCCACCTCCGCAAATCGGGACGGCGGCCGCGAACAAGTCTGGGTAGCGGCTAAGCATGTCCCATGTGCCGTAGCCTCCCATGCTGAGTCCGGTGACGTAAATGCGCTTCTCGTCGATTGGATAGGCCGCGCGCGTTTCGTCGAGAATGGTTTTCAGGGCGTCGTGCTCCCACCAAGCATCTGTTGGGCATTGTGGAGCGACGATGACGCAGCTGCGAAGTTCGTCGATCGTGTCCACCAGCGAGAGGGGGCCGTGCACTCCGATCAAGCTGACGTCTCTGCCGCGTTCGCCCGCGCCGTGCAAGAAGAGCAAAAGCGGCCAACCCGCAGCTGGCGCGGCGGCTGCGGGAGGGAGGGAGACTTGAAAAAACAGAGGGGTACCCGCGATACTCGCGGCACTAGATTTTGTCAGCAGTTGCGGTAGAACCCGAGTGCTGGTGACGGCTGTTTTCGCCGTCGCTTGACACGCCGTCGTCAGGGGGAAAGCGAGGCACGTTAGCAGGAAGAGGCGGATGAATTTCATCCTCTTATTCTGCCTTGGTGGCCTAGCGCAGACCCAGACCTTAGTGAGGGAGCTCTCGTTTATTTTGGGAGAGAGCGAGCAGCGCAGGCGTAGAGTTCCCCTTGCGGAAGAGGGGGACTCCATAGCGAAGCGGTGTTGTCGGGGTCTTGTAGGAGTGGCGACAAGTCCCGACGCTTGGATGCGCTCTGGACCTAAGCCTCGAACATCAGCTTGAGTCGGCCTTGTGTCGCGTAGTCCACAAAGAAGAGTGCGGACGTCTCGTTCTGGCGCAGGTTCGGTGAGCGTCCCGGACCCGGGGAGTTTGGGTTCTAGCCCCCGGGCGATGCTAATTGTGGGAGCTGCCGCCGATCCAAACAGCACCTCCCTGGTTTGCGAATCCACTGACCTAGGTCGGCCATGAAAAGCCAATCCAGGACAGGGGGAAATAGTGGGAGGTGAGGCGGCCGGGGCCTAGGGGAAGCCCTAGAGGCTGAAGCCTAGGACCAGAGAGACGACGTCTCCATCGAGGTCGTACTCGCCCTCGTTGATCCACTCTTCCTGGATGAAGCGCGCGTCAATTCCAACGAATGCGTGGGTGTTGATCTTCATCGTCATGCCAACGCGTGCGTAAGCGCCAAGGCCTACATCGGAGCCTTCGGGAAAACCGGGGGTCTCGTTGTTGCGATCGACGTGAAAGCCGCTCAGGCCGACTCCCAAATAGGGAACCGCGCCGAATCCTTCGATTGGGAACTCGCGGCGTAGGCCGGCGGTTAGCTCCCACCCTTCGACGCCCGTGTTGCCCGTCGTTGGAATGTCCTGTCGGTCGCTGTGCCTAGCGACTCCGAACTCGTACCCAAAGGCCCCGTCTTCGCGACTGACGGTGTACTCAAATCCCATGTTGGGTTGTTCGTCGATGCAGTTGGTCGAGGCGTGATCAAAAACGCGCTGTCCAATGTTGAATGCACCGGCTTGGCGAACGTCTCCTCCACCTGGAACAAAATCGCGGAGCGATGTGCACGAGGCGAAGAGCAAGAGAGAGAGGGCGAGGGGGAGCGATTTGTATTTCATGGAAGTCTCAAGAGTCAGTTGCGAACACGATATCTAAAATGCGTAAACAAGCACGTGGCGATAGTCCAAAATTCGGGTGAGTTTTGTTTGGGCCGGATCGAAATGGGGAAGGCTGTAACTCGGAACCTCGGCGCTGGGATCGAGGACCACTCCCAGTGAATGGGGCGCAGGTCTAGGTCAGTCGAGGGGGTGGCTGTATCCATAGGCGCGGGCTGGCCTG
>CALBMX010000010.1 GCA_937896235.1 uncultured bacterium
GCGTCGGGGACTTGGGCTCGATCGGCGCGTCGGGGACTTGGGCTCGATCGGCGCGTCGGGGCCTAGATTGTAGTAGCGGTGCTCCGCCTAGATCTTTCGATACGCGGGAGAGGCTCGCGAGGCCCGCGCCACAGGCGAGCGCGAATCCAAGGGGTGCACCTCGCAATCTGTGCAACCCTTCAGCGCCCACACCTACGGCCAACCGGGGTGCAGGCGAATGGCCGCGAATTCTCCATGGCATTTGTATGGGGCTACCGGCGAAGACCTCCGCCAGTGCGACTTCCAAACCCGCTGAGATTCCGGCGGTGAAAGTGGGCCGATTTGAATCCGAAAACATTGCATGCCGGGTAGCCACACACTATTTGCGATTTCCTTAGATTGCCTTCGGATGGATGGCCCGAGGGTTCGATATTGCCCATGTCCGAATACGGACCCACAAGAACAACGCTAGCGGATTTCGAACGCGAGCCGGAAGACTCACCACCCGCGGTCCAGCGGTAGATGATGACTTTTGGCTTCATGGATTGACTCGGCTGTTCTGGACCGAGCCAAGAAACAGGGGCCCTGTTCAGGTTGCGCGAACTCCATCGCCAACCCGTCCATGGGATGACTCCATTCCCAGCACGGTCGGTGGCCGCATCTCAGAAGTACAAGCAAACTCGGCAACCGGAAGCGTAGGTCCGCTGGTCGAATAGGAAGGACGGCTTAGGAAGCCCGTCATCGGATGTAAACCGGCGCACAGGTGCCCACCATGAAGCTAACTTTAGTCAAAGCGATCTCCGCATTCCCCCTCAGCTTGCTCCTCTCGGCTGCAAGCGTTCAGGAAGCTGGGCAAGACGCCGCGCAATCAGCGCAGGTGAGTTATGAGGTCCTGTGGTTTGATGAAGAGCCCGAAGCCACGCCTGAAGTCGTGCCTGCTGAGTTGAAGGAATCTCTAGGGCTTGTGGAAACGGCGAAGGACGGCGACAGATCCTCAAAAGACCAAGAGTTGGCGTCCGCACCAAACCCAGTCGAACCGGAGGTGATTTGGAAGGCCCCACCGGAGGACGATCTGCGGCAGCAGGCCATGTACAACAAGGAGCTGCGCTTCCATGCTCCCCAGTTGCCCGACCTGTCGATTTCTCGCAGTAAGTCCCTTAGGACGCAAGGGGAGACGATCGTGAAGTCGGCTCCACCACGAGCTCCCTCGGCCTCAAATGAAAGAGTGCAAGAGAGGGAGGACCCCACAACGCAGCTCCTATCGCTTGGCCTCGTGGCGCTCTTAATCTACCGCCGGCGGCTCTGCTGAGAGACCTCCGGCGCAGCACACACCGGGACTCCGAACTCGCAGATCTGGTCCACTTGCCACCGGGGTTCAACGCAAAGGGCGCAGGCCCCCTTGCCCACTCAACTCCTGGTGGAGGCAACAGGACTGGCGAAACACAGGCTGGAGCGATCCGGAGTGATCCGGAGTTTCGCCTCCGGGGGCCAAGCTCACTCCACGCGCACGATTAAGCGGTCGGGGAGCTCGTTGCGGTCGCCCTCGCGCCATGGAAAATGCTCCTCGAGCACATCTGCGCACAGGGAGATTCCGTTAATGAGTCCCCCGGCCAAAGCACCACCCCTAGCTCCTTTCAGGATAGCACTCTCGACGGCCTTCCAGAGTTCGGGAGCGACCTTGGCATGAATACCCTGGTCGCCAAGCACAATCACGCGATGCTCAAAGAGGCTGACGAAGAGAAGTACCCCAGTCTGCTGCTCCGTTCTGTGCAGGCCCAAGCGATAGAACTCTTGGAAGGCCTGCTCCTCAGCAACAGACTGCGCTCGCGCGCCGGAAACAAAGAGTCTTTTGAAGTCGGGTAAAAAGTGGGCGAGCAAACAACCAATGGCGCCCATGCCGAGTTGGCAGGTGAGTAGCAAGAGGGGCTGCTCCCATGGCAACCACGAGAACAACAAGGCCGAGCCGAGCAAGACCAGTAGAAGGGCCGCCATCCAGTTCGCTTGGGGGTGCTCGTCCGACCGCTCCAGCACCACGGGAACGATCTCCCCGACGGTGCGCTCCTCTGCCGCAGCGACGGCTGCGGAGACCGCTTCTCGACTTGCCACGTCCAGTTCAGTCATCGCTCGATAGCGGCCATTTCGCACGATGGCCCTTGCGACGAGATACACCAAGACAGCGATCAGAAACCAAGGTAGGGCGTCACCGAATCCCTGGAGCAGCCCCTCATCGCCACCTGACCAGCCCGCCTCTTCAATCGAGGGGGAGATGGTGCCTACAAGCCCGAGCCCGTTTTGATCTAGAATGTTCATGACTTACCAACCTCCTGAAGAGCCGCCGCCAGAAAAGCCACCGCCGCCGCCAAAGCCCGAGAACCCCCCGCTGGATCCACCGCCAAAGCCGCCCCTGTTGCGCCCCCCCATGCTGGAGCCAATCAGGAACCAGAGGGGCCAGTTGCTACCGCCACGGCCGCCTTTACTTCCGAAGAATAAGCTGAGGATGATCAGTAAAGTAACCACCGACCTTAGGGTTGAGCTACTTCGCCGCCGGGCACTCTCGGTTCGCTCGATGGGACCGTAGTCTCCACCGATGGCTGCGTGCATGGCCATGAGCCCCGAACGCATCCCAGCCTCGAAGTGACCCTGCTTGAATTCAGGCGAGATTACATCTCGAATGATGCGACCCGACACCGAATCGGTCAGCTCGCCCTCAAGCCCGCGCCCCACTTCAATCCGCATCTCGTGATCGTCACGCGAGACGAGGAGCAGTGCTCCGTTGTTTGCCTCTGCACCTCCAATACCCCAGCTGCGAGCGATTTCGAGAGAGCGCTGCTCGATGGACCCCCCGTCCAAGTCGGGCAGAGTGAGTAGAGCGATCTCATGGGTCGAGCCGCTCTTGTAGGCCTCCATAAGCGCCTCAAGCGAGCGCTCTTCCGAGTCCGTCAACAGGTCACCGAGGTCGGTGACCCAGCCGTCGTTTGCTGGGATTTCACCCAGAATCGGCGCGGACGCAACCGCGCAGAGAAGTAGGAGCTTGGCGAAAATCAGGGGACTACTCGTCTCCGAAATTACTGAAGTCGACCTTGGGCAATTCCTGAGTCACCGGGTCGAACTCAAGCTGAGTCTTGCGTTCTAGGCCCATGGCGCTAGCGATGAATGCGCCGGGAATCCCGCGGACTTTTGAGTTGTAGAGCCGTACTTTTTCTGTGTAGTCCTGTTGGGCAACAGCAATTCGATTAGCCGTACCCTCCAGTTGATCCTGTAGAGCGAGGAAGTTCTGGCTAGCGAGCAGCACCGGGTAGTTCTCCGCAACAACCAATAGACGCGATAGGGAGGAGCTCAGCTGCTGCTGTGCTTTCATAAAGGTAGCGAGCTCTTCCGAGCCCTCGGAGAGATCACTGGGCAAAGCCATCTTGCCTACCGAGGCGCGTGCCTCGGTGACTGCGGTGATGGTCTCTTGCTCAAAATTCGCGGCCCCCTTGACCGTCTCGACGAGCTGTGGGATCAGCTCGGCGCGTCGTTGATACTGAACCCCGATTTTGCTCCATGTTTCAGCGATAGCTTCGTCCTTATCAACAAGCCCGTTATACGAGAGAGCGCTACAGCCTCCGAGAAAGAGCACAAATGCGAGGCCGATGAGCAGCCCGCGGCTAACGACGCCACGGCGGCGGGGATTGGAGAGTCGTAGGGCTTTGGAGGAGGTATTCATAGATAGATTTCGAGCGAGGTCTCTCGCTGAGCTTGGGGATCGAGGGGGATCCTACGCTCACAGCCGCAGCGCATTCACAGAGGAAACGAACAGTTTCGCCAGTATTTTACATGAAACGCGGCCGAAATCGCCCCTAGAACAGGCTGGTCGGCATTTCCACCTTCCAGTGCCTCCCGGACACCCCGCCCGATGCCGAGCCATGAGCCATGAGCCTATGAGCCTGGGTCTTGCGCCCTGAGCCTGCGCCCACGCCCAAGCCCGGGCGATTTTTGGCTTTCGACTCGACGGGTTCCTACAAAATGCCGGTGGGGATCAGCCCCTTGTCTTTGTAGACCTGGATCTCCTTTGCTGTCAACAAGCTGCGGATTCGCTTCTCGGTAAAGTCCGCGCTTAGCGGGTCCAATAGATTTCGATACCAAGAGTGCCCCAGTAAGGGGTTGGCCCAACGGCCGCTCTCAAGGATCTTTACCAGCTGGCTGCGAGCGTGACCGTCGTCTTTCTGAGTCACAAGCGCGGTCATCGTGCAGTGTGCAATTTGGGCACGCTCCGAGTCAGTGGTCTTCTGCTTGTCGAATTCTAGGAATAGGTTGTCTGTAATCGCCGTGAAGAGCTCACGAGGCATCCACTCTCCGTTCTGGATCGCATGACAGATGTCACGTGTGCTGCCCTCCTCAACAATCGCCGTGAGCGCGACTTGGCCTGCATCTCCACTAACTGCGGCATACCCCATGATGACCTTGTCGGGTGCATAGTCAGGCAGGCCCCCATCTCCTGAGAGGTAGTCGAGAAGGGTTTGTCCTATCTGGGGTTGGCCACTTATGGAGAGAATCATCCATCCATTCCCGAGCAGCTTGGCCTGGAGTTGATCGGTCTTCCCAAGAAGCAGTAGGGGAAGGTCGGCTGTCAGTGTTTCCAGCAAGATCTCGTAGTGTGAAGTGGCTCCCGTTTGCGCCATCAGATCGACCATGGAAGAGATCAACTTATGCCGATCTGCCTCTCTCTCTTGTCGTAGCTTTCCCAGTGCCCATTGTTCTTCCGGTGTAAGCCCACCCGCAGCCTCCCGGGCGAGGAGTTGATCGATCTCCAAACTAAGAGGGTGCAGGTCTGTTCCCGCTAAGATCGATTCGATCTCCTGCAGGGCGCGCTCGCGTCCCGCCAGGAAGCCGTGCCTAGAAAATAGGCCGTGCCAATAGGACAGCCGCTCTTCCATAGTCTCCCCGTGCCGCATCATCTCCGGTGCGCCACCCGGGTAGATCTCTTCACGCACAAGGGTAAGCATCATGGGAAGCCACCTCTTGAGGTGACCTTTTGGATTGGGAACCACCTTCGGCGGAAGCCCCACCGCGCTCTCGACCGCCCTGTCACGTAAATCGAGCTCACCTCGGTCCAAACCAAGCGCTTCGAGTGCATTGACAGTCGCGAGGTCGCTGACCAAGACGTCCTCGTGAACTTCGGTGAACCCGACTTTGGCCCGCAAGGATTTCATTGGGCCAGCGATCCCTCGGCCGGACTTCCCCGTACCAGATCGCGGTAGGGAAAGCGGGGCTTCGAGTGCTCTACTTACACCTGCGGCCACAAGCCTGGACTCGAATCCTCGGGCGAGAAGGTCCGCCAGAAATGCCTCACGGTCGTTGGCCTCCTGCGCCCAGTAGTTGTCTTGGTACAGCAGCCCAAATGTCAAATAGGCAAGCGCACTTCCATTCGTCAGAGGCGCAAGCGCGCCATAGTCCTTCTGTGCACGGTGGTATTGCACAGCTTCGTCTGTCCCCAAGATCGGCGGCGTCTGGAAGAAACTCGGGGTAAACAGTGCCAGTACATCGGCGTGCTGAAATGCCTCCTGTACAACAAGTCCCTGCGCAGCTTGAAAGCCCGCATCAAAGCGAATCAGATCTGCGATGTACAAACCATAGGGAGGTAACTTGCCGTGCAGGTCGAACCGCTCACAGTGCGCCTCTAAGAAGCGCGTAAAATCACTGCCTTCGCTACGCACGCGCAGGTCGTACTGCACTTGCGTCTCGATGACCTCGCCATCATGTTGGAGGGGCCGGCTCAGACCGTCCAGCTCTGCCTCAGCCTGAAGGACCGCCAACAGGGCAGCTTCGACGGATGCCGTACAAAGGCTCGGGAACTGCTGGACTTCGGCCCGCGAGGGCTCGTCTTGGTACCCGAATCCGAGGCCCACAAACGTGCTAAAAGTCGCGCCGAGTACGAGAGTTGCCCGCATCTAGCGCCCCCTCGTTTCCATGCGCGTCATCATGTCAATCTGTGGTTTCTCCGATCCGGAGCAAACCTCCCCGGTCTCGAAATACGCTGTGAATGCTCCCAACTCCGCGGGCGCCTTGTAGGTGCAGGACGCGCTCCCATAGGTAAAGAGGAAGCCGAAGAGCTTGTGGCAGTTACCCATGTCGCACTCAGCCCGATAGAGCTTGTTGTGGACTAAATCGAGGTAGGGCTTCACCGTAGTCACCCCGCCCGGTTCATACGTCTCATAGCTCGCGTAGGCAAGGTAGGAAGAACAGTCGGCCTTCCCCGCTCCCCCTTCGTAACCACCGCTTAGCCCACCGATCCCGGGAAGCTGCGCGCTGGCCCCCACATGTACGGTTCCATCCGAACACGAGCAGGCGATGGGGTTAAAGAAGAATGGATCTGCGCCCTGGACGAGCTCGGTGTGCGCGCAGGGGCCGACGACATCATGGGGATTGGCGAGAACGGGGGCAAGGCAAAGAAGTGCGAGTAAAAACATAGCGATGCGAACAAAGTGCTGTGGTTGGTCGAGTCAAAACAAGGCGGCGCAAGCCCCGCCCGACAACACAGACGCTCGGGGACTCCGCTGGTGACAGCTCGTCCCCCAATTTCCTCGCTCTGGGGTAACTTTTGGTTGACGATGTGGTCAAAAGTCTTCGCCTATGCACAATGCGAGCCTATCGATCATAACGAGCCAGCCTCCCCACCGCTGATTCGCGAGGGGGAGGCTGGCTCTGCCGGGTCGAGGGTCTGTTACAGGCCCAACGTGATGTCGATGGCGTTCGTCAGCTTCGACGCGGTCGGGTGCAGGATGAGCACTTGTGTAGAAAGTTGCGCTCCCACTAGACTCACGATGGCGGGGATTGGCATTGCGCGCGTGTCGGTCAAAGGTCCGCTGTTTGCGACGTTCGCCAAGACAAACGGGCTGAACAGGTCCACGAGGACTTCACCTTCGGTGAGCATCAATCCGGTCGACGCTCCAGCGTAGACAAACAACGCAGATCCAATATTTCCGGGTGTACCCGACTTATCCACCGAGGTCTGCCACAGAGCGCCGATAGATGGCTCCGTCGAGCTGGTGTATACCGCGGGGTTCGCGCCCGAGCCATTGCGCGCAGTGCTCGTTGCCACTCCGCCCAAGCTGCCGTCGGGCAGATAGTTCTGCAACATCATGTCATCGCTACCAGAGCTGTTGTCCTGCCAGACGACCATGCCGAAACCAAGGGTGCTCTTAGCCGCGCTGACGCGGTACTTCGATGCTGGCGTCGAGGAGAAGTCCGTCGGCGCATGCACAACGGCACCATTGTCGTCAAGCGTTTGGGCGCGCAGAACATCTTGTCCGAAACCGGCACTCTCACTCCAGAAGAGCTGAGCACCATCGTCGAGGGCTACGATCGCCGCGTTCCCGGCCTTGGTGACGCCGAGCGCAAGTAGGCTCTTGCCAGTCGGGCTCCACATCCGATTTCCCGTTGCATCAAGCTTCTGCGCAGAGATGCCACTCTGGCTCTGTGAAGAGTTGAGCTCCTCGTATAAGAGGAAGGTCTCCTGCTCTGCGGTATCAAAAGCCACCGAAGGACCAACGCGGATTTGCGTCACGTCGGTAGAGGCGCTCACGCCGTTGTGCGCAAACATCTCTGTGCCATTGCTCAAGACGTGCTGAGCGAACACCTCCAGGGCGGGCGAGCTCGAATACCAAGTGAAGACAGCCCCACCAGCGCCATCGCCAATGAAGTCCGGGAATGCGCCAAATTGCAGTGAGCCCGCATCAAACACGTGAAGCGGAGCGGGGCCCCACTGCGGAGCTCCCGCCGCGCTCACTTTTTGCGCATAGATGTGACGAGGTGAGCCAAAACCACCACTAGAGTAGATGAACGACATGATGGCGGAACCGCCATTCGATGCTTTCATGTCGCATATTGAGTAACTTCCGCCCGCCACACTCAGGATGATGTTCGCGCCCCAAGTCGGCGTGCCCAAAGGGCTCAAGTGTTGTAAACCAACGCTGTTATCTTCCGTCCATCCCACGAACACTCCGCCATCATTTGCACCCGCAATCGTCGGCGCAGCCAAGAACGCAGTTGTGCTTGTCAACTGCACGCCCGTTGGTCCCCAAACTTGCGTTCCGGCCGGATCAACTTTGGTCGCGGTAATCTGCGTTCCGCCAAAGCGATCGTCGCGAAAGGCGAGAAGTGCGAAGCCTGCGACGTCGACATCTAACGAGTAATCCTGTGTCGAGGAGAACCCGCGGTCTGCGATCAACACGCCCCCGTGGCCCCACATTTCGTGGCCGCCTGCGTCGACCTTCTGCAATCGGACGTCATAACCAAATGCGGGCGTCCCCGAGGCATCTGATGAGAACCAGCTGATGTACGCGCCGCCATCGGCCGTGGGCACGATCTTCGGCTGCGCCTCTTCCGTCGCCAAGTCGGCGACGGCAAGGTTCAGCGCGGGATTCGACGAGTACTGCGCCGAGGCAAAAGGCGCTGCAGCGAGTACGAGAAGGGGAAGGATTGGGATTGAACTCTTCATAGGTATCTATAAGGGTATGTGCGTTCGCCCAAACGGGGGAGAAAACACGGCCAGACCGACAAATCCTAACTCCGGATTCTCTCGGTCGCATTGCAGAGTAGCGAGAATTCTATTTTGCGGATTCTGTTTCTGGTGAAAACTTCAGAAACAAAAGGCCTCCCCTCTTTCACCAAATCAGCTATCCTTCTTGTATGTCTGAGATATCGACCACTCCTTCGTTTGAGCAGCAATACCGCGCCAGCCTTCTGGACTTGCGCAACGCTATCGCCGAAGGATTGATTGCCGTTGGCTCGGATCCGGCCAAACCGCAGGACATGGCCCGTGACCTCAAGGTCAACCGCAACCTGACCTGGAAGCTCTCGAAATTGATCGTTGCACGCGATCTCGAGGCCGCTTTCCCGAAAGTCCCGGGGCCGGGTGCTATCAAGATCCTGAACGCGGCCCTAATCAAAGCAAAGGCCCCGGCGGAGCGCATCGAGCGTATCAAAAGAACCTTCGTCGCCTTCGAGCGAATGGTCGCACTCCACGCTGGAGATCGACCAACGATGGAGCTTATGCTCGACAGCGCAACCCTGCCCGGCGCGGCATCGGAACCTCTAGAGCTATCCCGCAAACTCGCGTATCAAGGCAACAGCGGGATCTGGGGTTGTCAGGCCAAGGTGCGCGTGCGCGCGATTTTCTTGGCCCCTAACGCAGAGCAGCCCCACATGCTCGACCACGCGCAGATCAGCGGTTTCCACGAGATGCGCCGCTTCCGCCCCGATGCGATTTGGCCGCTGTTCTTGCGGACCTCCTTTGCAGATGATGGAACCCCGCTCGATCATTCCAGCGGTGGCCGTGAAGAGATGATCAACTTCGGTGCCGACACCGAGCGTGAGGGACCGCCACTGCTGCAGCGCTACTGTTCGGCCGAGCTGCCCGCGATTCGCGTCGACCAGGTCCCCCAGGGCTATCGCTACAGCTTCGGTGCTGGACCCGTGGGTAACTCTGGAAAGCTCACTCTAATCTACGGCTCTGGAACGCGTCGATTTGCTCCGCGCTATCGCGACGAGCACAACGACTGGGCCGAGAGCTTCCTCTCGATCAACGCGCCTGCGGAGTCCCTGTTGATGGATCTGTTTATCCACCGCGACATGGCGGACGAGGTAAAACTCGAATCCAAACTCTTGCTGGGCGGTTCCGAGGCCTCGTTCCTGCGCAGCTCCATCGAGTTCCCATCACCCGAAGATATCCATCAGCTCGGTGCCTACCCGCCCCTGACAGGCACGCCTCTCATTCCACGTCATGGTGAGCTCATCGACGAGATCTTCACGCACATGAAATGGGACGCAGGGGACTTTGTTGGATTCCGCCTAGAGATCAAACACCCACCAACTCCTTCGACCGCGTTACTGCGCTATCGGCTCCCCGAACGGGAATAGCGAGGCCGCAGGTGCAGTCCCGGCAAAAACGGCCGGCACCCAAGGCGGACTCATTGGCATCACAGCACGGGGTTGGGACGGGACATGGTGCCGTTTGCGCATCCCAGTGAACCTTGTCCAGGCCTCAGATTTTGCGGAATCCCATTCCCGCGGTGCGCGCGGCGCGGCCATCAGCGTCGTCGCGATCCCCTAGGACAAGGCACGTATTGGGCGCGCAGCCAAGTCGCTCGGCCGCGAGTAAGTAACCTTCGGGGTTGGGCTTCAGCTGCGCCGGCCCACCCGGCTCTCCATTGCAAACCACAACGTCAAAATCGTCACTCATCCCAAGCGCTGCAAGCTTCTTGGCTCCGGGGTAGTCGCTCACTAGGGCCAACTGCCCCCCCCCTGCGCGGAAAGCACGCAACTCGGCGATCAGCGGCCGATTCTTAAACTTGGAGATCCATTTGCACGGGCGCTCCTGCATCCATTCGCCAATGATGTGCGCGAGGCGCGACTCGTCCCCATCCAACTTTGCGGCCGCGCGACGCAGCTGTTCGGCAAATGGACTCGGCTCGAACGCGCCGCCATCTTCCCGCAGAGCTTCGTGTTCGCGCCTAAAGGTTTGTATGGACCTCAAATCGCGCCATCCAAATAAAATGAGCTCGACCGCCATCGCCCACTTCACCGGAGTGGGCTTATAAAGGGTGCCATCCAAGTCGACAAGCCAAGCCGAATACGTTCTGTCAGTCATCTGCAGCAACGATAGCGCTGGCACAGATCAAAAGCCAAGTTCATCGGCACATCACCTGTCGGTTTTAGAATGTGACGCTTGACCCGTGAAGTTGGACAGGGGATGTACCATACATTCCTATATGGAGCCGCCCAGTAGGGTGGTCCGCCAATCTTAGTCCACGATAGAAACACCAAAACAAGGCGTCTCTGATGCTTCACCGCCCCCAATCCCTAGCGCGCGTAATCTCGGGAGCCGAAACCCTCCGCATCCTTGCCTCTACAGCCCTACTTGTAGGGACTGCTAACGCCCAGACCTTTGGGCCAAGGACAGTGCTCCCCTCTATTGTCGACGGCCCCACTTGCGTCGAGGCGGGCGACCTCAACGGGGACGGAGTCATGGACCTTGTCGTGGCTGAGGCCGGGGGTGGGCGCGTCACTTGGATCCCACAGCTCCCCGGAGGAGGCTTCGGCCAGGTGCTGGTGATCGACGGCAATCTTCCCGACGCCTCCCGAGTCCGACCCGTTGACGTCGATGGAGACCTCGACATGGATGTTGTCGCCGGGTCTACGATGAAGGACACCCTCGCGTGGTATGAGAACGGAGGAGATGGCTCCACTTGGACGAAACATGTGCTGGTGGCGGCCCTTAACGGCTTCAGCAGCCTCGCGATGTCGGACGTGAATATGGACGGCGACCTCGACCTGCTCGTCACGTCCTACGCTGACGATAAAGTCTCACTCTTTGAGAACGGGGGCAAGGGCGGCTTCGAGGCCCAAGTCGCTCTAACCACCAAGGTGGACAATGCGAAGGCGATTGAGCCTGCAGACATCAACGCTGACGGCAGCCCAGACATCCTGGTCAGCGGGGTGCAGCTCTTTTCCACCGACAGCCTGAACAAGCTCGTCAACCAAGGTGACGGCACCTTTGGGCCGCTGATGGTCATCGCTACAGCCTCCATGGGGATCACCTCGATGTCCGCCTGCGACCTCGATGACGACGGCGATTTGGATTTGCTAGCCACGATTAAGAACAAGGTCTCCCTGGCTTGGTTTGAGAACGATGGCACTGGCGGATTCAGCTCCTACCAGACCATTTTTGGGCAAGTGGATGCCCATCAAATTCGGGTAGCTGACGTCAATCATGACGGCGATCTCGACCTCTTTGGGGCAAGTGTGCTCGCCTCGTTTGCAGACTCCATGTTCTGGCATGAGGGACAAGGTGGCGGCGACTTCGAACCTAAAATCACACTGCAAGACGGAAGTGTCGGCACGGACTATTTTGCCCTTGTCGATATCGATGGCGATGGGGGAATCGATATCGTGACAGCCTCGAGGGCGGCGGACGCGATCAGTGTCTTCACCAACCAACTCTCGCAGCCCCCTGCCTTGACTGGCGTCACGGGCAAACACTGCCTCGACTCCGGATTGATCACGATCACGGGCACAGACTTGACGGGTGCTTCTGTCAAAGTCAGAGGCGAACCCGTTGAAGTCGTAGAGGCAAGCCCGACAGAGCTCACGATCTTCGTGGAGCCGAGCTTACCGGGTGGACTCTGTGATGTAGAGCTAACAAACGAAATGGGAACGAGCGTTTTTCCAGCAGTGCTTCCGCGCTATCCCGTCGTCGTTTGCGAGCCCGCAATAGAGCTCGGTTCGCCGATTGCTATCGATATCGAGAACGGGGACGCTGGTGTTTTCATTTTGGCCTTCTCGCCAAGCTTGTACGCGACCCCCGCACCGTTCCCCGTCCAAGATTGGTATTACGGGTTGGAGCTAAACGGAGTCTGGTTCCTAGGGGCCGGCGCATTCACGCCGGAGGTTACAAACAGCACGGTGACTCTGCCGGGGATCGCTGACCCGGAATTCATCGGCACCCCCTTCTATTTCCAGGCTTGGACTTACCAAGCGGGCTTGAACTACGCTGGATTTAGCGGGGTCGCGACAAGCTCAATCTCCAGCGGTCCCCTTCCTTAGGGGCGGGCCAAGCTGCACGCCGATTGCAGCTCAGGCCAAGTGCATGGAGCCAACTGTTGGCTCCATGCCTACGATTCAAAGGTCGCAGGGAGCGACGGTTGAACCTCTATTTCATACGTTCAAAGGAGAAGTTGATCATCGCCTTCACGCTCTCGCCGTCGACTTCGGTCACAGGGTAAGCCAAGAAATTGATCGGACCCGAGATGGGGCCCGGCTCTACGACCAAATCTCTCCCCCGACTAAACTCCAAACGGTTGGCGGGGTGATGCCCGAAGTAGAACGTCCCCAAGCTCAGACTCTTGTCGGCTTCGCTGATATCAACGGGCCACCATTTGCCGTCGGTGTAGAACTCCGCCCAACAGTGATAGCCCGTAATGCCCCCTTCATCGCGAGACGAGGGAATGGACACGCCAATCGCGAATCGCGAAGGGATGCCGACAGACCGCGCTAACGCCATGAAGTAGGAGTGGTAATCTGTGCAGTTGCCCGTACCCGAGTCGCAAGCGTATTGGGCATCGCCATGGCCATAGTCGACACCGACCTTGGCATACCGCATGTTGTCCAAGACGTGATCGTAGAGGGCTCGGGCGCGCTGGAGGTCACCGTCGATTCCATTGACGATTTCCGCGGCGATCGATGTGAACTGGTCCGTGGATGGCACCAGTCGCTCGGGCCGCAGGTGCCTCTCCTTGTCGCCTTCGCGCCCCTCGTAAACACCCTTTTCAGAGCGCTTGACTTCATAGCGAATAAGGATGTCTTTGCCGCTATCCTCGGGGCCAAACGTTAGAAACAAGATCTTGTTGCCGTACTCTTTGTCGGTCAGGAACTCGTGCTTGCCGGGTAAGTCAAAGTAGACCTTTTCGATCGACTGAAACTTGTCGCTCGTCGCGATCGGGATCCACATACGACCTTCGGTTTTGACTTCGGGGACCGTTGCCATGTACGTGAATTCGAATGCGTCGTGCCCTTTGATTACACCTAAGAGCTCGGGAGGTGCGTCGTCGGTCTCGACGCGAATCCAAGTATCGTCCTCCTCCTGCTCCCAAACGTAGCGCGGCTGACCGTTGCGTTTGTGCAGGGTGCGATCCGAGACAACCATGTGACCGGGCTCCCCTTCGAGGAAGAAGTCCACGTCATAGACATCCCCATCGACTGTCGCCAGATCAACGCAAGCGAAGTGGGTCGTTGGACCCAGCTGGGAGAGGTAAGCCATGTGAACTCGAACTAATTCCAGCTCGAGCTCTTGGTCGCCGTCATTAAATTTATACGCCCCTTCGCCAGCTTCGATTTGTCCAGCGATGTGCGCCTCAATGCCCTCTTTGATGTCGAGTGTGACTCGAGAGAAAGAGGCGTCGTTGATAAGGCCGGGCCGGAATTCGTAATTAATCTCAGTGCCCTGATCGGGTTGCGCATTTGGCATATGCGCGCAACCCGCGATCAGAAGACACCCGACGGCCGAGGCCG
>CALBMX010000011.1 GCA_937896235.1 uncultured bacterium
GCTTGGTAGCGGACTATCCCGACACCGAAGCGGGCGCGTCCATTTGGGGAAAGGGCAACAAAAATTCGTTTCGAGGAGTGGGGACCGCCGCGCCAGATTTTCCAGCTGTAGACACAAGTGGTGAGGCTTTCCGCCTCAGCGACTACAGGGGGAAAGTTGTGATGCTCGATTTCTGGGGCTTTTGGTGACCTGGTTGTGTGACTTCTCTACCGGAAGTCGCGAAGCTCGTGGAGCTTCACCAAGATGCACCGTTCACCATGATCGGGATTAATACAGACAGCGACAAAGAGAGCTACCTCGAGAGAGCCAAAGGCGCTGGCGTGACCTGGCGTAACGCCTGGATGGGCTTTCCCATCGGCGAGGCATTTGGCGTCACGGGATACCCGACGGTCATTCTGATCGACAAGGACGGTGTCGCGCGCTGGCAAGGCCACTTCTTCGAAGGCGACCAGAAGTTCGAGTCCCTGCTGGAAGAGCTTCTAGAGGAAGCGAAGCTGGCCGCAAAATAGCCTCCTCGCGGGCTTACATGCCGTCTCTTTGGGAACCGGGCGAGATCTGAATGGATCTGGCCCGGTTCCTTTTAACGTCCAGGGGGAACTCGGATAGAATCTTCGCCCTCGAAAGCGAACCCCATCCATCCGTGCCCAGCACAAAACGAGCGCACCCCATGCCTCGCCGCCCTAAATATCATGGCTAAGAAACCCAAGCTGACCCCAGAGCAAAAAGAAGCCCAGGAGTTCATGGAGAAGATCGTGTCCCTTTGCAAACGCAAGGGATTCGTGTTCCAGGCTTCGGAGATCTACGGTGGGATGGCCAACACCTACGACTACGGCCCTCTAGGTGTTGAGCTTTTGCGTAACGTCCGCGAAGCGTGGTGGAAGCGCATGGTGACCGCCCGGGACAACGTTGTTGGGCTCGACTCCGCGATCATCCAGAATCCCAAGGTTTGGGAGACCAGCGGCCACGTGGGCGGCTTCAGCGATCCCATGAAGGATTGCAGAGAGTGCAAGGCGCGTCACCGTGCCGATCACCTGGAGTCGGACGTGTGCCCGAACTGCGGTGGCGAGCTTACGGAGGCGCGCGAGTTCAACCTGATGTTCCAAACAAAGGTGGGCGCGCTTGAAGGTTCCAGCTCGGTCGCCTATTTGCGCCCCGAAACGGCTCAGGGGATTTTCTTGAACTACCTCAATGTCCAAAACTCGGCGCGCCTAAAGCCGCCGTTTGGCATCGCACAGATCGGCAAGAGCTTCCGCAACGAAATCACCCCTGGCAACTTCGTCTTCCGCACCCGTGAGTTCGAGCAGGCCGAGATGGAGTTTTTCTGCCCACCTGACGAAGAGTCCAAGTGGTACGAGTTCTGGAAGGCAGAGCGCTTCAACTGGTACATCGAGCTCGGGGTAAGTGAGGACAAATTGCGTATGCGCGATCACGACCCCGACGAGCTTGCGCACTACTCGACCGCCTGTGCTGATGTGGAGTATCTGTATCCCTTCGGGTGGGGCGAGCTTGAGGGGATCGCCTGCCGGACCGACTTCGATCTGAAGCGCCACTCAGAGGCTTCCGGCTCAAAGCTCATGTACTTTGACCCCCAGACAAAGGAGAAGTACACGCCCTTTGTGATCGAACCCGCCGGTGGTATCAACCGCATGGCGCTGACGTTTCTGATCGACGCCTACGAGGAAGAGCAGCTCGAAAAAGACATTCGCATCGTGCTGAAATTTCACCCTGAGATCGCACCGGTGACCTGCGCGGTGTTCCCTCTTGTGAAAAAGGACGGCATGCCTGAAAAGGCTCACGAGGTCGAGGGGCTTCTTCGCACGACCGGCTGGAACACGTACTACGATGAGAAGGGGGCAATCGGTCGCCGCTATCGTCGCCAAGACGAGGACGGAACGCCCTTCTGCATCACCATTGACGGGAACTCGCTCGAGACCGACGTCGTTACCGTACGCCACCGCGATTCGATGGAGCAGGAGTCTGTGAAGATCTCTGAGCTTGTCGGCTACATCGCGAACGCCATTCAAAACTGGAAGCGCTCGTAGAGCCCTCCACCAAACGATCTCCTAAGTTAGAAAGCTAAGCAAAAAACAATGTCTGCAACTCAAGAAACACACCAGTTCCAAGCCGAGGCCAAAGAGCTCCTTAACCTCGTCATTCACTCACTCTACTCCGATAAGGAGATCTTCCTTCGGGAGCTGATCTCTAATGCTTCGGACGCCTGTGATAAGCTGCGCGTTGCAGCTCTCACCGATGATGCCCTACTCGCCGGCGACGACACCTTTAAGATCACGCTTGATGTCGACCACAAAGCGCGCACGCTGACGATTACCGACAACGGTATCGGCATGAATGCCGAGGAGATCGTTTCGAACTTGGGCACCATCGCCCGTTCGGGCACGAAGGCGTTTGCCGCCGAGCTCGCCGAAGCCAAAGGCAGTAGCCCGGAAGACCTTCCGCGTTTGATCGGTCAATTTGGTGTCGGTTTCTACTCGGCATTTATGGTCGCTGACAAGGTCACGGTGGAGAGTCGCCACGCTGGCCAAGAGGGCGGTGTGCGCTGGCATTCCGAGGGTCTTGGCGAGTACTCCGTCGAAGACATTGATCGCCCTGAGCGCGGTACACAGATCACGCTGCACTTGAAGCCTAAGGACGGCGAGGACGAGCGCTACCAGGACTTCACCCAGGAGACCGTTCTCAAAGGCGCGATCACTAAGTGGAGTGACTTTGTCGAGTATCCGATCGAGATGGAAGTCGAGCGCTACGAGGGCGAGGCCGACGACCGCAAGATGGTTAGCAAGACCGAGCAGTTGAACTCCATGAAGCCGATGTGGACGCGCGACAAGGCCGGTATCTCGGATGAAGAGTACGCCGAGTTCTACCGCCATATCTCGAAAGACTGGAACGAGGCCTTTGCGCACGTGCACTTCCGCGCCGAAGGTGTCCACAGCTATACCGCGCTCTGCTACTTGCCCTCAAAGAAGGGGATGGAGTTGTTCGACCCATCCCACCTCGAATCCAAAGTTCAGCTGTTCGTTCAGCGTGTGCATATTACGTCCGAGTGCTCTGAGCTTCTTCCGAGCTGGTTGCGCTTCGTTCACGGTGTTGTCGACTCCGACGACCTCCCCCTCAACATCTCTCGTGAGACCCTGCAGCACAGCCGCCAGCTGCAGCAGATTCAAAAGCGCCTAGTCAAAAAGCTGCTCGAGACGATGGGGAAGATGCTCAAGAAGGAGCGCAAGGCCTATACGCAGTTCTGGGGCGAGTTCGGTCAAGTCCTTAAGGAAGGTGTTTGGCACGAAGATGGGTACCGCGGCGATGTAGCGAAGTTGTGCCTATTCCCGACAAGTAACTCCTTGGGGAACGATGATTCCGAGGACATGGGCTTCACGACTCTCGGCGAATACGTCAGTCGTATGCCAGCCGAGCAGGAGTCGATTTGGTTCTTGTCCGGCGTTGACGAGAAGACACTTCGCTCTTCGCCCCACTTGGAGCGCGTGAATGGCCAAGAGGTTTTGTTCTTTACCGAAATCGACGAGGTAGCCATGAGCAAACTCGAGGACTTCGAAGGGAAGAAGCTTGTCGCCTTAGACAAAGGCGAGGTCGAGCTCGATGACGCTACGAGAGAGTCTTTAGAGAGTCGCGCCAAGGAGCTGAAGAAGCTTCTGAAGGCCGTCAAAAAGAGTCTTGGGGATGCCGTCGAAGATGTGCGCTTGTCTGCGCGCCTCAACGAGAGCCCCGCCTGCCTTGTCGCCGGAGAAAACGCCCTGCCGCCGCAACTTGCGGCGATGCTGCGAGCCCAAGGTCAAAACATGCCCGAAGAGAAGCGCGTACTGGAGCTCAACCCAGATCACGCACTCATCTCGCGATTGGAGGAGCTACGCTCGAATGACAAGGAGCGCTTTAACGACACATGTGAGCTTCTACATGGTCAAGCACTTTTGGCCGAGGGCAGCAACTTGCCTGATCCGGCGCGCTTCGCGAAGTTGCTAACTGGGCAGCTCGCTGTTTAGGGCGTCTTTTAGAGCTTGCGACGTTCTCCGAGGACGTCACGGCTAACGAAGAGGGGGATGCCAACGACCGGCATCCCCTTTTTCGTTCGGCGCGCTAGCTCAGCGAGTGCGACAGCCCGGAGAGTCGATCATCGAGTGCGGGTGCGGGCGTATCGCAAGGAGCCTCCTCAAGCCAGCGTGGCCCCGACACCAAGGGATTGGATATGCACCGAAGTTAGAGTAGCCGCCCCAAAGAGGCCAGCATGCGGGAGTACGAGTTTGAGCTTGGTACCGTTCACCATGCGAGGATTCGAGTCTCCGTCGCGACCGATTTTGGGGTGGCCGGGAGTGCCTTTGCTCATCGCAAAGATCCTTCCAATCTCGCCCAAGCAAGGACCGAATCTCCGGGGAGGGTCCTATCGGGAAGGTGCCTCTAACCGTGGATTAGAGAGCCTTGGCGCGGAGTGCGAGATCCGGCAACACCGAGTCTCATGAAGTGCGCAGAAGGGAGGGTCTTCCGCTTCCTTATATACGTTGAGTTCCACTCGGATCCCTGTGACGTAATCTCGAACGAGCCCCCCCCCGTGACTGGAGCTGTACGGAGGCTTGTACTGCGGACAATGACTTTGGAAACGGACGACTCTCTTTCGCCCCCGGTCGTCGTCGGTAGCCCGCGGCCGGACCCAAGCAAGCACGTTTACGGTAGGCCGGAGGACAGGTCGCGCCTTGCCCTAGTCGGCGCAAGCCCATGCGTCAAAACTAGCCCAGAACTTGCTCTCCTTCGCCTTCCAATGGGAGCGCGCCCCCAGGTATTGAGCAGTTGTCTCCAGTAGGGCATAGGGCATCGTGTACAAGCGCCAATAGCGCTTTTCTCGCTCCGTGATGTCGAGCTCCGCAATCAGCTCCCTATAGTAGTTGCGCTGCCACGCCCAGCCTTTGCGAACGCGCTCCCAGCTGGGCACATTCTGTAAGCCGAAGAGCTCGTACAAGTTCTTGTGGTCTCGATAGAGGCGAAAGAACTCGCGCTTCATCGAGATGCGATGAGAGTGTTCGACCTCGGCGGTCGGCTCAAAAGCGATTGTGCCGCCATCGAGTAATACGCGTCTCGCCCACGCCATGTCCTCTCCAAAGTTGCGCTCTGGAAATGGCTTTTGTTCCCACGTTGAGCGGCGGACCGAAGAGGCGACATTGTCAAATGCGCAGCGTCTGTAGCGCTCGTGTGGCGGGACCTCCCCAAAGAGCTTGAGGGACGCCTCCGCATCCGCCTGGACGAAAAATTGTAGCTCGGCCACTGTGCGCGAGGCGCTCCATCCGCGCAGGCGCTCCTTGAGGATCGGATCGCAGTCCTCTTGTGGGAACTGGCGCGCGTACACGCCGTCGACCGCGGCGTCTCGGTAGGGCCCCAGCATGTTTGTCAAGAAGCTCGGGCCTATGGGCAGAGCGTCTTGGGTGAGCAGCACGATGACAGCACCCGAGCTCGCCTCAATGCCGCGATTTCGCGCGGCGCCGTGGTTGAAGGTGGACTGATCTTGGTCGACCAAAAGAGCGCCTGCGTGTTGAGACGCCTCCCGAGTTCCGTCTCTGGACCCCGAGTCGATGACGACCAGCTGAAATCCGCCCACTAGGTCTTGCGTGCCTAAGGCGCGCAAGAGCTCCAAATACCTCGAGCCACCATTCCAGGTTGGAATGACAACGGAAACAGGTCGAATGTCCTTGGTGATGGGGGAGCTCATACGCTCTTTGGTCTAGCCCTTTTTAGCGTCCGCCAGAAGGGTCACGCTTAGTTTCTCAGCCTCGATAACACACTGATCCGAGTTGTGATAATCGTAGCGTCCAAAGCGGCCAAGTAGATGGAGTCCGACCGCTTCGGCATGGGCCAAACCCGCAGCTTTCCGCGCCTCGAAACCGTGGTCGTAAACGATGTAGGCCCAGCGCGTATCCGTGCGGTCGGTGAACAAGATCTCATCGCGTGTGAGCAGCCCCGCATGGGCCATGCCGTCGATGACCTCGTCGACCAGGCTCGCGTTGGGGAAGGCACTGCCGCCCCGCGACGTAACCTCGCACAGGAAGGAAGACTTTCCGTCCGGTGCGTTGTTCGGCGAGTAGTTCGACATATACGTAATGCGGTTGGCCGGGCCCTGGTTGTGGTGCGGCAGGTAGACCCAAGACAGGTCTGGATGCTCGGGCCGATCGAGTGCTAGCAAGAAACAGGAAATCTGGTTGTTAGAGAGCTCGCGCATCGCGCTCGCCGCATCGCCCGGTATGTCTTGTAAGAAGTCCGGCACAAGGTTCATTGGGATGGTGCTTACGACGCGATCAAACTCTTCGCCGTTGACTTTCCAGGTGTCTCCAACCTTGCGAACATCCGTCACGGGAGTGCCGAGTCGGATGTTTTTTTCGAGGCTATTTGCGAAGCCGTCTGTGATGGCCTGGAAGCCGCCCTTGAGTGGGTACGCGAACTTCGATTGGTGGGTGTAGCCCTCGGTGCGGATGCCGATTGAGGCACGCAAGACATCGTCAATGGGGGCGTCGGGTACGCGGCCGGCAACCCAGCCGCTGGTGATCTCCGCCAGATCGCGCTTCCAGATCTTCTCGTTGTAGGGGCGCATGAAGTGCTCGCAGATCCCCTCACCGAAGCGCCATTGAATCCAGCTTTCAAAGTCAGCGGGCGCCTCGCTATGGGAAGCTGATCGCTCGTGCCAGGCCTTGACGTAGTCGGAGACACACTCGAAATTCGCTTGGTCGGGCAGGTCGCCGATTCCGTTTTCAAAGGGGTAGTGCACCCACCGATCTTCATAGCGAATCTTGGTGTTTCGATCATTCCATGTGAACTGATCTACACCTCCAGACTGCTCGATGACCCAATCCATCACGGGTTTGTTCTTGCTGAACAGGATGTGCCCACCGGTCTCGTCGTAGGTATAGCCATCGACTGTTTTTGAGGCGCAAAGGCCACCCGCGCGCTGCGAAGCTTCGAAAAGGTGGACGTCGCCGGGGGCAAGGCCACCTTGGATGAGCTTTTGGGCCAGGGCCATACCGGAGATGCCGGCGCCTAGAATCGCGATCTTCAATTAGATAGAGGAGGGGGACGTGAGGGGTGGACGGGTACGCACCCAAACCATATCACGATGCGCGGGCAAGGGCTGCCGCAGCGCCCCGAGGTTCTAGTCGCGGAGTGCGAAAGAGTCCAAAAAATCACTCCAGGCAGCTTTGAGATCGCTTTCGGTGCCTTCTAAGCGGACCCGGCCGGACTCCACGAGCTTGTCTGGTGCTTCGCTGCTAAAGAGAAGCGCGTGTAGCGATGTGCAGTCGGCCACGATACAGAGGTCGGGTTTCATGGGGGAGCCGTCGACGGATTCGAACTCCTCTGTGCCCAGGCGCAGTTGGATGCTCTTGTCGCCAGAGCCTAGCTGGACCAGCCAGCGCTGGCCCGTCTGGTGATAGTTGCGGCTAAGCAGTACGGGTAGCCAGCGGAAGTTGATTTGATCGCCGTAGCAGGGCGCTGGGCCGTGTTCTAGGCCCCAATCGCCAAGGCCGGAGATAATCGGGGCAAGGCCTCTTCCGGCTTTGGTCAGGCCGTAGAGTCCGCGAATCGCGCCTCCAGTCGCCGAGGCGTCGACGTGGATGGCCTCGATAATACCAGCCTCAGTTAGGGTCTTAAGGCGCTTTGCAAGTAGGTTTGTCGTCAGGCCGGGGAGGCCATCGAGCAGCGAAGAGTAACTTGCAGGGCCTAGGAGCAAATCTCGTACGAGTAGCAACGTCCAACGCTCGCCGACAAGGTCTAGAGCCTTGGCCACGCCACAGAGTTGCCTATATGTTTTGCTTCCCATGAAAATTTATCGACCATTTACGGCCATTGGGGGCCTTGAAGAGCCATTAGGACGTAAGTGTAACCGCTTCCACAAGGGAAACCCTTGACGATTAGAGAAAGGTGGGTATTGTTCTCGATACCGTCCTAGCTTTACTTTACGGTAGCTCGGCAACTTCTCCTGAACTGAGGGACTACCTGTGCCCTCGCACACAACGACAGACCATGACTAAAACATTCAAAGCCACCCTCCGCCTTCCCTCGCCCAACAACACCAAAGTACAGGTGGCGCTCGCCTACAAGGGCATCCCCTATGAGATCGACTCGGTCACAGGCGGCGAGCCCGAAACTATCGCTAAACTCGTCAAGATCTCCGGCCAACCGCTGACCCCAATCATCGAGCACGGCGACGTGGTGATGTTCGGTTCGGATTCGATTTTGCGCTACCTCGATGCAAACTTCCCAGGGCCGCGCTTGTTTAGCGCCGACCGCGACGAGATGAAAGCGATTGAGGGCTGGGAGTCCTTCCACAAGAACGAGCTCATGGGGGCCCTGCGCCCAGCCTTTGAAGTGTTCTTCGGTGGTATGCAAGGCCCCGAGGCAGATGCGAACATCGTCCGCGCCAACGCGGCCTTCTACGAAGCGACCGCCGTCGTAGAAAAGCGCTTGGGCGAGCAAAAGGAAGCGGGAAGTGAGTGGCTCGTTGGGGACACCATGACTGCAGCCGACATCTTTGTCGCTTGCTATTCCGGGTTCGGAGACCTTCCGGAAGGACAAGAGGATTGGAATCCGCTGTGGAAGTGGTTCAACTCAAAGCTCGTCCTCGGAGATAACCGCGAGCTGACCCGCGGTTTGATTCACCGCGTCCTGACGCTGTTGCCTGCCCCCGTCGGCGTTTAGCGTTAGCCACCCCCTATGAGCACTCCCATAAAGGCAACCCTTCGACAGCAAACCCCGAACAACATGAAGGTTGAGATAGCACTCGCCTACTTGGGGATCGAGTACGAAGTCGAAGCGATTGAAGGTAAGGAGCCCGAGACGATCGCCAAACTTGTGGCGGAGTCGGGGCAGCCACTGACGCCTTACCTGAGGCTCGGCGAGACCATTGTGTACGACTCGTCCGCGATCCTGCGCTACCTAGACGCGAACTTTCCTGGGCCGCGTTTGTTCAGTGCAGACAGGGATGAGATCAAGTTAATTGAGGGGTGGGAGCTGTATACGAAAAACGAGCCAATGCCCGCAATGGGGCCAGCTTTTAGCGTCTATTTTGGAAAGAAGGAAGGCGAAGAGGCTGCCCTTGGCATCGCAAAGGCGAACCGCGCCTTGAGTGAAGTCACCGAGCAAGTGGAGCGGCGACTCGCCTCGCAAGCGGAGCTCGGAAGCGATTGGTTAGTGGGGAATGCGATGACTGCTGCAGATATCTTTGTGGCAAGTTACTTGAGCTTCGGTGCATTCCCAGGGGGCTTTGCCGATCGACATCCGCTGTGGAAGTGGTTCGATGGCAAAGTGACCCTGGGCAAGGGGCGAGAGCTGACTCGAGCGCATGTGGCGCGTGTACTTTCGTACTTACCGGCGCCCGTTGCTCTCTAGCTAGGACGCCAAGTACAGGTTCGAATCGCGCGTGGTGCGTTGGTGCCACGCGCGCTATTTTGTGACAGGTCTCGCTAGCGGTCGCGGGTCAGGACACCCGGGGCAAGGCCCGCAGTGGCGATCACAGCCTTCGCATCTTCCAACCAGCGGCGCCCGTCCAAGGTGTAACCCGCGGTCGGTTTGAGTCCCTCTAGCTGCGCGCCCCAATGGCGATTGAACGCCTCGATCGCCACCTCGCGGCCGAACTTCGCGAAGCACGATCCCAGTGCCGTGGTGAAGCTATGGTCCTCACCTCTTTCGGTGAACGATACCAGCATTCGCGTGCCCTCCGCGGGTGTGCCCCGCAGACCATCTAAGCGATAGGTCGATGTGCCCGGACTCTCGTCCAAAATGGTCACCGTCGTATTGGGGAACGCACCCTCTAAGGGGCCAGCGTAGTGCGCGCGGGCTCCTTGGCGGTCGACAATGACGATCAAGCCGCGCATCGAGAACTGCTCCCAAAGGCGGATAAGAGCTTGAAACGTGTATTGCAGGACCGTCGTGCCCTTGTTGTGGGTGCGCTTATAGGAGTCGTTGAGTTCGAGCGCCGGAACCAACCTGATCCCGCCATCTACAAGACGCATGCCACCCTCGGCGAAGGCCCTGCGAAGGCGCTCGGCCGTGAGCTCGAGGGTGCCCGCGCCACTGTGAACGGGAAGAGCGCCACCATGCTCGCGCGCGAGCTTTTCATACCAAGGCGAGCCTTGAATCCAGTGAGCCTCAGGTCCAAGCGGTCCATTCGCCAAGAACGAACCATCCACAGGAAGCTCGGTGTGCCCAGGCAGCTGCGCCAAGAATGAAAGCGCCGTTCGCTCCAGTCGCGCGCGACCTCGCGGATTGCGCGTGAAGACTTTTTTAGAGTCGGCGACCATCAAGTGCGAGGCGTCGAGTTTTTTTGAGCGCGGGGACTCTCGGCAGACCAAAGGGGCAAGTGCGTCCCAAGGGTCGGCACCGGGAACGCGCGACTCGATTGCCGACCAGCCTAAACTTAGGGGGCCGAGCAGCGGACCGAGGCCCGCCTCGTCGATACCCGCTTGGATAGGATAGATCTCGCTCAAATGATGGCTAAGAGGCCGCGTTAGTGGAGCCAGGGGCCTTGTCGCTGCGGTCGCGGAACTTGATCAG
>CALBMX010000012.1 GCA_937896235.1 uncultured bacterium
AAGTGGATGCGCTTGGGCGGAGAGAGTGGAAGAAGGAGTCCGGCTATCATCGACAGGGTCGCGTGGAGAATACCTTCTTTCGGTACAAGCAGATCTTGGGAGGCAAGCTTCACGCGCGGCACGCAAAAGCCCAAGAGGTCGAGGCCGCGTTGGCTTGCGGAATCTTGAACCGGATGAGCGAACTTGGGCTACCGGTCTCGGTTGCGAAGGCTGCATGAACTGGGTAGGGTAGGGACCATGCAACTCGTGCTCAACAATACGCACCAACGCCGGGATTCGAGGGCTACCTCGTAGGCGATGGATACTCGGGCAACAAAGCCGCAGCGCGCAAGGTGAAGGGCGACATCGTCATCGCCGGATGCTGGGCTCACACGACCCGCAAGTTTCGAGACGCAATGGAGGAGGCGCCCGGCACGACTCTACTTTTTCGGAAAGACATCAAGTAGCTCTACCTCTACGAGGACGAGGCGACAGAGATTGATGCGACAGACGGAGAGGCAACCGAGGCAAAGGTCAAGGAGGCTAGACGTTTGGCATTGCGGCAGGAGAAATCACGATCGATCGTGGCCAGGCTGCTGGCGCGTGCACGCAAAGTGCGGGACGAATTTTCGGATGCTGGCAAGATGGCCGAGGCTCTCGGCTACCTACTGCGACAACGCAAACCGCTGCGTCGTTTTCTAGAGCACGGCGGACTGCCTCTGGACAACAACGCGTGCGAGAGATCGATCCGGCCCATCGCCGTCGGCAGGCCCAACTGGCACTTCGCCGGAAGCATCCGAGGCGGAGAAGCCGCCGCCGTCATCTACACTCTGATCAAGTGCTGCAAGCTCGCCGACGTCCCACATGGTGGACGACCTCGCCGATGTGCTGGAGAGAGCCCGGGATCACCCCCACGAGAAGCTCGACGAGCTGGAGCCCGCAGCCTGGGCGAATCTTTTCGCTGAGCAGCGCCAAAAAAATGTGCTCAAGAGAGACGCCGCTCTGAGTGCCTGAGGTGGGGTTTGGGGGGCCGTCGGACGCTTAATTAGGAAACGAGACCCCGAGGGTGGGTACCAGACGCTCCGGAGGCGGGAGCTCGAAGGGGAAGTTCATGGCACCCATGTTCTGCTTCACGGTTGATGATTATGATGGGCGTATGACCTGGACCAAGAAAACTTATCAAGTTGGCGACTGGCGTGTTACGCCCCTCAGTGACGGCTTTTTCCGCCTCGATGGCGGCTCGATGTGGGGCGTCGTTCCCGCGAACCTCTGGCGGAAGCTGACGCCTCCTGAAGAGGACAATACGATTGCCCTCGCGGCTCGTCCTTTCCTACTGGAGCGAGGGGTCGGCGCGGACCGTCAAGTTGTTGTTCTCGAACCAGGCATCGGCGACCGCTGGGAGCCGAAATGGCAGGGCATCTACCATATGCTTCGGGACGACACTCTCGTGAGCACCTTAGCGGGATGCGGAGTCGCGCCCGAAGAGGTCACGCACGTGATTGCCACCCACTGCCACTGGGATCACATCGGTGGGATCGTCGTCGAGCGCGATGGCATTCTCGTCCCTCTTTTCCCCCATGCCAAGCACCGCTTTCCAGACATCGAAGTTCAGATGACCCGTGCGCCCGGCCACGCGCGAAAGGGCTCCTACCGGACCGAAGACATTGACGCAGTGATCGAGGCTGGCCTGTTGGAGACATTCGACGCAAGCCAAGGAGACGGAGAAGAGGGTGTCGAGCTGCTCCCCGGACTCCGAATGCACACCATCGGCGGGCACTCCGACGGCTCGAGCCTCTTGACGATCAACGCGGATGGCGAGGGGGAGACGGCCGTCTTTTGGGGGGACGTGGTTCCAACCTCGCACCACATCCAACCCGCGTTCATCATGGCCTACGACATTGACGTCGTACGCAGCTTCGAACAGCGCTCGAAGTGGCTCGCGCGAGCGTCCGAAGGCGGGTGGCTAAGTCTCTACTATCACGACGAACACAACGCCGCCGGCCGCATCTCGAAACCGGAGCGTCGCTACGTCTCCACGCCGGAGTAACGGGATGCGAATCGTCTCTCTTTGCCCGAGCCTGACCGAGCTCGTGTTTGATCTTGGCCTAGGTGCGTCCCTTGTCGGCATCACAAAGTTCTGCGTTCATCCCGCCGATGGAGTCTCGAAAATAGAGAAGGTCGCGGGGACGAAGGATCCCGATGTCGAGCGCATCCTCGCACTGCATCCCGACGTCGTCTTGATGAATGAAGAAGAGAACCGTCTCGAAGATGCCGAGGCCCTTTCCGCGGGCGGAGCTTACCTCGTGAACACGTTCCCCAAAACTCCCCTCGAAACTGCGCCGATGGTGCGCCTGGTCGGCGAGGCGCTCGCACAACTCGCGGGCGCCGACGCGCCGCGTATCCAGGCCGCTGCGGGTGCGATCGCGCAAGACATCGAGACGCGCTGTGCGCGGGTGGTGGCGCGCGCACAGGGAGCTCCTCCCGTGACGTTTGCCTACCTCATCTGGCGCAAGCCGTGGATGACTGTGAATCGCGATACCTACCCCAGTGCGATCTTAGAGCAGGCGGGTGGCCTCAACGTGTTCGCGAAAGACGAAACGCGCTTTCCAGCGTTCGAAATCGAAGCCTTGAGGTCCGCCTCGCCAGACCGTGTCTTCCTCTGCACGGAGCCCTTCCCGTTCCAGGAAAAGCACATCCTGGAGCTCAGCGAAGCAACGGGGATCCCACCCGAGCGCTTTCAAATTGCGGATGGTGAGTTCCTCTCGTGGCACGGTTCTCGAACTCCAACCGGCGTTGATTACGCCGAATCGCTGATTCGGAGCTAGATGGAAAACTGGGGCTTGACCGTTTCCTCTCGCCGCCCTATTTTTGGCCCACAAAATCATGTCCCAATTCCCATCACTATCGGCCGCAAGCAAAAACCGCTCTCAGTCCAGCGGTCCGCTGGTGAGCTCGATGCTCGCTCTCTTTTGGGCGACGATTGTGCTCGCAGGAGTGATGGGGGTCTCGCGTATCCAGCGCAGCGAAGTGAATGCGATGCAAGGGCCTCCGAGCCCCCCCTCGGAAGATGGCGAGTCCAGCGTGCTGGGCGGCGACATCGCGAACTGATCAAACGCCGGTACACAGAAAAACACCCCCTCGCCTAGGGTTAGGTGAGGGGGTGTTTTTCGACTCTAGGCAGATGCTCTAGTGTTCTTCGCTGACGTGATTTCTGTTCCAAGTAGGGACTTCGAACTTCACGTCAACCGAGCCGTCGGGCACGCACTGGCAAGCCAGGCGCGAGCGAGTGGTGAGGCCGGGCGCGAGGTCCAGCTGGTCCTCCTCCTCTTCAGCGGCATCGGGAATCGATTGCAACCCCTCGGTGACGATGACGTGGCAGGTGGCGCATGCCGAGACTCCACCACAGGCGTGATCAATCTCGATGCCATTGCCGAGGGCAATGTCGAGCAGGCTGCCCGGGATACCGTCACGACCGAAGGGGGCCTTCGAGGCGTCCACTTCAATCGTGTTCTCTTTACCGTTTGCACGGATAGTTACGTTGTAGGTCATTGCTAGATTCCGTCTCCGAATCCACCCACGCTGGGCTGTTGTTTAGGCGTTTGCTCCGATTTTGGAGCTGCTTTTGGGCGTTGTGCCCGCTTCGGCTTTTCAGCTTTCGGCTGTTGCTCTGGAGCGCTGTTCTGGCTGACTTCTTCTGCAACGCTAGGCGCTGCCGCCTTGGGTTGCTCGCGACGCGGCCTAGTGGGGCGCTCTTCGCGCTCCGGCTTTTGCTCAGCAAGCTGAGTCTGGTCCTTTCCTTCTTCGCGTCGGCGTGAGGACATGCGCACAGGTTCGCCGCGCTCACGACGAATCAGCGCGGGCGCAGTTTGCTCCTCTCTCTCTTGGCGAACAGGCTCCTCGCGTTGGCTACGGCTGCGGGTCGACTTGCGCACGGGCTCG
>CALBMX010000013.1 GCA_937896235.1 uncultured bacterium
CACAGGCGACCGCAAACGGGAAGAACCACAGCGGCACCATGGCCGGGAAATTGAACGGCGCGATGCACGAGAACACGCCGACAGGTTGGCGCACAGATTGGCAGTCGATGCCCCGGCTAATGTCCTCGAGGGACTGGCCCATCATCATCGACGGGGCGCTGGTGGCCGCCTCGACCATCTGAATACCCCTGCGAACGCTGCCCAAGGCCTCACTTAGGGTCTTTCCGTGCTCACGAGTTAGGATCGCTGCAAGCTCCTCTGCATGTTCATCCAGCAGGGCCTTGAGCCGGAACAAGGGTTGAATGCGCTCCTCGACCGGAGTCCTACGCCAACTCTCAAACGCCTGCTTGGCAACAGCAACCGCGTGATCCACCTCGGCCACGCTGGAGAAAGGACACTCTCCGATCTGCTCCCCCGTAGCTGGATTGTGGACAGGTCCAGTGATCTCGGCAGCAGAATCAATCCACTCGCCTCCAACATAATTTTTCAATCGCTCAATGGTCATATTCGAAATCTCCAACGCCCTAAGCGCATCGCACATGCCAAGCCGGGAACACCGACTCGGCCAACACATGCGTTGCTCGTTCCATCGCCCTATACGGGCGACAGGAAACCGTAGCAAGCCTTCTTGCTCACTACAACAAAAAGAGCGCGTAGAGCCCGGAGGGAGGCTTTGGGCGACCGGCTTTTACTCCGCCAGGGGGGTGCGCCGCCAATCCCAACCGCAACCCTGATCGGCCCCGGGCGGATCGGGTTGCGCTGGCCCGTTCGGGTGTTCGGCCCACAAGCTGCGCGACAATGCCACGGATAGGGATCTTGCGGACTACTCGGACTCGTCTTCGCCCTTGTCGAAGAGCATGTCCGGGTCGCGGAAGGTCTTGAACTCTAGGTTGTTGCCGGACGGATCGCGGAAGAACATGGTGGCCTGTTCGCCGGGTTGGTCTTGGAAACGGGTGTAGGGATTGATGATGAACTCGACCTTCTCACCCCTGAGGTATTCGGCGAGAACATGCCAATCTTCCCATTCGAGCACGACGCCGAAGTGCGGCACGGGGACCGCGTGCTTGTCGACTTCGCTGGTGGGAAGGGGGGTCGCTTCGTGGCCCCCGGTGACGTGGGCTACGAGCTGGTGTCCGTAGAAGTCGAAGTCGATCCAGACGTCCGAACTCCGGCCCTCTTGGCAGCCGAGCAGGCCGGTGTAGAAGTCGCGAGTAGATTGGAGGTCGCGAACGGCGAGGGCTAGATGGAAGGGTTGCATGGCGCGCATTATGGGGCGGCGGCTGGTCTTGTGGCTAGCTACTTGGCGGTAGTCTCGATTACACGTGGGAAAGCTCCTCTCGACTTGAAGTGCGCATGTAAAGACCCGCGCCTTTGAAATCGTTGAGCGAGGTTGGTCCCACAGAGCGACCCAATCGGCGAAGTTTGGATTGGAATCCCTCGGCGTAGAGGGTCAGTATGGAAGACCGTCCGTCCCCACCCCGCTCCCGAGGCAGCAGTGAACAAGCAAAGCTCAAGTACGAAAACCATCCAACGACGTAGCTTCTTAGGTGCCGTGACGGCTGTAGTCGGTGGCGCTAGCCTGGCCGGCTGCCAAGGGCAAGAGGCGAGCTCGCTGGCGGCACCAATAGCCCCATCCATGCTGAGCGAAGGAGACACTGTTCTGTTTCAAGGGGACTCGATCACCGATGCTGGCCGCAGTCGGGAAACTGCAGGGGAGGCGAACCTTCAAAGCGCTCTTGGCCAAGGCTATGCGGGGATGGCCGCCGCGGCGTTATTGACGGGGCAAGCCCAAGAGCAGCTTCGCATTTTCAATCGCGGTATCAGTGGTCATAAGGTCTTTCAACTTGCCGATCGTTGGGAGCAGGACTGCCTTGCTATGAAGCCCGATGTGCTCAGTATTTTAATCGGCGTGAATGACATCTGGCACTCCCGAGGCGATTCGTATGACGGCACCGTTGAAGTTTATGAGCGGGACTTCGACGCGCTCGTAGCCAGAACGCGCGCGGCTCTCCCCGATCTCAAAATAGTCATCTGCGAACCCTTTGTCTTGCGCTGCGGCGCGATCGACGATTCTTGGTTCCCCGAGTTCGACTACTACCGAGCTGCTGCCCGTCGAGTTGCCGACAAGTACCAGACGGCTTGGGTGCCCTTCCAATCGATGTTTGACGAGGCCATTCGTTTTGCACCTCCGGAGCACTGGGCAAGTGACGGGGTCCACCCGACCGCCCACGGCGCAGCCCTCATGGCCCAAGCGTGGACGCGAGTCGTGGGCTGACAGGGGCTCGTTCGGACGGTGAAAACGAGGAGCAGCGTTCGCGGAGGGGTGGCTAGCGCGTATGCTCGTTGTCATGGAAAGACGAGAATTTATCAAAGGAACTGCAGGTGTCTTGGCTTCAAGCACCGGCGTGGCGCGAGCTTCTGTCGCAAAATCGAATGCGGGCAGCAAGGCTTCGAAGAGCCGGCGTTTTCAGCTTAACTATGCTCCTCACTTGGGCATGTTTACTACCCATGCGGGGGCCGACCCGTTCGACCAGCTGCGCTTTATGGCGGACGAGGGATTTACTGCCTTTGAAGAGAACTGGATGGTGAACTACTCGCCCGCTGAGCAGGAGAAGTTCGGCAAGACCCTCGACGAGCTCGGCATGCAGATGGGTGTGTTTGTGGCACACGCCTCGTTCTCCGACATCACGTTCGCGGCGAGCGGCTCCTCCTTTCGAGAGCGCCTGAAGAAGGAGATGCAGAGCGCTTGCGAGGTTGCGGCTCGTGTCGGAGCCAAGTGGTGTACGGTTGTTCCCGGTGGCTATGACAAGGGCGTCGAGTGGGACTACCAGACCGCCAATGTCATCGACAACTTGCGCTTCGCCGCGGACATCCTTGAGCCCGCTGGACTGACGATGGTGCTTGAACCGCTGAATCCCTGGCGGGACCACGCGGGTTGCTTTCTCACCAAAGTCTCTCAGGCGTACATGATCTGCCGTGCTGTCAACAGCCCTTCGGTAAAGGTCCTCGACGATCTATATCACCAGCAGATTACCGAGGGGAATCTGATTCCGAACATCGATGCCGCCTACGGCGAGATCGCCTACTTCCAAGTAGGTGACAATCCCGGTCGTAACGAGCCGGGCACTGGCGAGATCAATTTCAAGAATGTGTTCAAGCACATCCATGCCAAGGGCTTCACGGGAGTGATCGGCATGGAGCACGGCAACTCGATGGGTGGCAAGGAGGGCGAGCGCGCCGTCATTGACGCATATGCAGCCGCCGACAGCTTTTGAAGTGACCTTAGGCGAGCGCGCCCAGCGCCGGCCAACCATGCACGCCATCCACGAATAAAATCCGACCTATGATTGAAGTCATCTTCCGGGCCCTCGCGTGCCTGCTGCTTGTGGTACCGACCAGCCTTTGCCACTCCAAGTACGAAGCCGCCAGAGTGGAGGAGGAGAAGCCCGAACCTGAGTGGATTTGGAGCCCGGCCGAGGCCGCTCCACGGCAGAGGGTCTTCTTCGCGCTCTCTTTCGAACTCGATCAAAGAGCGCAGGTCTTGGAGAGTGCCTTTGCAGCGGACAACGCATTTAAACTTTGGTTGGACGGAGAGCTGCTCGCCCGGGGCGAGAGCCACCAAGAGCCGACCTGGTTTCAGCCCGAGACTAAGCTTGCCAAGGGGCTTCACACGATCTGTGTTGGGGCGTCCAACGGCGATGGGCCCGCTGGACTTGCGGGCTACCTTCAGCTCGAGCTCGCGGACGGAAGTTTGCGAGTCTTTGAGACGTCCTCGCAATGGACGACGTGGGACGAGGCTCCAAGCCAATGGCCCAAATTAGATGCGCCGTGGGCAGAAGCGGGCACTCCAAGTCGCTCGATGGGCAGGGCGAGTACACCGACCGCTCCCTGGGGCGATGTATTCGCAAGAGTGCAGCTCCCCGATCCCGCGTTATTCTCCATGCCGTCGGACTTCGTGTGCGAGAAAATCTACTCCGCCGATAGATCTGAGGGTTCGTGGGCGAGCATGACCTTCTCGGATGATGGCCGTCTATTCGTCTCGGGCGAGAGAGGCTCCTTGCTCTCGTTTCGACTCACCGAAGAGCTGATCAGTGGTGGAGCAGCGCGCCCACTGGGCAGCTCGACTCGGCGCGGCCCGCAAGTCGCTGGAATCTCTCCGTCCGAGGTCGTGGCGCTTGCCGTGCACAGCGCTCAAGGACTGGAATGGGCCCACGACTCTCTCTATGTCGTGATGGCCACCAATCCGGACAAGAGCGGTGGCCTGCATAGACTGCGTGACACGGACGGCGATGGGGTCTTGGATCAAGAGGTGCTACTCGCATCTTTTGGAGCGCAATCCGAGCACGGCCCGCACGGTATTCGCGTGGGGCCCGACGGGATGCTCTACCTTGTCACGGGTAACTACACGCAGTTTCCAAGTGAGTCGGATGGCAAGCCAAGCGCGGCTAGCCTTCCGGACAGTTACCCGCCCAACTCCGCCGAGGACGTCCTGCTACCGCGCGTCTGGGATCCGCGCGGACACGCCCGAGACATCATGGCGCCAGGGGCTCAGTTGTGGCGGACAGATAAGCAGGGCCGCGTTTGGGAGCAGGTCGCCTCGGGTATGCGCAATCCATACGATCTTGCGATCTCGCCGGCGGGTCAGGTCTTTACCTACGACGCTGATATGGAGTGGGACCTCGGCGCGCCTTGGTATCGCTCTCCGCGACTTTTGCACCTTGTTCAAGGGGGAGAGTACGGCTGGCGCGCGGGCTCGGCGAAGTGGCCGGCGACTTTTGCGGACAGTCTGCCGCCGCTGGCCGAGACGGATCTGTCCTCGCCAACAGGTGTCGAGCTTGGCATCGGCAGCGCTTTCTCGAGCGAGTATCAAGACGTCGTGTTGCTCGGAGATTGGGCGTGGGGGAGAATCCTAATGGCCGCATTAGAGCCGGTAGGCGCGTCGTATTCTTCAAAACTAGTGACGCTCCTCGAGGGGAGAGGTGTCGCGATTACCGATCTAGAGATTGGCCCTGACGGGTGGCTCTGGTTCATTATTGGTGGTCGAGGAACCCAGAGCGGACTGTATCGCGTGCGACAAGTCCACGATCAGCCCCGCTCCATCGAGCCAGAGGCTCTTCCCCCGCTGCATCAAACTCTGCTCTTGCTGCAAGCAGAGGATTGCACGGTTGCGAAGGCCCTTCAGTTTGTCGATTCGACCGATCGCGTGTTGGCGGCGGCGGCTCGCCTTGTGCTGGAGCGGACTTCGCCCGAGCAGTGGTTGCCACGCGGAGCTGGGCTCGCGCCATCGCTTGGCTTGCCCATGGCGAGGGCTTGGCCGAAGGAGCTCGCCGCGAGTGGGCGAGACCTGAGCGGCTGGTTTGGCGACTTTGGGGCGGACGCGCGGGCTAGCATGTTTGCCGTTCGAGCCGCGATGGTTGTCCAGATGCGCACGCCGCAGTTCGCCAATCGCTTTCGGCAGGCATGGGCCGCAGACCTGATGACGAGTTTTCCCACGGGAGTTGCGGAGCTCGATTCTGAGAGCGCGCGGCTACTGACATCGCTTGGTGTAGATGGTCTTCCGTCGCTCTTCTTACCACTGCTTCACCAACCCCAGAGCCAAGAGACCCAGGTGCACTATGCGCTTCTCTTGCGCATGGTCGACAAGGGCTGGACGGATAAGCTTCGGATGACCTACTTCGATTGGTTCGAGTCCGCGAAGACCTTTCAGGGCGGCGCGAGCTTGTCGGGGTTCCTAGCTGCGATTCGAGGGGACGCTCTGGAGCGGGTGCCCAAGGAACTCCACGAGGCAATCGCCGAGCGCGCCAAAGCAAAAACTCCACCGGCCTCGGCAGCCAGCCCTAGCACCAAGCGGCCGTTTGTTCGAGCTTGGACTTTGGACGTGCTGCTTCAGGAGATCGCAAGCTCCAAGGCCGCTCCCAAAGCGAGCCGTGGCGAGAAGATCTTCACAGAGTCGCTCTGCATTCAGTGTCATCGCGTTGAGGGCAAGGGCGGAGCTCTCGGCCCGGACCTCTCCAGCGCTGGCCGCCGCTTCACCGAGCGCGAGCTTTTCCGTGCCATCCTCCGCCCTCAGGATGCAGTCTCCGATCAATACGGTCTGATCCAAATGCCGGCGGGGCTCTTGAACGACTTCACCGCTACCGAGATCGCGGACCTGCAGGAGTTTTTAGAGCAAGCGGCCAGGTAAAAGCGAAGGCTCGCAAAGCTAAGTTGCGCATCAGTAACCCGGGCCAGTATTACGAGGCCTACAGGTCCGCGCCAAGCACAGCCTGTTCCGCATCGCTCGGTCGCTCGAAAGCCGCCTGTTCCAAGTAGAGCTCCAAGTTCTCGATATCGATTGCGCCCTGTAAGATCGCGCGGCAGTTGCCGTCGGCGTCGAGGACTAGCGAAGTGGGCAGCGCTAATCCACCTTGGGCGGACAGTAGTGGGGCGATGATGTTTAGCAGGTTCTCGCGGGCCTCGGCGTCATAGTGGAAGACGGGGAACTCTATACCCCAGTCCTTAATCGCCGTGAGGATTTGCTCGTCGGTCTTATCCTCATCCATACAGATCCCGAGCACGCGGATGTTGTTGCTTGTGTCCAAGTCGGCGCCGACCAAGTCGGGCATCTCGCGGCGGCAGTTTGCGCACCAAGTTGCCCACAGGTTGACGACAGTGACGGTGCTGTCGCGCTCGTACTCCTCCCAACCCGTGGCAAAGTTCAGCGGCTCATCGACGTTGAGCGCTTTCTGGTCAGTGAAGTCGAGCTTTACATAGGGATGGGAGAGAAGCTGTAACTTGTCCCAGAACTTGTGCCAGTTCACGGTCGCCAAACGACCTGTTGCGTTGTAGTTGTGCTCCTTGTGTGCGACCGATTTCCACTTCTTGTTCCCCTGGCGAAGAATGATCTTTTGGTCGACGGGAATGTTCTCGAAGACCTGAACCTCGCCACCGGGCCAAGTGACTTCGAGCTTGTCGACTATCGTGTTGTCGCGCAGTCCGAAGTGCTGGATCAGGCTGGGTTGAGAGCGATAGCCATAGCCAAGGGCGACGTCCCGGCGCTGGGTCCAATCGTCCGTGGTGAGCAACAGTTTAGAGCCCTCGGGATTCTTGCGCTTCTCAGGGTGAAGCTCGATAAACAAGTGGTGGCGATCGGTCTTGAAGTCGTTGCGCAGAACGTACAAGTGGGGCGAGGTTCGACTCGACGTTCCGATCAAATCCAGGTCACCGTCGTTATCGATGTCAACGGAGATGATCGAGCGCCCATCGGTAACTTGGTCAAGCCCTATCACGTTGGCGATGTTCGTGAAGTTCGCGTCGCCGTCGTTCATGAACATGACCGAGCGCTCGAAACCGGACCACGACCAACCGTTCTTCAAGTTGGCAGCGAACTGCTCCCAGATCTTTGTGAACGCTCCCTCTTCCGCCATCATTTGCACCACTCCGTGGCGCCACCAGAGGCTTCACAAGTCCCTGCCGTCGTCCGATCCCTGGCTCCAGAATCCGTTCACGCATTGAATGTCGACGTCGCCATCGCAGTCGTAGTCAAAGATGGCCGTCCCCCAGGCCCAACTTGCACCGCGCGCACCTTGGGCGGGATCGCCCTCGGTGAGCTTGTTGTCGTCGCCTTGCATGTAGATGGTGTTGCCTTTGGACATGCGCCGACGCACCTCGTTGATGTCCATGCCGGCCATTTCGCTCTGGGTCGGATCGCCACCCATCTGGCGCACCCGGTTGGCTGCGGTCGAGGCCATGTTCGATACGTATAAATCGTTGTCCAGGTCGCCATCTAGGTCAGTCCACGTAGCGCTCATGGAGAACCCCGCGTCGCCATCACTGGTGTTTTGGAGTTCAGTAGTGAAGTGAACCTCGTCCGTGTTGTCCCGCCGATACAAGACATTGGGTCCGAAGTCATTGGCGACGTACAGGTCGATGTCACCGTCCTCGTCCGCATCCCCCCAAGCGCCTATGAAGCCCCAGCGGGAGCTCTCTGTGTCTAAGCCCCAAGCTTTGGTCATGGGCTGGAAGCCGCCTTTCATGCCGCGGTTGCGGTACATGACGTTATTGCGCCCGTTCGTCGCATTCGTCGGGTCGTTCGGACCGGGCGAGATGAACGGCCCGTAGCCACACATGAAGATGTCCAACCAGCCGTCGCCGTCCACGTCGTGTGCACTCAAGCTGCCCGATATGATGCGCTTGACCTTCGGGGCCGCTTCTTTGGCGATAAAAGTGTGGTCCTTCTGCTGTTCAAACACCGTCAACCGACGGCCTTTACCGGCGCAGGCGAAGTCCTGGTCCCCGTCGCGATCGAAGTCCGCGATCAAGACGCTGTTGAATGGTGCACCGACATCAAGAGCGCTTTGTTCTGGCTCGAGTAGCTCCACGGTTCGGTCCTCAAACGTACCGTCGCCGCGGTTGTAGAGCAGCCTCGTCGGCAACATCGTGATCAGGTCTTCGTCGCCGTCCAAGTCGAGATCGCCAACGGCGAGTGCGCGGTTGATACCGGACATCTCCTTGGGAAGGCGCGGGTCGTAGTAGGTCCCCTTGAGGGCTTCCCCAGTGATGTCGACGAAGTGAGGTGCGTCGGATAGGAGCGTATAGCAGCTCTTCTGTGGCTCCATTTTTCGGCAGCGCCACCCTCCAGTTTCGTTCTGAACCCACTCGCTCTCCCAATAGCCATTGTCGTGACGAATACCGCCAGTGTTGAGTTCGCGATTGAAGCGGTACTTCATCGTGAGCGTCGCAACACCATCATCGAGAGTCAGTGCCGCGGGCTTGCAGACTGCCCAGCGAACGCGCTTGCTCGCGGTGTGCTCTGAGGCCAAAGCCTGTTGCCAATCCGCGAGGGAGAGTAGCGGGCTCTGACCCTCCCAATCCTGTCGAACCACGCCGTCCGTTATATGGCTTTCGGTGAATAAGGTCGGCGCGAATGGAGCAATGCGAGCATCCGGTAGAAACACGTCATGGATGTCGGGCATGCTAGAGGCGCCACTCCACTCGCCAAGCAGATGCACCTTTAGCGCGAGGAGAGGCCCGGCGATGAGCTCGTTGCTGATTAGCTCTTCCGTCCAGAACTCGTCGTCCAACTCGCTGTACTCATCTGTGCGAATCTCGTGCACGAGCCCCGTCCCGACCATCGACACGGACTCGTCCGTCATATCGCCAGTCGAGGTTGCATCTGCCATCGAGCGGCTGGTGTCCTCGTCATTGGCCACACCTTCGGCGGCTCCAGGTGCGGAGTCCCCCGGCTGGTCTGGGCTCGATTCGACTCCGCAGCCGCAGAGGAGCGCTATCAGCAAGGGCCAGGTTAAAAATTGCGAGGGGAGGGGGATGCTCATGGGAATAGCGGGGACGGTTGCCTTCAGGGCTCTGGATACTATCGATACGAGGGGTACTCTTCCTTTAATCTAGATCACGCCTATTGCGATTCGTATGGCTAGACTATGCCCATGTTCAAGATTCTCCCCATTCTAATCCTGCCCATTTTTCTTACCGCCTGCGCGGACGATGCACCGGAACCCGCTACGCCGGGGGGGGGGGTGGCAACAGCGGATGTAGAAGATAAAGCACCGTTCAAACGCCCTCCACACGTCGTATTCTTCCTGATCGATACGCTGCGCGCGGATCGCCTTAGCAGTTATGGCTACGATCGTCCCGTTTCGCCGGTCGTGGACGCTGTCGCAAAGGAGGGTGCCCGGTTTGCCAACGCGACGGCGCAGTCCTCGTGGACGATGCCAAGTACCGCGTCTCTCTTCCTTGGGCGTCACTTGCGCGGAGAGATTGCTGGTGTTCCCAAGGAGTCGCCCTCTATCCCGCGCGAATTCAAACGGGGCGGATATGTCACGGCTGGCTTCGTCATAAATCCGTTGATCAGTAATCCGGAGAACGGTTTCGGCACGTGGTTTGATTCGTACCTGGCGGAGGGGAATGTTGGCCAGATCGCAAGCTGGATTAACGATCACAAAGATCAAGAGACGTTCACCTATATCCACTGGGTTGATCCGCACGCGCCTTACGCGCCAAACAAGGTGTGGCACAACTACGTGGGGACAGAGCCCAACATTCCCGCATCCGAGCGCGAGTACTACAAGCAAGTTCGACTTGAAGCGGGTCTCGAGATCGATGAGCAAGTCATCAAGAAATTCGAGCGCGACTGGAATGGCTATGACGATGACGTGGCGTCCTTCGATCGCCGGTTCAACTCACTGATCCGCGCCCTTCGGCAGATGGAGATCCTGGAAGACACCCTCATCGTGATCACGGCAGATCATGGCGAGGCACTTTGGGACCACAAGGAGTTCATCGTCCGCGAAGGTATGGATCAGCCCAAGACGGTCTCGGATGTCTTGATGGTTGGGCATGGCAATCAGCTCTACCAAGAGCTCGTGCATACCCCGATCATTTTTTACGGACCCGGCGTGCCCAGTGGGGTGGTCATCGATGGACCGGTCCAGAACATCGACGTCTTTCCGACACTGCTCGAACTCTGTGATCTTGCACTGCCCGAGGGCCTAACGGGTCGCAGCCTTGTTCCCCAGATGATAGACCCGAATTCGGTCACGGACGGTTTCGGATTCTCGGTCACACGCTTTGTCTCGTCTCTCCAGACAGCGGACGGTTTCAAGTTGATTGTCCCGACTCCAGCCGGCGAAGAGATTGGACTCGAAACCGAGCTTTACGACCTGAAAACGGACCCCGTTGAGCGAAACAACATCGCGAAAAACCACCCCGAGATCGTTGCGGCCAGCCTCGCGAAGATTACAGAGCTTCTCGAGACGGGTTTAGAGAGTGACTGGAAGAAGTTCGATAACTCCGAGGCCAACCAGGCCGCGATGGAGGCGCTTGGATATCTCGAGGGTAGTGAAGCCGTTCCGCTTGGAGTGGAAGCGGAAGAGAATCAGTAATCGTCGCAGCCGGCAGCTCAGGTTGCTGGGCTACTTCGCGGGCGTGTCGATTCCGCGCAACGGGAATTCAGCAGAGGGTATGTGCTCCGCTTCCATGCAAAGAAGCATCTCTTCCACCAGCTCCGGGTGCTCGGCGGCAATGTCGGTAGTTTGGCTTAGGTCGTTTGCCAGATCGAACAGCTCGGTAGTCGTTTTGTTCTTCTTGCTAAGCTGCCGGCGCACCAACATCCAGTTACCTTGGCGTAGAGCTTGCTGGCTCCCATAGCCGGGAAACTCCCAGTATAGCGTGCGCTCATGCGCCACGGCCTCGCCGCGCAGGACTGGAAGCAGGCTGGTGCCGTCGAGCTCTTCCGATACCGGCTCGCTTCCTGCAACTTCCAACAGCGTAGGCATCAGATCCCAGAAAGCGCCGACCGCGTCCGTGACTTCTCCTTCGGCAATATTCCCGGGCCAACGCGCGATCATTGGGACTCGCAGGCCACCTTCGTAGACGCTTCCTTTGGCACCTCTCAAATCGCCGTTGCTCCGGAAAAACTCAGAGTGCGCACCGCCGATGTCATAGGTGGCACCGTTGTCCGAAGTGAATATCACCAGAGTGTCTTCGTCGACACCCATCTCTTTCAATTGCGCTAAAAGCCTGCCAATGTCGCGGTCCATTCGCGAAACCATCCCAGCGTAGGCTGCACGGGGAGTGGGGTGAGGCAGGTAGCCCTTGCCGCCCTCATAGGGCGGGTCTTCCCATTCGCCGATGTAGGGCGCCATGGAGTCTTCAGGTACTTGCAGAGCTAGGTGTGGGATCGTATAGGTGAGCAGCAAGAAGAAGGGATCTTCGCCGCGCTCGGCCGTCCATTTAAGGGCGTCTTCCGACATGAGGTCATGTGCATAGTGCGGGCCCGTCAAGTTCTTCCAGACGTTTCCTTCTAGCTCGAGCTTTTGGTCATCATCCCAAAGGTGGGTGGGATAGAAGTTGTGCGCTTGGCGCTGGCAAAGGTATCCAAAGAAGTGATCGAATCCTTGGTTTTGGGGCGCGCCCGTCGAGCCTGGACCGCCCAATCCCCACTTGCCAATGCACGCGGTCTGGTAGCCCGCCTCTTGCATCGCACGTCCCAGTGTCGGGGTATCTGGAAGCAGGGGCTGTTGACCTTCGGCGTCACCTTCGTTCCAACCACCGGCCTCCCAATTGTCCCGGACGTATGCGTGCCCCGGATGCTTGCCGGTCATTAGTGTGCAACGCGACGGCGCGCAGACGGGGCTGCCGGCATAAAAATCGGTGAAGCGTAGTCCCTCGGCGGCCATGCGGTCCAAGTGCGGCGTGAGGATCAGCTGTTGCCCGTAACTTCCAAGATCGCCGTAGCCCAGGTCATCCGCGACAATCAGGATGACGTTGGGCTGCCGGTCCGATTGCAACGCCATGTTCGAGGACGTGGCTTGGCAACCAGAGAGCAGGAGGAGGGCGATGAGTAGATGGCGCGTGTTCATCCCTGCATCCTACAAACCAGGCTATCGCGAGGAAGTGCTGTTCACCTTTTCGTCGAGTACTTCAGAGATGGGGAGCACCATCGGCTACCGGGTAAACAGCTTGCACAGGCTCCCGTTGTGCCAGAGGTCTCGCAGTGGGAATCGAAGATGGTCAAGCGAGGCCTTCCAGGACGAGCATGTAGCCGCGGCGAGCCGTTTTCTATTAGATTGAGCGAAGGAGTGACTTGAGGGCGACCTATTTGGGAGGCACAGATGTCTCTTTGGCGCGCCTTTCGAGCTCGGCGAGAAGATCTTTGGCCGCTGGGACCCCAAGGTTGTCGAGCTCACGAGCGAGGGCTTGCGCCTCGCTACTTCTGTCGCTCTGCAAGAGCAGGACGGCAAGGGCATAGGTCGCATCGGCTGCACTGCGCTTGTCCTCGGCATACACCGCAATGGCTCTACGCAACTCTAGTTCGGCGGCGGAGAGGTTGCCCGCAGCCGAGTGCGCAAGGCTTAAGTTGTAGGCGATGCGCGGTCGATTGGGCAGCAACTTCGCGGCCAAGGTGAGCTTTGCAAGGGACTCTTCGGGCCTTCCGAGTTCGGCGAACTGCAGGCCTAGCGAATAGGCGAGCTCGCCTCGCCCTCTAGGGGCGCGGGCCGCGAGAGTGCGTGGTACTTGGGCTGGTACTTGCCCTCGGCCATCAGCTGGTCCTGGAGTGCAACGACCATGTCGCCGTGCTCCGCGTGGACCATGACCAAGGCGTCCAACTCGCGGGCGCGCTTCATGACTTCAATCAGCTCCGCGTCATCTACGCCAATAGCGCCGCGGTAGGCCATGAAGGTTTTGAACGAGGGGATTCCCTCTTTCTCTACACAGGCCCGCATCCACTCGGCGGTCTGGTCGCCCCACCAAGTCACCGCCATATGGAAGGCGTAGTCGGCTACTGACTTCTTGGCGCGCCCGTGCCAAACGGCTAGGGCGTCCATCAGGTTCTCGTTCCTACCGGGGATCACGAAGTCGATCAGCGAGGTGGTTCCGCCCGCCACGCCGGCCGCGGTTCCCGACTCGAAGTCATCGGCAGAGACGGTACCCATGAAGGGCATCTCCATGTGCACATGGGGATCGATGCCGCCAGGGAAAACGTACTGGCCCGATGCGTCGATGAACTCATCGTTCGCTCCGCCCTCTATGCCCTCGCCTATGGCGACGATGGTGCCATCCTCGCAGTAGATGTCGCCGACGGTGGTGTCGAGGGCGGTGACGATCGTGCCGTTCTTGATTAGGATTCCCATATTGTTCTCTGGCTTACTTTTTTGTTAGGAGCGCGGTGGCTCAGGGCAAGAGCTCGATCATATTCTTGTACGTCTCCGGGCGGCGATCGCGATAGAACTGCCAGACGCGCCGCACCTCTTCAATGACCTCAAAGTCCATGTCGGCGGTGATCAGTTCGGACTTGTCCT
>CALBMX010000014.1 GCA_937896235.1 uncultured bacterium
CTTGTCTAGACCTTCGCCTCCAGACCGAGCTCTCACTCCACCGATCCGATATCGCTCGCGCTCATCGCAAGCGCGAAGTGGGACTTGGTGGTACTCCAAGAGCAGAGCTACACGCCTACGATTCCGTTCACCAAAACGAATTACAGGTTCCCGGGTGCGGGCATTCTCGACACCGCGATTCACGCGGATGATCTGGCAACCACGACGCTCTTTATCAAACCTGGGCCGTCGCTTGGGTGAGCAATTCTGCGCGGGAGTACCGTGCAGTCCTATCTTTGCCGATTTCAACGCGATGCAGGACTCTCTCACCGCCGCGTAGGACGAGCTCGCTCGGCTGCTTGGTGCGGATGTTGTGCCCGTCGGTGAGGCTTGTCGGCTTGCGCTCGCAAACGACCCCTCCCGGGTTCAGCACAGTGCGGACGGCAGCCACCATAACGGGAAGGGTAGCTACTTGGCCGCCGCCGTTTTCTTCAGCAAGGTGTTTGGGGAGAGCCCCGTTGGCAACACTTTCACGGCTGGGCTTCCCGCCCCCGAAGTGGCGTACCTGCAAGGCAGCGCGGCCCCTACGATATAGGATGCGACCTGTGGGATCACTTCGTTAGTGAGCACCGGTGCTCCAAATCCGATGGTGCTCAACGTCTCGGGAAATGCAATGCTTGGCAGCTCCATGCTCTTCACAACGACAAACGTCCCCGCCTCGGCAAGTTAGACGTTCCCCTCTTCGGGGGCACTCTTCTGGTCGACCCCTCCAACTTAGCGACTCCAATCGTGGCTCGCGCGCCCGGGCAGACCTGGGAAGCCTCTCTACCCTTAGGCCCAGTGTTTACCGGTTTAGCGCTCTTCGCGCAAAGTTTTGCGAATAGCGTGACCCCAACGGAGCTCTCCAACGGGGCGCGAATTGAGCTCTGCCCTTAGAAATCAGATGATGGCGCTCCGCCCTTGGAATGCTTAGGGTGTTCCCATGACTACATTCGGCGCCCTCGATACGACCATTGTTGTCGTCTATCTAGCTCTCTCTGTCGGCGTAGGCCTAATCGCCAATCGCTTCATTACGGGCCTCTCGGGCTATCTGGTCGCAGGCCGCAGCCTCGGCACGGCGCTCTCTATAGCAACGATGACCGGCTCTGAGCTTGGGCTCATCACCGTGATGTACCAGGCTCAAAAGGGATTCACCGGGGGGTTTGCCGCCCTACACATAGGCCTGATTGCCGGCATTGTGACCCTGGCCGTTGGCTTGACCGGGTTTATTGTCGTCGGGCTGCGGCGCTCCGAGGTCATGACGATTCCCGAGTACTACGAGAGGCGCTTCGACAAAGAGACCAGAGTCCTCGGCGGGATCCTGCTTGCGCTCGGTGGCATACTGAACATGGGGCTGTTCCTTCAAGTCGGCTCCCAGTTCGTTGTCGGGGTCACGGGGATCGATGGCAACCTGCTCTCCGCCGTCATGGTTGGTCTGCTCTTGCTCGTACTTTTCTACACCGTGATGGGTGGAATGGTTTCGGTTGTTTTGACCGACTACGTGCAGTTCGTCGTACTCTCCCTCGGTCTGATCGCGCTTGTGTTGGTTACGATCAACACACTTGGATTCGACCACATTGTGGAGGTTATGCGCACCACTCGCGGCGAGGAGAGCTTCGATCCGACGGCAGAATTCGGCGGTAGCTACATCGCTTGGATGGGTGTCATGGGACTGGTGAGTTGCGCCGTTTGGCCGACTGCGGTGACCCGCGCACTAGCGTCGAAAAACGTGTCGGTCGTAAAGCGCCAGTTCAGCTTTTCAGCAATCTCGTTCATGATCCGCTTCCTGCTGCCGTGTTTCTTGGGCATCGCGGCGTTCGTATTCATCTCCGATGCAGGAGGACTGATTCTCTCCGATACCAGCGGGATCACTGGCTTCCAGCTCGAAGGGGGAGAGGCCCAAAGCAGCATCATGGCCCTGCCGACATTCTTCCGCCAAGTGCTGCCAGTCGGCGTACTAGGCCTGCTCACCGCAGCCATGTTGGCGGCCTTCATGTCAACCCATGACAGCTACCTTCTCTGTTGGTCTTCCGTGATTGCCCGCGACATCATCGCGCCACTGATCCCGTCGCAGTCCTCCCCTGAAAAGCAACTCAAGTGGACGCGCGTCTTTATCGTCCTCATCGGTATCTACGTCTTGTTCTGGGGACTCTTCTACCACCCGAGTCAAGACGTCTGGGAATATCTTGGGATTACCGGGGCGGTCTACTTCACCGGCGCCATCGTCGTGCTGAGCGCCGGACTCTACTGGCCCAAGGCAAGCAGCATGGGCGCACGCCTGTCCCTCTACGCTGGTCTGTCTGCAATCGTTGGGCTAGGACCGGTCAAGAGGGCTCTCGGTTTAGATGCCTACACAGCGCCACAAATTGGCCTTTGCACTTTGGCCTTTGCGATCTTTGTCATGGTCGTCGGCTCTCTCGCTTTCCCCGATCCTCCCTCGCTAAGCGAGGAGCTCACTGCCACTGACCCGGAGTCCCTCTAATGTCGTTCGAAACCTGGGTTCAGTTTTGGAAAGTAACCTTGTACGGTGGCCTCGGCCTCTTCGCCGCCCTTAGCATTTGGGTGATCTTCGCGGGAGTCGGCGACATCCGCGACATGTTCGATGCACTGCGCGCTGAACGGGATAAAGGCGGTAAGGACTAACGCGCCAAGTTCTCGGCCATCGCCAAGAGCCCGCCTAAGATCTGCAAGGTTCCCACGGCAGACTTTGCACTGGAGCCACCGCGGCCCCCCGCGTCACCGGAACCAGGAGCCGCGCCAACGAAACCGAATTGCGCCGCGTAGGATTTTTGAGTTGAGGCGAGCACCGCGCAAAAGAACGCGCGCTGCTCGTCGGTCCGCAAGCCAAGGTCCGCCCGATAGACTGCTCCGAGACCTTCAAGCAAGTTCTGCGGCATCCCCTCGGTATCACCCACGGGCAAGTTCGTCGCGGGGTCGAAACCAACGATCGTGACGTCCAGCCAATGACCCGCCGCCGATTGCTCCCCCTTGAGATGCGAGCGCACCGCTAGGCCGATCAACTCGGAGACTTCCACTTGCAAGAGCGCCCCACTGCCGGTTTTGCGATCGGGCTGAAGCTCGGCGAGCTCGGCAAACACCTTCCAACAGCGCACCTGATCTGCCGCGATATTGCCCCCGAGTCGCAGGGCATCTCGCCACAGGGGAGCGAATCGCTCATAGCCGGAAAAAGCTAGGCGCCCCAACATCTCCTCGTTGGGAAGCGCTTTGAGCATCGTACTTGAACGGGCTCCAATGTGCCCATAGCTGTCGTCAAACCCAGGATCGATACTGTCCCATTTCCCTGGCCAGTAGTTCGCATACTCCACCTCAAGGACGGCATCCCGAGCAGCTTTCACAAGCGCTGTACGAAGCTCTGGCTCGACATCCCTCGCTCCCAGCATCCCAGCCAGCCGCGCAAACGGCGCCGGAAGGTCTAGGCGGCGCAAGTGCACCGTACTTGTCGAAGTCCAGCCGTCCGACGGCCGAACCAGTGCGGCTACGTTTCCGTCCGGCAGTACGGTTGCCTCTTGCAGTGCGCGCCCCATCGACACGGCGTGTTCGAACGCTAGCTCACGCACTTCTTCGGGACCACGCTCCACCAAGTCCAAGAGATAACCCAGGTACGCGCCCACCTCTAAGGCCTCGTTGTCCGCAGGCACATCGTTCACCGGATCCCAGCGCCGCGGCAGAGAAGTCCGAGGGTGAATGCAGAGCTCCATGAAGTCGAGCGCAGAGGCGATGCACAGCTTGCGAAGCTTCTCGCCACCCAACCCAAGGTGCACGGCGTCGAGCAGCTGCCCGTGCATCGGATGCAGCCCTGCACGTGGCGAGGGCTCCCCGAGTAGACCTCCCGTCTCGGCGTCGACAAGCCCAACCCATAAGGTCGTCTCGCGCGATCCAAAGACGTCGCGCGATCCGTTGTGCCAAACCCAAAGCAGGTCGGGAATCAGCTCGGCTAGCTCGCCCTTGAGCTGGGCTTCCGTCTTTGCGGGAAGGGCGACTTCCACTTGGAGATCGTCAAACTGAACAGCCGCGGCACCACGGGGCCCGACTCCAAAGACAAGGCGCGGCTGTAGCTCGCCCTCGCTGCCTACGCGCCACAAAAATGTCTGCCATTCGTCTCCCCCCGAGCTGCCAACGGCGTGAGTTCGTTCGCGCCCCTGCCCGTCTAGCACGACCAAAAGGCCTTCACCGCGGACGCGTCCCGACACTTGAACTTCCTTGATGAGAGGCCCAAATGCTGCGACTGGCTGTGTTAGGAGATCGGGCCCGCCTGGCTGCATCACCAGGACCCCACTCTGGATCGTAGGTGCCTGTTCCATTCTCTGCCAGCTGCGATAAGCCCGGCTCAGATCGCGACCATCCTCACCAAACGTGGCCGGCGTCCACCAGGCAATCCGCCCCATCTCATCCAAACGACTGCCCCCCAGCTCGAAGTCGCCGTTATCCAACAGATTGCAAAGTAGTTGGTCCTGCTGGGCGTACGAGGCGCTGGCACAGAGCGAAAGAGCCACAAGAACTCGCGCGGCAGCCCCCCCCCGCTTACCCAAAGAACCGCGTTTCCGCGAAGAACCCACAATTCCAGGGTGCGTGCCATCTGTGCGAAATGTCATTAGGTGGATATCCTGTTTGCCTCAAAAGTCCGAGGGGGAGAGCCATGGTGGGACCACCACCATAAGGTTCCGCCTCCTAAATCGCGACCGCTCTCGGTCCAAAGACAGTCTGCTCAATCATGAAGAAGTACTCTATCGTTGAAATGCTCGGTGACGGCATCTCCGCCGAACTCTCCGCATCAGTTCACGCCGTAGCGGCCGCCCTGCCTTTTGAGATCGAGTTCGACGCCATCGATATCTCCCTAGAGACCCGCGACGCCCAGGGGATGAAAATCTACGGCGCCGTGATGGAAAAAATGAACCATCACAAGGTCGCGATGAAGTACCCGACGGCGACGGTTGTGGAAAGCCCGAATAAGGTCCTTCGCGAGATGTGCGATTTCGCCGTCATTCACCGTCCCGTGATGACCATGCCCGGTGTCGAAAACAACTTCAAAAAGTCGATCGACATCGACGTTGTTCGTATCGCAACGGGGGGCACCTATGGGGATCGCGGCCGCCGTATCGGCGCTCACACCGCCGTCTCGTTGCGCGTGATTGAGCACGGGCCGGCCACCCTGTCCGCCCGGTTCGCCTTCAAGCTGGCCATGGTTCGCAAGACACATGTCGTCAGCGCTAGCAAGTACACCATCCAAGCAGCCGCCGACGGCTTATTCGAGGAAGCTGTCGAGACGATCTCGCACCAGTACCCTGGCATCGGATACCGCCGCGAGCTCTTTGACGCCATGCTAGCTGGCATCATTATGTTCCCCGAGCGCTACGGTGTCATCGTGACTCCGAACGAATACGGCGATTTTTTGTCGGACATGCTGTGCGGATTGATCGGCTCCATCGGCCTTGGCGATTCGAGCTCCTTTGCTTTCGACGAAGACGGAGACGTCACGCTTTCCATGTTTGACCCGGCCGGTGGGACGGCTCCCGACATCGCAGGTCAGGGCATTTGCAACCCGGCTGCCGCGATCTTGGCATTCGGCTCGCTTGTGCGCCATCTAGGCGAGTTCGAGCAGGGCGAGCTCATTCGCGCGGCCGTCCGCGACGCGATCGCGGCAGGAGAGAAGACTGGCGACATCGGCGGCACCTTGGGCACAGAGGCCTTCACCACCGCCGTTATCCGACGCATGAACGCCGCACTCTAAGCGCACCCGTTATGAAAGCGAGGGCGGTTACGTTTTTGACGTAAGCGCCCTCGCTTTCATTTGTCGCGTTCCCCCCAAGCTGCGTCCAAGACGGCTTGGGCTGCCTCAAGTGCGCCCTTGGGCACGTAGAGGTCCTGGCGGGAGACCGCCATGTGAACCGCGGCTCCGAGCTCGGCGAAGTCGCGATCCATGCCGTGCATGAGGCTTGGGATCCCTGCCAACTCCAGCAGATTTTGGGCGAGCTTGGCTTCGGTTGCGTCCGCAGCGGCCAACAAGAGATCGTAATCGTCGGAAGGTGTCGTCATAGTTTCGTCCTCAATACACAATACTGTACGAATGGTCCCACCCTCCGCAAGCACCCCACCCGATTCCGCCGTAGCAGCTCCCGAGCAGGAGTGCTCCGGCTCTGAGTCCGCGGTACCTAGGCGCGTCTGGAGCAGCACCTTGCTGCAAGTTCTCGGGCGCTTTTGGGGAGCTGGATGCACATTCCTTACGTTAGCTCTCCTCGCGCGGCACCTCGACGGCGCCGAGTTCGGCCGCTTCACGTTTTACATCGCCGTTTTTATGCTGCTGGACGCCTTGGCCGACTTCGGCACGGGCCCGATGGCTGTGCAGAGGACAGCCACTCGCCCCCTGGAGCTCGCTGCAACCCTCATCACAGCGCGCCGTATTCGTTTGGTCGCAGGATTTTTCGGCTTTGTCCTCTTGGGGGGCAGCGCGTTTCTCGCGGGCGAACCCGGCGCACCTTGGCTTGCGCTCGCAGCCCTCTACCCGATGACCCACGCCCTGGAGCTCTCGACCGTCCCGTTCAAAAACCGCATCGATTGGCGAATGCCCGTCACCGCGAGACTCCTCGCGAATACGTTGCGAATGGGTATGGTCCTCGGCCTGTATTTCGCAGACGTCCGCACCGCACCACCCTATGTCCTAGCCACCGCGCTCGGAAGCTCGACAGCTAACTTCATGATCCACGCGGCTGCCCGGCGCGAGCTGCGCTCCTTGCCTGGGCGCGAGCTACCCGCGATTCCTTGGCGGCCGTTCTTGGCGAAAGCTGCGCCGCTTGGCCTTGCCGGGCTCGCCCAGCAGGGGTACTTCTACATCGACAACTTGTTCGTTCGCCCCATCGCCGGCGAGACCGAGCTCGGGCACTACAACGCCGGCGTTCGTCTCCTCTCCTTCGCCATCATGATCGCGCAGTACGCGAGCCTCTCCGCCATGCCCTGGTTTGCTCGGAGGCACAAGGAGGGGCAGCTCGCCAGCGCGGTAGCGCGCCTCGGCCAGCCGCTCTTCCTGTGTGCGGCCACCCTCTCGGGACTGCTCATACCGCACGCTGGAGAGGTCCTCTCCCTCTTGTTTAATCCCGAGTTTGAGTCCGCGGGCGCGAGCATGGCGTGGCTGCTTGGAGCCATGGCTGTCATCTATTTCGGAGCGCTGCACCTAACTGCCGTCGTGGCGACTGGACAGACAAAAGCTGTGTCGGTGATCACCATCATCGCCCTCGCGATCAATGTCATCGGCAACACAGTCCTCGTCCCCCTCAAAGGGATCGAGGGCGCCGCGATCGCTACCGTCGCCACCGAGTTTTTTGTCGCATCCGCGTCGGCTTTCGTCTTGTTTCGAGCGGGTATCCAGACCCTGTCCGTCCATCCTATTCGCTGGCTCGCCGCACCTGCCGTATTCGCGGCCGCCCTCATGCTCTCCTCCCTTTTCATTCCACACGGCTAACCTCGCACCCCCATGTCTTCCAAAATCATAGGACTGGACTATCGACCGGCGCTCGTCAATGGCGAGGGCATCGGCCGCGCCACACGTGAGCTCGTTCGCGCTTTGGTCGAGCTTACCGGCGACGAGACAGACCACGTTAACCTAGAGCTCTTTGGTTGGACCTTGGCGGCATCCAAGTTCAACACGAGCGAGCTGGGCCTAGGCGCGGGCCCATGCGTCACAGCCAACTTGCATCGCCTGCGCATCCCCTCTCGTCTTACAAAGCTCGTCTTGCCGATTTTGGGTGGCGCGGATGGTGTGCTCGGGGCCAGCTCGCCGGGTGCCATCTTTCACCACACGCAACCCAATCGACTTCCGATCCGCTTCGCCCGCCAGACGACGATGCTGTGGGACGCGATCTACCTTGACGAAAAGGGGCAACCGGGCGGTCCGTGGGTCGAGCTCGCCACCGCCATGTCCATGTCGGAGAGCGCGAGAAAAGCGGCCAAAGACTCGGACTTGATTTTGACTCCGACCGACTTTGTTCGAAACGATCTCATTCAAAAACTCGGGCTCGCACCCTCCAAAGTTGTCACCGTTGGACTTGGCTGCGACCACCTTCCACAGCCTGACCTTTCCGTGTTCCACACCCGTCCACCGTTTGTTTTGACGGTCTGCCGAGTGGACCCGCGCAAGAACCACATTGCCATGCTGCGAGCTTTCGAGCGTATCGTAAACGAGAACCTCCCGCACCACTGGATCGTCGCGGGGCCCGAGGGATGGCGGTCGGATGAGTTCGGCCGCGCCTTGGAAAACAGCCCGGCAAAGGAGCGCGTCCACTGGCTCCGCGAGGTTCCCGAGGACGAGCTCGTCGAGCTGTATGCGACTTGTGATGCGTTCTTGTTTGCGAGCCACGCGGAGGGCTTTGGCTTGCCTCCCCTCGAGGCTATGCACTTTGGCCGCGCGGTGGTCGCCTCGAACACAACTTGCCTGCCGGAGGTCCTGGGTGATGCCTTCGTACCCGTGGAGCCAACTTCCGAGGAGGCTATCTTCGAAGGGCTCTTCAAAGTCCTCACGCGCCCCGCTTTCGCGGCGGACTTGAGAGCCAAAGCAGTCAAGCAAGCTGCCAAGCACACGTGGCGCGAGGCGGCCAAACGGCACCTTTTCGCTTGGGAACAATCCCCGAGCGTGCGAACATAGCTCGTCAACTCAAAACACCAACGATCCACCACCTCCCATGCGCCTTCTCCTCCTCGCCACGCTCACCCTCCCCATCTTCGCCTGCAATAGCTCGGCTCCCGCCGAGACTTCGAGTCCCTTGACCGAGGTCGGCGTCGAAGCAAACTTCCCGGGCTGGGACAACTTCGGTGGCAACTTCCTCGCGACGCCGATGGCTGAAAAGCCGGTGCTATTTTCAGAGCTCGCCGCTAATCCCGAGACCTTTGATGGCAAGCGTATTCAGCTACTCGCCACCATCGACGAGGTCTGCCAAGCCAAGGGTTGCTGGATGACCTTTACCGATGGGGACTCGAGTATGCGCGTCAAGTTCAAGGACTACGCGTTCTTCATGCCGAAGGACGCCTCGGGTCGCCAAACATTGGTCGAGGGCGAGTTCAAGATCCAGATCGTGCCCGCTGCGGAGGTAGCTCACTACCTTGAAGACGCAGGCAAAATCGAGGAGGCCTCTGAGGTGACCGAGGACCAGATGTCCTTGACCTTTGAAGCATCCGCGGTCTTGATCAAGAAGTAATCCTACCGCCCGCGCGCCTCGCACAGCTCTTGCAATAGCGCTTCGAGCTGCGCGTGTGTTTGCTCGGCGGGGAAGAGAGCTGCTTGCTCTCGGACTCGTCGAGTTCCGTTTGAGGTGCCGCGCTCGAACTCGAAACGAAGCGCGCTTGCGAGGGCGACATCGTCACTGGGGTCCGTAATCACGGAGCCGCATGTTGTGCTAACGACTGCTCCCCGCTGGGGCGCGGCCTCACCGCAGAGCACGTGGCTCGCTGCACCATTGGCGAGGGTCGTGAGAACGCGCCTCCCACACGCCAAGCTCTCCAGAGTGGCAAGGGAGCAGGGGTCGCGCCAGGTGGGCTGCACGGCCAATGTCGCGACCGAAAATAGCGCGGCCACGTCGGCCTCTGGCAGATAGGTCCAGCGCTCCGATTGGCGAATAGAGGCTGCCCTCGTGGTTTGCTTTCCAAGTTGCGCAAGCCCGCTCTCCACGGATTTAAATCGCGCGGGACCCGCAACAACCAGGTGCCATGGATGGTCTTGTAGAGAGGCAAGCGCGCGGCAAAGTGCGGGCAGGCCCTTGAGCTGGGGCTCCCGCGCGACAAAGATCAGCAGTGGCTCCTTTGGCGAGGCCACACCTCGGAAGAGGTCTGCAAGCACCCCCTCCCGGGTACCCTCACCCACCCTCCACTCCCTTGGTAGAAACCGCTCCAGGTCGACGCCATTTGCCGTGAGTGCGAGGCGGCCCGCAGCTTCGGGATAGGCGCACTCTAGCTCGCGGCGGATCAACTCCGAGACACAGGCGATCCGCCGCGCGCCTCCGCCTAACATCAGCTCGCGCTCAAGGCGCAAGAACATCTTGTGTCTGCCACGTACACTCGTTTCTGAAGCGGGCGATTTGCAAAGTGCGTCCGCCTTCGCCGCGGCTTTGGCGCGTAGGGTCTCCATGTGTCCGCCGCCGTGGGGCCAATACAAATCGACCTCGTGTAGGTGCCGGACTCCGACGGTCACATCGCAGTTCGCGGCAGCCGCCGCCGCGACAAGCGCCCGCGCAAGCGCGGACTCACGGGCACCCCGGGTTCCGATGCGGCCCGCCAAACTTAGTTGCGAGGAGACATCTTGAAACACCCCTGGCGCCAAGACCCGCTCCTCGGCATCGCGCGGTCCGGCAACTCCAAAGGAGAGCACCTCGTGCCCCCGGTCTACAAGGTAGCGACCGAGTGCGGCCAAGGACGCCTCCGCGCCTCCTCGTTTGGGCTGCCAGCGATCGATGAGAAAGGCCACACGCATCGTCAATCAGGCGCGTGGAAGATGCAGAGGCGCCGCCCCATCTGCAAGCCAACTCGAAATCTTGTCGCGAATGGCATCGCGTACGCTTTGGAATCGCGCCCGGATTTCTTCCTCGTCGACACCCTCATCCACGCCGCCAGGAGCCGGGTCGGGAAAGGGCCAGCGCAGGAGACTTGTCGCACCGGGAAGGAGCGGGCAGTTGTCCGCTGCGTGGGAGCAAACGGCGATCACAAGCTCGGGGGGATCGCCGAGGTAATCCGCCAAGGAATCCGAGGTCTGCATCGAGATGTCTACTCCGGCATCCGCCATCGCGGCGACGGCGCGCGGATTTAGACCATGGGGCTCCGTTCCAGCGGATAGCGAGGTCACCTGCGCGCCAGCAAGGTGGCGCAACCACCCCTCTGCCATCTGACTTCGGCAGGCATTCCCAGTGCATAAAAAGAGAACACGAGGCGTCTGCGGCGCCCCTTCTTTGGAATCATCACTCATGGCACCGCAGACTGTAGCGAAGTCCCATCGCGGCCGCAGTACACTTCACACCAGAAGCTATGGCAGAACCCACTCCCCCGACCACCACGCCGAGACGGCCCCGCTTTGGCGTCGACTGCGCTGCAACTGTATTCCCGTATCCGCCGGGTGTGCAGCGCGTGGTCGCCGAGCTTTGCGCGCACCTCTCGCACATGGAGAAGGTGGAGTGCATACCCCTTCGGCCGCACACGCAGATGACCGAGCGCCGCTGGCGCCATCGGGAGCTGCCCCGCTTGGAAAAAGAGCGCGGTCTCGACGGGATTCTCTCCTTCACCTCCGCCTTTCCGATTGCCGGCAAAGGCCTGCGCATCCAGACGATCCACGAGCTTCCCTGGCTAAATGGCGAGGCTGAAAACGCCGGGTTTGGCCACAAGCTCTGGGCGCGCCACGGGTGGCGAAGGGCTTCGCAAATCATCGTACCTAGCAACCACGTGTTCGCAGACCTTGAGGACTTTTCCCCCCGGGCTGCCGCGCGCGCTCATGTCATCGCCTGGGCGGTAGGAGACCTCTTCCGCGACACAGTGGAGGCTCCACCCGACCTCGCCATTCCCGCTGCACCATTCTTTTTAGCTGTCGGGGCCACACGCTCGAAAAAGCGTCTGGACAACGCCATCCACGGACTTGCAGCTGAGTCGACCCATGCGCCCCATCTACTGGTCACCGGCTCTCCATCACCCGCTGCGGAGCAATCTAAGCAGCTCAGCCGCTCCCTAGGCCTACAGGATCGAGTTCACTTTCTCGGCCACCTAGACGACGCGTCCTTAGCCGCTCTCTACCACCTCGCGCAGGGCTGCCTACTCCTTGCACCCTCCGAGGGTTTCGGCTTCCCCGCGCTCGAGGCGCTTGCAGCCGGAATCCCCGTTCTTTGCCCCGCCCAAACTGCCCAGGCCGAGCTCGCAGGTGAATCCACCTATTTCGTAGACCCAACCCGCCCAAAATCGATCGCCAACGCTATGCGAATCGCGATTGCCGAGGCCGGTACAGGGGGCGCGGCACTGTTGCGAGCCCAGCGCCAAAAACGGGCGGGTGAATTCACTTGGGAACGCACAGCTCTCGCCTTAGAAGATGTGCTGCTGCGCGCTCTGCGTGGTTAGCCCCTCATGAACCGCGCACCCCGAGTTTTGCTCTCCGCTTTGGCCCTAGCCCAACCTATGGGCGGTGTCCGGCGCCAAGCTGTGCAGCTCTTCCCACGCGTTGCGCACCTGCTCCAAAACGCCGGCGGCTCACTCACCATCCTTGCAAGCCGTGACGGGCTCCCACCGGACCTAGAAGACGCCTTGCCCACCTTTGTCACGAGGCTCCCATCAAGTGCAGCTTCAGGTGGCGCACTCGCACGCGCCCTAAGCGAACCACGCGCCCTCAAGAGCGCCTTGGACGAGGCGAAACAAAGCAGCGCGCCGTATGACCTCGTCCACACGGGCCACCTCCCCGTCCCTGGGATCTCGACTCCCTTCTCACTCATGTTGCACGATCTGCGCGACCTTGAGAAAGGCGCAGCCCCGATTTGGAGGCGCGCCGCAGCCCGCCACCTCCTCCCCGGAATCCTCGCCCGCGCGGCCGCCATCTGCACGGTCAGCAACACGATGGTCCAAGAGATTGGGCGGCGTTTTCCCGCGAATGCCGATCGGGTACATTTGATCCCCCACGGCTGTGACCACCTCGCCCTGCGCCCGCGAACGCCAAGCTCTCTAAGTACGGCTTGTGCCGACCTAAGTGCCGTGTCGGGCAAGGGCCGTATCGGAATTGGCCCAGCGAAGACAATGCGCGACGACCGCCCACCCATCCTCTATCTGGGACACCTCGAACGCCGCAAGAACCTGGATCTCCTACTCGACACCATGGTCCGCGATCCGGGCCTCCCGCACCTACTTATTGTTGGCCTGGCAAAACATGGCGAGGATCACCGCTTGGCCGCGCGCGCACGCGAACTCGGGCTGCAGAGCCGTGTCTGCATCTTCGGCCCCATCGATGAAGTGGAGCTCCCTCGACTGCTCGCGACCTCTGGGTGCATGGTCCTGCCTTCCCGAATCGAAGGCTTTGGCATTCCGGTTTTAGAGGCGCACCGCGCAGGCCTTCCCCTCGCCGTCGCCCGCGCGAGCGCCCTACCCGAAGCCGCTGCACCGGGCACTCCAAACTTCTCCCCCGACAACCCAGAAGAGTGCGCCCTTGCGATTCGCGCCGCCTTGAGCCAGGGCCCGGGAACACTGCAAGTCGCGCGCGACTTTGCCGCTCGGTTCACCTGGGAGAATAGCGCCAACGCGCTGTTTTCGATGTGGAAGCAGGTCGCGCTTAACTGCGCGTCGACTTGATGCCTTGCATCACGGCGTAAAAGACGCCCGCCGACACAAGCGCAACACCAAGCATCAGCACTGCGCGAACCCACCCTGGGAGTTGGCTCATATCCGCTCTGGCGAGTCCGCCTCTTTCTCTCTGCAAGTTGCGTAGTAGCTCTTCGCGCTGCAGATCGCGCACCTCAGGCCTCGCGCTCTTTGGCGCGGATGCCGGTGGCGTGGCCGCTTCAGTTTCGTCCGACCATTCGATGTCAAGATCGACCTCGGCGTCTTGCTCCGCAAACGCCGCTCCACCGCCCGTTGCAAATTGAATCGAATCCTCGCGCGGCGCTGGCCGAGGTGGCGCGCCGATTTTGGGTGTGCCGGCGACAACCTCGGCAGCGGCCTTTTCGAGCCGGACGCGCAGGACAACCTCCCCCAAGCGCACCTCCATGGCGTCGATTAGCCGGAGCTCGGCAACCCGGGTTTCACCGTCCCAAACCCCATTGGTCGACCCTTGATCCACAAGAAACCAAACCCCTTCACGGGTCTCGACCCTTGCGTGCTCCCGGCTGATCGACCGATCGGAGAGACGCAGTCCCGACGCCGGGCCACGACCGATACGAGAGCCGTTTTCGAGGCTCGCCTCACGGCCCTCATCGGGCCCCGACAATACGATGAGCTGCAACATGCAAGCAGAGTAACAAGCCACGGCTCGGAAGACCGCAACAACTCGAAGGCAGCGCGGCACTTGCGTCCTGGCCCCCTATAACTCAAACTGCTGCCATGGGCGCCTCTCTACTCCGCATTCGCAACTTGACCAAGAGCTACCCGACAGGATTCTTGAACCTTCAAAAGACCGAGGTTTTGCGCGGAATCAATTTCGATCTCGAGGCGGGCCAAGTCAAGACAGTCGCCGGTCCGAATGGCTCGGGAAAGAGCACGCTTCTTCGGATTCTTTCGGGTGTCGAGGCCGCCGACTCCGGTGAGGTTTCCGTCTCCGGGTTACCGATCACATCGCGAGCGAGCCGCCTGCGTATCGGCTATGTCCCCGACGGTGCTCCCTTCCCCATGGAGCTGCCGGCCTTGCGCTCCCTGGAGTTGTTCGGCGCGCTGCTCGACATGCCCCGTGCGGAGTGCAAGGTGCGCTCGGCCGAACTTTTAGAGCGCGTGGGCTTGGCAAGCGAAGCACGCCGGCCGCTCCGGCAGTTTTCGAAGGGCATGCTGAGGCGCTTTGCACTTGCTCAGGCCGTCCTCCACCAGCCCTCGCTGCTACTTCTCGACGAGCCCACCGACGGCCTGGACGCCGAGGGCTTCGGCGTGTTTGACGAGCTGCTCAGGGAGGCCCGCGAAGGCGGTGCGGCCGTGCTCATCGCGACCCATGTTGCGGACCTTCCCTGCGATGAGGTCAGCGTCCTCTGGAAGGGAAGAATCGTGCGCCAAGGTGGAGTTGAGCTTCTCTCGAACTTGCTGAAGCTCTATCGCGAGCTGTCCTCCCAAGGCGAATGAACCTCGCTCTAAAAAGGGTCGGTATCGAACGTGGCCTTCCGCTCTGGACCGGCCTAGCGCTAGCTATGTTGCTTCCCGCTTGGGCCTATTGGTCGGGCTCGTTTGCAGCCACGACAACGTCGATCGCAGGTGTCGAGGCGGGCAATACGCCCGGCCTTTTACGCCAAGGACTCTGGGGGGGTATGGGCTCCCTTTTGATGATTGGGGCCGTTTGGAGGGGGGCTAGCGCTGGGCAACTCCTTGCGAATCGCGACCGCTCCTGGTTGACAACACGTCTTCGCTCTGCACCCGAAGCCGCGCTCCTTCTCTCGTTGGGAGGCCTCCTCGCGTGCGCCTTTGCTCTCCTTGGCCTCGCATGCGGGGTCGAGCTCTCGTCCCACTTGGGACTAGAAGAGAGCGGACCGGCCTATGGCAAAGTACACGCGCTCCATGGGCAACAGCTAGTGCTTGTTAGCGCAGCGCCGGCCGAGAGAAGGGAGGCCGCCTGGGTCGTTGAGGAGACAAGGGGCCAGCTCACCTATAGAGGAGGAGACGGCGCGCCTCCTCCGCAGCTCGCCTTTATGCCGACGTCCCTTGCAGGCAACGGCCCCTCGGCGCTAGTGACCATCTCTGCGGCGCGGATCGCGGACGGAAGAGCCGTCGCGCAGCAGACCACCTCCCTCACGGCTCGCGTTCGTGGCCCCCTCCGCGTCTTGCTTCCCGTTCCTGAGGGGAGCGGCGACCTGCTGATCTCCGTCTTCCACGGTGAGGATGGTCCCCCGATTCGGCTCTCCGCAAAACACTCCGCGTTACTCGAGCCGCGCTCTTCCCACGCGCTTGCTTCCGTTGTCCTTTGGCAGCACGGCCTTCTTTGGATCGGAGGCGCTGCGGTGCTCGCGATCGGGCTTGGAGCTCTCCTCGGCGCGGGCCTCGGCACAGCGCTAACACTTGCGATCCAGCTGGTCGGCCTAAGCCCGTCCGTAGCCATCCTCGGTGGATCCGCTTGGCTCGAAGCGCTAGCCACAGCTGGACAAGGTTTTGTTCCGCTCTCCTGGACTGGCGCGCACGCTCTTGGCTTTGGACTCGAGTTCTTCACCGGCTCGCTCCTGCTGGCTCACGCCATTCGTATCAAGGGAATCAGGAGGCGAGCCGCGTGAATCCGCTTCGAAAAATCGTCACCTTTGGGGTCGCCCTCGGACTGATCGTCTTCGGCTACAGCCAGACGAAACACGCTGAGAATACCAAGCGCTCTTGGCTCGGTCCCTTTGCGCCGATTGCAGCCCAAGTCCAGTGGGTGCGCGCCGAACAAGCCATCGCAAGCGGCTTCCCAGGCCGGGCAATTGACTTCATGGAATCGGCCGTTGACCTCAACCCCAAGTCCGGGAGTGGGTGGATCACTCTAGCCGACCACCTAGGCTTATATCTGGCATCGGCAGAGGCTGGATGGCCGATGGAGACCCGCGCCTATTGGCTAGAGACTGCGCTTGAGGTCACACGCCGGGGACAGAGTTGGGCGCGTCATCCCGATGCGCTGGCCTTCCATCGGGGAATGCTGTTGCTGAGCCACGCGCGCTTGGTGGAGCCGCTAACCTGGAGAGACTCCCCCCATGCCCTCTGGGAGGATGCGGTCGCCGCGTTCGACGAAGCTGAGGAGCTTGGCCACCCAGGAGCTGAAGCCGCAGCAGAGTATGCGCGAGCTCAGATTCAGCAGTAGGCCTCCAGGAGATGCCTCTCCATCCATACGCGGAGCCCTCCGTGAGACGGGTCACCGGCAGGCTTTGCAATCGAGTGACAGGGGGCGAGGTCGGGCCCGAAAGGGCGGTACTCATGGCACAGGCTTCTTGGGGCTCAGGTGGACACGACCCCGAGGCCGCCTACGAAAAAGCCGGTGGCCGGCACATCTGTACCACCCACCGGCTTTTCAAATCGAGCTTTTGGTGGCCGCTACTCCACTGGAGACTGTTCGGCTGCTTCGTCCGACTCCGGACTCTCTTTAGCCACGACATCGGGCACTAGCTTTCCAATGTACTCAGGCATTTCGACGCCACCGATGTCCTTCATGATCTGAAGGGCCGGAGGCAGGCAGCCCGCCATACTCTTGATGAAACCCGCTGCTCCGCCCTTGCCGCTTCCGGCACCATCGCCACCAGCGCCGCCGCCGTCCCAAACGATAACCTTATCGAACTTGATGTTGCTGATTGCCTTCGCAGCGGTCTCTGAGATCGCTTCGATGTGTTCCAACATCAGCAACTGGAAGGCCTCGGGGGCGCCACCACAAGCCCGGACGATTTGCTCGAGACCCTGACCCTTTTTGGCCAAGACTTCAAAGTTACCGCGAGCCTCCGCATCGAGCTTCGCAAAGATCGCATCGGCCTCACCACGTGCCAGGATTCGGAGGCGCTCTGCCTCAGCTTCCGCAGCGACAATCGTCTTGGCCTTCTCGGCCTTTGCAACCGACTCAAGCTGGGCGCGAGTCTCGGCCTCGCGCTTAGTTCCCTCGGCCTCGGCGGCCTTGGCCTCGGCGATGTACTGAGCTTCGCGGACGGCAGCGTCGGCCTGACGGCGACGACTCTCGCCGAGCTGGAAGGCCTCGGCCTCACGCACTTGCAGCTCGGCATTCGCGCCTGCGATCGAAGCCTTGGCTTCGTTTTCGCCGGCGATAGCCAGAGCATTTGCAGCAGCAACACGAACTCGCATCTCGCGCTCGGCGTCCCGCACTGCGGACTCCTGCTCGTAGTTAGCCTGGCGTTCACCAATAACCTTTTCCTTCTCAAGCTCTGCCAATCGAACGGCGCGCTCACGGCTGGCTTCCGCCGTACCGATGTCGCGCTGCTTCTCGGCTTGAGCAACGCGAATCTCGCGCTCTTGACCAGCCTCGGCCACACCGATAGAGCCGTGACGCTCCTGTTGAGCAACGTCAATCAGCGCCTGCTGGACAGCTTCCGACGCAGCTTTGCGGCCGATCGCCTCGATATAACCGGACTCATCTGTGATGTCCTTGATGTTCACGTTGATGAGAATCAGGCCGATCTTTTCAAGCTCAGGCTCGAGGTTCTCCTGAATGCGGCCGAGGAAAGAGTCGCGATCGCGGTTGATCTCCTCAATGCGCATGCCGGCGATAACCTGGCGCAGCTGACCAAAGATGATGTCCTCGGCCTGCTTCATGATTCCGGCTGTGCTAAGGCCGAGCAAGCGGACAGCCGCGTTGTTCATCTGTTCGGTTGCAGTGCCAATCGCGACGGTGAAGACGCTGGGAACAGAGACTCGAATGTTCTCGAGCGAAAGCGCGCCTTCGAGAGGCGTCTCGATCTGCATCGGATCCAGAGACAGGAAATCGTAGTTCTGAATCAGCGGCCAAACAAAAGCGCCACCACCGTGTAGGGTTTTGGCAGAGCGACCGCCAGAAGTCTTACCGTAGATGATGAGAATACGGTTCGAGGGGCAGCGTTTGTAGCGTCGCGCAAGCACCATGAAGGCGCCGAAGATGATGACGACTCCGGCAACGGCCATCAAGACGCCGACGTCGATTCCGTCACCTGGCGCTAGAGAGCCAAGCATGAGTGTGGGGAGGAGATTCATAGGGTTACCTGTTAGAGTTGCGATGTAATTTTCGTTCTTGGAAGGAGCTACGCCTTAGAGCGCTTCGACTTCAAAAGAACCTGGGGTGATCATGCGGGTGATGCGGACTTCGGCGCTGGTGGGGATGGCCTCGTCATAACTGGAGGCCGTACTGGCGTCGTACTGCTCACTGCGCCCTTGAATGGAGACTGTAATTTTCCCTTTGCCCTTTCCGTTTGCAGGAATGCGCAGGTACACCTTCGCGGTATCGCCGACGATTCTCTCGGGATGCAAGTTGCCGTCGGAGTAGAGCTTCTTTTGCAAGCTTAGGATCCAGACAACAACAAGCATGATTCCGGTGCCAGACACTGTCGCGACTGCGAGCGTAGGTGCCAACCCCCATCCGGAGCTAGTGGCGCCCCAACCCGCGAGACCGAAAAAGCATAAGAATGCCGCCACGGCGCGTACCGACAGGAATCCGAAGGCGCTCTCGCTTCCGCCGAGCTCCATGTCCCCGTCTGCGAGGCCGTCAACGTCGTCCATGCCTCCAAAGCCGAAGAGCATCATCACTGTTTGCAGCGAAATCACGCTCCCGCCAAGGATCGCGCAGATCAAAAACATGGACCCTCGAGACCAATCGAATGGATTTTCGGCCAGCATCGCCAGCGAGCAGTAAAACATGATTTGAAAGGGGATTTTGGAGAGGCCCCTGCTTGTGGGCCAAAGGGACCCGCAGAGCAGGTGAGCCAGACGGGCTCAACAAAGATTATCCACCTTGCGCTCCTTCATTCAATGAGGATGCGGAAACGCGGGTCAACTCTTGCGTATACTTTCTCGCGCCCATGGACTTCGTTCTTCTAGATCTCTCCAGCTCCGCTCAGGAGGTGATGCAACAGTTCACCTATTTGGGACCGTTTCTCATCTTACTTCTGTGCGGAATGGGACTGCCCCTGCCCGAAGAGGTAACCCTGATTGGTGCAGGATTGCTGGTCTCTCAAGGAAAGGTCGACTTTGTGACCATCTCCTTGGTGTGCTCTCTAGCCATCTTGATGGGGGACGCCATCCCCTTTTGGCTTGGCCACCACTACGGGAAAAGCATTCTCAAGCGACCGCTACTCAGCCGCGTTTTGCACCCCGAACGATTCGCGAAGCTTGAAGAGCGCTTCCTAGAACACGGAAACTGGGCGACTTTTATGTGCCGCTTCCTTCCGGGGATTAGGATTCCGGGCTACTTCGTCGCGGGAACGATGCGGATGAAGTTCCTGCGATTCCTCTCGCTGGATGCCCTGGGGGTCTTGATCACCGTGCCGCTTTCCATCAAGCTCGGCAACCTCTTCGGAGGCCAGGTGGACCGACTCAAGGACCAGATGGAGCATCTCCATCTAGTGCTCGCCTTCCTAGTCATCGCCCTTTTGATCATCCTGTTTGTGATGACACGCAATAGCGGCCAGGCCATCCAGAGCGCTCGATCCGGCGCTCCCGGCCCAGTGACCGCCGCCGCCCAAATGCACGCAGAGGGGCCAGTCAAGAACTCGAAGGAACGGGAAGCCCCTGACTCCACGGCGGGGCCGACGGACGCCGTTGACGACTCTGCCCGCCCCTCTTAGAGCCCTCTAGATATCCGTTTGTTCCCCATTTGTGGGAGATTTGGCCGAGCTGAAGCGCGAGGGATCACGCCCCGGCATTGACGTTTGTGCCTAAATCGCTATACTCCTAGGCCCATTTTCGCGGATGAGCCCTCCCCTCCTTTATAAGGCTGGTTGAGGGTTTACTGCGATGGCCAATTGATACCGATTATCCCCCGCAGCCACCCCCCCCGGTACTGCCGCCACCCCTAAGCTGACCCCACCAGCCTTTAAAGGATGAACTTCCTCCATATCTCTATCGCTGCATCTATCGCAGCGCTGATTTTCGCAGTTGTACGCTATTTCGCGATCATGAAACGCGATGACGGCAACGAAGTGATGCGTGACATCGCTAAGCAAATTCAGGATGGCGCCGCCGCTTTCCTGAAAGCCGAATACAAGTGGCTTGCCATCTTCGTCGTCATCGTGGCTATCGCCATTGGCGCGTCGAATGGCGACACGGGCCTAGGCCCTAAGACCGCAATCGCTTTCGTATGTGGCGCTCTCGCGTCGGCAATCGCTGGCTACTTCGGCATGTTTACGGCCACCCGCGCTGCCGTGCGTACAACCCAGGCAGCCACAAACAGCTTGGCAGACGCCCTTGGCGTCTCGTTCAGCTCAGGTGTGGTCATGGGTATGAGTGTTGTGGGCTTGGCGCTTCTGGGTGTCGCTCTCTTCACGATGGCCTACGCTGGCGATTTCAGTGTAGAGAACTACTCGGCTGGCCTTGAAAACGTTCTTGGCTTCAGCTTCGGCGCATCCTCGATCGCTCTCTTCTCTCGCGTTGGTGGCGGTATCTTCACCAAAGCAGCCGACGTCGGCGCAGACCTTGTTGGTAAGGTCGAAGCTGGCATCCCGGAAGACGACCCCCGTAACCCGGGCACCATCGCCGACAACGTTGGCGACAACGTTGGCGACGTCGCCGGCATGGGCGCTGACCTGTTTGAGTCCTACGTGGGCTCGATCATCGCCGCGATGACCTTGGGCGCGTTTGCTTATAGCGCCGACCCTGCTATGGAAGGCATGGTGATGCTTCCCTTGGCCGTTGCAGCCCTCGGCATCTTCGCATCAATCATCGGCACCTTCTTCGTGAAGGCCACCGACGAGCACGCTCTCCACTCCGCTCTTTTCCGCGGTTTGATCGTCGCATCTGGTGTCGTCGTTGTAACGACTGCATGGCTCACCCTGGGTGGCGGCTTGGTTCTTCCGGAGAGCCTCCACGTCGACAACATGGCTTCGGTCACTTGGATGACCACTGGCTGGCGTCTTATGATTGCCGTCGTCTCTGGCCTCGCCATTGGTGTCATCATCGGTAAAATCACCGAGTACTACACCTCGACGGACAGGCACCCTGTTCGGAACATTGCCAAGCAGTCCGAGACCGGCGCCGCAACCAACATCATCCACGGTCTTGCGACCGGCATGGAGTCTGTTGCCTTCCCCGTCCTCTTCATCTGCCTTGCGATCTTCGTATCGAACTACATGGCCGGCGTCTACGGCGTCGCGCTCGCAGCTGTCGGCATGCTCTCGACCCTGGGGATATCCCTTGCTGTCGACGCTTACGGCCCGGTTGCTGACAACGCCGGTGGCCTTGCCGAAATGGCAAAGCTCCCCCCGGAAGTCCGTCAACGCACCGACGCCCTCGACGCTGTTGGAAACACGACTGCCGCTATTGGTAAAGGTTTCGCCATCGGTTCCGCCGCACTCACTGCACTTGCCCTCTTTAGCGCATTCTGCAGCCGTGCAGGCACCATGATCAACAAGAGTGGCGAAGGCCTCGATCGTGTTGTCGACGGCAACTTGATGCTTAACATCAACTCGACCTCTGTCATCATTGGTCTTCTGCTAGGCGGCATCCTGCCGTTCTTGTTTAGCGCTCTCACCATGCGCGCAGTCGGCAACG
>CALBMX010000015.1 GCA_937896235.1 uncultured bacterium
TCTTGACAATCGAGTCCCTAAATCCGCATCTGTAAGTGATCGAGCACACGTAACTAGGAGGCTTCCATTTCTACGTAGAAAAGTTACCTTCCTGCCATGATAGCCACTCTTTTTGTGCCCTTTGTCCTCTCTTCTCTTGTTCAGGCCCCCCATATTAACGAGGACGCACCGAAGCCAGTCGCCGTGTTTGGAAGCGACAATTTTCAACATCAGGGGAGGCTTGAGCACATAGCCTACTCCCCTCAAGGTGATTCGATTGCGGCCGTTTCGGTGGATGGAGTCTTGAATCTTTGGGATTCGAGTACGGGGGACCTACTCTCTTCGTTCGCGCACCCCAGTGGAGACCCACTCTTTAGCGTGGATTTTCTTGATGCCGAGACCCTTCTCCTTGGTACCGGACGAGACCATCTGGCGGCCCTTCACATCGGAGCTGCCTTTGGACTAAGCCGAATAGAGTTGGACTCTTTAGGTCTTGCGGATCTTTCGGATACAGGAGGCGGATTCTCCGTCTCGCCAAACGGTAAGCACATCGCGCAGTGGAATCTCCTTGGCAATACCGGACTTCAGGTCGGTGAAGTGCGGTCAGATCGGGCCAAAGGTCAGCGAGCTCTCGTTTCGGCTGGAGTTTTCCGCGTCGTGCAAGTGGCCTGGTCGGAAGACAGCGAGCTACTCGCCGTTCTTTTGACAAACCCCATGAAGGCGCTCGGCCGTGACGATACCGCTGACCAAGACTCCTCCCGGCTGCTTATTTTAGAGTCGGAGACGGGGGGGAAGCTCACCGAGATCGTCTCCCATGACGAGTTCATATTTGACTTGGGTCTCGCACTCATCGGAGCACGAGAATCGGGTGAAGTCCCCTCGGGCCTGCTGGTGACCGGTGGGCAGCTCGAAACCAAAATCTGGGATATCGAAAGCGGCCGCGCACTGTCCAGTTTCGCTACGGAACTTGGAGCCATATCTTCCTTGGATCTCCGAGACGAATCCTCAACCACAAGCGACTTAGTCCTAGGGGCGAGTAGTGGCCATACTCAATTTTGGCGTATCTACATGGATAAGGCCCCTGAGCTTGGTTCCGTGTTGCCATCGGACTCAAGCCTTGGACGAATTACTCTGAGTCCAACAGCAGAGGCGCTAACCTTTGCGAGTATAGAGGGTCGCACAATTCGCCAATGGGGCATCTCCAAGGGTTCAGATCAGTGGATTCAGACTCCAGAGCTCGCTAGGCATGACGGGATCGTCTCAAGCTTGTCAACTGCTCCAGGGCGTATCGCAAGCGCTGGATACGATGGGCTTGTCTTTGTATGGGAGAGCGCGATTGGTGACGATGGAGCAATAGAGGTCTCCTCTCGAATCCGCCTCAAAGCAAGCGATGACGCGCAGTCTCTAATCACTGATGTCAGCTTTTCTTCAGACGGTAATCGACTCGCGAGCTGCGCAAAAGACGGCCTTGTCCGCCTGTGGAATCTCGCGGAGGGGGATGACTTTGGCAAGGAGATCGCCCGTTGGAACTCGGACTCCAACGGGAGTTTTACCGCTACCGATTTTTCGCCAGATAGCTCGACTCTCGCATCGGTCAGCGCCAATGGAGCCCTGTGGATTCGGGATGCCCAAAGTGGCGACCTGCTTCGCAAATTTGAAGGGCTAAAAGGCCTCGATTTTTCGGGTAACTTCTCAGCCGACGGGCGTTTTTACGCAGTCGGCTCTAGTGGGGTGCGCATTTACGACGCCAAGACTTGGGAGCAAGTTCTGGTGATCGGCGATCTCGGAAGCCCGGTCATGGATCTTGCGCTCTCCCCTGATGGCGCGCAGATTGCGATCGCTACTGCTGGCCGTTTGGTTCTAGTTAAAGACGTCGCCACGGGTCAGCTCGTAAGGGCGTGGACGAATTTTCAGGGCCGCCCATCCGTGGTTTGTTGGGCTTCCAGTGAAATCCTGCTTGCAGCCGCCGCCCGTGATGGGGGATTTCGCGTCATGAGCGTTACTGGGGACCATGAAGGCGGTATCTCGACTGCCGTTGAGTCGGACTTCTTGGTTCCGACACCCGGCGATGGGGACATTACGGCATTGGCAGTCCAGTCAGGGTTGGTCGTTGCGGCCGGCTTAGGCGGGTTCATACATATCTGGGACGTTATCCGTTGAAGTCCTTTCCTCCCAAATCCGCATTCGTACGGTAGGCTTTGTCATGAGGCCTTCCTCCCACAACGAGGGCGCCAGCAGATCCCCCCTTAATCTGCTTGCATTTTCCTCAAATCGGCCCGAACCTAAAAGGCCACCCGCCCGTCTGATTTACTTGACGCACGGGCACTTCCTCTCCATTCTCCCTCCCCGCGGGCACATCCCGCAGATCTTCCTCTCCCCATCGGGTGGTTATGAAAAGACTCCTCTGTCTTCTGGCCGCAGGCGCGGCCCCGGCTATGGCAAGCGCCAGCGACCTCGATCTAATGATCGTGAGTGGTGGCCAGACCAATCTAGTGGTCTCCCCCGGCCAGACCGTTTCCTTTGATGTCGTTGGTGAACTCACTGACGCCAATAACGAAGGGCTTGCACTCTTCTCCATCGATCTTGGAATGAACGGGGCAACACTTGGCCCCCTGGCGTTCCCTACCACTGCCAGCATGATGAATTTCGCCATGCCTCTTGGTATGACGAACCCCGCAGGTTTTGGTGGCACCCAAAGTGGCTCGGGACTGGCACAGATCGGGGGGATGCAAAATACGTTCAAGAATAGCTTCGCTCCTGTTCCGAACGGTACCGTCATGACTGGCATTGCCCAGCTTGGCTCTCCCGAGACACTTGCATCGGGCTCGTTCAACGCGCCAACGATTTCAGGGTCTTACACCTTGGTACCGGCGAATGCCCTTGCCAACGTGATCCGTGCTGGTGAAACAGGTTCTCCCACTTGGATGTGTGACAAGGCAGGCATAGGCACCTTAGGTGCGCTTACCGTCACCGTCGAATCCCTCACGGCATCGGCTTCGAGCCTCTCGCTTAGCGCGGGCGGCTCAGTGAACTTTGTATTGGATGGCGGAGCAGCGAGCGCCGGCAATCCCTACATCATGGTTGGTTCGGCAACGGGCACTTCGCCCGGAGTGTGGGTTGATGGCTTGAAGCTAAACCTGACTTATGACGCCTTCACTGTTTACATGTTGACCCATCCGAACACTCCCCCGTACTCAGGTACGTTTGGTGTTCTCGATGGCGTTGGAACTGGTTCGGCTTCTCTTAGCGTCGCTCCCGGCGCCAATCCCAGCCTGGTTGGAACGATTCTTTATCACGCCTTCGCGGTGCTGAGCCCCGCCGGAACGGTTTCTCTCACGAGTAACTCGACTTCCCTGACCCTCCTTCCCTAGTTCTCCAAGGAGATGATCAATATGAAGAAGTCTACATTTACCTTCCTAGCAGCTTTCGCCCTGGCTCCGGCAGTCATGGCACAAGATTTTCAACCCCGCATGGGCGAGCCACTCCGTGGTCTCTCGGCAGCGCAGTACCAGCGCTTTGCTGACGGACTCGTTGAGTACGACACGATTCTTACCGTGTCTGACGGTCTCGGCCCGATCTTCAACGACAACAGCTGTGGCACTTGCCACGCCAGCCCCGTCAGTGGCGGGTCTGGAACCAAACTCGTTACTCGATTCGGAAAAGCCGCCACAGGCCTTTTGCCTTTTGATGGTCTGGCAAGCCTAGGTGGCACGCTTAAGCAAGAGCAGGCCATCGATCCCGCCGTAGCGGAAATCGTTCCGGCTATTGCCGACGTTGTTATCAACCGCATCACGCCTTCGACCTACGGCACCGGGCTCCTTGAATCTATCGACGACAACGACATCTTGGCTCTTGCGGCAACACCGCTTGATCCCAATGTGTCCGGTATGGTGCGAATGACCCAACCTTTCGAGGGCGGCCCCATGCGAGCAAGTAAAATGGGATGGAAAGGCGGAGTCGCCACTGTCCTTACTTTCTCCGCGGATGCATCCCTAAACGAGATGGGGCTTACGAACCGCTTCGTCGGCTTGGAGAACGCTCCGAACGGTGACATGGCACTCTTGGCGGCTTGGGACAGTGTCCCGGACCCAGAGGACTTCCCTGATCCCATCACGGGACTTGAGCGCATTGACCGTCAGACAGACTTCCAGATCTTCACGGCTCAGCCGCCCCAAACCCCGCGTTCAGGTATGAGCGGTGAAGTCGTGTTCTCAAGCATTGGCTGCGCAGCGTGCCACGTGGATACGGAGTACATTACGGGTGCCAATGCCGAAGCCAACCTCTCCGGTCGTAGCATCAAACCTTACTCCGACTTCTTGCTACACGACATGGGTGCCCTAGGCGACGGAATCTCCGACGGCCTTGCTACCGAGCAAGAGATGATGACCCGTACTTTGTGGGGCATGGGCCAGCGCGAGAGCTTCTTGCACGATGGCCGTATCACCGGCGTCCCGTTTGATCAGCTGGTCAACTTGACGATCCAAGAGCATGATGGTGAGGCCGCGTTCTCGCGTACGAACTACAACTTCTTGTCCGTCGCTGATAAAGATGCTCTCAAGAACTTCCTGTTGTCCCTCGGGCGTGCAGAAGGGGACTGGGACAACAACAACCGCGTTGACGAGTTCGATTGGTTCTTCCTTGAGTCACTTGTTACTGGCCCCAGCGCAGGCACGGTCACTCCTGACGCAGACGGCGCTTTGGTTGACTTCGACCAAGATGGCGACGTTGACATGGCCGACTTGGCTCTCTTCCAGCAGGCATACACCTTCTAGGTTTACGCTTCAGTGATAAAATAGGCGCCGTCTTCCGCAAGGGAGTCGGCGCCTTTTTTATTTGGGTGAGCGCTGGACCGAGATCATCCCACAGCGAGTGCCGAGTGCTTGCAGCTGGACGGCTCCGTCGGGCCAGGTGACTTCGATCTGGCGATTGGAGATGCCCTTGGTGAGTGCGAACAAGACGGCACTTGTCCCGGACCCCTGAAAGCCCATGGTGGGCTGAACCCATTGCGAGTGTCTACTGTCACCTTCGACCAAGACCACTCGTGCCCCAAACGCGTGACGGTCTCCTACGTCTTGTTCAAGTTGAACCGAAACCCACTCATCTTCCGTCTTATCAGCGTTGTTCTCAAACACGGTGGCGCTTCCACCAAGCTCGGTGACGACGAGGTCGAGGTCGCCGTCTCCGTCCAAGTCCCCGCGCACCCCGCCACGAAAGAGTCCAGCGAGATCCAGCCAATCCCCGGTCTCTGAGGCGGTTTCCCTGTGGAAGCGGCCCTGCTCCTGGGAGTAGTAGAGTGGTTTTTGGAGCGAGGTCGAGCCCATTTTAGAGGCGAGTCGCTCGGGGTAGACATGCCCATTAAAGACGACCAAGTCGCTGTCCCCATCAAGGTCGAAATCCCCAAAGAGCGCAGCCCAACCGACGGCTGCGCGGCTTCCACTCGCAACACCTAAGGTGGCGCTCCTGTCCTGGAAACTCATTGCGCCGGATCGCCTGCGGTGTCCCGTGAGTAGCGTATTGGTGTCGGATGCAAAGTTGGTTGTGAACAAGTCGGGCAGTCCGTCCCCATTAACATCCGAGATCGCGATGCCCATGGTAGCTTGGTCGCGGCCATCTCCATTAGCGGCCAAACCTAGGCGTGCGGCATGTTCCTCGAATGCGAATCCCCCCACGTTTTCGAAGAGAAAATTCGCCATGGAGTCGTTGCCAACAAATATGTCGAGTTGGCCATCCTCATTTAAGTCGAAAACCGTTGCGCCTAACCCAAAGGACGGAGTGACCGCTCCGATCCCGGAGCGGAAGGTCTTATCTTCAAAGGTACCGTCCCCCATGTTGCGTAGCAATTGATCTGGCGTTGGTGTCAGCCCGAGGGGACCGGCGAAAATCCGCTCATCCAAATAGGTCGTGTCGGGGGGTAAGTTATTGAGATCGAGGTCGAGGTAATTCGCGACGTACAAATCGAGATCGCCGTCGTTGTCGAGGTCACCTAAGGCGGCCGCCATTCCCCAGCGAGCATCGTCGAGTCCGGCTGCTTTGGCACGCTCGGTGAAGCGTCGACCGGTGGGGGATTCGACGTTGAAGTGGGCGGCATTCGACCCGAGGGCGGCCGTGAAGATGTCCTCAAAACCGTCGCCATCAAGATCACCGATCGCGACTCCCATTCCCCAGCCGCTCCAGTTGAGCCCGCTGTCCTTCTGGAGTTGATACTTGTTATTCCCTAGATTCCTAAAGAGCCGAGCACCTGGCGCTAGCTCCGGATTGGAGAGCGTTCTACTCCCGGGGAGGTAGAGGTCCGGTTGCCCGTCGCGATCGAAATCAATCAGACCAACCCCTCCTCCCTTGACCTCCGCAATCGCTTGCGGAGCGAAGTTGTGAAGGGCAATGTCCCCGGCGGGGAGAGCTGCCAATGGGATTCTCGAAAAGAGGGGTTGCAAGGGAGCAGAGCTCACCTCCGCTTGTTCCGCTGGTGGCTTAGCTGGTGGCGGTGCTTGGTCGGAGCAGGCAGCCAGGAGTAGGCTCGTGGTGATCGCCAGGTGTGGGGCTGTTCTCATCGCCCGCTCTCCGTGGCCATTCCCTGCCCTTGATCTTTGGCGTTTTGGCAGCGCTGGTATTCCGCGAACCCTTTGGCCTCTAAGGCCTTGTCCTCCAACTCTAGGCCGACCTGATAGATCTTGTACCACACGGCGGCTCGATTGGAATCCAGAGAGACCGCGAGTAGAAGGCGCTGCTTTGCGGATTCAAAATCTCCGGAATCTATATCAACATCCGCGAGCCGAGCCTGGGCTTTTGCGGCATCCAGTTTTGCGAGTGCATCTCCACTTGCGACGCGCTTTTCAAAGTGCTCGAGTGCAGTCGTGAGGTGAGTGCTCGCCTTTTGGGACTGGCCTCGCTCAAGCGCGATGACTCCTAAACCAAAGTGGGAGTCGCCCTCGTCCGAGGATTTGAGGTGAAGTCGAAACGAGGCTTCCGACAAGTCCAACTCTCCCAACCAGAAGTAGCACCAGCCTTGGTAATAGGGAAGGGCCACCTTGTTCGCGAAGCTTGCGCCGGTTGCAGCGCTTTCAAAATGAGCCCGTGCATCTGCATACTGTTTTGCCTTGTGGAAGCCGAGTCCTAGCAGGAACTCCGCACGCGCTTCTGTGGAGGGAGCGGGCGAATTCGAAAGGACACTGGAGGCAAGTTCGCGGCATCCCGAATAGTTGCCATCACCAAGCAGTCGGAATGCGTCTCCAAGCCGGTCCTCATCTTGTTGGACTTGTTCCGCAGCTTTTACCTGGGCTGGTGAGGGTTCCGGCGTGTTGGGGTCTGAATGGCCACAGCTAGCCATTAGAAGGGCGCAAAGGAGGAGTCGGGGGATAGGCGGGGTCATGTCAGAAAGTCGGTTGCAGTACAAAGCGCAGCTAGCTTAGCTCGGTGGAGAGCATGACCTTTGGAAAAGGAGGACTTTCAGGAGGCACGATCTGCTGCCGCTTGAAAGCGCTTCACGATGTCAGCCGCGGGCTCGATGGCATGGATACCAGAGACACTCTTGCCAGCCTGATAGACATCCTTGTAGCCGTGCTGACTCACGGCGGCCCGGGAAGAGCGCTTGAGTGCTCGGAGGGACTGCAAGGCAAGCAGCGTGCGGGCAATATGTTTTGTCTTCGGCTGCCGGAGCAGCCAAGAGAGAAGCGCGCCGGGCTCTCCAGCCTCCATCTCCTGTGGGGAGCCCCTCCTAATGACAGCGACGTCCAGGCCACTTAGGCGTTTGGTGAGAACGATGTCGTCCTCTTCAGAGTCGACGATCAACTGGCGGTAATCCGCGTGTACCTTGCACTCGGGAGTGGCTATAAAGCGTGTGCCCATTTGCACTCCCGCGTACCCGAGTTGGAGCATGTCCACATAGCCGTCTTCATCTCCGACACCTCCAGCACAGACGATGGGGAGTTCAAGATCGCGAAGCTCGTCGAACAGCTCTTTCGCACTTCTCTGGCCGGCGTGACCGCCCGCTCGACGGTTGACGGCTATGAGTCCATCCACGCCCTCGTCGCGAGCCTTCTGGGCGAATCGCCTCTCGGTGACATCGTGGTAGACCACTCCACCCGCCGCATGGACAAGTCGAACGACCTCGCGGGGATTGCCGAGGGCGGTCACAAAAAACCGGATGTCCGCGTCGAGGGCCTCTTCAATCCACCCCCTCATCACGCGCTCGTATTTTTTTGATGCCTTCTCGACGATCGCGTTAAATGCGATGGGCTTTTGCGTGAGCTCCCGAACTTTCGCCAGCCCTGTGGCGAGGCTACCCGAATGCACGTACGCGAAGCTAATCGGTTGTACGACGCCCAAAGCACCGGCCTCGCTAACTGCTGCTACAAGCTCGGGATTTCCGCATGGGTACATCGCGCCGCAAAGGAGGGGGACTTCGACGCCTGCGTCTCTTGTGAACTGGGTTTGCATCTAGTTATTTGGGTAGGAAGCCAATGGTCCACTCGGCCATGGCGATAGCGACGATATCGCCCGCCTCATCACAAAGCTCCGCCCGTACGTTGAAGGGCCCCTCGAAGTCCGCAGGAGGCTGCTCGAATACGCAGGTTGCGGTCATCGTGCCCCTTGCTTTTTTCGTGTATTCCATCGCGAGGTTGGTGACGATTCCTCGGCGATTGTCGCCAAGGCTCGCTAGGACGGCCAGCCCCGTGGCGATTTCACCGAGGTTCATGAGCGCGATGGCGTGGACGGAGTGAAGGTGATTCCTAACGGCGGGGCGGTCGTACATTGTGACCACTGCGCGACCCGCTTCGAGCTCAAGGACGTGGGGTGAGATGCTGCCCGAGTAGCGAGCCATGCGTCCTAGGAGTCGGCTAAATAGCCAGCGGCCCCCGACTTTTGGAGCAAGTTTTTGCCATTGCTGAAGCAGTTTTGAAGGAGACCCCATAAAGATATTGTCGCTTTTGTATGCCGGAGATAACAGGACGTATCTGCTCCAAAGTCCCAAACTTGTAGGGTAGAGGACCAGTTGGTAGATAGTTGCAAATTGGCCGAGAATGGGATGGCCATGAGACTTCTCCAAGATACGTCGTCAAAAGGTTTAGGAGGGAGGAATCTATGCCGATGCCGAGGGTTGAGATTCGTTCGTAGCGTTTCTATCTTCGCCGGGCGTGCCTCTACGTGCTTTCCCTAAATCTGCACACATCCCCATGCGCTTCGTCATCAGTTTCCTCTCACTCTTCACCTTTTGGTGGGTACTCTCCGGCCAGACTGCGCCCTTGTTGCTTGCAACAGGCGTTGTAGTTTGTGCTTTGGTAGCGCTCCTCTCCGTTCAAATGGGCTTGGCAGACGAAGAGAGTCAGCCAATCTCGTTTCTACCCAAAATGGTCACCTACGTTCCTTGGCTCTTTTGGCAGGTCATCTTGTCGAACTGGGACGTTGTAAAGATCGTTTGGACTCCAGGGTTGAAAATTGCCCCAAGTGTGATTGCCATGCCGGTGGGCCTGAAGTCTGGGTTCGCTCGGGTCACCTACGCCAACTCGATTACGCTCACTCCAGGCACTGTGACGATCGAGGCGGGGGAGGAGACCTTCCTCATTCACGCACTGCACGAGGAGGCCGCAGCCGGCCTAGAAAGCGGCGACATGTATCGCCGAGTCCAAAGGCTGGAAGGTGCGGTGTGAGCTTTACAAATACATTGGGGCTGCTTAGCGAGGCGGCTAGTGATGGTGCCGGTGCGTCTATGCACGCGGTACTTTTCGCGGGCATGATCGGGTTGATCGTTTCGATCTTCTTGACGCTGGTCCGGGCTCTCAAAGGACCGACTAGCTATGACCGAATTCTCTCCGTCAACGCGATGGGGACAACAATCGTTGTCGCCGTCTCCATCCTAGGTTTTCTCAAGGGTCGCCCCGACTTCTTGGACCTTGCAGTGGTTTATGCCCTCGTCAACTTCGTCGCGACGATTGCGATTTTGAGGTTTGTCGAGCACCGGAGTCTTGGCTAATGGCTTGGAATGAAATCGTGGCAAGCGTGATGATTCTGCTCGGATGCTTTCTCGCATTGACCGGCAGCCTGGGCATGTTGCGAATGCCCGATTTTTATACGCGTCTGCACCCCGCAGGAAAAAACGACTCCCTGGGTTCAGTGCTCGTGTTGAGTGGCCTTGCTTTCCTAGTGACCCATCCGGTTGAAAACTGGCTTGTGTTGGCGAAGTTAGCTCTCATCATTGTCTTCCTCATCATTACTGCACCAACGGCGACCCATGCCATCACCAAAGCCGCTTGGCTCGATGGTCTGCAACCCTGGCAGCGTCCCGGGGATAAAGAGGGCGTCTACAAGAGCTGGGAGCGTGAAGATGTTTGAGGTTCTACTGACAGACATGGTTCTCCTGACTTTGGCAGCGATCCTCGCGATTGCAGTCATCAGTGTTCGGAACCTTCTTTCGGCGACGATGTTAGCCGGACTCTATAGCCTATTGATGGCGATGATCTGGCAGAACATGAACGCTGTCGACGTCGCATTTACAGAGGCAGCCGTTGGAGCGGGTATCTCCACGGTACTCTTGCTCGGCACCCTGTCTCACACTGGCCGCAGAACGAAGCAGCGCCCCGCCGTGAATTGGGGTGCGCTACTGCTTGTTGGGATAACTGGTGGCATCCTTATCTACGGCACCTTAGATATGCCGCGCATTGGGGACCCCAACGCGCCAATACACACGGGGCGCGTAGTCCAGCAGCTCGCTCAAAGAGTTGGGAAGGTGGATGCCAATGGCGTGCATACGCCTTGGGAGTACAACTCCATGGCTAACCAAGGAGAGCACTTCGAGGAGGCCCAGGCAGGGGAGCACCCACACCCTGAAGACGATTTCGCTGGGCACTCTCCGAACACGGTGACCTCGCTACTCGCCTCCTACCGAGGTTACGACACCATGTACGAAACGGCTGTGATCTTTACTGCTGGCATGGCTCTGGTGCTTCTCTTGCGCCGGCGTGAAGAGGGAGCCGACGAGCTCCTGCACGACGCGAAGAAGGGGAGGGACGTCGCATGAAGGACCAAGTTGTTCTCCGCATCATCACCAAGCTGTTGGTGCCCTTCATGCTTGTCTTCGGCATGTACGTGATTGCTCACGGCGAGCTGGGACCTGGCGGGGGTTTCCAGGGCGGCGTCATTCTGGCGGCCGGCTTCATCCTCTATGGTCTAGTTTGGGGTAAAGAGGATCTGCATCGCTTTCTACCTCGCAGCTTGACCGATCTACTCGCTGCGGGCGGCGTGCTCTTATATGCAGGCGTTGGTGTTGCCACGATGCTCATGGGCGGTAGATTTTTGGACTACGCTGTGTTTAATCCCAGCCACCCAGGGGACGGTGAGGCGCTCGGCATGTTGCTCGTCGAATACGGCGTCGGTATTACGGTCTGCACAGTGATGGTGACAATCTACGACATGATTTCAGAACCGGAGGATTTGGTATGAACCCTTTCCTCGCAAACATAGCGGACCACTACAATTACTGGATCTACATCGCGTTGATGATGATCGGGTTTTACGGAGTGATCGCGAAGCGGAACCTCATAAAGCAGGCCCTTGGACTTGGGCTTTTCTCTACGGGCTTGTTCCTGTTCTACATCTCGATGGGGGTGATCGACAATGGAACGGCTCCTGTCTGGACGTTGATTGGGCACACCGCTGAGAAAAACAACGGGCCTTACGATAACCCTCTCTCCCACGTCCTCATCCTGACCGCCATTGTGGTGTCTGTCAGCACGATGGCCGTGGCTCTTGCCCTGATCGTCAATATCAAACGCGCCTACGGAACGATTGAAGAGGATGAGATCCGAGCCATCGAGGATGCCGAGCATCCCGGGGAGGAGCTCGTTTAATGCCTTTCATCGATAACAACCTTCCAGTCCTCTTGGTGATTGTCCCGCTGCTAGGCGGGCTGCTCTCCGTTGTGCTTGGGACGATCTTTGGCTCCAAGCGCGACCTTGCGTGGGGATGGGCACTCCTTGTCTCTTGGGCCACTTTTGCCCTTGTGATTGAGACCCTTCTTGACGTTGTTGCTTCGCCGCACGGGTCGGTTGTCTACAACTTGGGCTCATGGCCTGGGCCGTGGGGAATCGAGTACGTCGTCGACTATCTAAACGCTTTTGTGCTGCTTGTTGTAGCCGGAATCGGCGCGGCGACAACGCTCTACGCTCGCCATAGCATTCCCAGTGAGATCCCAGGCGACAGACTGCATGTCTTTTATGCCGTTTGGCTGCTTGCGATAGCGGGCCTTCTTGGCATTACGGTTACCGGCGACACGTTCAACGTCTACGTGCTTTTGGAGATCTCTTCGCTAACGTCCTATGCCCTCATTGCGATGGGTAAGCATAGGGACCGACGTGCCCTTCTCGCTGCCTTGCGCTATCTGATCATCGGTTCGATTGGAGCCAGCTTCATCTTACTTGGCATCGGCTATTTGCTGATGTTGACAGGGACGTTGAACATGGCGGATATGCATGCAGGGTTAGTCGCTCTGGACAACTACAAGGAGAACCGAACGGTACTCGTCGCCTTTGCCTTCCTACTGACAGGGCTGTCCATGAAGATGGCGCTGTTTCCGTTGCACATGTGGCTGCCAGGGGCATACACGCACGCTCCTTCAGCTGTGACCGCCTTTCTGGCATCAACGGCAACGAAGGTCGGCGTGTATATGGCCTTCAGGTTCATGTTCACAATCTTTGGGCATGAGTACTCATTCGACGTGCTTCCGGGCCAAAAAGTGTTGCTCATCTGCGCTGCTTCTGCCGTGATTATTCCCAACATGACAGCGATCCGCCAGACGGACGTGAAGCGCCTCTTGGCTTTCTCAAGCCTTGGGCAAATCGGATATATGGTGATGGGATTTGCACTTGCGAATGAGGCTGGGATGACCGGGGCGATCGTGCACCTCTTCAACCACGCAGCGATGAAGGGTGGAATGTTTATGGCCGTTGGTGCTGTGATCTATCGGATTGGGCGCGCGCATACTGCCGACTTTACGGGCCTCGGTAAGCGCATGCCGTGGACGATGGCCGCCTTTAGTGTCGGCGGTTTTGGTCTGGTTGGTTTTCCTCTGACCGCGGGCTTTATCAGCAAGTGGTATCTATTACAAGGCTGCGTGCAGGCGGGCTATTGGCCCCTTGTGATCGTTGTCCTTATGGGCTCATTGTTGGCCGTAATGTACTTCTGGAAGCTCTTTGAGCAGATTTGGTTTACGGATGCGCCCGAGGGTGCACCCGAAGTTAGCGAAGCTCCTCCTACCATGTTGATTGCAACATGGAGTTTGATTCTCACCAGCATCTACTTTGGTGTACACGCTAGCTTCACTGTTGGAATGGCTGGCAAAGCTGCGAGCTTCTTGTTGGAGGCGGGTCAGTGATCTTCGAAAGTACTCCACTCGCCACCTTGGCGATTCCAGCTTTTGGCGCGGTTGCAATCGCGCTTCTTGGGCGCTGGCCAAATCTTCGGGAGGCCGCGACGTTGACCACTGCGGGTCTCTTGTTTCTGGTTGTTCTTGGCATCGCCGGAGATCAGCTTGAGCTCGGGCGCACCGGCGGCAACTTCGGCGAGATCTACAGTCTTGGGGAGATGCTCCCAGGCATGCGCCTCGAGTTTCGAACCGAAGCGCTTGGTGTGCTCTACGCACTCGTAGCTTCCAGCCTGTGGATTTTAAACTCGCTGTACTCGATTGGTTACATGCGGGCTCACCACGAGAAGAACCAGACTCGGTTTTACACTTGTTTCGGGCTTGCAATCGCAAGTGTGATGGGGATCGCGTTTGCCTCGAACATGTTCACCTTGTTTGTGTTCTATGAGGCGCTGACGATGACGACCTATCCGCTGGTAGCTCACGCAAGTACACCGCACGCGGTGCGGTCGGCACGGACCTACTTGGGAGTACTCGTCACAACCTCGATCTGCTTCCTCCTACTTGGCGTGGTGCTTACCTACAACTTGACCGGGACCCTAGACTTCTCGAAGGGTGGCGTGTTTGCCGAATCGGTTGCGGACGGAAGTGTCTCGAGTGTGTACCTCGCACTCCTCTACGGTCTGTTCGTCTACGGCATTGGCAAAGCTGCCGTGATGCCAACCCATAGGTGGTTGCCGGCGGCGATGGTCGCGCCAACGCCGGTAAGCGCTCTCCTTCACGCAGTTGCGGTTGTGAAAGCGGGTGTCTTTTCGGTAGTCAAAGTGACCGTTTACCTGTTTGGCGTCGACACAATGATGCAGACAGAAGCGACGAACTTTTTCATCTACGCCTCCTGTTTTACGATCGTCGCAGGGTCTGGAATCGCCTTTTTCCAGAACAACCTAAAGCGGCGATTGGCTTACTCCACGATTAGCCAGCTCTCTTATTTGGTCTTGGGTGCAGCGCTCTTGAACCACAATGCGTTGACTGGGGCAGGCATGCACCTCGTCATGCATGCGTGGGGCAAGATCACTCTGTTTTTCTGTGCTGGTGCTATCTATGTCGCCGCCCATAAAACCGAGATCAGCGACATGCGCGGACTGGGTCGAAAGATGCCGTTCACCTTTGGTGCATTCCTGTTGGCAAGCCTGTCTATCATCGGTCTGCCTCCGCTCGGTGGCAGCTGGAGCAAGTGGTATTTGATGCTCGGTTCGCTCGACGCGGACAAACAGTGGATCGTTTGGGTCTTGGTGGCGAGCTCTTTGCTCAACATCGCCTATCTGTTGCCTATCGCCGTGAATGCCTTCTGGGCGAAACCGTCTGTGGAGCCACACGACGAGCACCACAGCCATGATGACAGTCACGAGTCCTCCCCCGGCTTCCTTGCGAAGTACGGATTGGAGGAGGCTCCGGCACTCTGCGTGATCCCCCTCTGCCTGACCGCAATCGGATCTTTCGTCCTCTTTCTCTACCCCGATCCGATCCTTGAACTGGCTCGGATGATTGGCTCATGAGCGACCACCTTCATCACGGCGGGCCGCCCCCCGGCGAGGCGCCACGTTGGCTTGATAAGCCAGACAACCTCAAAAAACTTATCAGGGGTTTCTTTGGCGTTTGTGCCATCACGTTCCTTGCGGACATTGCCTTTTTCTTCTTCCACAAGCACAGTACCTTTCAACCCGCAGAGTGGGTGAAGACTGCTGAGGAAGAGCACTTTCACCTGACTGGACTCGCGGAAAATGCGGAGAGCTTCTTTGGCTTTTACAGCGTGTATGGACTCCTAGGGATCATTCTTCTTGTTGTCCTGTCCGTAGGCCTCCGCAAGCTCGTTATGAAACCGGAAGACTTCTATAGCCGCGACTATAACGAGCCAGAAGAAGACGCTAAGCAGGGGGAGGCCAACCATGGATAGCTACTGGATGCACCCCGCACTCCCACTCTTGATCGGCAGCTTGATCCTGCCCTTCCTGAGTCAGCGCTTGCGCCAAGTGGCGCTTGTCGTACTTCCCGCATTTGGCCTCTTGAACGTAATCGGACTGGCCTCGACGGAGGCCGCTGACATCACCAGGCACATGGATTTCGCGGGCTATGTCCTCGACGTCCTGCGCGTGGACAAGCTGAGTCTCCTCTTCGGGTATCTCTTTCACATCGCGGCTTTGATCGGGGGGATCTACTCCTTCCACGTCAAAGATCGCATGCAGCACTTCACAGGCATTGCCTATGCCGGAGCCGCGGTGGGGGCAATCTTTGCCGGTGACCTCTTGACGCTGTTCCTGTTCTGGGAGTTGCTTGCAGTTACGAGCGTGTTTTTGGTTTGGGCAGGCAAAGGCGTCGAGGCGCGCAAAGCCGGCGGTCGCTACTTACTTGCACACATTAGCTCCGGTCTCCTGTTGCTGATCGGAACCGTGATGATGGTCTCCGATACGGGAGAGCTACCAACGTTTGGTCACATGGAGCTCGACTCTGCGGCCAGTTGGATGATCTTCCTTGCCTTCGGTATCAAAATCGGCTTCCCGATCTTTCACACTTGGATCGTCGATGCCTATCCGGCCTCCACGGCTAGCGGGACGCTGTTTTTGTCCGCCTTCACGACCAAAACTGCGGTCTATTGCATGGCGCGTGGCTTTGCCGGCGAGGACATGTTGATCTACATCGGTGCAGTCATGTGCCTGTTCCCGATCTTCTTTGCGGTGATCGAAAATGACCTAAGGCGGGTCTTGTCTTACTCCATGATCAACCAAATCGGTTTCATGGTTGTGGGCATCGGCATCGGCACCACGCTTTCGGTCAACGGCGCAGTGGCGCATGCTTTCGCCGACGTGATCTTCAAGGGACTCTTGTTCATGTCGATGGGCGCAGTCTATCTGCGTGTCGGAAGCACGAAGGGAACCGACCTAGGAGGTCTCTACAAGTCGATGCCGTGGACGACGGGCTTTTGCCTTGTCGGAGCCGCCTCGATCAGCGCGGTCCCTCTGTTTAGTGGTTTCGTAACCAAGTCCATGATCATGTTTGCTGCGGCGACGTATCAACCCATGGACCTTACCTGGCTTTGGTTCATCTTGCTTTTTGCTTCTGCGGGTGTTCTCGAGCACGCTGGCATCAAGATTCCCTACTTTGCATTCTTCGCGCACGACTCCGGGAAGCGCCCCAAAGAGGCCCCTCTGGGGATGCGTGTAGCGATGGGGATCTCCTCGGTCTTGTGTATCTTGATCGGCTGTTTCCCCCAGACCTTTTATCAGCTGCTTCCCGGAGATGAGCTTGGGCTTGCCGGCGAGTTCAAGTACTCGCCCTACACGCTCACGCATATCGTTACCCAGATGCAGCTGCTCTTCTTTGCAGCAGCCGCTGTCTTCGGCATGATGCTTCTGAAGAAGTACCCCGCCGAGGTTCCCAGCGTGAACGTCGACGCCGATGTTCTTTGGCGGAAGCTCTTGCCGGGGATTTGGAAAAAGGCGATCGGCCCGGTCTTCCTTGCGAGCAGCGCCGTGGAAGAGCGACTCCTTGGGTGGGTCCCAGCCCAAGCGGTACGGACTTTTGGGCATGGACTCCCACGCTTGGCGATATTCAAGGAGTGGCCCCAGGGTTCGATTGTCGTTCTGATTACTGTCATGCTCAGTGCCTACTTGGGATTGCAACTGTTCAGCTAGCGAGGTGCGCCCCGATAGTGGAGCTAGGTTTGCGGTCGCACCTCTTGCGAGGCGGCAACAAGCCTGGCTCCGTTTGTACCGGGGTGGTACGCTAGCCGCATGCTGAAGAGCGCCTCTACATTCTGGTCCGCTGCCATACTTCTGGGGGCCTTTGCGGGGTTCGGCAACCCCGCGCCTCTCGCATGGGCCGCGTGGCTTGTGCCCTGCGCCGGCTGGCACATGGGCGCAAGGGGCGCCCTGGTGCGACCCCTGGGCGGCGTCTTCGTGGCATTGGGTGTCTTGTGCGGAATGTGCACGCTGGGTCTTTACGGACCCGGTGAGGCCGCGTTGGCCTGGGTGGCTCTCGGGGGGCTGCTCACCATCACCTACGGCATGGCCAAACGTTTCCGAGGCGCAAACTCCGCCCTCTCCGATGCGGCCCTTCTCGGCGTATTTGGTCTCGTACTTACCCTCTTGCCCACAGGGGGTGGACTCTTGGTCGGTGGGTGGGCCAAGCACTCCCCCCAAGCCGCTGGTTTCGTTATGGATGTCTCGCCGGCAGTGTTTGTCGTGGAAGCCGCTGGAGTGGATCTGCTCCGCCTCCCGCTCTTCTACGAGAGCGACACCACCGATTTCATCATGGGAACTCGCCGTCCTTGGAACACACCGCTTGCGCCGATAGTGCTGCTTGTGGTGGGATGTGCGCTCGCGCTCCTACCGTCTAAGCCTCGTCCCTCTATTTCACAACTCCAATGACGTCCCGCAAGTTCTTCTGCACGTTTCCTCAAGCCTTGATTCAAGAGCCGATCATCAGCCATACTTTGAACGCGGATTTCGGAGTTGTCCCCAACATACGGGCTGCAAGTATCACCGATTTGACCGCTATGGTTGTGGTCGAGATCGAAGGTGATTCCGGGGCCATCAAGAAATCAATCGAGTACATGCAGGGACGCGGCGTAACCGTCGAAGAGCTTGCTGAAGGCCAAAAGCACCCTCTCGCCTAGATGCCACTCTCCCCGCCAAAAACTAGGATTCGGGGCCGTTCACTCGTCCTCGTAGGGACGGGAATCCTCGGACTCTTCGCGCTCGCTTGTGCTTCATTTCCCGACCTTACGGAAGGGGCGACCTGGCCGACTCCGACAGCGGGCGCTGTCGTAAGTGAACATCCCCTCGCTACTCAAGTCGGCATCGATATTCTCGATGCCGGTGGCAATGCCATCGACGCTGCTGTTGCGACAGCGCTCGCCCTCGCAGTGGTCTATCCCCAAGCTGGCAACCTTGGTGGCGGTGGATTTGCGATCGTCGTCTACCACGACCCGGAGGTGGCGCCCAAAGCGCTGGACTTCCGTGAGACTTCTCCTCAGGCGCTCCTTGCAAGTGACTTTCTAAATGAGGAGGGCGTGTTTGTCTCTTCGGACTTTCTGCACTCTCCGCTTACGGTAGGTGTTCCGGGCTCCGCGGCGGGATTGTGGGCCCTGCACCAAGACTCGGGAGTTTTGCCCTGGGCCCGTGTCGTTCAACCAGCCATCGATCTGGCTGCGGATGGTTTTCTTGTTGATGCGCACCTCGCGAGAGATCTGCGCGAGGAGAACTCACGAGCCCGTCTCGAGCGTAGCCCTGCGGCGCGTGCTCTCTTTTACCCTGGTAGTTACCCGCTGATCGAAGGCGAGCTCCTGCTCCAGCCTGATCTTGCGAGCACTTTACAGCGCTACCTAGACAATGGGCCCGATGGGTTTTATAAGGGTCCTGTCGCGGCTGCCTTGGTCGCCCTGAGCGACTCTCGCGGCGGGCGCATTGCGGCTTCCGACCTCAGTAATTATAAGCCTCGCTGGCTACCCGCACTGCGCGGTTGGTTTCGCGGTCGCGAGGTCATTACGATGCCGCCTCCGAGTTCTGGTGGAATCGTCTTGCTTCAAGCCCTAGCGATTTTGGACGGCCTTCCGCTTGATGCAGATCGCGATGCAGCGCGAAGAGCTATCGAGACGGGAACCGCAGCCGGCGTCGTCGCCGACATGGACGCTGCGATTAGTGCGCGCGCACTCCACTGGTGGATCGAAGCTATGCGCTGTGCGTTTGCCGATCGCGCCGAGCACATGGGGGATCCCGACTTTCACAACGTCCCGACGGAGCAGCTCCTCTCGTCCGAGTGGATTGCCAAGAGGCGCATTTCCATTGGCGAACGCGCGAATCCAGATGTCGCCGCCTGGGTCGCTCCGCCGTCGGAAGGAGGAGGGGAGACAACGCACCTCTCCGTCTTGGATCGAGACGGAAATGCGGTCAGCTTGACCACCACCCTGAACACCTCCTTTGGCACTGGTATTCTTGTTCCTGGAGCCGGTTTTCTCCTTAACAACGAGCTGGACGACTTTGCGATTCAACCTGGGGTTCCAAACGCCTATGGCTTGGTCGGAAATGCCGCAAACGCAATCGAACCTGGTAAAAGACCCCTGTCTTCAATGACTCCCACAGTGATACGCGATGCGGGTGAAGTCGTAACCATGGTGATTGGGAGTCCCGGCGGACCACGTATCATCACCAGTGTCTTAGAGGTCATTCTACGCGTCCTAGTCCACGATCAAGTGCTCTCGGTCGCTATTGCCGCGCCACGTGTACACCAACAGTGGAAGCCTCAGCGGACAGAGCTTGAACCCGGCTGGCATTCGGGTGCTATCGATTCACTGGAAGGGCGCGGTCACGAGATACTACTTCGCGAGAGCAAATGGGCTAGTGTCCAGGGAATCCGAGTCAAGATCGGGGGGCGTCCCGTAGCTGCAAGTGACCCAAGACGCGGCGGGTCGGCCCAAGTCCAAGCGGAGTAGACGTGCTCCCCAACCTCGGCTGACTTACGAATTCCCTGTGGTCCGCGAAGAGTTTGAAGCTGAAGCCAAAGCGAATGGCCGTGGCATAAGGACTCTCTCTTGGACGACTCTCGACTAGGTTCTATTTGGTGGCGCTCTATGTGCGTCGACCCATCGAGGGGCTAAGGTACGTGTGCCGTGTCTACGAAAGAGGGGCGCCGCGAACCGTATCGCAGCGCCCCCCGTCTTGTCGATCAAGGCAGGCTAGAAGTCGCCGAGGTCTTCTTCCTCGTCATCATCAGAGGCGCCGGAAAGAGCCGCTATGGCAGCATCGATGTATTGACCCTCTGTGATTCCAGCAGCCTCTAGGGCTGCGGCGTAAGCGGGGAGCTCGTCCGAGTATTTCTCGTTTTCAAGCTTTCCGAGACCAATCCAAACCGTAGGGTCGGCAACAACTGTATTCCAGGTCATGAGGTAAGCTCGCACCGACTTGCGGTTGACCATGTGCGCGCGTGGCGTCGGGACTTGGCTTCCATCCCTCTCCGAATCCCACGTCATGTTCTTGCCATGAAGCAGATCCGTCACCGTGCGTTGCACCAGGTCGCCAGCAATATACCCATCGGAGGTTCCAAGATCGATTTCACGCAGTCGGTTGAAGACTGCAGGGAGTGACTTGTAGCCGATGCTCGTGAGCTCTTTCGCCGCACGTCCTTGATCTCGAGGGTAGTCCATATCCACCAGCTGGGCAGCTAGTGCTTCGATCTTGGCCCACTCTTCATCTGAAGTGTCGATGGCCTTACCAAAAATAGGGAACTCGTCGTACTTGATCTCAAGCGGCTCATAGACCTTTTCTACATTGGGTGCAGCGGGGGCCGCTTCCGCAGGATCAACCTTGGCGGCAGCATCTTCTTCAGCCTTTAAGGCTTGAGCCGCGGCCTTGTCGGCCTCCCTCTGTTCTGTCGCGGCTGCCTCAATTGCGAGCTCCTCGGGAGTGGGGCCACTCTCGGCGATCTCTGTCTTCTTCACCGGCTCTTCAGCGGCACCAGGTCCCATGGTGAAGTACCAACCTGCTCCACCGCCAATCACGAGTACGGCGACGCCAATCAGGCCGGCGACGGGTGACTTCTTCTCCTTCTGCGCGCGACCGCGACGGCCGCTCTCTTCTGCCTCTTCGGCACCGCGCTTTGACGCACCGCGCTTCGAACTTCCACCTTTTGCACCGGCCGCTTTGCGTCCACCGGCTCGAGTGCCTTTGGCCTCGGCACCGGCCGCTTTAGCGCGAGGAGCGCCGGCGCTGGGGGCGGCCGCCTTGGCGCTGGTGGCGCTAGCTTTGGGGGCGGTAGCTTTCGCCTTACCTGTGGGGGAGGTCGGCGGCGTAGCTTGAGCGGCAGCCGCATCGGCCTTCTTACGGGCGAGGATCTTCTCCTTCATCGTCATCGGCTTTTCCTCGGGCTCTGCCGCAGGGGGCGCTGCTTTTGGAGGCGCTGGTTTGGCCGGCATCGGCTTGACCTTGGGCGCAACCGGGACGGGGGGCGGCGTGGCGTCCTTCACTTCGGTGGTAGCGATCTCAACAGTGCCTCCGCACTGGTTGCACTTCGCGCGGTCGTGGGTGAAGGAGGTCGGAATCTTGAACTGCGCATCGCAATCCAGGCAGACGCCTTTTCGGAAATCGGACATGAGTCGGGGGGGTGAAGCGGTGCAAGTCGCACCGCGGTTGGGTGGGGGGGAGAGGGGTTGATTTATTTATCTGGGTGCATCTCAAGCCAGCGCTTGTCTTCTGCGGAGAGCTCGCCTAGAGCCTCTTCCAGTGCGTCTACCTTTTCAGCGACGGTGAAGCGCTTGCTGTTTTTGTACCACCAAGCAAACCACTGTTTGACTGAGCTTTGCTGGCGTTCGAGGGTTGTCCCCATGCCCGAGCCTTCCAAGAGTAGAGGCTCAAAGCCGAAGAACTGGTTGGTGATGTCGCGCAGAACATCGACGACGTTTTGGATCTTGCGCTCGTCTTCATCTGTGCCGTTCTCGGTGTCGATCGGGAGCTCGTACAGCCCGGTAAGGAGCCGCGGAATCGCCGGCTTCCCAATTTCGATGAGACGTGCTTTCGCCCGCGAAATTTCCTTCGTGAGCTCCATGTTGATGATGGTCTCAAAGAGCCCCTCAATCTCGTCGCGCAGCACTTGGGGCGTGTCGTCGAGATACGCAAGCGGTTCGGGCTGGCGCTCGTGAACGCGGGAGCCGTCACTCAGGGTTTTCTTCTCAATTCCTTTCATGCTGCCACCTGAGAATTGCTTCTTGATGGAGTCGGGGTCGATGTACTCGCCCCAGGCTGCGGCGCGCATCGTTCCGCCTTCTTGCACCAGGATCCACTCGAAGACTTTGGCCTTTGTGCCTCCATCAGCGGGCGTACATTGGATGTGCATGACATATTCGTCGCCGCCTTGCCGCTGGATTTTTCCATCAAACGGTGTCCAGTTGATGGGGGCATTCGGATTGGTCGCGTCCAACATGCTTTCGGCCCAAGCCTCGACAAGAGGTGTGCGCTCAAAGCCTTTGAGAGCGCCCCATAGGGCGTTCGTTGAGGGGGGCGGGCCCTCGTAGCCCTCCACCGCGGCAGCGGCTTGCTCGGCCGCAAGGACCTGCTCTCCGGAGATGCGGTTGATTAGTCTCGTGCGGTTGCCTTCGGCTACGGCTTCGTATAGACCACGGACGGCAAGCACAGCCTCGGATTCCCAACCCATCGAATTGTTGACGACCTCGACCTTCCTAGTCTCGGGCTTCTTTGCAGGAGGCGGGCCCTCATGGTTGTTGATCACCGAGAAGAGGATTGCGGCTACAACGACGAGACCGCCACCGATAACGTAGGGGGTAGGGTTGGACTTGCTTGAGCTTTTGGAGGTGCCGGCGGGACGAGCACCGTAAATACGACCGCAATCACCGCAGCGCACTTTGGCGCCCTCTTGGCTATCTTGGACTTGCGCACGTGTGTGGCAGAAGGGGCATTCAATCAGCATGAGGCTCGTGCGGACAGGGCGTATATGGCGCCGATTTTGATAGGGTGGGCCCAGCAAAGGGCGTGTCCCCGGCCTACCCCCCGATTAGAGGAGAGTAACTCGGGCGAGGCAAGATACGCTCCCGCTCCCCGTGGCGCAAGCCGAGGACCCAGTCCCGAGCCTTCAACCCTTCGATTCTGACCTATCTAGCATGTCTACCACCCCCAAAAACCCCGAACCAACCGTTCGTGAGGGTGTCCGCTTTGATCTCCAGGCCCCTTTTGAGCCAACTGCGGATCAACCTGCGGCAATCGACAAGCTTTGCAAGTGGATTGAAGAGGGGCACCAGCATCAGGGGCTGCTAGGAATCACCGGTTCGGGAAAAACCTTCACGATGGCGGCGACGATTGCGCGCCTCGGCCGACCGGCTCTAATCTTGTCCCCCAACAAGACCCTAGCCGCTCAGCTGTATGCCGAGTTTTCCGAGCTCTTTCCGAATAACGCCGTCGAGTATTTTGTCAGCTACTACGACTACTATCAGCCCGAGGCCTATGTCATTTCGTCAGACACGTTCATCGAAAAGGACGCCTCTCGAAACGAGAACATCGAGCGCCTGCGAAACAGTGCGACACGCAGTTTACTAGAGCGGCGCGATGTGATTATCGTCGCGTCCGTTTCCTGTATATACGGTCTGGGAAGTCCAAGTAACTATGCGGAGATGGCCCTCGAACTCAAGGTTGGGGACGTTATCGAGAGAGATACCCTGCTGAGGCGGCTTACGCAGATGCAATACGCGCGCAACAACATCGACTTCCGACGTGGCACGTTTCGGGCTCGTGGTGATGTCGTTGAGGTCTTTCCCGCCTACGAGGAGGACCGTGTAATTCGCATCGAGTTGTTTGGTGATGAGGTCGATGCGATTTTGCAAGTCGACCCGTTGCGGGGCGAGATTCTAGGGGAGCTCCAAGACGTTCGAGTCTACCCCTCTGGTCATTACGTCACACCTAAAGAGCGCGTAGAGCAGGCTGTAGAAAAGATTGAGGTCGAGCTCGCCGCGCGCCTCCACGAGCTGAAGTTGGGGAACAAACTTCTCGAAGCCCAACGCTTGGAACAGCGCTGCCGGCATGACCTGGAGATGCTTCGGGAGACCGGGGTCTGCAACGGCATCGAGAACTACTCGGTACATATGGATGGCAGGAGTGCGGGCGAGCCACCGCATACGCTCTTGAACTATTTCCCCGATGACTTCTTGGTGTTTGTGGATGAGAGTCACGTCGCCGTAAGCCAAGTGGGCGCAATGTTTAAAGGCGACCGCAGCAGGAAGTCCAATTTGGTTGACCACGGCTTCAGGCTTCCGAGCGCCCTTGACAATAGGCCGCTTCAATTTGAGGAGTGGGAGAAGTTAGCCACTCGGTGCGTGTATGTCTCTGCAACGCCTGGGAAATACGAACGCGAACACGCAAAGGACCGGATGGCCGAGCAGATTGTGCGGCCTACAGGTTTGTTGGATCCGCCGATTGAAGTCCGCCCCGCACGCACTCAGGTAGACGACCTCTTGAATGAGATTCGCATCGTCACCAAGTCGGGCTGGCGCACGCTTGTGACGACGTTGACCAAGCGCTCCGCGGAGGAGCTCTCGACCTATTTCGGCGAGCTGGGAGTGAATGTTCGCTACCTACATTCTGAGATTGACACGCTGGAGCGCACGGCCATTTTGAGAGATCTCCGGCTTGGAGAATTCGACGTATTGATCGGAATCAACCTGCTTCGCGAGGGTTTAGACCTGCCAGAGGTCGCGCTCGTCGCTGTGCTCGATGCGGACAAGGAGGGCTTTTTGCGTTCGGAGACTAGCCTTACACAAACCTGTGGCAGGGCCGCTCGAAATGTAGAAGGTCGCGTCATCTTTTATGGCGACAGGATCAGCAACGCCATGAAGGCGACGATGGACGAAGTGTTGCGGCGCCGGGAGCTGCAGCTTGTCTACAACGAAAAGCACGGGATCATTCCCAAGACGATCATCAAACCTGTGCGGGACTCGATCGAAGCCCTGCTGGACATGGACTACAAGTCCACACCTTCTATCGAAGAGACGACGGCAAGCCGAGTTGCCGAAGAGGCGCGCTACTGGGATACGGCAACTCTTCGCGGTGAGCTTGCGAAGCTTCGTAACGATATGACTTTTGCCGCCAGCGAGCTGCGCTACGAAGAGGCCGCCATACTGCGGGATCAAATCCGTGAGCTGGAAGCCCTGGAGCTCAGCCGGTGACCGAACAGCGCTGGTCAATGGACGGTATTCCGTCCAAGCCGGGAGTCTATATTTTTCGGGACGCCGCGGAGAATGTGCTCTACGTCGGAAAGGCACGAAGCCTGAAGGCGCGTCTTGCCTCGTACCAGCGACCTGGCGGGGATGGCCGTCTGGGGGTCCTCTTTCTCCAGCGCGATGCTACACAAGTTGAGACGATTGTAACCCGGACCGAGGGAGAGGCACTGCTGCTCGAAGATACGCTTATCAAGCAGTTCAAGCCCCCACACAATGTTCGGTTGAAGGATGACAAGTCCTTTCTGATGTTGCGTGTAGATATGGAGCACGCCTTTCCGCGCTTGCAGTTTGTCCGCGCCCACAATCCCAAAGAGGGCAAGGGGAAAGGGCGCTCCAGGTTGATTGGACCCTTCGCATCTTCCAGTGCTGTTCGGAATACCCTCTCCGACCTGCACCGGGTTGTTCCCCTGCGCGACTGCACAGACGCCACTTTGGCGAATCGGTCCAGGCCCTGCCTCAAGCACCAAATGGACCTATGCTCCGCTCCCTGTGTGGGGCTTATCAATGAGAAGGACTATGCGGGGCTCGTCGACCGGGCCATCCATATCTTGACGGGGGAGACAGGCGAGCTGGAGGAAGACCTAAGCGGCCGTATGCGCAGTGCCGCAGAGGCGCTCGACTTCGAGCGCGCCGCAAGCTGGCGCGACCGACTGGCAGCTCTGCGGCGTACGGTTGAGGGCCAAGGCATAACGCAGGGAGACAAGGTCGATCGAGACGTCTTTGGAATGGCGCGCGAAGGGGACTCCGCCGTGGTGTACCGCTTGGCGTTTCGAGGTGGGCGTCTTGCGGAAAGCAAGGCGCGCTTCTTCCACTCGGAGCTGCCCGACGAGGAGCTCTTGCATGTTGTGCTTACCGCTCTTCACGGTCCTGGTATGGCCAAAAAGGAGTCTTTGCAAAGGCTCGTAGGGGCTCGAGAGATCCTCGTCCCTTGCTTGCCAGAAGAGCACGAGTGGCTTGCGGAGATCCTCGGTGCTCGCATCATCGTTCCGCGTAAGGGGGCGAAGCGGCGCACGTTGGACGTGGCAACGGAAAACGCGTTTGCAGAGTTGGCCCGAAAGACCAAAAAGGGCGCGGAGAATGTACGCCTCCTCGAAGGTGTACGCGAGCTCTGTGGGCTCGCAAGTACCCCTGAAGTTATCGACTGCTTTGATATCTCCAACTTACAGAGCAGCCATGTGGTCGCCTCACGAGTTCGATTCCGTGGAGGCGTAAGAGATCGCTCGGGTTATCGGCACTTCAAGGTGAAGACTGTGGATGGGCAAGACGACTTCGCCTCGATGAAAGAGGTTGTGGGGCGCAGCCTAAGGCGGGGAATGGAGGATGGGGACCTACCCGACTTGATCGTCATCGATGGTGGGCAGGGACAGCTTCGAAACGCCCTGGAGGCGCAGCAAGAGGCTGGCGCCTGGGGAGTGTCGATTGTCGGTCTGGCGAAGGCGCGCAGCGAGCGGCAGTTCAAGGGAAGGTCACTAGAGAAGTCCGAAGAGCGGGTGTACCTCACCCCGGACTCCGAGCCCATCGACCTAAACCCGCGAAGCCCCGTGCGCCATCTGTTCGAGAGAATCCGAAATGAGGCTCACCGCTTTGCTATTCAGTTCCACCGCAAGACACGCGGGCGAATCACGTCGCAACTAGACTCGATACCAGGGATAGGTGCCGTTCGCCGAAAGCGGCTGCTCAAGACATTTGGCAGCGTTGCCGGAGTTGCGCAGGCAAGTGTCGAGGGGATCGCCGCGCTAGAAGGTTTCACCCTCGAGAGCGCAAAAGACATTCTTGAGCGTCTGAACTTGCGGCCGGACGCCTAAGAGGCGTATTTCGTTTGCGCTCTTGTTTCGTGGGGTGACTAGAACTGAACTCGAACCGAGTCCGTAGCTATACCCTCTTCGGGGTGCCCTGTGGGGAAGATCCAAGCCGAGAGCGCTCCCGCTCCCTCAACCAAGTCCAACTGTCCAGGACGTTGGAGTTGAACCCGTGCGGCGCCGCGCTCGTCGAGTTTCGCCGTTGCGAAGGGCTGTCCATCGAGAAGGAACTCAACCTCGGAGTTGGGTGTTCCGGCAACCATTGCTGAGAATACGCCATCGATATCGGGATCACCTTTGATCGCAACGCCCGCTTCGAGGATGTCGGTAATCGTAGCCATTGCCGGCGTGGGGAGCGTCTGCGTCAGCCCGCTCGGCCACTTGATTATGACTTGCGTGATGAAGTCGTCTGAGCCGATTCCGAAGTGCTGGACGGGGCTGTTCGTATTCCCAAATCCATGGCCAGCTCGAAGGTAGCGGTGCACCTCTCGACCAGTATCTGTTGTTGCGATGAGGTGTGCACCAATACCACTCCGGTTGCTGAGGACACCCTCGAGGCGTAGTTCAGTCCAGCGGTTGTCGTTACCCTGATTGATCCAGAAGGCGTTGGGTTCAGCAGTCGCTGGGAATCCATGGGGGCCGCCGTGGTTGGCATAGGCATCAACGTCGCCGTCACCGTCAAAATCCCCAATAGGCATCCCGTGGCTGCGCGTCGGACCGAAGGAGTTAAGTCCCGAAGTCACCGAGGCATTGGAAATGTCAGGGCCGCTCGCATCACCCTTGCGGAAGAGATAGAGATAGTCGAGGGCCATGTAGCTGGGGGCTCCTGTTCCGACCATGACATCGGGATAACCGTCACCATTGAGGTCACCGGTGTTGTGGCCCATCGCAGTACAGGGCGGGAAGTCCGCGAAGTCAGTGAGGTCTTGGAAGGCGGTTCCAAAGCCGTCGTTCATGTAGAGGCGACTCTGCAAGCCTTGAAAAAGCTCGTCGTACTTTGGAATGAAGATGTCGAGGGCGCCATCGTTGTCGAAGTCCTCGAGCATGCAGCCGAAGTTGTATTTGGCATGATTCAAGCCCAGCGCGGGAGCGACATTTAAGAAGGTGCCATCGCCTTGGTTCTCGAGGAGGAGGGGCTCCTTTTGAAAGTGCGCGGTAGCTATGTCCACCCAGCCGTCGCTGTTCCAGTCTCCCGAGCTACAGCCTAAGAAGCGGCCATTGATGTTGACCTTTGCGGCACTCGTTTTGTTTTGGAATTGCATATTGCCCACGTTGCGCAGGAGCGCAGCGGGAAGCGAGTCCGTGCTCTCCGCAATGAACAGGTCCAACATGCCGTCGTTGTCGTAATCGAGTGCGGTTCCTGAGAATGTGCGAGCGATAATATCCGCATCCATCGAGGCTGCGCTCACATCTGTAAACACTCCGCTCGCGCTGATGTCGTTGCGCAAAAGTTGATTTGCTTCTACGGCCTTGAAGCCACCATTGACCACGTAGAGATCACTATCGCCATCGTTGTCGTAGTCAGCGGCAATCATGCCCCAGTGCGCCCTCTTATCAGGCGCGACTCCCCAGGCGATGTTCATGGGCTCAAAACCTCGATCCGAGCGCTGACGAAAGAAGGCGTTGTCCATGCCCGCATTTCCGAGAGCTAGGTCCAGTAAGCCATCGTTGTCGAAGTCCACCATGGCCGAACCACGGCCAAAACCAACGCTCTCTGCTTGTAACGCGGAGACCTTATTAACGAACAGGAGACTGCCATCGTGAACGACCCCCTCTTGTCCCTGAACTCCAGGTTTTACAGTGCCCGGAGTGACCGCTGACTGTGCGCCTCCACTACTTCCGGAACAAGCCTGCAAAATGGCCAACGGTAGAAGTGCCAGGAGGGAGGCTCTGTAAAACATAATTATGGAGATGGGGACGGCGGTGGGGGATGCTCATTATTCGCGCCTTTTGTCTTTCTGTCAAATTGGGCTCCGCGGCGCGTTGGGGAGACGTAAAGGGGTCTTCCCGGGCGAGGTTCTTAGGCGCGCGGGTGAAAAAGTCGGTGAACGCTACGCACCTGCTCGGAGTCAAGGTGCGTATAGACCTCCGTTGTTTTGATCGAGGCATGTCCGAGCATCTCCTGAACCGACCGCAGATCTGCGCCTCCGATAACCAAGTGGCTGGCGAAAGAGTGCCGCAGTGTATGGGGAGAGATATTCGCCAGAATACCCGCTCGGATCGCAAGCGCCTTGACCCGCCGCCAAGCCGCCGTGCGATCCATCGGGCGACCGGTCCGGGTTAGGAACACCTCCCGAATCACAGGAGATCCGACTCCCCCGGCAACCGCGGGGCGCCAGAGAGTGAGCCACTGCTCCAGAGCGACCTGCGCCCCTTGACCGATGGGAACGATACGTGTCTTGTTCCCCTTTCCGGTCAGGCGAAGAACTCCCAGCGTCGGCTCAAGTCCGTCGATGCAGAGACTGATCGCTTCGGAGACTCGGGCACCGCTGGCGTACAGGACCTCAACGAGGGCTCGATCGCGGGCATCGATCCAGGTTTCTTTTGCAGCAACCGTCAAGAGCGCGTCGACCTCCTCGATCCCCAGCGTCGTCGGCAGGTAGCGGGCCAAAACGGGTGCGGTGATTAGCGCGCAGGGGTCGCGCAGAAGCAATCCCTCCGCGACCTGGTGCCGCAACAGCATACGGATTGCAGCGAGTGCGCGGGCTACGCTGGATTCGGCCTGGCCCTGGGCCCGCATCGCGGCCATGTGGGTAACGATGTCCGTCGAGGCGATAGACTCCCAATCCGCGTTGCCAAGCTGCTTCATCCGGACCAAGAACCCCTCGAGGTCACGCCGGTAGGCCAAAATCGTATTCTTCGAAACTCCGGCCTCAACCCGCAAGGCGTCTAAGAAGTCAAGGAGGCCCAATCGGAATGGGGAGCCGTCGAGGGGGTCGGCTAGCTCACGGGACTCTTCTGCGTTTGGCATGCTCTTGATTATGGAGTTCCGTTCACTGTGCGCAAACTCTGCGGTAAACTCTGCCGCCCGAAACTTTGGGCTTACGACATTTATTTTATGCAACCACCGACCTCCTCTCGCTCTTTGCCCTGGCTACGCTTCCTCTTTGTCGCAGCCCTTGTAGGGCTTGATCTTTGGTCTAAGGCTGGCGTTTTCGCGTGGCTAGAGTCCCATCCAGAGGGCATGACCGTTGATCCCCACGGCCATTCGCGCGTACCGCTGATTGGGGAATGGTTCGCGATGATGCGGTCCTGGAACCCAGGAATGGCGTTTGGGCTATTTGGTGAGCACCAAATTGTGCTCGTGATTGGACGCCTAATCGCCGTGAGTGTGCTGGCCTACCTGCTCTGGCGGATCCCAAAGAGCCAGAAGTTTGGCTGCACGGCACTTGTACTTGTTCTGGCCGGGGCTCTCGGGAACTTGTATGACAACTTGTTTCTAGGCAACCTCGGTGAGTGGATGAGAGAGAGCGTTGCGTTGGAGATGGGGGAGGTGCGCGACTTCATCGATGTCTATTTCTCTAAGTGGGACTATCACTTCCCCACATTCAACGTCGCCGACTCATGCATCTCGATTGGTGCCATCCTTCTCTTCTTCTTCTGGGGGAAAGGCGAAGAGGCCAATTCCGCGGAAGCTGTGGAGGAAGGGGCCGAGTGGTTCACCGAGAAAGGCGAGGTTGAAAACCATGGCTGATCTCTCTGTTCGCTTTGCCGGGCTCGAGCTCAAGAACCCGCTGCTCTCAGCCTCGGGAACGTTTGGCCACGGGTTGGAGATGAGCGGATTTGTCCCACCGGCCGCCTTGGGCGCATGGGTTAGCAAGACCGTGACTCTGGAGCCGAGACATGGCAACCCAGCGCCTCGTATTTGCGAAACCGAGGCGGGCTTCCTGAACTCCATCGGACTTGAGAATCGCGGTCTCGCTGACTACGAAGCAACAGTCCTGGCGAGCCTGGAAAACACGGACGCAGTTATCTTTACAAATATCGGCGGGCGCACTCCCGAAGAGTTCGCCGAGATGGCGGCACGCCTAGATGGGTACGATCAAATCAGTGCGTTTGAGGTGAACCTCTCTTGCCCGAATGTACAGGGTGGCAAACTTCCTTTCGCGACGGACCCCGCAACGGCCGAGGCGACGATCGCTGGAGTTCGAGCGGTCACGAAGAAGCCGATCTTCGCGAAGCTCTCCCCCAATGTCGCCTTTATCGGAGAGATTGCTAAGGCCGTCGAAGCCGGTGGCGCCGACGGGATTACAGCTGTCAATACTTTACTTGGAATGAGTGTTGACTGGCGCACTCGAAAACCAGGATTGGCCCTCGTTATGGGCGGTTATTCTGGACTTGGTATCAAGCCAGTCGCACTGCGCTGCGCCTGGAACTGCGCGACCTCGGTTAAGATTCCCATCATCGGCTGCGGCGGAATTTTCACGGCCGACGACGTTCTCGAATTCCTTGTCGCCGGCTGCAGTGCTGTTCAAATTGGAACGGCGAGCTTTTCGAACCCCGCTCTCCTCGGTGAGCTGCCAGCACTCTTGGAGAGCCGCCTCGCCGAGGCTGGCCTCAACTCGATTCAAGAGCTAATCGGTACACTTCGGCGCGAGTCGTAAGACTGTAGTCCTTGCCGGGTTTCGAACACCTGCGCAGCGGCAGGCGATCTCCTCGGCGGGAAGCCCCTAGTCTCTGAATCCCCCCTGGCCAGATTGGTGACGCCGCCGTGGTGTGGGCTGTCCTTGGAAGACATCTTAGTGGCCAGCTCGTCGCTTCCTTGGGTGCAGGAGATCGCTCCACACTCTCCCCATCCAGGCTACTCAGGGCGACGGCAGCCCAAGGGCCACCGGGTGTCGTTGCCGGCAGTCGAGTTTTGGGGCATGTACTCCTGAAATGACAGCCAAGCGCTTGGGGGAGTCCTTGAGGCTTGCCCTCGGCCGGCTACCCATCGGGATTGCGCCGGGACCGCTCGCTCACGCTCCTAGACAAGATGGATGGACCTGGTTTTCAAAGTTCGCGGATTACACTGCGAGCTGCTTACAAACCAAGTCGCGGCGCAGAGCCGCA
>CALBMX010000016.1 GCA_937896235.1 uncultured bacterium
GGGCTGCAAACTATAATTCAGGTGAGCTCGCGCTCTAGCGGAACGCCGAGATCCCTGTCAGGGCCATACCGATCGCAAGAGTGTGTACGTCATGGGTACCCTCATAGGTGATTACCGACTCCAAGTTGCACATGTGGCGCCCCGTCTGGAACTCTAGGCTAATCCCGTTGGCACCCAACATGTCGCGCACCACGCGAGCTGTCTTCAAACCAACCTCGCAGCCATTGCGCTTCGCCATACACACTTGGTGCGGCCTAAGGGTACCGGAATCTTTCATGCGACCGAGGCGCAAGTTCATCAGCTGCGCCAAGGAGATCTCCGTAGCCATATCGGCGAGCTTCTTCTGGGCAAGCTGCTTTGCGGCGAGTGGCGATCCGAAGACCACGCGATCCTGCGCATACTGAAGACCCTCGTCAAAGCAAGCCATCGCGGCACCGATAGAGCCCCACGCGATCCCGTAGCGCGCCTGGGTCAAACACATCAGCGGGCTCTTGAGTCCGCCACTTCCCGGCATCAATGCCGAACCCGGTAGACGTACATCCTCCATCACCAATTCAGATGTCACCGAGGCGCGCAGGCTAAATTTGTGCTTCTGCTCGGGAGCACTGAAGCCAGGTGTGTTCGTGGGAACCACAAAGCCCCGGATACCGTCATCCGTTTGAGCCCACACAATCGCAACGTCCGCAATCGTGCCGTTAGTGATCCACATCTTGCGCCCATTCAAGATCCAATCGTCACCGTCTTTGACGGCGCGGGTCGTCATACTTCCGGGATCCGAGCCCGCATCTGGTTCGGTCAAACCAAAGCACCCCACGGCCTTTCCTGAAGCCAACTTGGGCAGCCACTCCATGCGGTGCTCCTCTGTTCCGAATGTGAAGATCGGATACATCACCAAAGATCCCTGTACGGAGACAAACGATCGCAATCCGCTGTCGCCGCGTTCTAGCTCTTGGCAGATAATCCCGTAGGTCGTCCCGTTCATGTCGGCGCAGCCATACTTCTCGGGAAAGGTACAGCCGAACACGCCGAGCTCACCAAGCTCGGGAACAAGCTCCATAGGGAACGTGCCAGCCTCGAACGCGTCACCGATTAGAGGCATGAAGCGTTCAGAGGTCCAAGTGCGTACTGCATCGCGGACCATGAGCTCTTCTTCGCTGAATTGGTCGTCGAGGTCGAAGAAGTCGAGCGCTTTGTAAGGATCGATTGCCATAACAGGATCGGAGACAGTCGAGGTTTACTGGAGCTGCCTAGAGAATTGTTGGAGGTGCTAAATTGAGATGGTCTGGACAGTTACCGCCCAAAACACAATGGCCCGCATTGTAGCTTCGCAGCCGCTGTCTGTTTCATCCATCCGCTAGGAGTTCGAGGCGCCCTTAGCGGTCCCTCAAAATGCGAACTAGAGGTTGGCCTGCGAATGCGGTAACTTTCGCGGTATGCGCGACAGCTTTCCACCCCCTACGAATTCGTCGACAAACACAACGAGCATGCCGTGTGCCCTGTGTGGCTATCAGAGTGTCCTTGACTCCTGCGACCACTGTGGGCGGGGCCAGGGGCCTCCACGCTCCCACATGGCCCGCGATCCAGTCGGAGCTAGCCGCGGCCTCCTAGTGGGCGCCACGGCGCTCCTCCAAGGCCTTCGGATCCTATGGAGGACGCGTGGCATCAAGCGGCTGCTACTGCCCCCTCTCGCGGTCACGAGCGTGATCTTCCTTGGTGCGATCTACTACATCTTCGGGCAGATTCAAAGTTGGCTCGACAGCTCCTTTGGCACCGAAGGGCACCGACTCTTGCTCACGACTTGGGATGAGGGTTGGTTGCGGTCCTCTGCCGAGTGGCTGCTCAACGATGGCTTCGGGATCGCCCTCATGCGCGGCAGCTCCTGGATCCTTTTTGCGCTCCTCTCTTGGGCGATCGCCTGGTACTGCTTCTCCATGGTGTACGAAGCGCTCGCGGGCCCCTTCCTCGACGAGGTCCAAGGAAAGCTAGAGGCGAGCTGGTTTGGCAAAGATCCGCGTGCCGCAATCGCGCGCCCCACCGAGCTGGCATCCTCCGTCTGTGCCCGTAACTCTTGGCTACTCTGCGCCGCCGGCATCACCCTTGCCTGCGCTAGCCTGCTCCTCTTTTCCGGCTGGCTCACCCTTCTCGTCCTGCCGGCCCTCGCCATCCCTTTCTTAGCGGCCATGTCCCCCACGGGTTGGCCGGGTTTACGGGACGCACAGGAGTACTCCAAGTGGCTGCGCTGGATCGTCTCGATCGAAGGCCGTGCACTGTGGGTCGGTATCGAAATCGCAGCCATCACGCTCTTCCTACTTGTCGTCCTCTTTCCAATCGGGTTCATCCCCGTCATTGGCCCGCTCCTCTACAGCGGCCTCATCGGCTTCGGAACCGCCATTGGCATGCTGGAAATCCCGATGGAGAGGCGCGGCTGGCCCCTTCGGATGCGCCTCTCTTTTCTATCGCACAACCTGATTCCCGTCACGACCTTCGGCGCAACCGTAGGTGTTGTTTTTGCCATCCCACTCCTCGGCCCGATTGTCGCAGTACCCGCGGCCTCCATCGGTGGGCTTTGGCTTGTACTTCGCTTGGACAAGAGCTTCCTGCGCCACTAGAAGTTCGAGGCTGAGCAGTGCGCGCCTCCCAGTGGTCACGGTTCCAGTTTCGAGCCAATCACAAGCAGCTCCTTGCTGCCCAACCTACCGATAAAACACACCCGGAATCCCAGTCGCTGCTCTTCGGTGAGCCGCGACCAATGTGACTCTGCAACTACCGCTAGAAAATGGGCGCCTTCACGTTCGCGCCAGAAATCGAGCCACGCGAAATCGGCTTCTCCCGCGCTCCCCATCTCCTCGAGGTAAGCTGGGAGCGGTCCTTCAGCAAAGTCCGACACAACAACTGTTGGGACGTTGGAATAGAAGCGGAACCCCTCGGGTTTGATCCCCATGCAAGGGATTGAGCGGGCGGGCAACTGACTGTGCAATTCAGCGATCTGCCCGGCAACGGTTCTAGCCGACTTCACCTCGTCTCCCATGGGCATCACCATCAAAAAGATCAGACTCGTACCTAAACTCCACGAGGCGAGGGTTGCCAAACCCGCCCCCGACTGACCTCTTCGGAGAGCCCTTGTGCGCTCGACCTCCCAATGGATTCCCCGCTCTTCGGACTCTATCCCCGGCTTTGTCCAAAGCGCTCGAAAACCGACAATACCGCCCGTAATCATTACGCCCCCCCCCACTCCAATCCTCCAATACGCCGATTCGCGCAGACCTGGCATTTCGGCGATTCGGGCCACTAGGTCCACTGGTAAGTCGGCAAAGGTGACCACGAAACCAACACAGGTGAGGACGGTGCCTAGGAAAAGCAAAAAGCAAGGCGCGCTAATCCTCGCGATCCGGCCAAAGGACTGTTCGCGCCGACTTGCGAAGGTGCTCGCAAGAGTTGTGCTCCACCACCGAGCACACAGAAGCGCGATCGCTGGATAGGCAGGGAGCAAATACAAGTTCCGTTTGGGAGGGATGATTGAGAAAAACAGGAAGAGTACCGCAAACCAAGCAAAGGCACGCGCGAGCCCGAGATCGACGCCCTTCTCACGATCGGACTTCAAAAATTCGGAGGCGCGTAGTCCACTTCGCAGGCTCGCGAAAAAGGGAAGCGCAAAGGGTAGAACTAGCAGCGGCAAACTCCACAGGTGCTGCCATGGTGGCCCCCAGTGACTGCCCCCTCCACTACTCCCAAGACGTCCCAAGTGCTGACCAAAGAGAAGTGGGCCCATGAGGTCTGGCTCGGCTGAGATCGCCGCTGACGCCCAAAGGGTTGCGGGCAAAAAGGCCAGGCAGATCGCAACGGGATCGAGTAATACGCTGCGCAGGCTACGCTTCTGATCGAGGGTCCGAGCGCCTGGCGTAAAGTGCCATGCGAGCGCAACCAAAACAGGTATCAAAATCGCTATGGGTCCCTTGGCTAAGACCCCAAACCCGACGGCCAACCCCGCTAGCCTGATGTTTCGTTTTGTGCCCTCGCCATCCATCAACACGATGGCAATGGTAGTCAACATCGTGAGTAGGGGATCGATTTGCAGACGCCCGCCGATCTCTGTCACCATCACGGTGCCTAGAAAGAAAGCCGGAGCCCAGGCTCCCTCCCTCGGACGCCACCAGCGGCATGCCAGAAGGCCTACCAGGTGTGCCGTGACTAGCGTAGCGAGGATAGAGACCATCCGCATGGCAAACTCACTCCATCCCGTTAGCCAACCAAGAACCCCAGCCAACCAAAAGAGAAGTGGTGGTTTATCAGGATACAAGCTCCCGTTGAGGTACATGGCGATACCGCCCTCACCGGCAAACACTTCACGTGCGACCTCCCCGTAGCGCGGCTCATCAGGTGCCCAGAAATCATGACTAATTGCCGACGCAAGTAACGGTAGAGCCATAAAGAGCCAGAGGGGGGCTGGACTCTTCCCCTGGAGCGGGGAGGCTTCGATCTTCTTGGGGGTAACCATTGGGGGCGAACGATACCGAACCGCATGGAGATTGGACAATGCTGGTTCTGCAACAATACCGTCTTGGCCCTTTACAGCATTACGGCCTATGGCAAAATGGAGTCCCGTGCAGCACAGCCAAGCCAGCCCTCCTCCACTAGATCTCTCCTTAATCGCGCCGATCTGCAATGAAGAGGGAAATCTAAGAGCACTTGTCGCTCGGGTCATCGAGGTTTTTGGCACAAGCGAGTCTTGGGAATTGCTTCTCGTAGACGACGGCAGTACCGACAAGTCCAGGGACCTGATTTTAGAATTACAAGGAGAGGACAGCCGTGTGCGTGGCATTTTCTTCAGCCGCAACTGCGGGCAAACGGCTGCCATCGCAGCGGGGATTCAGCAGGCCCGTGGCACACTGGTGGCGACCCTTGACGGGGATCTTCAGAACGATCCACAGGACTTGCCGAACATGATCCTTGCCCTTCGCTCGGATCCGGACTTAGGCGGCGTCGTCGGCTGGCGCCAAAAGCGCAACGACAATTTTGTGCGCCGAGTCAGCTCCCGCGTTGCCAACGCGATTCGCAACCGGCTGAGCGGCGATTCGATTCGCGATACCGGTTGCTCACTGAAAGTCTTCCGTCAAGAAGCCATCCGCTCGATCACCTTATTCGAAGGAATGCACCGGTTCCTCCCCACACTCGTTCGCTATCACGGCTATCGCATCCTCGAACATCCTGTCTCTCACCACGCTAGAGTTGCCGGGACTAGCAAATATGGAATTCGCAATCGAGCGTGGCGCTCGTTTAAGGACCTGCTGGCCGTTCGTTGGATGCGGAGTCGATTGATCGAGCTTCCGATTGTCTTGATTCCCTCTGTAGGTTCGACCGCGGTCCAGAACGATGCCAAACTCGCAATCCCGGGCGTCGGAGCCCAGCCCGCTCCGCATGCAAAGGCGGATCCAACTCTGCAGTCAAAATAAGCGTGCTACCCGCACCAGGAATCGCAGAGGCAGGCTCTAGATTCTGGGAGTACTCGGCTTGGGTCGGCCAAGTTTTTTACTTCTCGAGATTCTTGATCCAGTGGCTGGCATCTGAGCGCAGCGGTCGCAGCGAGACCCCCCGGAGCTTCTGGTGGCTCTCACTCCTGGGCGCCCTTTTCGGTGGCGCCGGCGCCATAGGTCTCCATGTTTGGGTGCTCGTCCCTGCTTTTGGAATCAACACCGGGATTTACATTCGAAACTTGGTCCTATCCCACAAGCGGCGGCTCTCGTCAGCGGCGAAACTAGGACCGCTCCCCGCCGCCCTGGGGGGGGCGGTCATTGCGATTATCGCACTTTGGTTCGGCATCGAAAACGGAAGCCTCAACCGTGATGTCCCTATGCTCATCTTTGCCATTGGCATTGGCGGCCAAGCGATTTGGGGCTCCCGCTTTATCTTGCAGTGGTGGTTTTCTGAGCGCAAAGGCCGTAGCCACTTCCCCAACACCTTCTGGTGGATCAGCATCCTCGGTGCATTCCTGAACTTGGCGTACACCTCACAACTTGGGGAACCCGTCTTCATTGTTCCCTACTTAATCGCATGGTTCGTCCCTGCGCGTAACTTGACACTAGAATACCGACGTCGCAGAGAACTCCACCCCCTATAGCCCCCCACGTCACCGTGACCCGTACCTTAGTCACTAGCGCTCTTCCCTATGCCAACGGACCGATTCACTTCGGTCATCTGATTGGTGCCTATCTCCCTGCAGACGTTTACGTGCGTACGCTTCGCATGCAAGGTGAAGAGGTGCGATTCGTCTGTGGCACCGACGAACACGGTGTCGCGATCACGATTGGCGCAGAGGCAGCCGGTATGTCTTGCGGAGATTACGTGAAGCAGTGGCACGCTGAGATCAAGGGCACTTTTGACGCGCTAGGAGTCGAGTTTGACATCTTTTCAGGGACGAGTAGCTCACCAGGGCATGCCGAGCTCAGCCGAGACTTTTTCCGCGCGCTCAATGCGAATGGATACCTGATTAAAGACACCAGCAACCAGCTCTTTTGTGAGCCCTGCGATCGCTTTCTTGCGGATCGCTATGTTGTCGGCACCTGTCCAAAATGCGCACATGCCAAGGCCCGAGGAGACGAGTGCCCTCAATGCGGAGAGTGGCTGGATCCACTGGAGATCGTCGATCCCAAGTGCAAAGTTTGCGGAAGCAGCCCAGAGGCCCGCGCTACAACGCACTGGTATCTGAACCTCCCCAAATTGCGTGATGAAAAAATCGGGACCTGGTTTCAAGACAAAGCCTGGAAACCAAACGTGCAGGCCTTTGTGACTGGCCTCCTCAAAGACATCGATAAACGCCCGATCACTCGCGACATGAAGTGGGGTATTCCGGTTCCCGAAGAGATCGCCGGAGAGGAGCAAGGGAAGGTCCTTTACGTCTGGTTCGACGCCCCCATCGGCTACATCTCGTTCTTGCAGGAGTGGGCCCAATCTCAAGGCACTCCAGATGCTTGGAAAGACTGGTGGAAGTCGGAAGACACCGAGCTCGTGCACTTTATCGGGAAAGACAACATCCCATTTCACTGCCTGGTGTTTCCCTCGATGCTCTTTGGTGTCAAGGATGACTACATCCTGCCAACCGCAGTTCCGGCGATGGAATTCTATAATCTGCAAGGCGCTAAGTTCAACACGTCCGAAGGTCACGTCATCCCCTTGCAGCCATTCTTCGAGAATTATGACGCCGATTCGACTCGCTTCTACCTACTAAACAGCGCACCTGAAACTTCGGATAGCGATTGGCGCTGGGAAGACTTCCAAGCCTGCGTAAACGCCGGGTTGGCCGACACCATTGGCAACTTGGCTACTAGGGTACTGCGCTTCATCGATGCACACTTTGACGGCCAGGTCCCCCCTCTGCAAGAGAGGCACCGAGCAGAGCTCGACCGGGCCATGCTCGAGAGCTCTGGCTCTTTCTCAGACCCGGCCGATTCGATCCGCCGCTTCCGCTTTCGAGAAGCCACACAAAAGCTGCTAGCCAACGCGGCGGTTGCCAACGTCTATATTGACAGCACTGCCCCCTGGGCGCTTCGCAAGACGGACAGGGAGCTCTGCGGTAGCGTTCTGAACACCGCGGTGGAGTGGCTCCACCTACTCTCCAAGTGGATGGCTCCTTTCATGCCTCAAAAAGCCCAAGGCCTCTGGGAGATGCTTGGTGAGACAACGCGGGTCGCCGATTCCGGGTGGCCCAAACTTCCGGAGTCGGCTTCTTGGAGAAGTGGACTATGTGGCCAAAAGTTAGGGGAGATCCATGGTCTCTTTAGCAAGCTCGATGACAAGACCATTGCGGCCGAGCTGGAAAAGTTAGGCCGCTAGGGAGCAGGCACCTCTGTAGAGGACTGCCAACAGACACCAAGCGGGTACGATCCTCCCCCACTCTCGTGCCGCCAGACAAACTCTAGTCGTACTCGCTGGAACTAAGTACTCTCAGGGAATCATGGCGAGCTTTCTAGCTGATATCTTAGTCGCGGTCCACCTGCTTGTTGTGGTCTTTGTGGTCGGACTTCCGTTCATGATTCTGATCGGCTGGCTCAGGCAATGGGGATGGGTTCGAAAGCCACTTCTTCGATTCGGTCACTTGGCAATCATGGCGTACATCGTGATGAATGCCGTCCGTGGCCAGCTCTGCTTTCTCACGATTTGGGAGTCTGACCTACGAGCCGACGCAGGCGAAACGGTTGAAAGCGCCTCATTTATGGGAAGGGTTCTACACTCCTTGCTGTTTGTGGAGGTTGACCAAGACCTGCTCCATCAAATCTATATCGCCTTCGGTGTCTTCGTTTTGGCGTTGACCATTTTAGTTCGACCTAAAGGCTCGCAAACTCGATCAACGGGGAACTAGGCCAGGTCGCCAAACGAAAAAGCCACCCCCCCTTAGAAAAGGGAAGGTGGCTTTGTGAGCTCTGGCTGTTCCCTAAAGGGCGTCGCGCAGAAGCTTACTGACACGGAAACCGACTCGCTGCCCGGCGGGCACGTCGATAGATTCACCGGTCCTTGGGTTCTTCAATGTACGCGCGGCGCGGGGCTTGACTTCGAAAGTTCCGAAGCCTGAGATCCCCACGTTGCCGTCTTCGTCAAGGCCCTTGCGTACACCAGAAAAGACGACATCTAGAAGTCGGCGTGCCTCCTCGCGGGACACGACCACTTCTCTAGCAACTAAATCTATTAGCTGGCGTTTGTTCAAGTTTGAACCTGCCTATGCCTTTTTGGCCCTTGCCTTTTTAGCCGCCTTTTTAGGAGCCTTCTTGGCGACCTTTTTAGCGACTTTCTTGGCTGCCTTCTTGGTCACTTTCTTAGCGACCTTCTTGGCGACCTTTTTAGCGACTTTCTTGGCGACTTTCTTGGCTGCCTTCTTGGTCACTTTCTTAGCGACTTTCTTTGCTGCCTTCTTGGTCACTTTTTTAGCGACTTTTTTAGCAACCTTTTTGGCGACCTTCTTGGTCACTTTCTTGGCGGCCTTCTTGGTCACTTTTTTGGCTGCCTTTTTGACTACTTTTTTAGTGGTAGCTTTCTTGGCTGCCTTCTTCTTAGCTTTCTTAGCCATGGGAGGAGGTTTGTTCGTTTTTGGTCCAAGGACCGGATAGGGCGCTCTAGGGGCGCCGCCACTGACATCGCTCCATCCTTCGGCCACTTCCCCCTTGTGCTTTCCAAACAAATCCAGAAGTTTTCAATCCGTCGACCAACTTCTGCGTATTTTGCCTTGGATTCAGATGAAAAGACCCAAATTTTGGAAACGAAAGTAAGGGTGAGGCCCACCTGCAGCGCAGTTGGGCCTCACCCTTAATCTTTGATTGGGCGATGGATCAAGTGGATCCCGCGCTTATCCCCCCTAGCTTAGTGACCTAGTCCAGAGGAGACCGCTCAGGACGCAGCTGCGGCTTTCACGCCGCTGGCCTTCGCAACGCGATTGCCTTTGATGCACTTTGTGCATACGCGCTTTCGCTGAACCTCGCCATCAACGAGGGCGCGGACTTTTTGAAGGTTGGGGCGGAACTTGCGCAAGGTGCGTCCCGTGATGCGCAGACCGACGCCGCCGGCCTTCTTGGGCAGACCGCGGCGGGCGATCGTACCGCCGGATTGGGTCTTTTTGCCGCAGATATCACAAACACGTGCCATGGGGGAACTCCGATGAGTCTTACTTAGATTTGAACGATGCCGAGCCCCAGTACCTACTAATGTGCACTTATGAGACCCGGTGAAAAACAGGCCCGAGAGCATAGCGCCCTCCCCCCGTAGCGGCAAGGCCGAAGCCATCAATTTGGAGAGTCGACACAGAACCGTGCCCAAGGGAACCATAAAAAGAGCCCTGCAGATGCCGCGGTGGCACTTCCCCAAAACAACGTCGATCTAGAATTGAAAGAGAGGTGAAGGGCACTTTTGGCCTTTCACCTCTCTAGAGGGGTCACAGATCCCTTGAATCGGGTTTCTTTGGGAGGGCTTAGAGAGTCACGTCGACTGTCAAAGCTCCCGCCGCGTTGCCTGCTAGGTCTTCCACTCCAGCCATCACCTGGAGTTGATCCCCGGGTGAGAGCGTGCTCAGAAAGGTGACTCGATAGACGTCACCTTGAAGAACACTAACCGTCATAACGGACTGGCCACCGGTCGAAGTCCATGCGACGGGCAAGGACAAGAGTAGCGGGCTGACATCTTCACTTACTCGCACATCAATGGAGCGTCCCGTGAAGTCTTCACGGTAGTTCACGAAGGCCTCCACAAGACTGGGTGTTGTGGCATCTCCACTTACGCTGCCAGTGATGTCAGCAGCCGTCATCACCAGGCCAGACAAGTCCGTCACGCCAGATGCAGTCACGTGCACTGATTGGCTTGCATTGAGGTTCTGACCATCTCCGAGGGGAAATACGACCGTGTTGGTGCCACTGACATACCGGGCTTGAAGGCCATTCAAAGTGAACGGGACCCCACCCTGGTCAATCGTGTAGTGCGTAACATCTAGTCCAAGTCCGGTCTGCACGGGCTTGTCGAAGCGCACAAGCACGAGGTCGCCGCCTTCGCCCTCTTGGATGACTCCTGTCACCGAGGTGACTGTCGGTCCCGCAACGTCCTGGCCAACGGCGAGCTGGCTCGCAATCCCCAAGTTTCCAGCAAGGTCACGGAAGCTCACGTTGACGGTTGCTCCGATGGAGGCTCCACCGTTGAAAGTAACCCGGGTCGTACGCCGGCCGACCCGAAGCGCCAGATCCGGATTGACGGCGCCGATATCAACAAGAGTTTCGTCGCTGCCGTCGTCGGCTCGGATCGCCTCGCTCATCTCAATCAAGAGAGAGTTGGTCGGGTCGTTCGCGTCCATACGAACCTTGGATGCGTCGAGTGTCGGGACACTGCTGTCACCTGCGGCAACAAACGAGTCCGTAGTCGAGCCAACCACTTCCACTCCGTAGGCGGAGAAGACGCCCGACACAATCACATCATAGGTACTGGAAGTTAGCAGGTCCACCGCACCGAGTTGATCCAGATTGATCGTCGTGGTCTGCACGCCATCAAAGCTGATCGTCGCACGGGACAAGTCAATGGCAGCTCCAAGTAATTCGACGGTGTAGTTTGAGATGTCCTCCATGCCCCATGGGGACATGGCTCGATCGAAGACAACCGTAAGAATGTCGTTGAACTCACCGGAAACACTTAGCCCAGCCGAGATTCCGAACTGAAGCATCGGCGCACTGGAGTCCTCCGCGAAAATCGGGAGGTTTTTCACAGGGAAGATCTGGTTTGTGGCGAGGTCCGTGATTCCACGTACATCGAGGGTGTGTAGCCCCGCAGTAACCGTGAGGCCAAAGTCAACGTCAACTTGCAACATGTCTCCGCTCACCACCGCTGAGACGGGATAGCCAACAAAAGTTCCAAGCCCGTCATACAGCTCGTAGACAGTGAATGCCGTGGGGTTCAAGATCGGATCATAGTAGTCCGAGAAACCAGTACTCGGCTCATTCATTCGCAAGTGTACGAGACTATCATCGACCGCATCAACCCACGCGATCTCGACCACGGGGTAGTTCGTTTCGGCGTCAACGACTCCTGTTATTAGGGTCGTCGTCACTGTGTTGCCACCGATGTCGCGCATCCCCGTCATCGTCACGTTGAATCCGTGGCGTGCTGGCAAGTCTCCACCAGAGGTGAACGTCAAAACAGCCTCACGTGAAGACACGTCGTAGTCAACCGTTGCACCCGTCGTGTCCATCGGAACACTTAGGGGCGACTGCACAAACCAGGATGAGGCTTGCTCAACTTCACTTTCGATCATGTCGTCACTGAAAAGAACAGTAACCGTGTCGTTGAGGGCGCCTTCAACACCAATCGCTACTGGTGCGGAGATCGTCGGCCTCAGCTGGTCTGTCGAGGTTACAACGAGACCGGTCACTGCCTCCATCGGGTTGCCTGCGACATCCTCGACAAGATCGGCAGAGATCGTTTGGTCGCCGGGGATGATTGCGGCGTCAAGCTCGAGGCGAACAGTGCGAAGGTCTGCCATGCGAGTGGCGCTCAAAACATTAAGGCCTCCTGTCACGCTCCAGTTCCCTGTGACCTCGGCAGCCGTTTGGGCAACATCTTCTCCGAACATCACGTCGACAGTAGCGCCATTCCCATCGAGGTTACGGTTTTGGACAGAGGCGACCACTTCCGGCAGCGAAACATCGCCGTCAACAGTGCCCGTGTAAGACGTAACGAACAGGTCGCCATCGATATCGAGCGGCTCATTCCCTGTGGCCGCCTTGAAGGTGAAGCCGGTCCCATTGACGAAATCCGAATCCAATGTGATCGTCAACGATTTCGCTAGAAAATCGTAGCTGAAGAGTTGACCGGAGAGGTCGACCGGATTCCCGTCAACAACTAGATCCCAGTGAGCTGGATCGTTTGCGTCGATCGGATCAATCGCCTGATCAAACAAGATCACGGCCTGATCGTTTTCCGAGTTCTCGACCGTACGAACTTCAGGGGAACTACTGAAATCATTGGCCACACTGCTACCCTGGCCAATGGGTGCCACCACCGTCGCAAAGGCATTCCCGTGAAAGTCCCATAGGTTTTTCACGGTCACGCTATCCACGGTAGGGATCATTGGTTCCGTAAAAGTCACGCGGAGGGTGTCCTCTGCTATTTGAGTAATCCCATAAGAGAACACCGGAAGAGTAGTCGTGAAACTCGAAAACGAGCTCGTGAAGTTCGGGTCGAGCGCCTCGCTAAACACGAAGTCGACCACACGACCGTACTCGTCTGAGCCTAAATGTTGATCCGAGCTAACCAGTGTCGGTACCGAGACGTCGCCAATGGCTGCGCCATTGACACTACCAGCATCCACGTCCGCATCAGAGACACTATGGACTCCCGTGGCGAAGACCTCAAAGCTCGCATGCAAGCCAGCGCTTGCGCCAAGTGCGACTGCGACTTTGCTCGTGACTGGGTCGTAGTCGAAAACAGAGCCAGTCAGATCCACATCGGACCCGTTCTCAAGCAAGCGCCAGTTGGCGAGATTCTCGGCTTCGGCTTCGATAAGCTGCGCACCAGAGAAGTTGAGATCTAGCGTGTCATTACCAACTCCGGCGGCCTGTGTGCCACCAGTAATCGTAAATGTGGGGGCGGTGCCGTCGCTGGAGGAAACCCCAACATAGGCTGTGCCCACGCTGGGGATAGAGACCGCGCGAACTTGGTGAGAGGGTGTCACCCTAGCATCCCAAGTGACCGTTGCAGCGTTGCCAGCAACACTAACGGAGAGGGCAAGCTGTCCGCCATTCGCCTCGAAGTTAGCAGGCGACAAAGCCCCTGGTGTATGCGGCAGGGAGACGACCGTTGTAAGCCCTGACGGATCTACTCCCAGATCCTGGAGGACAGACGAGATCGTACCGGCGGTTGTCCCTGAAGGCGAAGAGCCTCCGGAGCAAGCGGCGAATAGCAAAGTCGATGCAAAGATCGAAAAACGGGTTGTGTTCCCAAGCCTCATGGTTGGTTCCTTATCTGCGTAGGGTGCTGCTCCCCATTTGGTGCGGGGGAGCGGGTGCGGGGGACCGGGGGGGGATCCCCATTGGGGATGTGGTCTAGGCAAAACATCGGCACCTGCATTCCCGAATCTGAAACTCAACTCAAGACAAATGCGCAAAGCGTAAATGTCCCAATATCCCAACGTATCCGCTGCCATTGACAACGCCCCGCACCTCCTTCTTAAAGGTGGTTCGGGGCGCCCTGGCGAGTCCAGTGAAGCTTTGCTAAAGGATCGTCGGCAGCCTTGTCGCGGCTGAGAACTCCAGGCCAAAAGGTGTGACAAAAACGGCCTGCACGGCAATCGCCATCCCAATCAGGCTCGCGCTTGATGGGATGACCCCGACCAAATCTGCCCTTCCAAAAGCATCGGCAAGGAGACCTTGCATGATGAAGGCCTGGCTCGGGTCGATCTTGAGTTCCCCAAGTACGCCGTTGATTGTTATGGGCGGGCTGCCATAGGACATGGGCGATCCAAAAACGAGTAAAGTACCCGTGCTGCCCGCTTGCATGGAAGTGAATTGAAAGGGAGCTCCGATCAAAGTTTGCCCGACGATCTGTAGGTCACGTTGGCCTGTTGCAAAGGACTGAACGTAGCCGGTTGTGGCGAACTGATTGGAGTGGGACCCCTTCATCGCTACGGTGATTCGATCCCCCGTATCGTCCATATCAAGCGCCATCACACTGCCCGCTAAATAGGTTGAAAAGACTGGTAGGGGCTCGTTGCGATCCAATAGGACCAGCTGGGGTTCTGGACCTCCACTACCCCAAGCGCCGAGGACGGCACGATTGCCATTCGGCGAGATCGCAATGTCTTGCGGGAAATTTTGGAGGCCGCCCCCAAGCCCGGACTGTGTGAACTCGTGCAACTTGGATGACGTGGAAAGGTCCCACATCTGAAAGCGAATCGACAAGCCTGTTTGATAGTTCCACCATCCTGCTGCAAGCTCCGATCCATCGGAAGAGAGCGCGATGCGTGTTGTCATCCACTCGGACGTCACCACCAGATTTTGAGTCTCGGAATACCCCGTTGCACTCTCGGTGAAGATATGCAGCTTGCCTAGATCTCCCAACGCAAGGGTGCTTCCATCCGCGGAGATCGCGAAGGCTTCCGTGGAAGATGGGAGCGATTGCTGCAAGAGGATGTTGCCCGCCCCGTCCAGCAAAAGGAAAGCTCCTCCTAGCGCCACCAAGATCCGATCCCCCCCCTTGGAAATCGCCAGCCCGCGCAGGCTACCCGCAGCGAAGCTCACACTAAAATCACTGGAGCCGTCTGCTGGAGACAGGCGGTCCAAGTCTACACGCCCAACTTTGGGGTCAAACCTTGCCGCCACTACGGCTTCTCCTGTGGAGTCGACCGCCAAGAGCACTCCTCCAACGACATCCGGCCCGAGGGTTCGAGTCCAAAGAAGCGGTTGGGAGCTTTGGAATCCGCTAAATCGCGACACTTCGGTCTTACGACCTGCGCTTGGCGTGGAGCCCGCAAACTGCGCCGCCGCGTAAAGCTCATCGATGCAGTCCCCGGCCTCGACGTCAACGATGTTGAGAGCGCCTATTTGTGGGAAGGAAAAAACGGTCTGAAGAGTGGCGGCGTTTGTCCCCCCGAGAAGTGTCACCGCAGGATTGCCAACCGCCTCCCCGACCCATGCGAACTCGCCATCCGCAACCAGAGCCACATCACGGGGAATCCATGGCGAGACGGCTGTCGAGCCATAACTCCATCGCATCCCCTGCGAATAGGGATCACTGACGGTCTGTGCTCGAGCCGATGCCGCGAGCAGCAAAAGGGCGGCTAAGGGCCATATTTTGAGGGTTATCTTCGTCATTGGGGCGTTGCGCCGACGCTGCTGGGAATCGAGGAGAGCGTCCACTTCCGTACTTTCGACTCGGCTGCGAGCCAATCTGAAACCTCTCTAGAGAAACCTATCCCTAAAATCGGCCCTGTGCTGAGGGAATTTCATCCCCAGGTATGGATGCTCAGACTTGGCCTTTTGGGGTCGATCTCGTACCCTCCTTGCCCTTCAATGCATCCGTTTGGCGCATTGGCAACTTGGTGGGCCCGATTCCTGAGGCTTCCAGAGGGTTGCCGCGCGCCCATAAGAGCCCAATTTATGTCCGACCTGCAGACCATGAAACAGACTCCTCTTCACGACGTCCACGCCGCCCTAGGCGCGCGCATGATCGACTTCGGAGGCTGGCATATGCCTGTCCAGTACGGCCCCATCCTCGACGAAGTCAACATCGTCCGAAACGCTTGCGGTCTGTTTGACCTTGGGCACATGGGCCGCTATCACGTGATTGGTCCCGACGCCATTAAGATGGTCGATTCGGTCGCGACCAACTACTGCGCGAAGATTCCGATTGGCTCGATTCGCTATTCCTTGTTCTGCCTGGAAGACGGAAATCCGATCGATGACGTACTCCTCTACCGCGAAGAGCAAGATGTGTTCATCGTTGTCAACGCGGGCAACCGCGAGCGCGACCTCGTTCACCTTCGCAAGCACGCCGAAGGGTTCGACTGCGAGGTTATCGACGAGAGCGACGACCTAGACATGATCGCCCTACAGGGCCAAACTTCGGTTGCCATCATGCAAGCGGTCACCGAGGGATGCGACGTGTCCGCAATCAAGTACTATAAGTTTGACTTCGGCACGGTATGCGGCATCGAGAACGTCCGCATCAGTCGAACGGGCTACACCGGTGAAGATGGTTTCGAAATCTACTTCCCGCCGACCGAGTCCGCGCGCGTTTGGAATACGCTGCTCGAAGTCGGCAAGGAGCACGGCTTGCAGCCGATCGGGCTCGGCGCGCGAGACACACTCCGCCTCGAGGCCGGCATGGCCCTCTATGGCCACGAGATCGACGACAACCACAACCCGGTCGAGGCTGGCCTCGGCTTCGGGATTTCTTTCCATGAGGACAAAGGCGACTACCTCGGCCGCGATGCCCTCCTCGCAGTCAAGGCTGCTCCCAAGCAAGCACTCGTCGGCATCACAACCGAAGGCAAGCGCGTACCTCGCCAAGGGTACAAGCTCTTCCGCGGCGACATGGAAGTTGGCTATATTGTCTCTGGGAGTGTCTCTCCCACGATCAAGACGAACATCGGCACGGCGTACCTCACTCTCGGCAACGAAGAGGTCGGCACCGCGCTCGAAATGGATATCCGCGGAAAGCGTCAAGCCTGCGTTGTGGCTCCCCAGCCCTTCTTCTCACGCACCCGCAAGTAACAAACTCCCCCACCCCTTTTTAGAACCCTAAAAATATCATGCGTCCTACTGACCGTAAGTACACCAAGTCCCACGAGTGGGTCATGATCGACGGCGATACCGCCCTCATCGGCATCACCGACTTCGCCGTCAATGAGCTTTGCAACGGCAACGAGGGAGACCTTGTTTACTGTGACCTTCCCGATCCTGATCGTATCGTCGAGGCCGGCGAAACCTTTGGTGAGATCGAGTCCGTCAAAGCTGTCGCAGATTTGAGCTCTCCGATCGCTGGCACCGTTATTGAGAACAACCCGGCCATCGAAGATCACCTCGAGATCCTCTCCGAGGACCCCTGGAAGAAAGGCTGGATGATTCGCATCAAGCCCGTTTCGAAGAGCCTGGACGGCCTTATGGACGCCGCTGCTTACGACGAGTTCGTCGCTGCAAGCGCCGAGTAATTCGCAAGGCACAGTCGCCCCGGTGCACTTCGAGTTCCCAAGCGGCGAACTCAGGCGCGCCGGGGCGACTTGCAATTCTAACCTTATGAACTGGCGCGTAATCACAACCTGGAATGCCGCACCTGGCTGGAACATGGCGCTCGACGAGGCCCTGCTTCACAGCCCTGGAGAGTCTCCCGTGTTGCGACTCTACACCTGGTCTCCGGACACTTTGAGTCTCGGCTACTTCCAGCGCATCCAAGACGTCCCTGCCGCGTCGGCGTTCCGAGCGGATGCTGAGGGCGAGCCTCTACCCAGTGGCTTCAGGGGGGGGCTGCCAGGCGCGCTCGTTCGACGACTGACCGGCGGAGGTGCCATCCACCACACCGGCGAGCTCACGTTCTCCATCACCGCTCCAGCGAGCCACCCCTTATACCGCGGCCCGGTTGAGCTCAGCTATGGCCGCGTGCACGAGGCGATTGCCGCTGCGCTCTCTGCGGCAGGGGTCCAGGCCACCACCCGTGGCGACTCCCGGCTCGCCTCCGACGTCGACTCGACCGGGATGTGCTTTCACAAATCCGCTGCGGTTGATCTCGTGTGGGCTGGTCGCAAAGGGGTCGGCTCCGCCCAACGAAGGAAAGGCGGCCGGGTCCTTCATCACGGCTCGATCAAGTTGGCTCCAACGCCACTCGAGTCAGGTGTCGCCACGGTGGAAGAGGCCGGCGGCTCCTATACTCCAGAGAGCTTCGCACCACTACTCCTACACGCCTTCCGCGGCGCATTTGGGGCTACTTTTACGCCGAGCGTCCCCACGGAAGGCGAGCGCGATGCAGCCCGCGAACGGGCACCCTTTTTCCGCTCGAAAGCCTTTCTAGAGCGCCGTTAGCGCGCGCCGACCAGCGGCGCGAGTACGAGCTCGACTCCCCAATCCACATCCGAATACAGGGCGACACTGAAGGCCACGGCCTCGCCTCCGCTGGCCGCGCCCTTTGCCGTCCAGCAATCGGATTGCGGCTGGGCTGAAGTCACGCCCTGGCGAACTGCATCCTTGACGAGTTCGCTGGCAACACTTTCCGAAGTGCCATTTCGATCGGGCAACCTCGCATCCAAACTGTGGATGACAAATCCACTCGTCTCGGGATCCGTCACCGTGACAAAAGCACGGAAGGATCCACCCCCGAAATCGGACTTCACACGGGGGGGCAAAGCGCGCACTTCCAGCGGCATTTCCTCAGACGACGTCACCGTTGCTGAGAGCCCGCCCCCCACGCGAACGCGAATCTCCTCGACTTCGTCAATGAACAAACTCACGGGCCCACGCCCTCCGGCATCAACCCCCACCGTCACACTAAAGCCCGCCCGCTTCAACTTCCGCTCGAACAAGGCGGCGAGGTCTCCAACACGAGTCCCCTCCCCGACCATTCCACTGAACTGCAAATCATGGCTGCCACTCTTCACCGTGAACTCTATCATCGTTCCCGACTGCGCCCCGACCTCTCCGCGAAGAGACACCTGAACCAACCCGGAGCCATGAACAGGTCCGACGAATACCCCGAGCGCGAGCAGGGCTAACAATCCAAAAAGCAAATTCTTCATTCCTAGGTCATAACCGCAAGTGGACCCTATGTCCCCAAAAAACAAACATCGAGGGGAAGCAAAAGGATGGACTCCAATCCTTCGGACATCCCAGTTACAAGATCGCGACCCGCTAGGGGGATGAGGCAAATCCCCTCTCCGTGTCCCCAACAAGAGCTCTCCGATCGTCTTCCGCGAACTCCGAAGATCAAACGAAGCGCGGCTGTATCTTGACGCTAGAGGTAGCCGAGTGCTTCGAGCTCAGCGCGGGTCTTGTCGTCCAGCTCTGCCCCAGCCCCAGAGCTAAAGCGAGCTCCGGCCGCTTGGAAACGCCCGATTTCGCGACGCCACGCGTCGAGTAACCGGTCTCTTTTGGCGGCCTCTTCCGATCCTTCGAGCGGGACGATTGCACCGTTGGTACCAATCTTCGAGGCGGCCGAGTTGGGAAAGTACAGTGGGGTCTCGGAATCGTGAAGTGAGATGAGGAGGCTGCCCTCGGCGCGCAAACTCCAAAGATTGAGAGGATCGTCTAGGCTGTACCTGTGCTCACCAAGAAGAACTCGGGACGGATCGATCGTGTCCGGATCTGCAATCCAAGGTGCCCAACTCTCGCCGAGAATCGTGCCGGGATCGGGAACCTCCATCATCTCGAGAATACTCGGAAGTAGATCCATGTGCCGAACGGGGGCCGAGATCGTCTCGCCGGCATGAGCCGCACCTGGCAAGCGCACAAAAAGCGGGACGTGTAGGGTCTCGTCCCACAGCTGGTGATGGCGCGTCATGCCGTGCTCGCCAAACTCTTCGCCATGATCGGACGTCAGTACGATCAGCGTGTTCTCCAAAAGACCGCTCTCCTCCATCCACTCAATGAAGAGCCTGAGCTCGCGATCCATTCCCGCGACGCCAGCGGTGTAGAGATTCTGAAGATGTGCGAGATCCGCGGGGTCATCCTGATCGACGCGCTCCCAAAAGTTAGCTTCGATTTTCGCGTGGCTCGACGCCCACTCCGCAAGGTCTTCTCCGTTTTCGTAGATCGCCGCTCGCAGCTCTAACGGGTCGCCGATGATGTCGCCGGCATAGCTTGGCTCCGTGTAGCGCTTGCGGTACTTTGCAGGAGGAAGATAGGGATCGTGGACCGCATAGGTGTGGAAGAAAAAGAACCAAGGCTCTTGCTCGCTCGCGCTATCCGCTTGTTCGACTCCCGCAGCAGCCCCCGCAACGCTGGCCAGCCACTTGCGGGCATCGGCTAACTTTGCCGGAAGTTGCTTTGGCTTCTCGTCGTAAATCTCGAAGCCGCGCTCGAAGCCGAGATAACCTTTTACGTTTCCGCCAGATGTGACGGCTCCTGTTCGATAGCCAACGGATTGCAGAACTTCGGCCAAAGTGCGAGCCTCTAGACCGAGTGTTGGATTGCCGCTCGACCTTTGGTTGCCAATCCCGTGTACACGCGGAGGCAGCCCCGTGAACATAGTCATATGCGACGGCGCGGTTTTAGGGGTGTGCGACCAAGCCTGCTCGAAGTTCACGCACTGCAGCATGAACTCGTCGAGAAACGGTGTCGGGTTCTCCTTCACATTCGACAGGCCTGCAGCCACGGTGCCCAGCGCATCCGCGCGCAGTGTGTCGATCGAGATGAACAGAAGGTTCGGGCGCTGGATGGGTGGCTCGGGTGCGCCTCCGCAGTTGCCAAAACCGAGGGTGCACAGGATTCCAAGGCTTGCTCGTAACCACAGGTTATGACGGACTGAACTCATGGCTCCAAAATAGCAGATCGGGGAAGGGGCTGCCCTTCCGATTGCACTCGCATGGGTATTTACAGTCATTTCAAACCGCTTAGGCCACGGGGGAATGGGCACAAAAAATCCGCCCAATCACTACTAGCGACGGGAGGATTAGATGTTGGTAACCCCACCAGGACTCGAACCTGGAATGACTGGACCAAAACCAGTTGTGTTGCCAATTACACCATGGGGTTGCCTTTGGGGGCGGGACGATACCAAGGCGCGGCGGGGCCGTCAACGGAATGTGCCCGACTTGTCCTGGTCTAGTTTCGTTTTTTTGGCTCGTTCACCCCACCAAGCGAGCGTGCGGCCTGCAGTAGGAGCATAAGGCCCGTTCGAACCGCCCAACTTCGGACTTGTGCACGATCACCCGCAGGGAAACGCCGACAGTGTGCGGAAAGCTCGCCGTTTGCAAAAACACCAAACCAGACGAGCCCGACGGGTTTCTCCTCGCTTCCCCCACCAGGCCCGGCAACACCACTTACCGATAACGCCAAAGGCGCTGAGGCGCGCTCTGCCGCGCCCTTCGCCATGGCGAGGACGACCGCCTCGCTCACCGCCCCGTGCGCCTCCAGCAGTCCCAAGGGCACCCCCAGCTCCTCGTGCTTGGCGCGGTCCGCATAGACCACAAACGAGCGCTCAAAGACCGCGCTTATTCCCGGTACATCCGTCAGGGCCTTGGCGATGCCGCCACCTGTGCAGGACTCGGCGGTGGTAACGAGGAGTCCTTTAGCTATCAGCTCGGCACCAAGCGCCACAGCGGGATCGCTAATCGATTCACTGTAGATGGAATCTCCAAATAGGGCGCGAAAGGCGATGGCCCGATTTTCAAGACGTTGAGATGACTCCGCTGTCCGCGTGCGAGCCGTTAGCTGAACACTTAGAATGCCATGACTCGCCGTGACAGCGAGCAGGGGATCTGCATCTCGTGCCATCCAATCGCCCGCTGCGGCGACGTCTTCAGCGAACACACTTTCAGATCGCGAGTGCAGGTAAAAGCGAGCCCGCGGAAGTTGTGAAGTCGCCAAACCAAGCTCTCTCAGGATCGGCACAACACTGTCGCGAAACATGGGCGCCATCTCTCGCGGCGGACCGGGAAGCGCGAAGACCTCAGCGGTACCAATCCGGAGATGAAATCCGGGGGCCGTCCCCATCGGGTTCTCAAGAACCGTCGCGCCTTCCGGGAAGCGGATCTGGCGCAAGTTCGAGTCCGCCATCTCTCGCCCCATGGATTCGAACTTCGCGCGAAGCCAAGTGAGCGCGGCCGGGTCGTCTACTAGGGAGACCCCTGCGGCCCGAGCGGAAGCCTCTCGGGTGACATCGTCTAAGGTTGGGCCCAAGCCGCCCGTGACGATCACGACCTGGGACTGATTTGCGAGGCGTCGGAGCGCTTGTGCGATCCGCTCCTCGCCATCATCCAGGGTGCACAGCTCGGATGGTTCCAGTCCGACTTCGACGAGCTCGTGGGCCAGCCACGGCGAGTTTGTGTCAACGGTACGCCCATGCACAAGCTCATCGCCGAGGGAAAGAATGGAGAACGTTACGGCGGGACCAGAGGCGGAAGTCACGCCGCCTCTCCCCCGTCGAGAGTAAGGGGCTTAGGTGCCACAATCCGTGAGGCGATGATCCCCACTTCGTACAAGACAATCATAGGTCCCGCCATCATCGACTGCGTAACCGGGTCCGGCGGAGTCAAGATCGCCGCGATGACAAAGGACGCGAGCGCGAAATGCCCTCGAAAATGCGAGAAGGTCTTTGGCGAGACAAGCCCGACCTTAGCTACCGCTGTTTGAAGGATTGGAAGTTGGAACACAACGCCCAGTGCGAGGCAGAGGGAGGTGATAAATGTAAAGTACTCTTCAAGCCTGAACTGCAGGATCCCCATGCCGGGGACCTCGTCTATGTTGAGGTAGTAAATCCCGTAGGGCACAAGAGAGGTGTAGCCAAAAAGCACTCCGCAAAAGAAGAGCAGAATGCTTGCTGGAAAGAACGACAGGACAACTCTTCGCTCACTCTTATAGAGACCTGCTCCGATGAAGCCCCAAAGCTGCCAAAGTAAGTAAGGTCCTCCTACAAAAAGCGCGAAGTACAGGCTGGCCTTCAGCTTCATCATGAAGGCTTCGCCTGTCCCCGTCATCATGGGCTTATTGGAGATGACCAGCTCGGGGATTAACGTTTTGTCAGCGGCGTCCATCGAGACAAAGTACGTAGTCCGTGGAATCGATGGGTCTTCCGCCAGCTGCTCCTCAAAGTACTGGGGCCAATACTCATTGAGCATCGCGATACCACTCTGAAACGGCTGAAGGACGATCTGGGTGACCTCTTGGCGGTAGTGATAGGCCACGCCAAAGCAAACCAAGGTGACGATCACACCTCGGAAAAGCCGGGTGCGAAGTTCATCGAGGTGATCACCCAAGGTCATCCCTTGGTCTTCGAGAGGTTCTGCTTCAGCCATAGTTCGAACAAGTTAACTAAATAAGAAAGCAGAGGCTCCTCCCGTTCGGGAGAAGCCTCTGCTTCGAGATCACTTTGGCACTTCGTCTAGAAGGCGAAGAAGTCCTGGATCGATGCAAGCGTGATGATTTGAACGTGGTTCGCCTCGGCTTGTTGATACTCCGGAAGAGCAGAAGCTTCACGTGGCACTTCGAGGGGGTAGCCGTCCTCGTCCTGCATGACCGGTGCGCCAGCAATAAGGAAGTTGGTGGACAGGTCAAGCTCGTCTTGAACGTGAATACCAATCTTCTCGAGAAGAATCGTCAGCTCGGACTCGCCGTAGAGGCCAGAAAAGCGTCCTACGAGGATAGCGTTGAAGCCACCGTTAGGATCGTAAACCGGGTTGATCAGGTAGTCGCCGGTGACGACTGGGTTGAACTTGTCAACCTGATCGAAGAGGCGAACCTTGGCCATGTCTTCGTTGACTTCAATGACCTCAGCCCATGCCTTGAGCGTGCGCTCACCTAGGTTACCTGCCTCGACGCGGAAGCGAGTTCCGAGGACCAAGCGGTTTGCTGAGCCAAGGTCGATCCAAGCAAGGGGAAGACCGTCGGAGACCTCGAGGATCTGGCCGTCGGGGTTCAAGTTTGCCGGGGAACGGAAGGGGCGGGTCGTCTCACTGAGAGCAGCGAGCTGAGTGTCCTTCTGGTGGATGACCGCGTTGAGTTCGCGAACTTCTTTGCGCTTCTCAGCTTGAAGGGCGTTCATCTCGGTCTCGAGTTCACGGACGCTAGTCTGTGCCGAGCTAAGCTGACGGGTAAGGTCTCCTTCGCGGGAGTCAAAGCCGGACTTTGCATCCGCATTGTCCGACTGCAGACCGCGAATAACGCTGTCCTTGTCGGAGGTAACCTTAGACAAGCTCACCTGTGAAGAAGCCAGGGTGGACTTTGCTGCAGTGGTCTCGGTGTTTGCGTTCGCGACAGCGTTGTTCAAAGAGTTGAACTGGGAGATCATGACGGGAATCATGTCCTCGAAAGTCGCGTGGCTCTCATCGAGGTCGCTGAAGACGCTGCGAAGAAGCTCTTGCGCATCGGCAACGGCAACTAAGTTGGAATCAGCATCAGTGTTACCACCGTACCAACCCAACACTTCTGAAACGAGTCGGCGCTTCGTAGTAGCCGCGACTTGCGCGTCCCGGGCGACATTGCGCTCTGTTTCAGCGACGGCCTTGGCATCCTCAGCGACTTTCTTGTCGCCGTCGAGGAGAAAGGCAAAGGTGAGAGACAGGATGCACACGACGCCAACGCTAATCATCCACATGATGGAGACGCGGGCGGCTCCGCGGGTCGAGTGAGTCATTCGTTGAACCATCGGCAGTTTTTAGGAGGGTCGAAGCTGAACAGCGCAGGACCCGTCCAATATTTGTTGATTGGGGGGGGAGGAGGTCAAGAACCGGCCCGCAGACAGAATTGTCAGCGGGAACACGGAGTTGATGGGCCATTTGATACCCGACAGCCCCCCCGCCGCGCAAGGGAAAACCCTACTTGACGAACAACGGACCTGACGTAGCCTCTTGGCACGCCAGCCTTACCCCCTGACCTCGTAGAGGTTACAACTCACATCTCATGAACTCCGGCTCAAGTCCAGCTTCTCCCACCACCCTCGTCCTAGGGGTACTTGGAGGCATTGCCAGCGGCAAATCCGCCGTCTCGACTGCGCTTGCAGGCCCCCAGGGGCTTGTTATCTCGGCAGACCTCCTTGCAAGGGAGATCCTCAACAGCCCGGAAGTCGCTGGCAAAATTTCGACAAGGTTTGGCCCGAAGTTCCTCGATTCCGAGGGAGTTCCCGATCGGGAACTCCTCGCCTCCGAAATTTTTATTAATTCCGCGCAGCGCAAACTGCTCGAAAGCTGGATTCATCCGCTCGTCCGTGAGAGGATCTTGGCCGAGCTAGAGCGAGCTCAAAGAGATGGCGTCCCCCGGGTCGCCCTCGACGTACCGCTCCTGCTCGAGAACGATGCGAAGCACGGCTTTGTCGCCCTCTGTGACGCTCTCCTATTTATAGAGGTGCCCGCTGAAATACGCGATCACCGAGCGGTTACAAACCGCGGCTGGGCAGCTGGTGAAGTTGCTCGTCGCGAAGCCACCCAGCTTCCCCTGGACGAAAAGCGCGCCCGCGCGGACTTCATTATCTCCAACGACGGCGACCTGAATCACCTAGGCCGCGAAGTCGAGCGTGTCCTTGCTGCGATAGGCAAGCGCTAGTTCTTCCCGAAAGAACAAAACATTCCACCCTGCGAGCTGCTGTCCACCGGCCAGCATTCCCAACGAGCTGCACAGTTTTTCGTGTGGCAAAACTACTGACTCTATGTCCAATAACAAGCGCTACCGCCGCAAGAAAGGCTTCCAGAAGAACCGCCGCCAAAAGGGCAGTGCAAACGCAACCGCTAGGCAGACCGAAGAAGTCAGGATTGAGTATTCAGAGCTCCCTAAAGACCTCACTGCTGAAGAGATCGAGGTCCTTGTCGACGCGATCGAAAAAGCCAAGCCAAAGCGCAAGGTTAAGGAACAGAGCCACACGGACCTGCTCGCTCTGCCGCACTTTGAGTTGCACGAGATTGCGGAAACGGAGAAGCTCAATCTCGCTCCTAATATCAATCGCCGCGAGCTGATCTTCCGCATCTCCGAAGGTCGCCTCAAACGCCACATCCCAATCACCGTCACCGGTTGCCTGGAGATCGGCGAGAGTGGGCACGCGTTCTTGCGCTGTCCCGAGAACAGCTACCTTGCGGACTTCGCCGATCCGACCGTGCCCGCCTCGCTTATCGAAAAGTACGGCATGAAAACCGGGATGACGGTCGAGGGAAACATTCGTATCCCCGCCGAAGGAGAGCGCTACTTCTCCGTCTACCAGATCGGAAGAATCGACCTGCACGAGCCCGAAGAAGCCGCTACTCGTACCCCATTCAAGGAATTGATCCCGCTATACGCGGACCAGCGCATCCACCTGGAAGACTCGCGCGACAACACATTAGAGATGCGTATTACGGATCTTGTCACTCCGGTTGGTCGCGGACAGCGTGGCCTCATTGTGGCTCCGCCGCGCACGGGCAAGACGGTGCTCCTCCAGCAGATCGCACAGTCGATTTTGGACAATGCAACAGACACCCACCTGATCGTTCTTCTCATAGATGAGCGCCCCGAGGAGGTGACCGACTTCGAGCGCTGCCTTGAGGGCAGGGACTACGAGGTTGTGTCATCCACTTTCGACGAGCCTTCATCCCGCCACATGAGAGTTGCGGCGATGGTTGGACACAAGGCGCGCTGCCTTGTTGAAGCCGGCGAGCACGTCGTCATTTTGCTCGACTCGATCACGCGCCTCGCGCGTGCCTCGAACAACGAATCCCCTAGCAACGGAAAGCTCCTCTCGGGTGGTTTGGAGGCGACGGCCCTTCAGTTCCCCAAGCAGTTCTTCGGCTCCGCACGCAACATAGAAGATGGCGGCAGCTTGACGATCCTTGGAACCGCGCTCATCGAGACCGGATCCAAAATGGACGAGGTCATATTCGAGGAGTTCAAAGGCACCGGCAACATGGAGCTTGTACTCGACCGCCGCCTAGCCGATCGCCGCATCTTCCCGGCAATCGACATCAACCGCTCCGGCACGCGCAAAGAAGAGCTCTTGTTCCAAGAAGATGAGATGCGCCGTATCTGGATGTTGCGCAAAGTCCTCAATGAGCTCGACCCCGTCGAGGCCATGGAAATGCTCATTCAGAAAATGCGTAAGAAGGCGTCCAACGGCGAGTTCTTGCTCACCATCGGCAGCTAAACAGGGATTGGCGCATAGTTGAAGATTCTCTTTTCCATCGACACTTGGGGACTCGTGGGCGGCACGGAGCGACTCGCTGCCGTAGTTGTTCCGGGTCTAATCGAGCGTGGTCACGAGATCGAGGTTCTGTGCCGCGACAACCAGAACCCAACCTATGGGCAAGGAGTTGTCGTCCGGGAGCTGTCTTTCCTCAACGAAGACAGCTTCACTCCGGGCCAGCGCGCGCAGCTGAAAGATGTTGTGCAAAGCGCTGGACCGGATGTGATTTTCCAGCAGTCCAACTGCAGCGTGACCTGCCTGCGCGAGCTTGTCGACCTGGCTCCCCTCGTGCGCTTCGTTCACGACCACCCCCTGTTTTGCCCAGGCCTCAACAAGTTTCACGTCGACGGCGAGACGTGCAAAGAGCCGCTCGGCGCTGAGTGCCTAGTGCGCTACTACACCAAGGGTGGCTGTACGTGCTTGAATAGGACGCAGTACAAGCACGGCTACTTTGCACCGTTCAAAAAGCTGTACACCAAATACCGTGAGATCGGTGTCAACAAGCGCGCCAGAAAGCTGCTAACGAACTCGAGCTACATGCAAGCCGAACTGCAGAAAGCGGGCTTCGGGGGCGAGCTCACCGGTGTCGTCTACCCATTTACCTTGTCGAATACAGAGAGCCAACCTCGCGGCCCCCTGGACAAAGCTACGCAGGCGTTTCTCGATGCGGACGATCGCCCGTTGGTCTTCACGCCTGCACGCCTCACCGTCCCCGACAAAGGGATTGACTTCCTACTAACGGCAATGGGAATGGTCGAAGCTCCATTCAAATTAGTCATCGCCGGCACAGGTCCGGCTGTGGATTGGCTCCGGGTCAAAGCACTCGAAGACGGGCTTGGCCCCGATCGGTTGCATTGGGCTGGGTGGCAGGATTCCGGTGCGATGGAGACCCTCTTTCACCACTCCTCTATAGTCGTCTGCCCCTCGATATGGGACGAGCCTTTTGGCCTGGTTGGCCTGGAAGCGATGGCTCACGCACGCCCAACGGTGGCCTTCCGGGTAGGTGGAATCCCGGAGTGGCTAGAGGACGAAAAAACGGGCCTTCTGATTGAACGTAAAGATGTGCAAGCGATGGCTTGCGCCATTGATCGGCTACTAGCCGATGAAGAGCTGCGGTCCCGACTTGGTAGAGCGGGTAGGGACCGACTCGCCAAGGACTTCACGCGCGCGGCACACCTTGACGGTCTTGAGCGCGCGCTTCAAGGTGCGGCTGGAAACTAGCCATGCCCCCGGCCCTTACTCCGCGCCCCCTGCTCCTGCTCAATTGCTATTTGAGTGGCGACCCGTGCCCTGCGCTTTTCACTCCGCCACTCGGCGTGCGTGCCAAGGTCGTGAAAGTGCCACACGTCCCACTGGATTCTCTTGTGATCGATCTAGCAGATTATCGAGGGTTAGTGATCACGGGGTCCGCAGCTTCTGTTTTGGATGAAGCGTCATGGAGCCTTTTCCTTGAGGAGCTCATACGCGAGGCCCACTCGGCTAGTATTCCGCTCTTTGGAGTTTGTTACGGCCACCAACTCATAGCCAAAGCACTCTTTGGTCCGGAGCAAGTCCGGCGCTCCCCCACCCCAGAATTTGGCTGGTATAAAATCCACGTCACCACTCCCGAGGGGCCGGTGGCTTCTGCACCCAACCCATTCTTGTGCTTCCTTTCTCACTACGACGAGGTCACCGCACCACGAACGGACGAGCTGCAGGTCCTCGCGCACTCGGAGCGTTGCGGGGTCCAGGCGTTCCGCGTTGCCAACAAGCCGATTTGGGGAGTCCAGTTTCACGCCGAAATGGACTTTGACGAGGCTGTTTCGATCTTTCAGGAGCGTGTCGAAAATTCGCCCGAGCTAGGCATTGATGCAGACGCACACGTAGCAAGCGCGGTCTCTACGCGCGAGCTATGGCGCGCGATCTACGGTTCTTTCCTGGACAGCCTGCCGGCCTAAATTGAGCCTAAGGGCGGTGCATGAGCTCGCCCTGGATCTGCTTCGAAGTCGCTTCACTCGCGCTGCTGGCGAGTGCCTTCCTTTTAGCGCAAGCCTCCTCTAGGGAATCGAGCGCGAGCTGCAGCCAGATTAGAGCTTCGCGATCATCCGCCAGCCAGGCGTCCATCGTTCTGCGGTAGAGCAGAGCTATGTGGTCTAAAAGCTCCGAGTCATCCAAGTGCTTCCAGTTAAAAAGAAGCTCACCTCGCTCGACTGCTGCCCGTCGACGCGCGGGGCTTAGCAGCTTCCCGATGGTCCCCTTATGGTGGTGTTCCACTACGGCGCTTGGCACATAAAGCGAACACAATCCTTGTCGCCACGCTCGCCAACACAAATCGTTGTCTTCAAAATAGAAGGGAGCGAAGAGGCTGTCGAAGCCTCCGAGTTCTTCGAAGTCAGCCTTGCGAAACAAGAACGTTCCGCCAATCGCGAACGGGACGAGTGCGTTCCCTTCGGGCAATTTAACGAGACTCCCCTGAGGAGACTCCGCGCGAGTCGTAAGCAGTCCAAGGAGCTGCTGGCATTTCGCAAAGGACTCGATCTCATCTTCGTTGCCATTTAGCAACACCCGTGGTGCAGCTGCAAAAACCCGGTGCGCTATCTCGGATTTGGGCTGAGACGCAAGTGCAACCTGCAGGGGCTCTAGAAAACCAGGGCGCACTCGGACATCACTATTCATTGAGAAAATCTGGGCGTGGGATGCTGCTTGGATTCCCTCTTCCAGTGCAGCGGCAAACCCCCCATTTTGCTCGCGAATCACAAGCTTGGCAGGCTTGTCCCGAAGGCCTTCCTTTGCCCAAACCGCAAGCTCACCTTTGCCTGTGTCATCAACAAGAATGAGCTCATCCGCTACATTTCGAGACGTGAACTCTGCAAACAGGTGGGGTAAATTCGCGTCGAGTAACTCCGTGTTCCCCAGGGCGGGAATCACCACGGTCACAGGTTGATGAGCGCTCATTGGGTCCCCCGATTTTTTGGAATAAATTCGCCTTGTTTCCAGCGTGAGAGGCGACTCCCGACAGCGGTTCGGGCAAGGAGAAGCCTCACCATGGGCTGGGAAGCTTCTTCGGACAAGGCCTGCATCTCATGGACTCTAGTCATGAGCTTTGCCTCAACATGTTGCAGATTCACCAGCCCCTCCTGAACCGCGGCCACGAGGTTGTCTAGCCCTCCCTCAATCGTGGTAAGCGAAGGATCTGCACGGACCCCGGAGGCCTCCTCTAGCGCTTCAAAGAGCGGGACCAGCCCGGCGGTCACCATCTGCTCTTGGCCCCTAAGGGCGAGCAGTCCCGACTCGGCAACTTCATGCAACCGCTCGCGAAGCAGCTGTTCGAGCGCAATGTGCCCAGCCTTGCTTTCAACCAACTCGCCTTGAAGGACACTCACCTGTTCCTCAAGCGAAGCGAGTTTGCTCGCCAAGTAGTCCCTTTCCTCAGTAAGGCCCGTTATGGTTTCGCGCATCCACAAAAGCTCCCCGTCGTTTGCGGCTCGCGTCTCCTCTTGTCCGGCAATCGTCGCCTCCAGCCACTCAACTTTGCCTTCAAGACCGACTCGGCTTTGCCGTTGTTCGTCGCGTTCCGCCCCGATGGAAGTAATTGTAGCGTCGCGATCGCGCAAGGATTCCTCGAGCCACGTCATGCGTTCGCTTTGCTTGGCAGCTGAGTTGGTCGCGCCCTCGAGCGCCCCGCGTAGCCAGGAGGACTCCCGTTTGAAATCTCGAAGGAGACTCTGAGCCTCGTCGCCAGTGGAAAATGCGCGCTCCAGAACGACTGAAACTTGAGAGTCTTCCGAGCGAACCCCAAGACCGTCAGCAAGTCTTCCCAAGCCACCAAGAACACCTCGAAACAGCTCGCGCGATGGAGTCTGCTCCAGTTCGCTGCAGCGCTGAAGAAACGCCCTCATGTGCACGGGAGCGGTTTCGAAATTTTCACCTTTTACGGCAGCGAGCTGCTCTCCATAGAGACGGAGGAGTTGCTCGACTTGATCTTTGACTGAGTGAACGTCGCCAATACCGGAGACGAGTTTCTCCAACAGATAAGGCTCGTCGAGTAGACGGCCAAGTGCACGTGCCAAATCGGTGCTATTGCCCGCTTCAAACAACAGGCCGTCTTTGCCGTCCACAACGCTCTCGGAAAGTGCGCCCAAGCGACTTGCAATCACAGGACGACCAGCGGCGAGTGCCTCCCTGATAACGATGGGGTAATTCTCAAACCATGTTGAAGGGACGACCACAACGTCCGCCCAGGCCAAGATCTCCGGAAGCTCTGCTCGCTGGTAGCCCCCCCCAAATCGGGCGCCGACTTCCAAGGCGCGGCTAGAGAGCTCCGAAACCCAGTTAGAGTCCGACGCATAACCCCGCAAGGTAAGCTCAACGCGAGGTCGCTGCTTAGCTCCGGGGGCCTTCTGAATGCGGTGGAAAGCCTCGAGCAGAACATCGACGCCCTTCTGTTTCACCAGGCTTCCGATATACAAGATACGCAGAGGCTTTCCTGGAGCCGGCGCACTCACAGGATTGGTGATCCGCAGCGGCAAGAGATCCTCGCAGTCGATCCCACAGGCCAGGTGTTCCACGGGGCCCATCCCTGTCGACTCCAACTTCTCTGCGAGAAATTTCGAGGGTGAGAGCCGGCGCCCCAAAGTGCTAAACACCTCAAGGCGGTGTTTATCCAGGGATTGGCGGCGCTCCACTGCGACTTCCAGCTCACCTTCCGCAAGCCCTCCTGCTCGCACGGCATCTCCATCGAGTAGCCCAGCAAGCTTGCTCGCCACTTCAGGAGCCAGGGCAGATGCCTCGACTCCCATCTGATAATCGCCCAACCCCTCCACGCTGTTGAGTAAGCCAAGAGCAACATCACAGCGAGCACATGCCTCGCTATCATTCGGTCGTTGGCAGACCTTTAAATCGGGGCGAAGAAAGGTGTAGCGATGGCAGCAACCGTAGTAGTCATGATGAGTGTACAGGGTCGGGAGGCCGGCCTTCGTTGCGACCTCAACAAGCCCAAGCCCAAGCTTGATGACATGCTGAAAGTGCACGACCTCGGGACGCTCGCGTTCAAGAAACGACGCAAATCGCGCCGCAACTCCGGGCGGGTCCAGCACCTCTTCGGGATTGGTAGGAGTCGAGTTGGTCGCGACTCGTGTCACTCCGTAAATCGCGCTACCTGTTGAGACAACGGCACGACGCAGAGCGAGGTCTGGGAGTTCTGCGTCCGGGCAAGCTGCGAAAACCTCCACGTCATGGCCCGCTTCGGCAAAGCTAGCTGCGAGTTGGGCTGTGTAAGTTTCGACACCGGTTCTCTCTTCCGGTGGATATCCGTGAGCTACGAGGCAAATGCGCATGGGTGTAGTTTGGCAAGGGAGCGCTCCCCATGAAAGGAGTTTGCAGTGACTAGGCCATGAACGCGCCGCCGTTTATATCGATTGCCGACCCAGTTGTCCCCGCCGCATCGTCAGAAAGGAGATACGCAACGAGTCCCGCGACCTCTGCGGGCTTGCCCATACGTCCAATCGGGACGTCCCCCATAGCAATGGAGTGAGCCGCCTCGCGACTAATCGCAAGCGCGCCAGCCATCCCGTCAAGTCCCTCCCAAGCCATGTCCGTATCCACCCATCCCGGGCAGATTGCGTTCACGAGGATGCCCTCCGGCGCGAGCTCAACGGACAAGCTTCGAACAAGCCCCAATAGAGCCGTTTTGGAGGCGCAGTAGCCGCTGTATCCAGGCACGCCGATCCGCGCCAGAATGGATGAGATTGCGATGATGTGCCTAGCACCAGCCTCCCTTCCAACCAAATGGGCCTGCGCTGCTCGCATGCTGTAGTAGGTGCCCCGCAGGTTTGTGTCGACCAGCTCGTCAAAGCGGTCCCCACCTTCGTCTGCGGGGGAATTCGAGCCTCCCACCCCCGCATTGGCTACCAGTGCGTGCAGTGGGCCATGCACCCCAACAGCGTCGGTAAATGCGAACTCGACGGCACTGCGATCCGAGATGTCAAGCGAAGCCCAATGCGCGCTCCCCCGCAGGAGGCCCGCGGTCTCTTCTAGCGCTTCCGGCCGCCTGCCGAACAAACTCAGTTTCGCGCCGGCACGATCTAAGCGCTGCGCGATGGCGCGTCCAATCCCACTTCCGGCACCCGTAATGGCTATATGTTTCGTGGTGAATTCCATAATGGAGAAGATATCCCCGACGGAGCCAGATTGCCAATCCGAAAAAAAAGACAAGCCAGTTCCAGATATGGGAACCACCCTGACGATGAGGATAACTTCCTGTGGTTTGCAGGTTCCCGTGGCAGAGATGCAATGGAGACCTCTAGGAGAAGCCGCAATCAATTAGTGAAATCGAGGACGAGATTGAAAAACAAGTACACCACGAGTCCATCTCGTGAGTTCATTCCGAGGCCTACCCGGGGTGGCTTTACGGTCGTTGAAATGGCTCTTGCCACCACCATGCTAATGGTTGGCATTATGGCGATTAGTGCCGCCACTTTGCGCATGCACCACCTTGGCAGGCAAACTCGAGAGCACACCCTCGCCCACAATGCCCTCTCGCAGATGGGCGAGCGACTGAACTCGGCATCGGCAATCGCTGCCCTAAAGCCGTCAACTTGGGCAGAGACGTTATTGAGTGCGTACTCTCCTGTTGGTGCCGTAGGCAACGACTTCCGCGTGGAGGGCCTAACTCCAATCGAAGGCGAAGAGAACGCAGGCTCGATCGCCCTCATCACGGACGAGACCCTGACCGACGCGGAGATTGGCGTGGTACTTGGCATGCCTCGCGACCTCAATGGTGATGGCGATGCAACCGATACAGACACATCTGGCAGCGCAAAGCTTCTGCCCGCCATCATCACAATCAGCTGGTCCGTGCGCGGATCCGAAATCTCGGTAAGGCATCCCCTCTTCTTGATGGGGTATTAATTATGAAGATTCGGACGATACCTGCACTCCGTAAACAAGCGGGCGGTTACACGCTACTTGAGCTCACGTTCTCGATCTCGATGTATGTCGTGATCCTGCTCTCCACGCTTTCGATGCTGAAGCGAGATACGCAGCTTGCCCAAAGCTCCCTATCGACGGGGCATGTTGAGTTGATGGCCCAAGAGCTCCTGTATCGGCTACGCCATGAGCTAACCAACGCACAGGGCGCAAATCCTGAGGCTATCGTCACGGCTGCACTTGACGACCAGGCCTCCACTTCCCTTCGCGTGGACTCTACACTTGGATTCCCGAACAAGGGGACACTCATCCTCGACCGTGGGACTTTGACCGAAGAGCGGATCAACTACGAGTCGCTGGACGATGCCGAAGTCCATTTCAACGGACTGGAACGCGGGACGCAATGCTCAACCGCTACGGATCACCTGGAGGGTGGAGAGCTGATTTGGGCAGGATTGGCTGAACCAATCGCTTTGCAAGTTGCGCCCGAACCCGAGCTCTACGACGGAATCGCAAATGGTGTTCTCGGGCCCGTTTTCTTCCGAGGCGATGGCACCGGATTTTCTTACCGCAAGCCGGTAGACCCGGAGGGTGGGAAGAATTACCTATCGGGAGACAAGCTCAAGTGGGGCTCAGATATTGGCGGTGTGCCATCTCTCGACGGCCGCTCCAGTCTGTCTTTCGACGTCCGTCGTCAGTTCAGTGAGGTCACATCCCGGATTGACATCAACAAGGACGGTGACAAGTTGGATGTGTTCGACATGGGAACCATCCTCCTGCAGCGCTGGGTCGCGGGCGACACTAGCGTAGCTGCGGACGCATTGGGAATGGGACCCGCCGCAGTGCTTCAAGAGCAATGCAACTACGGGGGCGACCTGAACAGTGACGGCTTCGACGACCCACTTTTCCTTTGGGACAAGAAGACACGCGAGCTCCAGATCAAGCTGTTTGTGATCGGTGGTATCGCCAATAACAACCCCATTGTGCGTGAGGTGCAGACCAGCATCTTCCTGCGCAATGAGGTGGAATTCTAAGAGGGGGACTTTACTTATGAGAATTACATTTAGACCATTCCACGGCGAGCAGGGCACAGCCCTAGTCTCGACCTTGATGATTGTCTCGAGCCTGGCATTATTTGGCTCAGCCTTGTTGACGACGACACTGAGCGCGTCTCGGACACTCACTCACCAGGTGGATGAGTATCAACTCTCGAGTTCGGTGGACTCAGTCGCCCTGCTCTCGATGCAACACATCTGGTCGGATTACATTGCCGAAGCCGGTGGAGCCCCTGGAGGCATCATCGGATTTCGCAGCTTCCTCAATGAGCTGGGCGTTGTTGAAGATGGCGGATCCGGGCCCCCTCTCGCCAGCGAAGGGGTCGACTTTATCCCTCAAGCGGGATTGCCAGAGCTCACGATTGACGGCGAAACCGTCGCAACATTTGACGGAGTGATTATCGATGCCGTCCAAGTGGTTCGCCGCGATGTAGGAGAGACAACGCAGCTCTATGTGACCGTCTCCGCCTCTACACGGCGTGGTCGCGAGCTCACCAACCCGGTGATTAACCGAGCCGTTCAACAGGTTTACACCATCGAACCCGAGTCGTTCGAGGGTTTCGACTACGCCATCTTGGCCAACAACGTCAACTGCATTTTCTGCCACTCGCAAGTCGATACCGTGCAGCACTTCTTCAACGAAGATTCAACATTCTATGGCACCCACGAGCGGGCCAAAGTGGGAACCTTAGAGAGCTTGATGCTCCGCCACGACATGGACGGCAACCCCTACGCGCTCAATGACTACGATTCGGACTCCGTCATCGGGGGAACACTTGCTATCAGGGGCGCTGCCACGGACCAAGATGGAGATCCGGTTACGGATTGGGGCGACGTCAGCTTGCATGCCTTCAAATTTAATGACGATGGCATCATGACCGAGGATGCCTGGGGAAACTTCACATCAGAATCACTCTCTGCAGCACAACATCCCCTCCAACCGTTCGAGAATCTCTATCTTGACTATCCGACCGACTATGCGGATATGGTCGACGGGAAACTCCCGACATCATTCCCTCCACCAATTTCAGACGATGGCGGATTTAGCGAGGCCCTTGGAGGTCCCGATCCAAGTGCGGTTGGAAATAAGGTAGTCGATGATATTGAGTTCGACACCATCGCCTCAAAAGCTGACGGGGCCATTACTGCGGGAGTGCTAACCTACGTCCCCGACGGTTTTGTCATCGGAGATGCGGGCACTTACTCGGCCGCGCTCTTCGTCGGCAACATGCCAAGTATTCAGCAGAGCGTTGACAGCCACGTGATCTTGTCGGGGACTATTGATAACCCCATCACGATTGACGGCACGGTGACGATTGACGGGGATGCGATCATAAACGGATATGTGAAGGGTGAGGGCACGCTCCTCGTTCGCGGCAACATCTACATCCCGACGGACTTGCAGTATCTCGACGGCAACGAGTACTTGCCTGGAGATAGTGCGGGAAACCCGACAGGCCCACGTACGTTCGGCATTGCCCAGGACGGCACTTCGAACGCTCTTGCCGTCTCCTCTGGTGGCAACATCGTCATCGGAGACTACACCAAGCCCGCTTCTTGGTTTGGGCCTTCGAAGTACTCCTACATCACGGGCGATACGAACTCGGCCTTCAACTTCACGTTGGGAGAGATCGCGATCTTCAACCGTGCGGAGTGGGCAAAAACTCTCCCCATGGTTCCTGCTCCTGGCGAGCTCTCTCAAGACCAGAGCACCTGGAGCGTGGTGAACCCCTTCTTCGAAGGAGCTGACTACGCGCCTCGTTATTACAACTATCACGAGGACGACTCGATTCCGATTTACAACAAGGGCAACCTGTATTTCGACCCGACTAGCAAAACTTGGCGCGGGGATGCAGAGGTCGCCGCCTATTGGGATTTCTCCAAGTTGTCCCTCGCTGACCCGACCGATCCCTCCGACCCATATCTCTACAACTTGGGTAGTGGTCAGGATGCGGTGCAGCAGCACATCTCGCCTGAAAACGGCTGGATCACAGATTGGATGTACAAGCTCTCCATCGAGTACTTCGAGGATGTTCGGCCTTATGGCGAGCCCATGAAAGTGGACGGTCTCGTCTATACGAACAACGCCGTCTTCACCATCGTCCACCGAAATGGCCCCATGCTTGGCGGCATGCAACTGAACGGCGCACTCGTGGCAGCGGACTTAGGAGTCCTTGTCCCTGGATATTGGAACTGGGGCGGGATCGGCACGTCGGAGAACCCCCCGGGATCTCCTTTCTCCGTTGGACTGCAGCTGAACTATGACCCGCGCGTGAAAAACATGCTGAACGTCTCTAACCCAAACCAAGTGCAAATCAAACGCACGCTTTGGAATCCGACGGCGAACATTCTCTAGGTCTTTAGAAGCTCTCGACTGATTGGAAATAGAGCAGGCCCGCTCACTCTTCTCGAGTGAGCGGGCCTGCTCTATTTCCGAGAGTTAGCTGGCCTAACCCTGAGTCTCGAGCCAACGCTCGACTTCGATTGCCGCTTGACACCCCATCCCAGCAGCCGTGATCGCCTGGCGATACGTGTGGTCAGCAACATCACCGGCAGCATAAACACCCTCGTGCTTGGTCTGCATCCCACTGTGGAGTACGAGATAGCCAAGGTCGTCGGTTTCAAGAGCGCCCTTCAAAAAACCAGTGTTGGGCTTGTGGCCGATAGCAATAAAGAGTCCGTCCAAAGCCAACTCACGCTGCTCGCCAGTCACGGTGTCTTGAAGCTTGACCCCAGCGGTGCGCGGCCCCATCACATTGCTATGATCGGCGAGCACCTCGGTCACGGTGGAGTTCCAAACCATCTCGATCCCTGGGTGATTGAGCACCCGATCACGCATGATCTTAGAGGCTCGCAGCTCGTCGCGACGGTGAATCAGATAGACCTTCGAGCCAAAACGTGTGAGGTAAGAGGCCTCTTCACAGGCCGTATCTCCACCACCGACCACGCCGATCACCTTATTCTTAAAAAACGCGCCATCACATGTCGCACAAGCGGATACGCCACGATTTCGCAGAGCAGTTTCCGATGCAAGACCGAGCCAACTCGCGCTCGCTCCCGTAGCGATAATGATCGCGCGGGCTTCGTGCCAGACGCCATCCGTAGTCTTGACACGTTTGGGGCTCTTGTCTAGCTCTACTTCGACGACGTTCATTTGCATGAAGTCCGTACCGAAGCGGGCGGCTTGGTTCTTGAAGTGCTCCATGAGCTCCGGGCCGGTAATCCCATCGGGGAACCCCGGATAATTCTCAACTTCAGTGGTCAGCATCAGCTGGCCACCGGGCAAGAGATCCGGCGCCTCCATACTGGGCTCACCCTCGATAAGGAGTGGCTTCAGATTCGCCCGGGCCGTGTAAATCGCGGCTGTGTAGCCCGCGGGACCGGATCCAATGATGATGACTTCGTGGACCGTGCTCATGAGTAGTGACTTTGCTTTCGTTTCGGTTTAGGAGGACCGCAGTATTTCCACACAGCGGAGGCCGAGATCTTATCAAGTTGGCGCCTATACTTGGGGACCGCAAGTACGCCTCTTCTCATGCCAATCAAGATCACACAAGACCCCGGGGATCCCCCCCCCTTTTGGGATAGCGAGCGAGAGCTATTTTTCGAGGCTGCTATTCGCGACCTCGGCGCACAGCTCGCCAACGCTACGCGCAGGGCCGTTCGGAGTGCTGCACACAGCACCGGCTCCAACGCATTCGAGAGCCTAAACAGAGCGGCATCCGAGGGTGTTGGTGACACGACTTTTGGGTTGGACGAGGAGCCCGAGCGGATCGTTGCCGAGTGGGCCAAGTCACTGGCCCGCACAGCTCCGCTGTCCGTCCTGACTGAGGATACAGGCTGGCGCCATTTCGGCCCGACAGCTAGTGGGGACTTGCTGGATGGGGGGTTCGACCACGGCGGTCCAAGGATTGCTATCGACCCCGTGGACGGTACGCGGAACCTCATGTTCGATATCCGCTCGGCCTGGGCTTCGATCGCACTTGCACCTCCCGGCGGAGGCGCCCCCAAACTTTCGGATGTAAGTCTTGGCTATCTTCGCGAGCTTCCCGATTCCCGAGCTGCCGAGGCCCGCATCCTGGTCGGCCGACCTCGCACTTCCGAGTGCACCGTCGAGCGCGTACAGCTTGACTCCTCCCCACAAGGCGTCCTGCTCCAGAGCCTCCGGCTAGCGACAGATACGGACGCGCGTGCCTCTGGCGGCTTCTTCCCATTCTTTCGTTATCACCCGGACATGCGCGAGGAGCTCGCGCATATTGAGGCGAACTTCTTCGAGCGCCTCGAGACTCACGAGGGTGCGAACCTTCGCGAAGTCTATGACGACCAGTACATTTCCAATGCCGGACAACTGGTCCTACTCGCACAAGCCAAGTATCGCATGATCGCCGACCTGCGTGCGTTTGTCGCAGCGCGTCGCGGACGCCCTTCGGTCACCTCAAAACCATACGATGTCGCAGCCGCAATCCCGATTGCGCGAGCTGCCGGTGCGATCGTGACCACACCAATGGGCGAGGAACTCGACTTCGAACTCGATGCCCTTACACCCGTTTCATTTGTTGGATGGGCAAATAGGGAAACGGCGAATCGACTCGCTCCGCACCTAAAGGCCTGTTTGCTTTAGGTCGCAATCAAAGGGCCCGGTCTCGAACTGGATCAAAGGAGGAAAATGCGAACCCTCCAAGCAACGCCAACCCAGCGTTAGCAGCCAATAGGACGCAATATCCAACCAAAACGACCCACCCGATGAGGGCCGCATCACTCGGGTCACCGAAGTGCACGAGCGCCCACCACGTCCCCCCGGCAGAAGCTAGGGATGCCCCGAACGTAAGCAGGAAGAAGGTGATCCGCGCAAGGGATAGAAGCAAACCTCGACCGATATGTTGCAGCTGGCCGGACTGGCCAGGAATGAAGCGCACGGGCCAGAAAAGGAAGGCGATATTATCTACCGCAACCCATGCGAAAACAACTTGGGGGAGGGCGAAGATCAGCCCGCAGATGGCCGAGCCTGTGGCGGCTGAAATGCCGAACCAAATTAAGAGAAGCACACTTAGGATGCCACTAATTGCTGCGACCTGAGGAAGGAGCGAGCCAACAAAGATTCTCCATGCGGCAACAGGCCAAGCGCGCAGGATATCGAGCTGCTCAAGATCCTCGCGAAAATCAAAGCGCAACCCATTGGTTAGGTAGAGAGTGCCCAGTAGAGAGAGAACGCACCCTCCAAGATTGCCAGACAAGATTAGCTCCTCCGCACTCGCCTCAAAATTGTCCGAGACCAGGAGCGCATCGCCGAAGAGCATCCGGATCGCAAAGAGAAGGAAGCAGCCAAGGAAGAGGGAGATCCCCAAAAAGCCTCTAGACTTGCGCCAGATCGCAGCCACTTTTCTCCACGCAACGGCTCCCATGGGACCACGTCCGAAGAGATGAGGGACCGCCCAGAGCCCGACTCGGGCCTTACCGGCGCTAGCTGCTCGCCCGACTCGCCCCACGCTGCGAATCCGTTTTGCAGCAGACGAGGCTCCCTCGATGGCCAGCTCACGGAAGTCAACGGGGGTTCGAGAAACGAGCTCCACCGATAGTAAGAGTGTCCCTAGCGATGCTGCAAGGAATAGTCCTGACTGTGCGAGTCCAGGCGCAAGGGCAAGGCGGACAAAAGGCTCAAGCGGACGACTTCCCGCATACACCAACTGCTCGAGGGTCTGCGCGGTAATCATCTCTCTTAGATAGAGCTGCAATTCCGCGCTCCACTGTGGCAAAAGATCGGGCAACTTAGTGCTGAGCAATGCCATGACGAGCAAGATTGCGATGCCCACGATCGCATATTTACCAAGCTGGCGAAGCCTTTGCATCATTGCCGCGAAGCTCCGGCTTCCTTCAATTGCCGCCGCGAGGAGCGAACAAAAGAAGCCGACCACAGACACGAAGCCAAGAAAAAGGGGGACTGCTAAAAGCGTCCCAAGAGGATGCCCCGTTTTTGTTGTGGCGAGAAGTGCTAGAAGTGGCGCTCCGGCCATGGTCCGCCCCACAACACACCAAAGTCGATAGCGCAAGAAATCGCTGCGCGAGATTGGAAGGGAAAAAACGCGGTCGAGCTTGCCGGGAGGGATATTGATCCCCCGCGTCATGATGGCACTTATCGCAACCAAAAGAAACATGGCAAGGCCAGCGCAGCGCAGGACAAACTCCGGTTTTGCAAATGAACTCGTAGAGTCCAGGCCCCCTCTCGCTTTATCCGAAGCGAGTATGAAAATCCAAAGCCCGAGAAGGCTGCCGCCAAGAAATGCAAACAGAGCTCCCTTCGGCGTTTTGAGTCTTCGAGCGAGCCCACGACCATACCCCCTTAGCTCCAGGACCATCATTAGTCGGAGCCCTTTCGACGGAATCCCGATCATCCCGGTTTGTCACCCGCCTCATGCCGTGTCGCCGCGAAGAACACGTCTTCTAAGCTGGAACCCATTGGAATCTCGAAGCCTGTATGGGCCTCTTCGAGGGTCCCCTCAAACGTCTTCTTTCCGTAGTCTATAATCAGAAGTCGCGAAGCGAGCTGCTCAACCAGCTCGAGTAGATGGGAGGAGAGTATGACGGCCACACCACTGGCTGCGATGTCCTGGATTGCCTGGCGCGCCGTCCGAATGCCACGCGGATCTAAGCCCGAAAGAGGTTCGTCAAGCAGGACCAATTTGGGTTCGGAGAGCCAAGCGCTCGCAAGCGCCAGCTTCTGCCGCATACCCCGGCTCAATTCTCCACCTAGGGCCCTCCTTTTGTCCTTAAGGGAAAAAGACTCGAGAAGGTCCTCGCGCCTGCGCTTCCAGTCCGTTGTGCCGTACAAACCTGCGACAAGTTCGAGATGCTCCTCTACCGTCAAGCTATCGAATGGTTGGGGATCGTCCGGCACCCAAGCCAGGTGCTGACGCGCTCGGTGACCCTCTATGTCGATATCCAGCCCAGCAACGGTTATGCGCCCCTCCTGAATCGGCAGGATGCCTGCGATCGACCGAAGCGTTGTCGTTTTCCCTGCACCGTTGGGGCCAACAAGTCCAAGAATCTCACCCGGGTTGACTCGAAACGAGAGGCCATCGACAGCTACGCTCTCCCCATAAGTTCGCCTAAGGCCTTCAACGGTGAGTACGGGTTTTGGTGAGCTACTTTCAGTCATTCGTTTGTGGCCTACTGGAGTGGCTCAGTATTGCAAAGTGAAGGCCGCATTTGGATGGCTAAAGTCCTTCGATCGCAAGTTTGCGAATCATCCCTTCTAGGCCCCGAGTAATGCGAGCAAGCCGAGCATAGTCAACGCGATCCGCGGTATCCGTTTTGAGGTGATAGTGCTGATTCCGAAAGTTAGCTGTATCTGTAATCATTAGGCCAGGCCAGCCCTCTGCCCAGAAGCTTGCGTGGTCGCTTCGGCCGACGTCTGGCATGGAATCTGGAGCGACAAGTCCCTCACTAGGAAACTGGGCCGCCGCCCGAAAGGCGCTCAGAGTCGAGCGAACAATTGGCCCGCTGCTCTCATTCCCGACGAAGGCCAAGAAGTTCCCCTCACTAGGATAAAACGGGGCCAAGAGCTGGGAAGGGAATGTCTGGGAGGCGGGCTCCTCGGTATACGTCCCCAGCATCTCGAGTGAGATCGCTCCGGCAATCTCTTCGCCTGATTCGCTCAAACTGCGCGCATAAAAACCACTGCCCATCCTCTCGACTCCAGCCTCCTCACCGTCAAAAAAGCACAAGTTGACCCGCAGCTGATTTCCGGAGAGGGGTTGCTGTGCAAACCGATTCGCGAGCTCCAAGAGTGCTGCGATACCGCTAGCATCATCGTCAGCACCTGGCGAGCCTGGGACTGTGTCGTAGTGCGCGGAAACAAGAAGTAGGGGAGCCTCCGCCGGCCCGCCGAGGTTGACAATGAGGTTTGCGAACTCCTCAAGGACAAGCGTCTCACCCTCGCTTTGGACTCTCTCCGTCCGTGGAGGAGAGTACACCTCTCTTGTGCTATCCAAGCCGCCGATAAGTAGCTGGTGCTCAATCCATGCAAGCGCCTTCGAGCGAGCCGCGCTATCTAAGAACGACCTGGGTCCCACGTCTTCTGCCAAATAGAGGACGCTGCTTTCCAATCGCTTTGCGAGCTGTTCTTCGTCTGCGTTTAGAGCCCCAAACGGACCGCTATAGGAGACTCCGGGCATCACGGTAAGTGCGCGCAACCGGACCGCTAGAAACGCGCCTCCCCCAAAGAGTAAAGTTAGTGCGAACAAGCCACTCCGACTGCCAAACCAAGTCCCTTTCCTAATGGTCAATCTCCGATTTGGTTGCGAGAGGGACTCTCCACTTCACTGAGCACAAGTGAGACCATTGTGATCAATTCGGACACCCCGTACGGCTTTGGCAAGAACCAGCACCGATCTGTCTCTGCTGCCCGCATGGCAACTCCTTCCAGCCTGTAACCACTTGAAAGGACGATCGGGATTGTGGGGTCAAGCATGCGAATTCTCTCCATGGCCTCCGTCCCTGCCATAATGGGCATGGTCGCATCAAGTAGAACCAAGTCGGGTGGCGTCCCCTCGTCACAAAGTGCTTGAAAACGCTCTAGAGCCTCCATTCCGTTACTCGCAGGAACAACGTTCACATTAATCGTCAGGAGTGCCGCCCTTGCGAAACGAAGCACCGCTGGCTCGTCATCCGCCAAGAGCACGGTCGCTGGCGACATAGGACGGTGAAGTCCTCTCAACATCCGCGGGCCTGACGTAATGGCACGTGGAATCGCATGTTTTGAAAGCGGCAGCAGCGCACGGATCACCGTCCCACGGCCGAGCGCCGAATCCACAACGAGTGCACCTTCGTGCCCCCTTACGATTCCAAGAACTACGCTCATACCGAGACCACGCCCAGCCGCTTTCGTACTGAAAAAAGGTTCGAACATCCTCCTACGAGTAGCCTCGTCTAACCCTTTTCCTGTATCACCGACTTCAAGGAAGATGCACTGACCTTGTCTAAATCCAGGCCCAACGAATGCCCCTTCGAGCTCCTCAAAACCCACTTGAGCTACACCTGTGCGCACAGTCACGACTCCTGGCAAGGAACCGATAGCGTCCGAGGCGTTGATGACTAAATTCATGACAAGCTGCCTCAGTTGGGTTGGATCCCCCGCCATACCCAAAACCCCTGTATGCAGCTCGGAGTCCATCGTGACTTTTCCCGGTAAGCTCGAAGCCAAGAGTGAGCTCATCTCGGAAACAAGCGCGTTCATGTCAAAGAACTCGCTCTGGACTTCGCCTCGACCCGAATAGATTTGCATCTGTTTAGCAAGCTCAGCTGCGCGCTGGGCAGCTTGCCCTGCACGCAATAGATCTTCGCTCCATTCGGAACCAGGAGGCAGCTGATCCATGACAAGCTCGATGTTTCCAATAATAGGAACGAGCAAGTTATTAAAATCGTGTGCGACTCCACCTGCAAGTAAAGACAAGCTCTCACTCTTCTGAAGTTCACGCTCGCGTATTTCTGTGCGACGGCGCTCCTCTTCTTGCTGAATCAAGCGCGTATTGTCGACTAACGAGACAAACACGGAAGAGAGATCGTCGAGACACCAGGGAGCCACAATCATTCGAACGGTGTAGAGGAGTTCGCCTCCATCCAATCCCCTTAGGGGGAAGTCCACTTCACACGAGGTCTCTCCCTTGAAGAACGCTATCAACCCCTCTTCATAGGCCCGGAGAGAGCGCTCATCGGTCATTCTCGCGAGGTTTTCCTTATACGTAACAGGAGTCGAACCGCAAAGCATGTTCAAGAATGCCTTGTTCATATCGAGGGTATCGGGAAGGCCGTCGAAGCGCTTCGCGGCTCCCGGATTCTCGTCAAAGTAGGCTCTAAGGTCCGTGATACCGGTGGCACGAAGTTCCTCCAAGAGTTTCTTGACGGAGGTCATGTCCTGCTCGAGTAACCCGATTGGAGAGTGTTCAAAAATGGCCCGGTAGCGAGCAGCCGTCCGCTCAAGCTCCTGCTCGGCACTCCTGGTGTCCGTGATGTCGTGCTGGGTGCCGACAACACGTTTAGGCTCTCCAGCGCTTCCGCGTTCGACGACTTTCCCGACATCACGGATCCAAATCCATTCCCCGGAAGCCGAGCGTATGCGGTGCTCGGATTGATAAATCGACGACTCTCCGGCTAGGTATCTACCCATAGCTAAAGCCACCTGCTCGACATCATCGATGTGAATCGATTTCTGATAGTCATCAACCCGAAGCATGCCTTTATTTGAGGGCAAACCAAGCACAGTGAGCCACTCTGCGTTGAGGTAAAATTCTTGGCGGGTAACATCTAAGTCCCAAACCCCAAGGCTGGCACTCCCGAGCACAAGTCGCAAGCGCCACTCTGACTCAAGCTGTCCGCTCCTTTGCCTCTCTAGATTCCAGCTAAATGTGCCAATCACAAGGCCAAGAAGTGCGCCGATCAAGGTGTAAAACGGAGCTTCACTTGGGAACCCCGCAGCTAGCCAGGCACGGGTCGGGTGAGCCCTGACAAAAAGCGGCTCACTCGTAAGGTCTAGGATTGAGGTGACCGAGTAATCCAAGTTTTTACCTGGATGCTCCCCATCGCTTGAGAAAACGATGACTCCTCGAGCATCGACAATCTCAAATGCTGCGAGGTCTTCAAGTGCCTCAGCTCTGACGCTAGCGTGGACGAGATCCGGGAGCAGAAAAGTCGCATTCAAGACTCCCACAAGCCCCGACTCGAGGGAGTTTACGGCGTGAAAAACCGCGTACCCTTTTCCACCTTGGTATAGGTCGATTAAAGGTGTACGGGTAAGCTCACCACCAAGAAGGCTTGCGCCATCCTGTTCGCCCGATTGGACGGCCCTAGCGAACGCCGCGCGCACGCCGGCGTTTGGGTGCTTGGAGAAATCTTGGTTGAGTGCCTGCTTATTCTCTGCATTTGAAACCGTCATCTCGATGACGCCTTCTTTCGAGATCCAGTTGATGGCCTGGATTCCGGGCCTTCGCCCTACAAGACTTTGGGCCCTTCGAAAGAAGTCGAGGTTCTGTCCTAAGCCACTTTTGGGATCCAAGCTGCGCTCAGCGTCAAGGCCTAAGGCCTCCTCCGCTGCAAAGCTGATGAGATCCTCTTGAGAGATGACGTGGGATTCGATCTGTGCCTTGATGCGCTCCGAGATGATCTCAATGCGAGACTCAAGCCTTTGCTCTGAGCGACGATCCACTTCGCGTCCCAAGATCCATCCACAGGCCAAAGGGACTAGGAATAAGAGCGAAGGTAGTAGAAATTCTCGTGACTTGCTGAGAGTGCGGTACGCCATGATTCAACATCCTGACTTACAAAGGCCACAAGGGGAAGGGGGCACTGGGCCGTTCCGGGGGAGGAGACCCTTTTCCCCGTACTCCCCAGTGCTATGATGTACCTATGGCAAATGTTAGCTCTCTTCCAAGCGGCGGCTTAGTTCTCGTTCGGGTCATCCTTGGTGGGATCGCCTCTTCCACGGGGTGGAATTGGGCCGCAAATAGCGGATTGACGGGTGGTCAGGTGCGCTCGACCGTCCGTCACCACCTTGACGACCTGAGCGCCCCTTTTCGATTTTGGGGAGACCGGATTCTTCTCTACAACCCCGATGGACTTGCCACCCTAGTCAGTTGGGGTGTCCTGATCGCCGGGGTTTGCCTCCTTCTTGGTGCCCTGACAAGACCTGCTGGTTGGTTTCTTGCATTCCTGGGCCTGCACCTCTACGGGTACGGCGCGGACGAGTACTCCTCGTTCGCACTTCTGCTAATGGCAGCGGGTGCCGGTTGTGCAATCTCCCGTGCTGGACGGAGATTCGGCCTTGATATCGCTCTGGACGGCAGCCTTCCGGTCTGGCTAACTTGGGTGCCCGGGCGAAGGGATTTCCTGTCTTAGCTTGCCCGTCGCTGTGTCCATGTCCCCAGCTTGCGCCAGGGCAATTTCGAGAGTACGGTCGCGGCAATTTCAGTCGCTCGATCGGCCGGGTGATCGAATTCTACGACGAAGTTTCGGCCGTCGCGAGTACCGAGGAACGGGGCCCGAACGCGCGTAGCGTCGAGGGACTCAAGGCCGATGCGCAAGTTGCGCAGGGCTCGTGGTTCATCGACAGGCCCCACTAGAATCGCCGAACGGACTTGGCCCCTAGGGCTAAAGGTCTCGCTTTTGAGTTCAGAAGCGTCCCTAGGTCTCTCTAGGACCAGAAATCGGGTTACGTTTTCCGCGTGGTCGGACAATCCCTCTGCAAGCACTTCCAACCCGTAGATCTGGGACAGAGTCCGGCTGCCAAGAACCGCACACCCAGTGGATCCAGACGCCAGGAGGTCTTGGGCTGCCGCCGCTGTATCGTCAGCGGCTCGTTGAGCGAGACCGACCTTTGCAATCCAATCCCTGCACTGCCCCAGTGCGCTAGGATGAGAGACCACCTCCGTAAGGCCCTCCATGCGGGCACCCGGGATCGCCATCAGGCAGTGCCGGATTGGCAAGACGACCTCTCCAGTCACTTCGAGTCCACTGTCGCCAAGAGCGTCAGCAACTCCGCCAAAGCACCCTGTAATCGAGTTCTCCACAGCGATCACAGCCGCGCGGCAACGGCCATCCTCAACGGCACCAAGTGCAGACTTGAGATCTGGAGTAGTCAGCGTTCCGCACTCCTTTCCGAAAAATCGGCGCGACGCCTCCTCACTAAAAGCACCCGGCGCACCGGAAAAGGAAATCGGAAGGTGGTCGATGGACATGGTGCAGTTTCTCGGAGGGTGAGGTTTGGGGATAGATGGTCTGACTCTTTCCATCGACTCTCCTCCCCATCAGGGTTAAGAGAGAATGTTGAAGCACGCGATAACTTCGGCTCCCCCTCCCCTCCTTTCGACGTGTATCCACCCAGAAGTCGGCACATCTAGGTTTTGCGGGCTTGTGCAAAAATGTAGGAGTACAAGCGAAAGGTGAGCGACTTTCCCCGAAGCACCATGCCCATTTCCCCGCCCCACCGTAAAAGCAGGTGGATTGCCGCCCAAAGAAAAAAACCAAACGTTAATCTGCACGTTCCTACGGACGCAGAGGGGTTCCACCCGATGGATTCAGATGCCTGTCGCCTCTATGATGGACGTGCAAGGGAACGTATGTATCTTCAATCCACACCTCAAAGAAAGAGTCCCCGCCGTGGCGAGAAGAGGTGTGCCCTTTGACCTCGAAGAAGAAACTCAAGGTTCTCTTTCTCTGCCCTTGGCTTCCTTGGCCGCTGAATTCCGGCGGCAAGATTCGTACTTTCAATCTGATTCAAAGTGCGGGCGAGTGGGCAGACATCCACGTACGCGCCGTTCTGGAGCCCGATCAAGGGCAAGCCGATGTGGATGCCTTAGCTCCCCATGTCGCATCGATCATGGCCTTTAGGCGAGAGCGACCAGGAGCGTTGATGCGACTAACCCACTCCAAGATGGAGCGCTGGTTTCACTCTCCACAGCTGATCGCATCCGTGCGGAAGGAAATCTCCCAAGAGAAGTACGACGTCATCCATATCGACGAGCTACTTCATTCACGAATCCTGCCGACCATCGTGAATGGTAGCTCCAAATATGGAAGCCCCCCACCGGTGATCCAGCACCATCACAAACTAGACACGAACTTTTCTAAGAGTATCAACACCAATCGAGGACTTCAAAAGCACTTCGATTCGTGGAAAATCCATCGCCTGGAACGCGAAGCTGCGGACCGGCATTCACACCACTTGTTATGTAGTCATGACGATGCCGCGCTGCTGGGTGGCCGGTACCCCAAGCTGTCCTGCTCAGTCGTTCCGAGCGGATACGACCCTGCGTATTTCTCTCCTGGCGAGAGTCTGCCTGAGCGGGAACTCGAACACATCATATTCGTCGGAAGTATGGATTACGGCCCGAATATTGGCGCTGTTGCAAGATTCGTGACGGGAGTCTTGCCACTCGTACTCGAGAAAAAACCAAAGCTTCATCTTACGATTGTAGGGCGGAATCCGACTGCAGAGATCCTGGCTTTAGAGGGCCCCAATGTGGCCGTCACGGGTAGTGTTCCAGATGTACGCCCTTACCTATCTCAAGCCACCCTCATGATCGTCCCCCTGCTGATTGGTGGCGGGACGCGTTTGAAGATTGTGGAGGCGATGGGGATGTCCTGCCCAGTCGTGAGCTCTACGATTGGAGCTGAGGGACTAGGACTCACCGACGGAGAGGAGCTTCTGCTAGCAGACGACGCCGAATCTTTTGCAGAAGCGATCTTGAGCCTTATCGACAATCCTGTTCGCGCCTCCGAGCTCGCCGAACGCGCAAAGAGCTTCGTCGAGGCGAACTTGACCTGGAACCGTCTCGCAAAAAATCTAGTCCAGATTTGGCGTGAAGTCAGCCGGACGCGCTAGAGGATCGATCGGTAGAGACCCTCAAAGGCCAGCGCCATCTCGCTCGAGCTTTGAAGTGGAGCCGGGTAAGAGGCCCATCGATTTCGCTGCTCGGTATCGTTTGCGAAGACGTCAAGCGCATCGACCCACGCCGCCTGGTTGTCCCGAGGTATCACAAGTCCAGCACCTCCGCCAACAACACCAGGAAGCCCCCCAGCATCGCTGACCAGAACGGGTAATCCTGCCGCTCGCGCCTCTCGAACCGTAAGCCCGAAGACCTCCTCCCACCGCGAAGGCGCGGCGACTCCGTCCAAGCGGCTCAAGATGGCCGCCAAGCCACCATGGCCAAAGGGCCCAACAACTTCTAGGCCAGGAGTTTGCGAGGCTAGCTCAAGTAGCCGCTCCCCATAGGTGGAGTCTCCATGGTAAGGCGGCATGTTTCCATGCACCTCGAGGGTTAAAGAACCTGCACGCCCCTCCTTGCGAAGCTGCGCGTAGGCCAATGCCAGCTCGAGAACACCTTTGCTCGGCAGTACACTCCCCACAATTCCGAGACGCACCCCAACTCTTTCGGGAAGGGTGGCACGCTGCCGGTTTACCTCATGCCGAATTTCAGATATCTCGATTCCGTTTTCGACTACGGTGATCTTTTCCGGTGCGAGGCCAACACCGCAAAAGATCTCCCGAGTCCTCGCAGAGGGCGTCGTCAACAGGTCGACACCCGCTAAACAATGCATCGCAAACTCCGTGCGACGAGCAGCGACAGCGGAGTCACTTGCTTCGAGCCCCTCGGGCTCCCCATTCGGATTCCCGTCACGATCAAGGCCATCAAATGGGCCATAAGAAAGCGCTCCAGCGCTCGGCATGACGTGCGGAAACGACTTTGCTAAACACGCCCCACACAGGTCGGGGTCAAGTACTAAACAAACATGTCCATCCGTCCGAAACATCTGGCCGCGTGGGCAAAGTGTCCAGTAATCGTGAAGGGTCATCACCTGCTTCACGCCCCGCGCTTTCGCTGTCCAAATTACACCTAGGCCGAATCCGGTTAGGTGATGAATGTGAAGGAGATCGGGCTTTACCCTGTCAAGCCATGCACCGAATACGTCCTCTGCGGCTCGATTCCTGACGACCTTCGAAAGGGAGTCATGGTCGTGATAGCCATAGCTCATGCGCGTAACCTCGACACCCGAAACCCACTCACTCGTTGTCCCGAATGCTTCGGCCTTTCCACTGTAATCCAGACAGAGCGCCGAGACCCGGTGGCCGAGCTTTTGCAGCTCCCGAACTAGATCCGCTGTATGACTCTCAATGCCTCCAACGCCTGGCGACCATCCTTGCGCGACAAATCCGATGTGTAGTAGTTTCATGAATTGAGCTCGTCGTAGATTCCGCTCACGACATCCGTGTGGTCCCTTAGGGTCATAGGCATTTTCGAGTCCGGCAAGCGACCAAGCCGACCAAGGATGACCTCCCGCATGCAATCGGCCAGTGCGGCCGCATCGCCCGTTGGAAAGGTGAGCCCGAACTCTGGAGCCTGTACGACCTCGGCAACTCCCTCCATGTCAGAACCGATCACCGGAACCCCAGAAGCACGCGCTTGCAAGATGGTGAGAGGAGCATTTTCATCCCACTCACTGGGGACAACAACGGCGTCCAAGCTCGCCAGGATCCTGGGAGCGTCCTCCGGCTCAAAGGGCTCCTCGATGACGATGCGCGGGCCAAGATCACCCGAGAGGACCAAAGGTCCGAACCGTCGATTTCGGCCGCCGGCAGCGCGCCCGAATAGATGTACACACCACGGCTCCACTGATTCGGGAAGGCGAGCTTGCATGAGGCGGACAGCCTCTAAAAGCGTCTCCACACCTTTATGAGGTGTGAACTGTCCCATGAAGCCGAAACGGATCGGAGAGGCCGGATGCGCCCGAATCGGCGCCGGTCGGGCGATCGCATAGGGGCGGTCGTCAAACGAATAGATAAGATGGGAGAGCTTCTCCTTGGGAATGCCCCACTCCCCAAAGATACGCTCGAAGACCTTAGTCGGCGCTAGGAATCGATCGACGGTTTCTAGGCACGAGCGCACCTCGGATTCGCGTAACGCTAGGTCCTTTTCGGTCACGACTTTGCCGAGCCCGCCAAGCGCCGCGATCGTTTGAACCGCGAGCCGACGGATGAACACACCAAGAGGACTGCCGTCGTACTTAGAGGGAGTTCGGATGCACTTCGCACAGACCGCAGGGGAGTGCGGACCTTGACAGGCCTTGAGCTCAGAAGAGAACATCTGCCCGCGGTGGCAAAGCAGACCGTAGTCCGTCAGCGTGACCACCGTTGGTATGCCACGCCGCTTTGCAACCACCGGCAAGTTGACTGAAAGTCCCCAAAGTAAATAAGTGAAGTGCACGATATCCGGACTCTCTGCTGCGAGGACTTCATCAAAGATCATGTCGACTTCGGAGTCGATATAGCTGGTCCGAAAGGCCTTCGTGGGATCACCGGCGTTGTGCAAGAGGTAGACAGGGACCTCTCGAGATCCACCAGGTATCGATGGCAGGTTCGCGTGTACATGTTCGAGGGCATAGCGAGGTTTGCTGCCATCGCGAACAGGATGCAGAATCGTCACCTCGATGCCGCGCTCGACAAGTCCACCCACGAGTTGCCAAGTGTAGAACTCCGTTCCCCAGCGACCGCGCGGGGGGAAACCATTCGTAACAAAGAGTACTTTCAATGGGTGGCTCCCGCTTGATCGGCGTCCAGACTCAGAGTTAGCTGCCCACCATGGGCCACACTGAGGCACCCACTCTCAAGCCTCTTAAGGAACCGCTCTCGACCAAACTGCTCCAGGGCTCTTGCGCGAGCCCTTTGGCCTAGGAGAGCCCTTCGCTCCTCGTCTCCGCCTAAGACAAGAAGCACGCGTACTAGGGCCTCAATCTCGCCTGTCTTTACAACCACGCCCGTGTCCCCTACAAGCTCAGGGGAAGCCCCTGAGTCGGAAACCACAGTGCATAATCCGTGTGCCATCGCCTCGATCGTAGACAGCCCAAATGGCTCTCCCCAGAGACTTGGCAAGACAAAAACGTGGCAACTGGCGAGCTGAAGTGACAGCTCTTCGGGAGGGAGCAGCCCCACAAACTGCACTCGATCGACTATACGGCCCTCTTTGGTAAGCTCCACCAGGCGCGCTTCGTATTCCCCACCTCCAGCATCGGCACCGGCGAGAATCAACTCGGCATCAAGTCCTTCAGCGACAGCCCTCCCAAAAGCCTCGACTAGGATGTGCTGGCCTTTCCCATGCCACATCATCGAGGTGCATATCACACGTAAACGCTCCCCTTGCTTACGTGATCGAGGGCTCTGTATGCTGCGAACCAGGCTGTCCATTTGGGGAGAGAGGCCCGTCGGTAAAACCTCGACGCCACGTGGAGGAACTCCACTCGCAATAAGCCGGCGACGTATCCAATCACTCGCACAAAGCGAGGGGGACAATCCCGCGACTGCACGTACCCCCGTCCAGATTCCCCGTAGGAGCGGAAGCCGCCCTCTCTTGTTCGCATTTCCTTTCACCTCCGTGAGCCACAGGTTCTCCGCCCACCGATCGCAGAGATAACCGAGACAGGGGATACGGTTCATCCGCGCGGCCACGAGGGGTGCCAGGGAGGCCAGACCTAAATTAAAATAGAGCACGAGCTCTGGCCGAAAACTTCGGATTGCCGCACTTGTGGCGGCGTAGTTCGAGGGTCGAAAGTAGTGCGAGCGCACACGCTCCATAGGCGAAGAATGGCGGTCCACTTCGAATAAGTTTTCGCCGCCGTCCACCGCGGGTTCCAGCGTTGCAAACGTATCAGCCTGCCCACTGAGCGCCTTCCCCTTCCCGCAAAGGACAGAGACCTGGTGCCCCATTTCCCGCAAACCGATGACCGCGTCCCGCGTGAGGAGTTCATACCCTCCCTGGACATAGGGTGGGTAGCGCAAGGTGACCACTAGGATCCGCATTATGGCTTACCGCTCAGGAACTCTAGCTCGACCAGTTTGTCTATGACCGAGGGTTCAACGGTCTCTTCACGCCGCCATTTTGGGCCATGCAAAACCCTCCGGGCCATTCCGGAGTAGAAGTAGCGATCGATGGCAGCTTCCTTCAAGAGCTTCTTTTCGTCGTCGGGTACCGTGCGCTCCAAAAATTCGTCCTGGAGCCTGTAGTTGGGTAGCGGGTACAGGCGTCGGTCGTAAAAACGTTCACGCATCGCGGTCGGGTGCTCTTCCTCGTCACCAAACCAGCCGCGCGTCAGTCCGGGGCCGTGAACACCAAGGGTTTGACCTGGAAAGACCTGCTCAAGTGCATATTGCGGCCCGACAACCAGGCCTCCCTCTTGATAGCCGCAGGATGCAAATGCAAAAGTTCGGGACGGCTTCCCCCCAGCGACCAGGCTCGGAACTTGGGAGACCCCTACCATTCCAGGGGGTTCAGGGATTCCCGAGAGCTCCAGCAGAGTGGGAATCACATCTTCCGTACTCGCTAGGTTGGTGGAGGTGTGACCGGAGTCAAACTCGTTGCCTGTAGATGGCCTTATGATCAGCGGGACGCGCAGATCCGCGCTTGAATAAAGTCCGTGATCTAAAATTAGGCCAGCTTCGCCAAACTGCACGCCGAAACTACCCACGATACAAATCGTAGTGTTCTCCCAGAGGCCCGCACGGCGCAGGTCCTCGAAGAGAGCTCCAAGCTCTTGGTCGAGCCGATGAAGCCGCCCGTCGTAGCGAGCCTCGTATTGCCCAAGAGACACGGCGCCCCCCGTCCAGCGCGAGCGTGGTTGCGCGAAAAAGGCCTCGGCGTCATTCGAGATCGGCGGCACGTTCGACATACCTGGCCGGGGCTCAAAGTAGCCGTCCGCGGCGGGGTCTGAGTGATTCCAAACACGCTCAAGGTCAGAGACTTGTAGGTAAGAGAACCAATCCTGGTCTCTATCGAGTCCGCGCGCCCAGTCCAGGAGGCGCCGAGAGGTCCCCGCAAGTCCAACATCGCTACCAGCTAAACCAGTCCCCGGGTTTACTTTGCCAATCGGCGAGTACTCCTGAAAACCAGAACCAAAGCCCAGCACGGGATTGAGCTTCGCGTGATCCACAAAAGCTGCAGTCCGATAGCCCGCGCTCAAAAACGTCACCGCCGCATGCGGAGTCTGATCCTTGATTTCAAAACGAGACTCGTCCGCGACCTCACTCTCCAGGAGAAAAAGTCTCCGCGACACATTGGGGTCACTTCCCGTGAGAAGAGCGCAATGCGCAGGGAGCAAACTTGGCGCCGCTGACCACGTATCTTCAAATGCAACTGCACCCGCGCAGAGTTCATCCATCACCGGTGTGGTATTTCGGTCATAGCCGAAGATCCCCATGTGATCAGCTCGAAGAGCGTCGACTGCGATCACTAAAACACCGTGCCCCTGCGCAGATGCAGAGCTCCCCGGCTGTCCTCCCGAGCAAGTGCAAAGCAGTAGACTGATGCAGACCACACCACAGACCTTTACAAGCGAAGCCATTCGCCTATAGAGAGCAAGGCGCAATCGGCGAGGATGGTTTCGGGGCAGGCGCATTGGCTTTCGGAGCGGGAAGGACAAGAGGGGCAGTGGGAACAACAGGCGAAGGCCGGTGGAGTTCGGGCTGCAGGGGAGTGCTAGCCTACCTTCCCGGCCCCTATCAAGAGAACGGGCCTGTACAGAACTTTCAAGGCGACTTTCATCGGATGCTACGCAGGACGCCCCTCGTCCGTGTGGGGGTGGGCGTGAAAGCCCTTCGCGCGCGCAGATGCCAGTCAGCGCTTCGCCAGCTCAGAAGAGCCCGACTCCCTATCCAGCTTTCCCTTCCGGTGACCTCTTTGCCTTAGGGCGGGAGAGTCGTCTAAGCCAGATGGGTCCAACCCCGAAGCTCTTCCACCTGCTCTTCTGAGAGGGCGCCTCGCACCTCGTTTTCCGCGTCTCCTTCCTTAGGAGACAAGGAGCGGTGCAAAGGCCTCTCCCTTCACAAAATGGGACTCAAGCAGCTCCCGAATGTTCGACGGGTTGACCTTGCGATAGAAAATACCCTCCGGGTAAATCACCATATTGGCACCCACTTCACAGGGCCCAAGGCAAGTGCATCCATTGACTTGGACGTTCTCAATTCCGAGGTCCATGAGGAGCATGGGAAGCGCGTTCAAAACTTGGCCGCTACCCGCACCAGAGCAAGAGGGCCCGCTGGGAATTGGGCGGCTTGTAGTGCAAACAAAAATGTGGTGCGAGGGAGTCGTCATAACTCAATCAGACCACGACTTTGACTCGAAGGGAATCACGAATTCGTAGAGCTCTTGCTCAGCTCGACTTTCTCAAAATCAACTTGCCATGCCGTCGATTCAATTCCTGTCGAGTGGGAAAACAAGTCGCTCTTCAAGCCACCCAGAAGTCCCTTTGCACTCCACCTGAATCCACCCCAATAGGGAGTCTTTGCGCCCTACGACTGCCCCTGGATTCAGCTGTAAAATGACCGGCAAGTCTGGAGATGGCTCGCTTCGCAACGAAGCTCCACCCTCAGAGATCACCATAACGCGATTTGTAAGATTTTTCTCCCCACGCAAAAATCGGAGCCCGGAAATGGAGAGTAAAGCGAAGAGCAGCACGAAGGAAACGACCCGTGGAAGGCGCCCTCCGCGAAGGGCCTCGACAAACAGGGCTACGGCAAAGAGACCGATAAGTGCATAGGCAAGTAGCTCTAATTCCGAGAGCCTAAACATGGTGTAGAGGCGCTCCGCCGTCGCCGCTAGGTCGCCGCGATCCGCTGCATCCAAACCGGCACGAGAACGTGCCAACTCTAGGTTGGCCCAGTAGTCTTCGGAGCGTGGGGACTCCTCGATGGCGCCGGTGTAGCGCGCGACAGCTTCGAGGTAACGGCCATCGCGAAATGCTGCATTCCCCATGTTGTAGAGGAGTGCACCTCGTCCCTCTACGGCAGAGAGTTCGCTTAGCTCCGCAGCCCAATGTGCCTCTGCACTTTTGTAGTCACCCGCCCGGTATGCGGACTCGGCCGAACTCTGTGGGAAGCTAGGGCCGGCCATCAGGAGTAAAGCCAGCACGAGGACAACCCCCTTGGAGAGTGTTCTCATCGTGACGCTCCACGTAGAGATGCTACGAGTTGTTCCATATCCAAGGATTCCATTTTTCGGCCCATGCTTATCAACTCATGATCGGCTGGACCTTGCGTTACATCTTTTGCCCAAACAGCGTGATCAAGCTCACGAATAAGTGATGCCAACTCCTGCACGACCTGATCATCACCAAGCGCACTAAGGTCTCGGCCGATCCAAGCATTGGCGCTCTCACCACTTCTCGCCCCGAGGAAGGCGCTAAACGCACCCGCCCTCTCTTGCGACGTCTGCGCCGACTTCAGCGCCCGGCGCAGCACACGGCCCGCGGCGCGCCGCCTGCGCGCAAGCGGCGCGGCGGGGTCGCCGACCCGGCGAACTTGGCTGCGCAATCCGAGCCAAACGAAGAGCACACCGCCCAGTGCGCCTCCTGCTTTGTAGGGGAACTTCGAGTCCGGAGTCCCCCGGCCTCCACCGCTCGAAAGCGGCCCCGTTAGGATATCTCGGATGTCGGCGGATACGGTTGGAGAGTCACTGTCTTCGAGCCCGCCCACTCCCTCAAGCGCGTGCACTCGAATCGAGATGGGCTTGGTCGCAACGGTCTCGAAGATTTCCGTTTCGGGGTTGTAGAAGACGAGTGAAATCGATGGAAGCTCCCTAACGTGTTCGGACTGAGGGGCCAGGTCAAACACGCTCACGCGCCGGCCACGCTCCTTGACTTCGTCCGTCGCGCCATAGAAGTTGATTCCGTCAAGCCCCGCCGAATGGGAGAGATTCGGCAGAGTAAAGAACTCCAAGTTTCCATCCCCCGTCCACTCCACCCGGAGCTTGATCGAGTCGCCAGCGCTCACTTCGCGCCTATCCACTTCAGCGCGAACCGAGACTGACCCAACCGCATCGACAAAGCTGTCGGGACGGCCCTCTTCGGGGATCGTCCCGACGACAAGCTCCAATGGCTTCGCAGCGACGTAGAACAGCTCATCGGGAACCCTAGGCGCAAGGAATCCTGTCGCCTTCCGCTGCCCGAAGGTAAGGTGCGAAGAGGGGATTAGAACTCTCCCTGGAGAGGTCGCCAGGAAACTCCTCCTCAGCTGAAACGTCTCAAAGGAAGATCCGCGTACCTCGGTCACTCCGAGCCGCTCCACTTCAACTAGCGTTTTGTTATTCAGGAGGCTCTCGGCATAGTCGCGCCCGAGTTTTCGAGCACTACTTCCTTCAATCTCGATCGCGCCAGGCAGCTGCCCCCACCACGGTAGGGAGAGGTCGCTGATATTGATCTTGCTTGCGATGGCGCGATCCCAGCCAAAGGTGACGACGACCTCAAACGGCTGGCCAACGACTAGCTTTGAAGGGAAGATCTCCACGCTCATAAGGCCGAGATCAGCACCTTGCATATCCCTGCGAATTTGAAGGGGCAGCGGTTGGGATTCATAGGTGGCCCCCCCCGCGGAAATCAGGAAGGGCGGGATCTCAAAGTCGCCTTCAGCGGAGGCCACCACCGAGATATACCAAGTCGCCGAGAGGCTATCGGAGACGCGCCCATTTCGAAACGTAGACATGCGCTCTGTTTTAGGTCCAGAGACCGGCCCAATCGCCAAACCTTTGGTCTTGGGGAGCTCGCCGATCGAACCGTCGAGAGTCCCCTCGACCTTCACAATGATCACAACGGGCTCACCTAACTTCGCAATCCCCGTGCTCAGCTGCACGGTGACACGAGGGTCACCCATTGATCGCCCCGCAGCTACTGGCGTCAAGAGCAGTAGCGCGGCCAGCAAGCCAAAAATCCAAATCTGTTTCCAGTCACTCATCTGTTTCTCCTACCAATCCTTTGCCACGGGAATTTGCCCGGCCCCTTGCAGGCGCTTTTCCAAGCTCGCCTGTTCCTTCTCTAGATCTTCCAAGCTGTCGAGGAGGCGGGCTAATTCTTGAGGAGTCATATCCTCCAATTTCATGGGTTCCGGCGCGGGTTGCTGTTGTTCTTCATCGGGAGTTTCCGGCTCTTCCACTTCTTGATCGTCCTTGGGTTGCTCGTCCTTAGGTTGCTCGTCCTCGGGTTGGTCGTCCTCGGGTTGGTCGTCCTCGGGTTGGTCGTCCTTAGGTTGCTCGTCCTTAGGTTGCTCGTCCTTAGGTTGCTCGTCCTCGGGTTGGTCGTCCTTAGGTTGGTCGTCCTTCTTCTCATCCGAGTCCTCTTGCTCTTCCGAGTTCTCCGGATCTTGTTGTTCCTGTTCTTGTTCCTGTTTCTCCATCTCGTCAAGCTCCCTCAACCGGCGCACGATTAGCTCCAAGTTGGCGCGAGTATCGACATGATTAGGATCCACCTTCATGTTCTCCACGAGTAACTCGCGGGCCGCTCCATACCCCTCACGCAGAACCTCGATCGGATCTTCGGGCTCCTCTTCTTGGACCCCGGGAGTTGGTGGGAGGGGAGGCGAGCCCGCCCCTTGACTCTGGGCATCGGCGATAAAACCAGCGCGCTTCGCCTCGGTTTCGACAAGGCGAATCGTACCTCGATTGTAAAGCCCGCGCGCGCGCAAGTCCCCGGGCCCAGCGAGCGCCGCAGCGGCGAGAAATTCACTCGTCGCCTTACTGGTGATTCCAAGGCGGTCCAACACGATCCCCTTCGCGTAACGCAGGTGCGCCTTTTCGAGATCCGACCACACAAAGCGATGCCTCTCCACTTCCGCAGACGCGGTCAACACTTCCGAAGACGCGACCTTCTCGATGTCATCGGGCTCAATTCCCAAAGAGAAATTGAGCCACAAAAGCGCCTCCTCTAAGCGATCCGATTCGGCGCACTCGATCACATGCGCAAGGACGACCGCAGCTTGCGGATCCGGGTCATCAAATGGGGCCGCGATCTCCACCGGCTCGGGTCCGTCCTGCGCGTGCAAAATCGGCTCTCCGAGAGTAAGGACAAATAGAGGGAAAAGGACGATTCCAGCCGTGCGAAGGCCCTTTGCTAGCTGCCTTGCTATGGCCCGCGCAGACCTGCGTTCGCGCAAACCTAGTGCAAGTAATGCGCAGAGAGCACCTGGAACCAGTGCCCATTGAAAACGGTCGTGAGGAACCTTCTCATCACTCCCCCCCATCTCCCGGCGATCGAGTTTCCCTATCCGCTTGGAGTAGATCTCAGCGAGTGGACTCGGCGAATCCGAAGTCGTCAAAAATGCGCCTCCGGTAACCGTTGCCAGCTGGCCAAGGCTCTCGCGATCGAGTTTTGTCACGACCTCCTCCCCATCGGGTCCACGCAAGAAATACTCCGCGCCACCGGGACCCACGATTGGGATTTTGCCACCCTGCTCCGTTCCAAGTCCAACCACATAGACTCCAATCCCCTGTTCCTTGGCGCGACGAGCTACTTCCAAGCCCTCGCCCGAAAGATCCTCCCCGTCCGTTAGTACCACGATCGCCTCGTGCGCACCGGTTCGGCCATCAAAAATGGTAAGCGCATACTCCAATGCCGCCCCGAGGCTCGTGCCCCCCACACGGTTGTCCTCGGGAGAGACGCGCTTCAGAAATCCTTTCAAAGCATTGCGATCGCGGGTCAGCGGTGCGACCTCCCGGGCAACCCCCGAAAATGCCACAAGCGCAACACGATCCCCTGCTAAATTCTCTAGTAGATCACCCACTTCGCGTCGCGCTCGCTCAAGCCGATCAGGCGACAAATCGCGAGCCAACATCGAGCGTGATGTGTCGAGGCAAATCACGATGTCCAGCCCTTTGCGCACGACCGGAACTTCGGTGTATCCTCGAACCGGACCCAAAATAGCGAAGACGGCAAGCCCGAGGGCCGATGCTTCCAGCCCAATCCGGAGTCGCGCCCGATTGGATGAAAAACTCACGCAAAGTGTTGGGAGCAAGTCGCGGTCGGCTAGTCGCTCCCGAGATTTTTGCCGAGCTGCAAGGGCTGCCATGCCCAGGAGGGCTGACAAGAGGCAGAGGCCAAACAGAGGCCACAATTCGGCGCGTAACAAGTCAAAACCGAGCAGGCCGATCATGTCGTCCTCCGCAACCCAAAGGCCGAAAGCGTCCGACCGATCACACCTAAGGCGATCGCCAAAAGAAGCACCTTCGGATAGAGGTCGCGGGTCTCGACCCGCTGCTCCTCGACCCGAGGTGTGCGCTCAAGCTCTTCGATCTCCGCGTAGACCTGCTCCAAACCATCAAGGTCACGAGCGCGATAAAAACGCCCGCCGGTCTCTTTGGCTATTCGCTCGAGCAAGCTCGTGTCGGGTTCACCCGCGCTGGAGAGCTGGCGGCCGTATTGGTCAATCCCCATGACAAGCCTAGCGGCGTGAATCGTGTAGACACGCACTCCGAACTCTTTAGCCATCCGCAGGCCTTCGTCGGGAGTGATCACGCTTCGCGTATTTTCGCCATCGGTGAGCAAGACCAGAACACGTGACTCGCCACCGGTCTCGTTGAGTAGTGTCGCCGCCTTCGCAAGAGCCGCCCCGATTGCGGTGCCGTCCTCACTTTCATAGCGCGCCAAGTCGACCTTGTCGAGGAAGCCACGAAGCGCGTCCACATCGAGGGTAAAGGGACAGCGAAGCTCGGGAAAGCCCGCAAAAGAGAGTAGCGCAATATTATCACTCGCACCGACCTGGTCCGTCATTCGGCGCTCGGCAAAGTCGCCAACAACTTCCTTCACAACTTCCAATCGATTCCGGCCTGCATCCAAATCCTTGAACTGCATCGAACTCGAGCGGTCCACAGCGAGAACGATATCAACCCCCTCCGACGTCACCGTTTGCAGAATATTGAAGTTGAGGGGTCTCGCGAGAGCGACCATAAGAAGTACCGCCGCGCTGATCTCGAGGAGGCCGGGTAAGAACAAACAGCGCTGGCGCAGGGAGACGGGAAGCCGCGCCCCCGAGGACCCGAATGGAACGCGAAGAGTGGGCAACCCGGCACGCCCGCGACCAAACCAGAACGCAAATAGGACAAGAGGGATACCGGCCAGAAAAATGGGGTCCGCAAGGCCCAAGTCCCCAAAGAGCTCCAAACGAACGGGGGCCGAAGAGCGCTCGGCCACTTGGATAATAGCGATCACGCCCCCCCCCTCGCAACTTGATCGTCGGCACACAGGGAGGTGACGACTGCCAACCTCTCCGCGAGTCCCCAGCACGTTGCCAAATCGCCGCCATACTTAATAAAGCCGGCCTCGGCGAAGAGCTCGCGGGTTTCGTCCGAAGCACCCACGGCCTCGGCCCACTCCATGTCGGTCATGCCAACACGAACGAGGGAAGCCACGTGAGGAGAGCGAAGCTCGGCACTCACGCGGACAAGGCGTGTGAGTGCGAAATAGCCGGCCCGGATTTCATCCGAGCTAGCTTTTGTGCCCGGTGCAGCGAGCCCTCGTAGAGATTCAAGTTCTGCATCAATGCTCTGACGGAGCGCCTTCGGGTCTTTGCGTGTCTCAGCTCGAGAGCGGCGCCCTAACAGAAAGCCAGCGAGCAAGATGAGCACGGCTCCGGGCACAATGTACATCCAAGCTTCGGTCTGCTCCCCGTCCACTCGTAGCGGTGGCAATTCAGGAAAACCTGCAAGTGGCCTCGCCTCGTCCTCGGCCTCTGCGAGAAGCGATCGAAAGAGGATCAGCTCCGCGCCTTGCACTTCAATGCCCTCCCACGCCGGCATCGGGAGTGCTCGCTCCCCTGCTTCGAGGGATGCTAAAGTCCACTTCGAGCGCACGACAAGTGTCCTGGGGCCGTCTTCCCCTCCGTCTGTTTCGACATCGATGACGGGCTTGCCGGCGGACAAGATCGTCCAGGAGTAGTCGAGGGTCTCCTCCGAGAATGGAGAGACTTCAAACAGCTCCGCTAGCTGCGAGCGCGCCTCCCGCTCGACAGCAAAGATATCTCCTCCCCGAGGTGGACCTTTGGGAGTTGCGTCCACCACGAGGCGACCCTCCAACACCACTTCAAAAGGAGCGCCGACTTCGACTTCTAGTGAAATCGGCAAGATGACCTTTGCGGTGACGTCCCCAGCGATGCTCCAAGAGCTCAGTGCACAGACGGCGAAGGCGGTAGCAAGACGACGGCTCCGCGAGATGGAATAGTGGATTGTCATTTCGACCTCCTTCCCAGGAAAGATGCCGTGGACTGACCGCGAGCGCGACCCTCAAAGAACCGCACGATCGGCTGAGCGATGTCGCCATCTGTAGACTGTCGGATAACCCCGATTCGGCAGCGCTGAAGGAGCTTGTCCAACATCGCCCGCCGCTCCTTAGCAACCCCTGCCCACTCTTCCCGAACCCGCTTTGAAGACGAATCCAGGAGAGTGCGCTTACCGCTCACGGGATCATCTAATTCGAGTAGTCCCGCGCTCGGCAGCTCCGATTCAAACGGATCCTCGAGAGGAACTGCAATCACATCATGCCGCGCGCCAAGGATGACCAGCAGGGAGCGCACACGCTCTCTCTCCTCATCGGTGGCTGACAGTAGACCTTGGAAATCGCTGATGAGAAACATGAGGGAGTGCCGGGAGCGGTCGCGAACTCGCTCTTCCAAGATGTGCGCGAAGTCGCTCGGACCTAGAGTGGGCTCGGCCGCGATAACCTCCCGAATCAAGCGGTTGATATGAGAGCTCGTCCGGCCCGAAGCGAGGTGCAATCCAGTCACATTCCCGAAAAGGGTCAGGCCAACACGATCGCGTGTCGCCAAAGCGACATACGAGATCAAAGCGACAAACTCGGCTGCAAGCTCGCGCTTTGTAACGCGCCTTGTGCCGAAATCATGGGAGCGGCCGGTATCGACCAGAAGTTGCAACGTTAGCTGACGGTCCTCTCGAAACGTCTTCACTTGAGGTGTGCCTTTGCGAGCCGTCACCTTCCAATCGATAGACCGCACATCGTCCCCGATCTGATACGCGCGAACCTCTTCAAACTCAATCCCCGCCCCCTTGAAGGAGCTCTTGTAACCGCCGGCTAAAGCGCTGGAAACCAAGCGGTGCGTTCGAATACGAATCGCCTTAACCCGCGCCATGAGCGCGGGGCCGATTGCGGCGTCGCCACTCCGGTCTTTGGGGGCACGGTCGCCATGCCCATCACCGGACTTTCTTTTCCTTGCAAACACAGCGCGCTCTAGGGGACAGGAACGCCTTCTAGCAAGCGGTCTACGAGTGCATCCGCATCGATGCCCTCCGCTTCGGCCTCGTAATTGGGCACGACCCGGTGGCGAAGAACGCGGTGGGCAACTGCCTTGATGTCCCCTGGAGTGACGTAGTCTCTACCCTTGAGCCATGCGAGAGCTCTCGAAACAAGTGAGAGTGTAATGGTCGCGCGCGGCGAGGCACCGATCAGAATCGCACCTTCGAGCTCGGGCATTCCGGAGGCCCCCGGTCGGCGCGACGCCTCAACGATAGCGACGATGTAACGCTTGAGGCGCGGATCCAAGGCGATCGCATCAACTTCTGTTCGGGCTTGCATCACCGACTCCAAAGACACGACCTGCTTGACGTGAGTCACAGCGGACGTGCGGCCCATTCGATCAAGAATCTCCAGCTCCTCTTCGGGGTTGGGATAGTCGACGATCAGCTTCATCGCGAAGCGATCGAGCTGCGCCTCTGGCAAGGGGTAAGTCCCCTCTTGCTCGATCGGATTCTGCGTCGCAAGTACCAAGAAAGGCTTAGGGAGAGCTAAGCTCACACCACCGATCGAGACCTGGCCCTCTTGCATCGCCTCTAGAAGCGCAGACTGCACTTTGGCCGGTGCGCGGTTGATCTCATCCGCTAAAACGAAGTTGGCAAACACCGGCCCTTTACGCGCCTCAAAGGTGGCTTCTTTGGCGTTGTAGATCTCCGAGCCGATCAAGTCCGAGGGCAAGAGGTCAGGCGTGAACTGGAGGCGCGAGAACTCGCCGTCAAGCGCCTCTGCCAAGCAGGAGACGGCCAAGGACTTGGCGATGCCTGGAACTCCTTCGAGGAGGACGTGACCGCCGGTAAGCAATGCGAGGAGCAGGCCTTCCACGAGGTCCGCCTGGCCGACGATCACCTCGGCCATCGCGGCTCGAAGTTCGGGAACCCAAGACGCGCTGGGAGAAGTAAAACTGGTCATTCCGAAAGAGAGTAGGGGTGGAAAGTGAAAGAGACTACGACTACGGCCGATGCGTGGCAAAAGTTGGCGGACTGCTCGCGAGGATTCTAGCGTGACATGCCGAAAGATCCGCACCTCTGTTAGCTCTCCGTAGGTTTGACAAGAACCTTTCCCTTTAGGAATCGCCTTGGCGAGCCCCTTCCGTAACCTGTAGCCATGAAACTCACCCTTGCTATCGTCGCCACTTCAGCACTGTCGGCTTGCGCCTGCTCTTGTGCCGCGGAGGGGCCAGCGCTCCTGTTAGTCTCTACTCAAGCCCTCACCCCAGCTCCATTCGACCACAGCCACCAGCTACTCACTCAAGTCCTGGCCTCACACGTCAGTCGCGCCGGTGTGGACTACGCGAACCTCGCCAAGGAGTCCGACCTACTTAATCGCTATTTGGCTGGGGTACAGGCCGTTCGCCCGGAAGAGCTGGCCCTTTGGACGGAACCGCAGCAGTTTGCATTCTGGATCAATACCTACAACGCCCATATCTTGCGTTTGATCCTCGACCACTATCCGATTGAGAGTATCCGCGATTTGGGCGGTACCATTTTTGGTTTGGTCTGGGACCTTCCGTTGATCCCCATGGGGTCTCACAACCCGGACGGCAGCGGTGAGCCCCTCAGTTTTGGCGATTTGGAGCATCAAATCCTTAGACCTCGCTTCAAAGACGCCCGAGTTCACGCGGCTATCAACTGCGCTTCCGTCAGCTGCCCGCCCATTTTAGCGGAGGCTTTTGAGGCCACGAAAATTGAACAGCAGCTCGACGACGCCATGCGCGCCTTTGTTCTGGACGAGGAGAGAAACCACCTGATTCAGGAGTCCAATCGACTTGAGCTTTCGGGTATTTTCGATTGGTTTCAAACCGACTTCGACCGCGACGCTGGAAGTGTCCGCCAGTTCGTTTTGCAGTATGCAGGCGATTCCGGTGGAGATTGGATACTCGGAGCAAACTTGTCGTACTTGGACTATTCTTGGGCCCTAAACGACCATAGCGGGTTGGCTGGGGAATAGGAGTCCAGCTCGAAGTGCCCACCCCCACTTCTTCGCACCAGTCAAGGGGTGTAGACCTGGTTTTCAAGATTAGGGGAGCGCGCTGTGAGTTCAAGGAAACCCGGTCAAGGCGTAGTTCCGCATGAGAGACGCCTCCCCATGAGAGCGTGACACAAGCGCAACGGCCTTGGCATTCCCAAAGACGCCATATCGATTCCAGCTGCCGAGGTGGGCCGTTCCGAGCCACGCTTTCCAAAGTAGCCCCCCCCGCCTGCGACACCCAGCTCCTGCACGTCCTAAAACTCAGCGAGATCGTCTGCCCGATGAGGTGGGCCACCGTTTTGGGCTTCCTCTCCTCTTGACCACTAAAGGAGTGCGTTGCCAGGTCCTTTCGCTATCGCAGACTCCGACCAAGCCTGGCCCGCATGCAATGAGGACCACATGGACGCGAACGGCATGGCCAAGCTCTTGCGCTTGGGTGACCCAACAACGTTGAAGAGACCCCATGAAGATCCCGAGGCGAGGTGGTCAAAGCTGCACTCGATCAGGCGCCCACGTCGTCGAGACGAATGCTAAAGAACACCAAGGTAGCTTTGTGATTCGACATAGGAAGGATCACCCCCTCGCATTACGCACAGGGCGGACATGCGCATCGACTGGGCTCCTAAGCAGAAGCTCGCTCACGAGGCACACACTAGGGTGCTGCCCCCCTCCAGCTCTGTCTCAGGCTAGCCATCTATAAAAAAGCGCGAGAAAAGCATGACGGTGTTGGCCGAGAAGACCCCGCTGTGGCCAAACATAAAGCCCCATCGTGCTATTCGCGGAATCCATCCGATCACGGCGGCAGGCATCGGGCCCTAGCTTATCGGCCTCAATAACGCTCCCCATCTTTTGAGCTACTAGGGCTTCGATCCAAGCGAAGACTCGACTAGTCAGAAGCGTCGCCAAGGCCGCGAACGCCGAAAGTTTCGCTTCGACTCAAAAACCGGCATGAGAAAGTGAGTCTGGAGTTGATCGACAATTCCTAGAAGGCGCAAGCCCGGTTGTACCGAAAACACAAGGCGCTCATTCACCAAGGGAAGACAATGACTTGCATTGCCACCGCGGTGGCTCCCAACCTACAGGCTTCGTCCGAGGCAACGGGCTAGCTAGAAGAGCACTTCTTGGGCTAGTCCAGGCCTCGAACACCCCAGGAATCATGTGACCCCGAGAAGAGTCGACTCATTCGATGAGACGTCAAGGGGAGAATCCCCGTGGACCCCGCAGCAATGCTCCAGATGTCAACTCGTGGGCTGTGCCGCCCTTCCAGGTGATCAATCCACGTAGATATCTGGTTATGTCCGTCGAGCTAAGTTCATACCCCGCGAGCGCCACTTCTATCTTCTTAAGGCCACAAAAAATGTAGAGTAGCAAAGAGGTTGACAAGACCCTTCCATACGAGGGTCCGTCAAGACAGCAGCGTCCCGCTCGGCATCCAAACATCCCCCATGCGGGAATGCCTACACACCCGATTAGGCGCAGCCAAGGGGACATTACGGCGTCTTGCTAGACGAGACGTGCTTGCCAACCGGAAAGCGATGCCGTCCAACGGGCCCGCTAAGAGAGCTCGAGGCCCAATGGCAAACGCTCCTTTGGCGCACGAATCCCTTTGCTTTCGAGATAGCTAGAGAGGGTCGTTCTAGATTTAGAGAGAAGCTGATGTAGTTTCGTATCCCCCTCCTCTTCAGCTAGCCTCATCCCCTTGTCCATCGCGCGAATAGCAACGACTGTAGTCTTCACCGACTCCGTTCTTTTTGCGGACTTAGAAACAGCCCGAGCCTTTACGTGCGCAATCTTGGCTTCAAGATCTGCGATGATTTGCTCGGGAGTACGGCGTATGCGACGCTTCGTTGACATGTCACTCATATTTCGAATGGCGAGGTGAACCTTATTAGTAGCTTGGACTGTGATTAAAAGGAACAGAGGGTCTGTGGGACCTCTGCT
>CALBMX010000017.1 GCA_937896235.1 uncultured bacterium
ACGGGCTCGCCTCGCTCGTTGCTGGGCTTGGCTTCGCTGGCCTGTGCGCGCACGCTGCGGCGGGGCTGCTCGTCCCGGTCCTTCTTGGGCGCGGCGTCTTGCGTCGGCTCGGTCTCCCTGCGTCGGGTCGACCTGCGAACGGGCTCGTCGCGCTGTTGACGGCTGGGCTCTTCGCTTTGGTCGCGGCTACGGGTCGACTTGCGTACAGGCTCGCCTCGCTCGTTGCTGGGCTTTGCTTCGCTATTCTGTGCGCGCACGCTGCGGCGCGGTTGCTCGTCTCGGTCCCTTTGGGGAGCGGCGGCCTGTCCCGGTTCGGCGTCCCTTCTGCGTGAGGACTTGCGAACGGGTTCGCCGCGCTCTTGGCGTATCGGCTCCGATGCACGTGCGGACCGGGTGGGGCGCTCCTCGCGGGCGGCCTCCTCGCGAGGCTGCTCCTCGCGGCGTGAAGACTTGCGAACGGGTTCGCCGCGCTCTTCGCGTTTAGGCTTGGACTCGGGGTTACTCGTTCTCGGCTCGGAGTCGCGACGCGCGCGTCGCCCGTCGTTTCGACCGCGGCCACCGCGTTCGGGGAGCTCCATCATTTCGACGTCCCAGTTCATCTGTCCCGAGAGCTCCATCCAGCGTCCATGGTCACGAAGGGTTACCATCGTGATCGCGGCCCCTTTTGCACCGGCGCGACCTGTACGGCCAATGCGGTGCGTGTAGATGGAGACATCTCTAGGTACGCCGTAGTTGATGACGTGGCTGACGTGCTTTACGTCGAGACCGCGGGAGGCAACATCGGTCGCAACGAGGCACTTGACCTCTTTCGCGCGGAACGCATTCATCACTCGTGTGCGAGAAGCTTGGTCGTAACCACCATGAAGCGCTTTGGAGGGGAAGGGCATGCGCTCGAGGCGTCGAATCAGTTGATCGACATCCGTGCGCCTGTCTCCAAACACCAAGAATGTGTCTTCCGGCTCAGAGTTCTCGATCAGGCGAGTCAACGCAAGGCACTTGTCGTCCTCGTTGACCTTCATCCAGTTTTGTGAGATGTGGCTAACGGTCGCAAGGCCTTTGGCGGTTGCAATCTCGAGCGGGTTGGTTGTGTAGTCGCGCGCCAAGCGCAGCAGCGCGGGCGGGAATGTGGCCGAGAAGAGCAGCGTGGTGCGCTCGTCAGGCGTGTACGAGAGGATCTTTTTGATGTCGTCAATGAAGCCGATCTCAAGCATCTCGTCTGCTTCATCGAGCACGACAAACTCCGTCCAGGGAAAGGACAGGAACCCCTGGTTGTAGAGGTCCATTACGCGGCCGGGTGTCCCGATGACAAGCTGAGCGCCGTCTTGCAGTGCTTTGACCTGTGGCTGGGGCGGGTCGCCGCCAACAATGAGGCACGTTTTGATGCCGCGTGTGTCGCCGAGCTCTTTGAGAACGTCGTGAACTTGCAATGCGAGCTCACGTGTCGGGCACAAGACGAGCCCGAGGACAGTTGCACGAGAGGGGTCGATCAAGCTGACCATGCCGGCGCCAAATGCGAGCGTCTTGCCCGTACCGGTTTCGGCCTTAGCGATGATGTCCCGGCGTTTGAGCACGGGGCCAACGGACAGGCGCTGGATGGGAGTGGGGACGGTGATTCCCATTCCGGCGATGGCGCCTTGGACTTCGTCGCAGAGATCCCACTCTGTAAAGAGCTCGATGTCTGGGATGTCCGTGGTGGGGTTCAGTTCTAGCGCGGAATCACGCTTCTCGTTGCTGAGCCGATTTGAGCCACTATTGCGAGGAGCGCTACGGCGTCCTCCACTTTTTGATTGTTGGGCAGCGATAACGCGCCTCCTGCCCATTGTTTTTATGGGACTTGTTGGGGCCGCCACGAGTGTTGAGGCGGCGACCGGTCGGATTGTTTGGGGGGCGATGGGCGCCAGGCCGATCGCGTGCCACCCATACTCCGGGCGGCGAGTCGTCTTCTTCTCGAGTTGCGCGATGCGCGCATTCCCCCCAGATAGCTGGGAGGTTTCGAGGCCCATACGGTAGGGCCTTTCTTTCATCGGTCAAGGAATCCTTTTAGAATAGGCCTTTTCGGGGTCTCTCGCCAACAAACCACACTCGGCAAGTAACAGGCACTCGGGCGCAGCGGGTATCATCCCCCCATGCAAATTGTCACCTGGAACGTCAACTCGGTTCGCGCTCGTATGGCGCGCGTCCTCGAATTTCTAGATCGCGTCTCCCCGGATGTCGTCTGCCTGCAGGAGACGAAAGCCATGGATGACGTATTCCCACTGGGGATCCTGCAGGATGCAGGCTACAACGTCTCTTTCCACGGGCAGAAGACGTACAACGGCGTGGCGATCCTCTCCAAGAAGCCCATTGAGGACGTCCACCTCGGTCTGGGCGACGCGCGATTCGACCACGAGGCGCGCGTAATGGCCGCCACCGTCGGTGACCTCATGTTGCTCAACCTCTATGTAGTGAATGGCAAAGAGGTCGGTTGTGACAAATTCGCATTCAAAATGGAGTGGATGGAGGCTCTGCGCGACTACATTGACGAGCACTTGCCGCGCACCGAAAAGGTCATCGTCACCGGCGACTTTAATGTGACTTTCGATGCGCGTGACGTGTACGACCCGGAGAGTTGGGAGGGGAAAATACATTGCTCCGTGCCCGAGCGCGAGGCCCTTGGCAAGATCATGGATCTGGGGTTGGTCGACGCCCTCCGGCACTTCCACGAAGAGCCCGAGATTTACACCTGGTGGGATTTCCGAACGCGGGGTTTCCGCGACAATCGGGGCCTGCGTATTGACCACTTCTTGGTTTCACAACCCCTGCTCGATGTGGCTGTGGATGTGCATGTCGACCTGGAAGCTCGCGGAGGCGAGAAGCCCAGCGACCACGCTCCCGTCATCCTGACACTTGCCTAACCGCCCCCTGTAAACGCTACTTTCACGAATAGCGAACGACTCTCCATCGATGGACTTTACCGATCTACCTAATAGTTGGCCTCCAACTGAGGACGCAGGAACGAAGATTATGCCGATCTTCCCGCTGCCTAATGTCTGGCTGTTTCCCGGCGCCGTGATCCCATTGCGCGTGTTCGAGCCGCGCTACATCCAGATGATCGAGGACTGCTTGGATGGGCCCGGGCGGCTTGTGCTTGGGACCATCGAAGAGGGGCACGAGACCGACCACCTCGGCGCGCCACCGTTTGACGAGATCGCAGGGTTCGGCGAGATCGGCCGGCACGATCGATTGGCGGATGGCAGCTTTCAGATCGTGCTCATCGGCCTGGGCCGCGTGCGAGTGGAGGAGGTTGATTCCGATCGCCAGTACCGCAAGGTGCGCGCTCAGGGGCTGATTGAGACCGGGGCCCACCCCGAGGACGAGGCGGCCATGCGGCTTAGCCTCGCGCGGGCGATACAGGTGCGAACGGCGCGGGCTCTACCAGGGCAGGCCATACCTCCAATCCCAGCAGATGTGCCTATTGGGCGCCTTGCCGACCTACTCGCGCTTCGCATGCCGCTGCCCCATGGTGAGGTCAGCAAGCTGTTTAGCGAGCTCGATGTGGGGGTTCGCTCGGGGCTCGCCCTCGACCAGGACAAGTTGCGGCCACTGTTTCCGCCGAAGACCCCTCCGGGTGGGCCGCCGGAGCCGCCTCTCTAAGCTCCCAAGGAGTCGCCAGTTGGGTCCGTCGTGACCGGTTCGAGGCGGACGAGTCAACGAGAGCTGCCGGTGGGTGGCCGGAAGCCGAAGGGCTGTGCAATCAGCTGTTTGGAGGTGATGGAGGGAGGGCTTTTCGAACGGCCGCCAGCACCTCGGCCTCGCTGGGCCACGGGCGCTTTGTGAGCTTGGCGATCAATCCGCCCTTGCGCGAGGCGACGATGGAGCCATTTACGATAACTTCAAACTGTCCGCGGCGACCTGGAGTGAACTCGACAGATTGACCGAGCTGCTCTTCGATGAGGGCCGCGTAACTCGCGGCCCTGGCTTGCACGGAGCTTCACGTGCTGCAGTGGATGACTTGAATCATGGTGCGATCTGCCCGTTCCTTGGGCGCGTGGCTATTCGTCGAGAATGGCGTGGAGAAGGAGCAGCTCTTCGGCGCGGCCAAAGAGCTGCCGCATTCCGAGGCTCTTCATATAATTAGAGACCAGCTTGCGCATGATCGCCCGGTCGCTCATGGGTTCGAATACGCTAGGACCGAACGGTATGCCGTAGTCTTCGAGGTACTCGCGAACCTCGCGGCGCGACACGGGAAGGCCGTCGTTACATGGGTCGAGCAAGATGCGCCGTTGTCCAGAAGGCACCCGAATGAGTACGTGGCCGGGGATGCCGACGACGTCCATTGGGCGCGCGAGGCGGTTGGCTACCAGCTTCCAAACGATCGCCAGGGAAAGCGGTAATCCGCGCCGATTGGCGAGCACCTGGTGAATGAATATCTGGCCGGGGTGGTGGGTCTCGTAGTCGCTTTGGACTTCGGGTAGCTGGATGCCGTTTTTGTCTGTGGGCATGACAAACGTGAAGCGCTTGCCGAGGAACTTTGGCAGGAGGAGCGCTCGATTGAGCGGTCCCTTCGCGTCGGAGTAGCTCGCCCGGGCGATTTCGGCCAAATCGTCGAGTTCACGAGAGAAGGGGCGGCTGTCAAATCCCGACATTTCCAAGCCCGAGAACAGCCAGACCGCCGTTTCGAGGCGAAATTTAGGCCTTGCGATGTAGGCGACGAGTCTGCGGAGGCGCTTTTTGCGCTCGGCGGTCTCGATGAGGGCCCGAGCACGAGAGCGCAGCAGCGGACTTTCGTGACGCGTAGCGGCTCGCAGAGGGCCGACGATGCTCTTCCCACGAGAGCGCAGCTCCCGGAAAACAGGCTCCCAGACAGCAGGAGTGGGGTCGTCAAGCAACGAAAGCAGGCTTGCGAGCGTCGAATCTGAAGTTAAATGACCCGTGACGGACGGCGTGAATCGCGAGACGGGCAGGATTTGATCAGTAGATATTGCCATATTCGATGCCCCCATTTTGCCCTTTTGAGCGGGTCTTGGGTAGCTCCAGCCTGAACATACCGAACATACCGTGCCGCACACTTCGAACATACCGTGCCGCACACTTCTGATCCCTTTTACGACACATCCGAACATACCGTGCCGCACACTTCTGATCCCTTTTACGACACATCCGTACCGCACACGGCGGTTCCTGCAAAGTGGCCCGCTTGCGGCCTGGATCGTGCCGTCGGGCCCGATGGGGCCGTTGGATATGCAGCTAGAGGGGTTTACGGCCGGTGTGCGGTACTTTTTTGTTGGTAAAGGGGGCAGAAGTGTGCGGCACGGTATGTACGAGTAGCATCACAACCGTACCGCACAAGCTCCCGTATCTCGTATCTCGTATCTCGTATCTCGTATCCCGTAGCCGTAGCCGTAGCCGTAGCCGTAGCCGTAGCGCGCAAGCTCACTTGGT
>CALBMX010000018.1 GCA_937896235.1 uncultured bacterium
GGCATGCCAACTGCGGATGTGCCGGCACCAGCAAACCTGCCCTTACGCCGTGGACCGAACCATACCGTGCCGCACACTTCTGATCCCTTTAACGGCACTGTCGAACCGCACGTGGCCTAGGCTTCCCGAGGCGGGGCATGCCAACTGCGGATGTGCCGGCACCAGCAAACCTGCCCTTACGCCGTGGACGACGAGCCCTTTTGCTCTGTGCGGTACGTATGTGTTGGTAAGGGGATCAGAAGTGTGCGGCACGGTATGTTCGGACAGCGACACATTCGGACCGTATGACACTTCGGCGGGTCCTTTCTGCCTTGCGCGCAGGTGCCGGAGATGCGCAATTGCCGGAGATGCGCAGGTGCCGACGATGCGCAGGTGCCGACGATGCGTAGGTGGCTAGGGAGGTGCGGTTCGCCCGGTTTGCGCTGAGGGTTTGCGCTGAGGGTTTGCGCTTTACGGAGCGCGGAGAGGGGTGAGGTTGGCCTCGGTGAGATCTTTGCTTGGGGACAGTCGCGGGTGCTTGTTTTCCTCTCCCTTGTTGCTCTCCACTCCAGCTGGGCCAAGGTCTTCCCTCATGTGCCCAACCCGGCCTCTACTGAATCCCACATTTGATACTCGCCTCGCCTCCATCGGGGTTCCCAACGAACGACCAATCCCCTGTTTCGATCTGCTCGATCTCTTTGTACCGTATGGGCTAATCACGGGCCCCTGGTCCTCCGCAACATCACGCTTCTAGTTATTTATGCAGATTCAGATTAGCTTCGGTGAAATCGTCAAGTCCGAACACATCGAGGGCCACGTCAAAGAAAAAGTTGAACGGGCAACCCAACACTTCGTCGAGCGCATCACCCGCGTAGAGGTTCACCTTCACAACGACAGCGGAACCACCAGTAACACCGGTAGGACCAAACGCTGTGTGATGGAGGCCCGCCCCGCAGGCCACCTCCCCATCGCAGTCGATGACAGCGCAGACACGATCAAGCAGGCGATCTCGAACGCCTCGCACAAGTTGGAGAGGGTCCTGCAAAAGACCTTCGACAAGACTCACTAAGTACGCCCCACGCGGACCTAGATCCAGCCCAGCCCTTGTCGCACTCCACCCCAATGGAGCTAACAGGGCTGGGCGTTTTTATACCCGTAAAATAAAAAGACCCGCAAGTCGATAGATTCATCCCTATAGGTCATCACCTGTCACTTCAAGGTAACATCCCTCCCTCCCGGGACGTTCGGCTGGCCCCTCCGATACAGCTTCTGCTCCCATTTTCGGGCCATGGGGCTCCTGGGCACGGGCATTGCTTATAGGAAAGCTCGCTAAACTGTAAGAGACCAACAATCTAGAGACCCAAATGAACCCCTACACACTTCCCAGCGCCGCACTCATCTCCTTCCTCGCCTTGCTCGGCTCTTGTAGTAGCTCCAAGGACTCTGGCGCCGCTGGACAAGGCGAAGGCGCCAACGTCATTCAGGTCTCCGTCACTGCACCGCTAGATCTCGACGGTCGGGCTTACGACCACGCCATGACGGTTGAGCTCCCCCCCGTAGAACCCCAGGAATTTGAAGGCCTGCACAATGTCTTTCACCTGTCTGACCAAATCGTCTCCGGCTCCGAGCCCCATGGCGACGCCGCCATGCAAAAGCTCGCCGACTTAGGTATCCGCACGATTGTCTCTGTTGACGGAAAGGCACCCGAGGCGGAGAAAGCTGCCGCACTAGGGATGCGGTACGTTCACATCCCAATTCAATACAGCGACATTAGTGAGAACGAGATGTTGCGCCTCGCCAAGACCTTCCGCGAGCTCGAAGGTCCTTTTTACGTTCACTGCTTTCACGGGAAGCATCGGGGCCCCGCCGGCGCAGAGGTCGGCCGGCTAGTTTTGGATGGGATTCCTCGTGACGAGGCCATCGCCGAGATGCGCCAATACTGCGGCACATCGAAAAAGTACGAGGGCCTGTACCGCCTAATCGCCGCCGGTGACATCCCGACCGCGAGCGAGACGAGCGCGTTCGAGTACAACTTTGCAGCACGTGAAGAGGTCGAGGGAGTGGTCGCCGCCATGGTGATCTTGTCACGGGCCCATGACAACAACGAGTCCATGATGAAGAGCGGCTGGAAGCCGGATCCCTCGCACCCCGATTTGGATCCCATCAACGAAGCCACGCAACTTCTACAAGGTTTTGAGTCGGCGGCTAGTCACGCCGAGGTGCGCACCGCCGCGCAAGATTTCCGTAGCTGGTGGAGCGAAGGCCAAGCGGAGAGCGCCACTCTCCTGGACTCCGTCAAGTCGATCCAAACGGGCGACGAAAGCGCAATCGAACGCGCAAACCGCTCTTTTCAGGCTGTACAGGCCGCATGCACGGACTGCCACGGCGAGTACAGAAACGACATCTGAGGGAGCCAAGGCCCGGACGCGCCCAGTCGCCGCGTGGGCGATCAGCTTGGGCCTTGGGGAGAAGTTGGAAATCGAGTAACGACAACCGAGGCACCCTTCCGATCTCAAATGGCAATGACGAAGGGCTTACCTTATAGTCGTGGCATGAAACACCTTTGCATCGTCCTCTTGACTTGCCTCTTGGTCACTCCCGCTCTGGGGCAGGACATCCCCAGCCATGAAATCACGGGCCGCGTTTGGCACTTAGGTGACGATGAGACTCCGGAGTGGCCCGAGGGTCCTGCCAGACCTGAAGGCGGCTCTCTCTCGTTTGCGTTCCAGGCCAAAGCGACTCAAAGGGCCTCGCTCCTGGCGGTCACACACCGGCACATCAGCAACGATTGGCGGCTCTCGATCAACGGCGTGGAGGTGGCCCGCCTCCAAAACAAGGAGGCCCTAGGCACCTACTACTATGAGGTTCCAGGCGGTGTGCTCGCAGAGGGAGAGAACACGGCGAGCTTGGCGGGAAGCCACCCCACCGACGACATCACGTTTGGACCGGTGACGCTTCACGAGGGCAGCTTCCGAGAGGTCCTAAACTTGCGGTCCGTCGAGGTCCAGATCCACGACGAAAACGGCGCCGCATTGCCGGCTCGCGTCACGATTTCGGACAGTGCGGGCAATCTGGTCACGGCCTATTACGCGGAGCGCCTTCAAACGGCTGTTCGACCGGGTGTCGTCTACACAGTGGACGGCAGCGCCCACTTCGAAGTCCCCGCCGGCGACTACTTAATACAAGCCGCACGTGGAACGGAGTGGAGCATGGCTAGCCAAACCGTCAACGTCTCCGGCACCCAGCCCAGGGTTGACTTCGTACTCAATCGCGAACTTGAAGCCGCCACTCGGGGCTTTATAGCTGCGGACACCCACATCCATACACTGACGCACTCGGGCCACGGAGACTCGTCCGTTGAAGAGCGAATGGTAACGCTCGCCGGAGAGGGCGTGGAGCTTGCGGTCGCGACCGATCACAACCACAACACCAACTACGCTCCGACGCAAACAGAAATGGAGTTGGGCCGATTCTTCACTCCCGCCATCGGAAACGAGGTCACTACACCGATCGGACACCTGAACGCGTTCCCCCTGCGGGTCGAGGACGCCGTCCCTCCCCACGATCTCCAGGACATCAACGAGATCGTCAAGGGCATCCGTGCCAAGGGTGCCAAGGCCGTCATCTTGAATCATCCGCGCTGGCCAGACCACGACAAGGGCCCCCACGGAGCCATTGAGTTGGATAGCTACAGCGGCGAGTGGACGGGCAGCTGGGCCGTCCCCTTCGATGCGCTCGAGCTCATCAACTCGCAGACGGAAGAGCTGGAACCCATGCTCTTGTTCGAGGACTGGTTTGCGCTTCTCAACCGTGGCGAGCGCGTTTTCGCGGTCGGCTCCTCCGACTCGCACACGGTCGGCGGAGTGGTTGGCCAAGGCCGCACCTACGTCCAAAGTTCGACGGACGACCCTTCCGCCATCGACGTGGAAGAGGCCGCCCTCAACATTGCGAACGGCCACTCGTCCATCTCCATGGGGATCATTGCAACCGTCCTGGCCGGCGGCGAACCGGCCATGGGAAAGACACTCGGCCTGCAAAACACCGAGCTCCATATCGCCGCCCCCTCTTGGGTCCTCCCAACCAAACTCACGGTCTACGCGAACGGCCAACCCATCCTCGAACAGCCCCTGCCCGTAACAAACCACACAGGGAAAACCGACCTCACCCTAGAGCTCCCCACGAGCTTGCCATGGCCAAACCATGACTTCTACATGGTCGTGATCGTCGAAGGAGACGGCGTGGATGGCGGATTCTGGCCCCAGATCAACGATTACACGCTTGCCGCCACGAACCCAGTATTCGTCGACGTGGACGGCGATGGCGAGTACACAAACCCGCGTGCCCTTGCAGAGGCCCTTATCAAGCTGGGTGGAACGGAAGACGCTACGGTCGCGCGCACACTCGACGAAATCGACTCGGCCGTTGCTATTCAGTACATGCGCCTCGTCCGCTTGGCCTATCTCGCGCAAGCCGAACACCGCGCCACTAGCCTCACCATCCAAGCCCGCGAAAAGCACCCAAAGCTGATCGAATGGCTGCGTTCTCTTTTAGGAAACAGATAAAGAGTCTAGGCTAGCAGTACCACAAAACGCCGCTGAGACGTACTTTAGGTCCCCGTCTAACCCTTTCCCGTTTCCACCGTCCCCATGACTCCGCCCGACGAGCTGCTGTTCACCGAGCCTAGCCCGTTCGATGCAGAGGAACAAGCCACGATTCGCGCCGTTCACGACGCGATTCTCGAGGCCGATCCAGGCAGCATTTTTGCCGCAACGGTCCGAAGGAACGTCGCCCTGATTTTCGAGCTCTCGGATCTCCTGAGTCGCTATCCCTCGGTCTTTGATTCGCAGTCCCTGGGCAAACGGCAGCGCAATCTCGACAGCCTGATCGAGATGCTCAGTCGGTCGAACCTCTCGAACTTCGAGGTCTTTTTGCCTACACGCGCACTGCTCGGCAGGACGCTTATTATGGCGGAGATGAACTTCTACCGCTTCTTGCGCTACGTCTCCACCGAGGCCTTGGGCGAGGAGAAAGCTCAGCAGTTCCTGCCCCTAACGAACAAGCACCTCTGCCATTGCATCTACACACGTCTAGCAGGAGACCTCCTAACTAGCATCTCGTCCGACGCTTCCGTCGCCACCAAAATCCGCAAGCGGGCAGTTCTCTCGTTACTGCACGTCCGCGAACAGATCGCCGTGCGCATTGCCGACTTCATGCCACTGCTTCAAGCGACCTGGGACGCCAGACGCAATGTAGTTGTCGCTGGCGGAACGCTCGTTGGAACCGCCGAGATGTTCCAGCTGTTTGAGCGAGGCTGCGACAGCCGCTTTGTCGATTTACTCGTCCGCCCGGACCACACCGAGAACGAGGCGGCTGCCTTCCGCGAGTTCTTGTTCGGAGTTACGACCGAACATCTCAGCACTCTTGAGCGCGCGCAGGTTGCGGCGAAAGTGCAGTCCTCCTCCGTGGAGGAGTTGAGCCATATGCCCTCTCTACTCAGCTTGGACGAGACGGCCAGCGACCCCACCCTTGCCATGTTTGAGTTCTTCCTCTCGCGGCACCTCCAGGCGGCGGCGCGACGTCAAGGGAACCTGCCAGGCCCGAAGAGAACAGCCGAAGAGTACGTCATGATCCAGTTCCTACGCACGCAGGACCTGCTCACAAGAGAAGCCAAGTAACGACTTCAAGTTTGCCAGTCTAGTCGCCCGCTTCGAACGTCAACACGACCGAGTTGATACAGAACCGCTGCCCTGTGGGGTCGGGCCCATCCGGAAACACGTGCCCGAGATGTGCCTCGCATTTTGCGCAGCGCACTTCGATGCGCTCCATCCCTAGGCTCACGTCCGAGTGCGTGGTCACCGTCTCCAGGCTCGCTGGCTCGAAGAAGCTAGGCCACCCGCAGCCCGCATCAAACTTAGCGTCGGACTGGAAGAGCTCGGACTTGCAGCATACACATCGGTAAGTCCCCACTGCAGTGCGCGCATTATGCTCACCGGAAAATGGGGGTTCGGTTCCGGCTTGCCGGGCGACACGGAACTGCTCTGGAGTCAGCTCCGCGCGCCAGTCGGCCTCGGACTTTTGCTCGTTGTTAGCCAAGGTAGCGAACGGTGATGTCCCCGTTGACCGTAATCTGGCAGGCGAGGCGCGCACCGGCGACATCCGTCCTCGAAGAGGCGCAGCTGATCTCGTCGCCGTCCGGAGCGTTCACATTGTCCGCACCCTCTTCAATCGAGATTATGCAGGTAGCACAGGCGCCTACCGTGCAAGAAAATTCGACGGGTGCGCCATTCTCCTCACAAGCATCGATTAGTGCTGAGCCGGCTTCGACATCAATCGTCATGGAGGAATCGGCAAATGAAATCGTAGGCATAATGAAATCGGTAGGTTGAGTCTGAGAGAGGGCGAAATGGGAACTGCATCTCTTAACCCATCGGGGCCTAGAACGCATGGTTGATCTGCTGTCTTCCTTGGACTTCAAATCGGACTTTGAACACCGATTTGACGATTTCTTCCGCTCTTATCAATACCCGAGACGCGTTTGCAGTGAAGAGTCCGAGGGTTTACACGTATTCTCTCACCATGAGCATGCCTACGAATACCCAGCAGACCTTCGCTATTGCTGTTTTGCTTCTGTCCGGAGCCCTTGCGATTTCTTGCTTCGAGCCCATCAAGCCGACGAGCAAAGTTGCCCATCAAGAAGTGCCTCAAGAGGCCGGCAAGCAGGACCCCGCCCCAGAGCTGACACCAACTCTCACCCCGGAAGAGCTCGAGGCGGAAGAGGCACGCCTCGCCGCCGAAGCCGAGCTGGCTCGCCTTGCCGCAGCCGAGCGCGCGGCCGCTGTCGAGCTCGCGAACACCCAGCGACGCGAGCGTTCTCAGAAGCTCTTTGGCGAGGTGATGGAGCCCCTCACCGAAGCCGCCGAAGCCTACTCCGTCCACGACAGCCTCGACAAGAGCTCCTGGATTGGTCGGGACCAAGAGGACAGCCAAGAGGACATTAACGAGCTTCTCGACACGGCGATTGGCGTACTTGGTGTTTCCGAAATCGCCACGACAAGGCAGACCCTGCGGCGCCTCCAAAAAGAGATCCGCGACCTGCAGTCGGGCTTGGTGAAAGATCGCGAGGCGCGTCTCAGCGCCCCTGCCGAAGAAGACCTAAACAAGCTCCAAAAGACGTTTACCGAGAGCCGCGAAGACTACTCGCTGCACATCCAAGAGGCCGAGGAGGGGATTGCGGAGCGAACCGCCGACATCGCTGACTTGGAGCGCGAGTTCGTCATTCAAATGCGCGCCATCGGGGTCGAGCTCACCGTGGATTCCGCGAGGAGCCTGCTCTCGACTGTGACCGGTGATGACTTCATCGAGATGTGTGTGGTCTTCGACAACGTGCGCGGCGTGACGGTGCAGCTCCAGGAGCTAACGGAGGAGTCCGGGGAATCCTTGGACGCCGCCAAGCGCTATTACGGCTCTTACGTGGTTCTGATTCACATGATGGACCGCATTCAGGTGGACCTCGTCAGGCGTATCAACGACGAGATGGTGCCGCGCCTGAAGAAGCTCTCCCAAGAGGCCGAGGTGCTCATCCGGGATGCCGAAGAGAATATGGCCGAAGGTGGCGACCGTGGCATTGGCGAGCAAAACATCAGCTCCAACGCCCTTACGATTCGGGCGACCGAGTTTTACTCCACCTATCTCGGCGAGCAAGCCACGGAGATCATGGAGCGCAACCAAGAGCTCCAGATCACCTTGCGCGACGCGCAGAACACCCTCGATACGGTCTCGCTCTCCAGCGAGGTAGCCGCGCTCATGAAGGAGGGTTCGCGGAATTTTGCCGCACTTCTCAAGCTGGATCTACCCGACTTGAAAGGCTTCGAAAACGCCGAGTTGAAGGCCGAGTTCGAGCGGCTAACGCAAAAGATGAACGGCGTGAACTAGCGGTTTAGCTGCTAGGATGGACCGGCCATGCCCGCGTCCAAATCACCCCTCCAAAACAATTGGACTCGATTCCTCCTTCTGCCTGCAAGCATCCTGGTTGCAACAGGGGGATGGAGCGCGCTTCGTGCCGCACGAGAGGTCCTCGAGTGGTCTCCCCGTCGGCTAGCCAGCGCTTTGTCGGCCACGGAAACGGAGCGACTCGAGAGCCATGTTTCCCAAACCATCGAGGGCGGTTTCGAGCTCGTACTGGAACTTCAACGATGGCTGCCGGATGACGCCGTTCTCTTTGGATTCTATCCCAGCGAAGAGGAGATCTTGGCGGACCCGGCGCTCGCCCCTAAGCGGACGGAGGCCCTGACGTTTCTCGGCGAGCTCCAGCTCCTCCTCTATCCGACCAACGTCCAAATCATGCCGGCTCAAATTGCGCTCCCTTCCGGCGCTCCGAAGAATCTCATCTTCGCACTCGACATGAGCAGCCCAAAGCGCGAGCTCCTGGACGTCTCTCTCGAGCCTCTATTCGAGCTCCCGAGCGCGACCCTTCTCGGCGTTCGCGGCGAGGTTCACCGGTCGCCCAAGGAGCCCTCGAGGTGACCCCCTACACTCCACTAGCCCTCGCCTGGATCGTACTCGCGATCCTGCTCCCCGGGCACCTGCTGCTCGGCACGCTTGGCCCCGCTAGCGATCGACGCCTGGCTCCGAACGAGGATCGAATCGCATGGCTTAGCTGGTGCGCCGCTACGGGTGCGGTGCTGAACTGCCTGTTGCTTTTTGGCTGGCTCTGGGCCTTTCCCGGGACACTCTCACCGCTCGGCCTCGGCTGTGTGCAGGTCCTATTCGCTCTAGCGCTTTGGAGGCTTCGCGCACGGGCGAACCCAACGCCTGCGCCGGATGCGGCAGCCGTCGTGTCTCGCTTTGCGATGGCATCTGCCCTTGAACGCGGCGTCTTCTGGGGCGCACTAGTCTTGGCGCTCGCGCTCGTGGTCACACGTATTCTAGGCGCGAACATGGAGGCCGCGCTCACGGGTGACGGGGCTCTCCTATGGACCTTTAAGGCGCGTGTAATTCACGCCTCCGGAGGGCTCGGCGACACCTATGTCGAGGCCATGCGCGACCCGCGGTTGCGCCACGAGGACTACCCCTTATTTAACCCACTCCTCCAAGCGTGGATGTTCCAGTTGAAGGGAGCCTCCGCATTTGTAGCTCAGCGTTTTCCCATTCAGCTACTCGGACTGGCGCTTATTCTCGGATTGGCTGCTGCACTCCGGCGCATCGCTCGGCCGGCGATCGCCGCACTTCTCCTCATCATCTTTGTGGCTTCCCCCGCCACAAAACACGCTGTATCTTTCGCCGCAGGAGATGCGATGGTCGCCCTCGGCGCGCTCCTCGCAACGGATGCCTGGCTGCGCTGGAGGCAAGACGGGCGCGCCGCTTTGCTTGGGGTCATGGCGATCTCGATCGCGCTTATGATCGGTTCCAAAGCCGAGTCCTCGCTCTTCCTTCTAGGCCTCGCGGCGGGCCTCCTGCTGGTCGCACTTGTCGGCCGTTTTCGTGCACCTAGCAACAGCGGCCCCAAAACTCCACGACGCCAGCTCCTGATTTTCTTGCTGCCCCTAGTCACCCTCATCGCTGGAGCCGCCTTCAATATCCAAGCTGGCTTCCAAAACGACTTGGCCGCTGGAAAGGCCGCGAGCGCCGGTTTTGCCACGCGCTTTGCTAACCAATGGCAGGACTACTTCAGCACAGTCTGGTCCTACTTTTGGAGTGAGGCGTGGCTGATGCCCTACTACGACGGATTGGTTTTCGCGTGCCTTACGGTGGCCACGGCACTCTCCGTAAGAACACTCTTTGGAGGTTGCCTGGAGGCTCGCGATCTTCTCCTCCCCATATCGATCACCGCCATTTTCTGGTGCGGTCTCTTTCTTGTGTACCTCGCCACGCCCCAGCCTCTCGTTTGGCACTTGGAATCCTCCGCCCTTCGCGTTCTCTGGCAAGCGCTTCCCATCGCTACAATCGCGTTAGCCGGTCTACTCGACAATGCGCAGCGAACAGGTGATCGCACCACATCATGAACCCTCCTCTGGCCCCGGAAATAATCGCGCACCTCGCCGATTCCTATCCCCACAACCACGACTACCGTATCCGAGAGGGTAGGTTGAAACCGAGCTGGCAGCTTTGGAAACGAGCTCGCAAGATTCGCAAACACTACTCTCCAGGTAGCTCCAGCTTGCTCGACCTCTCGAGCTGCAAAGGATTCTTTCTTTTAGATGCCGTGCTCCGTCTTGGCATGAACCGCACTCGCGGGATCGACGTTCACCTTCCGGACGTCGAGGCCAGCCGAGCCGCCTCGACCTTCCTCGGGTTAGACGACCGCGTCCAGATTCAGCAAGCCCACCTGCACGAGATCGCTGCCGAAGTCGAGTTGGGGAGGGAGCGTCCCTTTGACACGACGCTACTCATCAACACCTACCCTTATCTGTTCTTTGGAAGCCGCCGCGAAGAGCATCACTACGCCAGCCACGCAGAGATCTTCAGTCACCTCGCCAGCCTGACCGCAAAAGGCGGCCATCTGGTCTTTAGCAATCGAGTCGAGGTCGACCTCTGCCCCGGTCACATCCAAGAGCGCGCCATGGAACTGGGTCTCGTGGCCTCCTACGGCGAAGAACAGATCCGCGCCGCAATCTCGGTGCACTTTGAGATCGAGCAGAAAGGCAAGCTGGGGAAGATCCCGCTTTGGGTCCTCCATCGCCGCTAGTTTTCTACATCCACGTGGAAAAGCAACCACTTGTCAGGTGGTGGTTTCCGCGTGGGTTCCTTAGCATGCGATGGTCCCCTCCATCTCTCCCAAGGAATCCACGACCATGACAAGCAAGCCAACAAACACTCGCCGCACCTTTCTCAAGACTGCCCTCGGGGCTAGCGCGGCGGCAACCGGGCTCGCAGCTTGCCAAACCGTGGGGCCCTATGGCCGCACCCCCCGTCCAAGCGCCGGGGCAACCTACATGGGTGATTTTGCCGCCCCCGCACTCGATCGAATCCGGATGGGATTCATTGGTGTTGGCGGCCGCGGCTCGGGTCATGTCGAACAGATGCTTTTGATGGAGGGCGTCGACATCGTTGCGATCTGTGATGACTTCGCCCCCGCCTCGGAAGCGGCGGCGCAGCGCTGCGAGACAGCAGGCCGCAAGCGGCCGGCCGTCTACAGCGAGCACGAGCTTTCGTTCCAAGACATGATCGCCGACATGGATCTCGATGCGGTCATCATCGCAACTCCGTGGAAGTGGCATGCACCCATGGGGGTCGCCGCGATGCGCGGGGGCGCGCACGCATTCATCGAAGTTCCCATTACGACAACCGTCGAAGAGATGTGGGACCTAGTCAATGCAAGCGAGGAGACCGGCCAGCACTGCATGATGATGGAGAACGTCAACTACGGCCGCGAGGAGCTCCTGTTCCTCAACATGGTTCGCAAAGGCGCCATCGGCAAGCTGACCCATGGCGAAGCTTCTTATATTCACGATCTCCGTTGGCAGATGAAGGAGCTTGAGCGCGGTGAGGGTTCGTGGCGTCTCGCCTACCACGTTGCTACGGATGGCAACTTGTACCCGACCCACGGATTGGGTCCTGTTGCGCAGTACATGAACTGCGAGCGTGGCGAGGATCGCTTCGAGCGCCTTGTCTCTTTCAGCTCGCCCGCCTATGGCCGGCAGCTCGCCGCGGCCCGCGACTTCCCGGCCGATCACGAGCGCAACCAGCAGATCTACCGCTGTGGGGACATGAACACGAGCATCATCAAGACAGAGCTCGGACGAACGATCCTTGTGCAGCACGACACGACCTCCCCGCGCCCGTATACCCGCCTCAACATGATCTCCGGAACGGAGGGCACCTTGGCCGGATTCCCAACACGGATCGCGCTCGACCCGGAAGGAGATGGCGCGCACGGTTGGAAGCAGGGGGATGACCTCACCGAGTACTATGAGAAGTACGAGCACCCGCTCTACTCGCGAGTTGGCGAAGAGGCCGTCAAGGCTGGCGGTCACGGCGGCATGGACTTCATCATGTTGTGGCGCATGGTTTACTGCATGCGCAACGGCCTCCCTTTAGATCAAAACGTCTATGAGGGATGCGCTTGGAGCGCCGTCTCGCCGCTCAGCGAGTGGTCCGTAGCAAACGGCGGAATGCCCGCTGCCTTCCCCGACTTCACACGCGGCCGTTGGAGCTCGACCAAGCCTCTCTCTATCGTCAGCTAATCCAATGCCCATCCCAAAATCGGCGTACTACCTGACCGCACTACTTGCCCTCGCCCTGGGCTGCATCACACCCCCGAAAGAAGCACCTGCGGAGGGTGAAACCTGGACTCAACTTTTCAACGGCCATGATCTCGAAGGGTGGCGTGTTAAAATTGCGGGCTATGACCTAGACGACAACTCACTGGGGATCTTCCGTGTCGAGGACGGCGTCATTCGTGTGGTCTATGAAGACTTCGACTCCTTTCAGGGGCAGTTCGGTCACCTCATTTTTGACACTCCCCTTGACTACTACAGGCTGCGTGTCGAGTACCGCTTTCTTGGCGACCAAGTGACGGGTGGGCCGGGCTGGGCATGGCGCAACAGTGGCGTCATGCTGCACGGACAAAAGCCGGAGTCGATGACCAAAGACCAGAGCTTCCCTGTGTCCATTGAAGCGCAGATGCTGGGCGGCCCCGCCACAGAAGCAGATGGCCAGCGCACGACGGCGAACCTCTGCACACCAGGTACGAATGTAGAGATGAATGGCGAGTTGATCACAACCCACTGCATCAACTCGAACTCGGCAACCTACTACGGCGACGAGTGGGTGGTTCTTGAGCTAGAGGTTCGCGGTGGCGAGCAAATTCGGCATTGGATGGACGGTGAGATCGTAATGTCCTACGAAGCCCCTCAACTCGATCCGAACGATGCCGATGCCAAACGTTTGATCGAAGCGGGCGCGGACCTTCCCCTAACCTGCGGCTACTTCTCCTTGCAAGCGGAGAGCCACCCCCTCGAAATTCGAAAAGTCGAATTGCAGCTCCTTCACCCCTAGTCATGCGAAAGGCCCTATTTCCCGCGAGTGCACTCCTTGCGATCTTGCCCTCTTGCGCCCACAACGAGTCCGTCGAGCTTCCCGCGCCAGCAACCGCGAGAACTGAAGTTTTGATCTTCTCGAAGACGGCGGGATTTCGGCACGGCAGCATTCCAACGGGGGTCATCTGCCTGACTGAGCTAGCAGAAGAGCTCAAGCTTACCGCCGTCTCTTCGGAGGACTCCGCCGACTTCACGGACGAGAACTTGAAGCGGTTTGCCAGCGTCGTCTTTCTCTCCACGACGATGGACGTCTTGGACGACCGGGCTCAAGGATGCTTCGAGCGCTACATCCAAGGTGGAGGCGGCTACCTCGGCATTCACGCCGCGGCGGACACGGAGTACGATTGGCCCTGGTATACGGGCTTGGCGGGCGCACAGTTTTCGAGTCACCCCCAGATTCAGGAGGCTGTCGTGGTCCGCACAGACGAAGTTTTTGCCGCCACCAGCTTTCTACCAGAGCGGTGGCAGCGCACGGACGAGTGGTATAACTTCAAGGCGATCTCTCCCGAGGTCACCAACTTGTTGATGCTGGATGAGACTAGCTACGAAGGTGGTGAGAACGGTGACACGCATCCGGCCGCTTGGTATCACAAGTATGACGGCGGGCGGGCCTTCTACACCGCGGGCGGGCACACCAAGGCCAGCTACGCCGAGCCTCTATTTCGCAAGCACGTCCAGGCAGGGCTTGCCTGGACGGCGGGCCGCTAACCTACTTGACACTCGGAATGCGATTCAGAGTGTAGTACGAATCTCCGTGTAGAAGAGCCGCGCCCGAGCTTGCGTCGCGCAGGCAATCCGCATGGAGTTCGTGCACGTAGCCCTCGCGAAGCGCGGGTGCCGGCAGTGCCTCGGCATCCTCGCCCGCGTCGAGGAGCTGTGCGGTTCCGACAACCAAGTCGACCGTCTTGCCATCCTTACTTACCGTGGCGGATTGGATCTCCAGACGAGCGTTGTCCATCTCATCCGAGCCATAGGCCTCGTGAAACTCATAGGTATAGCTAGTCATCCGGAATCCCTCAGTCGTCACGAGTTGGGCATCACAAGCTTTCGTCAAGTGCAACCGGAACCCGTCTGGACGCGCTTCAATCGAGTGGATTTCAAACGGAACTTTACCCGTCCAAGAAATGCGCTGAAGGCCGTCCCGACGGGAGCCAACGGAGGTCCATCCGCGATCACTCATGCCAACAACAAGCCCGTTAGCCTCCGCACCCTTTTCGAAGCGAGCGCGAATCACTCCAGAGGCAAGCTGATGCCGGAAGGGGAACGCGGCTCCCTGCCAGATGCCCTCAACTTGTTCGAGAGCCACACGGTTGATAGAGGCTTCGTACTGATCCCCCACAAAGAGCTGCCCCGCAAAAGGTCCAAAGTCGCCCTTGGACTCATCCCAGTCAAATCCCGAAGCCGAGCGCCCCAGCTTGTTGTAGGGAAACCAGATCGCCGGCAAGACGAGGCTCTTGATTTCGCTTGTCACCCTCGGGATCAGCTCGCCCGCCCGAAAGCGCTCCTCGAAGTCGCGCGTCGGGATGGGGTAGGGCACCTTCGACATGGGGAGATCGCTGGACTCAATTCCCCAGGGGTGACCATAGAACTTCCCCTCTTGCAACAGACTCAGCTTGTTGGCGGGACACCACTCGCCTTGGTTGTCCGTATAAAAGAGCTCCCCCCACGGGGAGCGTCCGATGCCTGCCGGGGAGCGCAAACCAGAGGCAACCATCTCGCAAATTTTGCCGTCGGGAGTGATCTTTGCGGCCCAACCTCGAAAGTCGGCCACCTCAAATGCTCCGCTTCCGAAGGGCCGGTTGAGCGTAACCCAAAAGTTCCCCTCACCATCCAGGCAGGGGCCAAACGCGTACTCGTGGTAATTGCCACTGATCGACCAGGCCTCGTTGACGACCTCGAACTCGTCGGCCCGACCGTCCGCATCCGAGTCGCGCATGCGGCTTAGCTCGCCGCGCTGGGCAAAGTAGATCCACCCGTTGTGAGGTAAGAGCCCGAGGGGTTCATGGAGTCCGTCGGCCCACAAGGTGTAACTCGGTGTTGTTGCGTAGTCCTTCACGAGCCAGACCTCTCCGCGTCGCGTCGCCGCTAGCAGCGAACCATCGCCAAGAAAGCAGAGTCCTCCGACCTCTAGGGCCAAGTCGCCAAGTGCGCTTGTCAAACCCGCTTGAGGGTCGATGGAGACGAGCTCGTAGTAGTCCGCCTCGGTAGGTTCAGGGGGCGCATCCTCTTGAGCTGCCGCTGTAAGAAGGACGCTGGAAGCGAGCAGGGAGACCAACACGGTTGGGGTGGGAAAGAGACTTACCATTGGAGACCAACCTCGATTTCGAAGACACCTTGGGCGTTGGGGAGAATGGGGACAAGGACTTCATCGAGGTCACCGGCTATCGCCTGGGCCTCAATCGTCGAGCCTTGTTCTGTAAGTAGGAAACGAGTGGCGCCAGCGCCGAGATCAGTCACGGGCGGAGCGGGCTTTAGGTTGCGGCCCACGAGCCTGAGCGTCACCTCACCATCTGGCTCGCCCTGAAGAATTCCAGTCCCCTGTAGGCGAATCGTATCCTCGTGGAAGGAGATGTTTTTCGCCGATCCTAGGCGCAGGAAAAGCGCATCGTGTCCGATGCCAGAGATTCGAAACTTGCGTAGGAAGTGCCCTCTTGCACCGAAGACCGGCTGCAGTGTCTCCTCGACAATCGTCTCGCCCAAGGCGTAACGGAACGTGGGAATCCCCTCTGGAGATCGCTTGTGACCCAGCAGGCGCCAGCCGTCCGGGCGGCGCTTGTTCTGAGGCCACGTGGTGCTTTGGTCTTCGAGGCGCGCAACGGCGAGCCCCTCGGGGAGCAACAGAACGCCTGTACCCTCCGGTTGAATGAGTCCGCCAGCGCGACCGTCCCAAGTCGCCGCCGCATTCACGAAGTCGCCGTACCACAAGCTGTGCAGTCGGAGGTGTTGGAAGTCGAAGGCGAGGTGTTTGCGCTCTGGGAAACCGACGGCCATTCCGCGCGCGCTCGCATCCCGAAGGAAACAGGCATGGTAGATCGGCTCCTCCAGGGGGAGCAGGTCATAGGCGCCGGGATCCGTCACGAGCCCAGCGGGCAGCGGCAGCCCGACACCCAAGGAGAGGTAGCTCCAAATCGCCTGGATCTGCCGGTCGGCATCGCCTTCAAAAATATCGGCTCGAGCCGACGTCCCCTCACTCCAGAAGCTCGCCATTCGTGTGCCCTTACGCATCTCGGTCGGGTGCTCAAGCCACTCGCGGAACCAAGGATAGCGCAGGCGAGTCGTCGTCGACGCCAAGTCGATCATGGGAAGACCTAGGCTATTTTTCCCATCCACCAAGTGGCAAGCAATGCAGGCGAACCCACCCGTACCGACAAGCACGTGGCCCGAGCTCGCGATCTCTTCTGAGAATAAAGGCTCCTCCCGAGACGGATGGGAGGCTGCCCAGAGGGGGACGTCAACCGCCTCCAAAGCGCGTGCTAGGTCCGCCGCGACATCCACTTGAAAGCTAGGCATCTGGACTTGGACGTACGGCCGAGAGCCCGCACCGCGACTACCTTCCGCAATGACCTTCACAAGCCACTCCGGAGTCAGCTTGGCACCGACCCCTGTCAAGGTTGGAGGCAAGTGCCCCTCGGCACCCAGGTCGTCGCCGTCATAGGCCTGGCCGAATTTGTGTTCCAGCGAATCTGGCGGTCCGCCGGCACCGTCCCGCGTGTGGCATGCCAAACAGTTCAGGCGGGCGAGTTCGCGATCCACGAACAGCTTCTCCTCCAAAGCGCCTGCGGGTTTGGACTCAAAATCCATGTACGCGTTCAGCTGCTTTAGCTCTAGGTCGGCCGTGATCCGCCGTTGATCGTGAAAGGCAAAACGAGGCACGAGCGTATCGGCGCCAAGCTCGTGAGGGACCTCGGCCAGTAGGCATCCCGCATTGGACGCCAGCTCTTCGATGGGCCTAAACGCGCGAAGCGTCTGTCTCTCGCCCGCCGTGGCCGTATGGCAGTTCGCGCAGCCGTACTGCTCAAACATGAGCTTGGCGTCTTGATCCGTCGTGTTCTGCTGCCCGTCGTCAGCTCCAATCACAGTCCCCGGTTTTAGGCGCGGCATGGAAAGCTGCGCCGGTGCGGTGTAAATGGCGCTCGAATAGAAGAGTCCTAAATCGCCCAATGGAAGCCGCTCAAGCCCATTGAGAGCGAATTCTAGCGAGAGGGCCTCCCCGCCGCTCTGCTCAAACATCGTAACCTCTATCGGATGAAATCCCGCTTCGAGTTCGAGCGTGGCAGACTTTTCATCGGGGCCGTGCAACCCGCCGTGATCAATCACGCGCCTACCGTCCAAGTCAAAAGTAGACCCGTCGTCGCTTGTTAAGTAGAACTCGTAGCTTCCAGGGCTTTCCAAAAAGACCTCTCCGGAAAAGCGCAGGCCGAAAGAGTCTTCGCGCTCCGCAAGACTGAGGTCGATCGCGACGGCTACGCCAGAACGCACAACCTCCAGACGATCCCAATCGGGCTCTCCGCCATCGAAGCTGTCAGGTTCGTAGTACTCGACTCGCAACCCAACACTGCGCTCAAATCCAGCGCGGTCACCGACCAGCACAAAGCTGGCAAGGGACTTCGCTTCGCTTGCGTCTAAGCCGAAAGAGGGGTGCCACGTTTTTCCGCCTGGCTCCCTACCAGCACCCAGTAACCTGGCGAGTGAGTCGATCGTGTAGTCTCCCTCAAAAGAGTCCACAAGAAGGCCTCCCTTGGAGTCGTCGCCACGGTGACATGCCACACAGCCAATCGAATCAAAAAGCACTCGGCCCATCTCAACTTCGCTAGGAAGTACGGCGACGCTCTCTGTGTCGACGTAGTGCTCACCACGAATCCAGTTCGCCAGTACGACGGCATCTTCAGGGCTTGTGTTCGCACCGCATAGAAACTCGCCATTACCGCGGGGGCGAGGCTCGATGATTTGAGTGACCAGGCCAGGCCAAGTCAGGCGCTCCCCGACCCGACTAAGGTCCGGTCCGGCTTGGCCGGCCAGCCGCTCCCTGCGAGTTGCGTCCGCGTCATGGCAATTGGTGCAGCCATATTTTGCGACGAGAGCTTCACCGGCGCGAACGTCGGCGTCGACAGGTGCACCGACACTCGCAAGCTCGGGTTCGGACGGCGCGCAACTAGCGACAACGATCACAGCCGCCAGATACAAAGAGGGGGATTTCAAGAGCCGAGAGAGGGGACGCTTCATCGCCCCACTCTAGCAGCCTGGAAGCGCCTCAACAAAGTAGGAACCCTCCCCCCTTGAGCTCTCCTACTTTTGTGAAGCCAAGAAGCCAACAAGGGACGCGAAGTCCTGCAGGCTAAGGGCATTGCTTAGCCCTGCTGGCATCATCGACTGTTCTTGTTCCTCGCGGGAAGCAATCGAATCCACCTGGACTTCGGTTACGCCTCCACTGATGTCACGCAAGGTCAACTGCTTCGCGGACTCCGCGGTAACAAAGCCGCCTAAGGACGTCCCATCTTTTAGATGGAGCATCACCGAGGCAAAACCTTGGGAGATCGATGCGTTGGGCCTCAAGATCGACTCGGCAATCTGGTCCGCTTTCATGATGGATCCGATCTGTCCCATATAGGGGCCCTTCGGTTTTTCCGCAGCGGTTAGCGTGTGGCACGCGACGCATCCCTGCGCTCCAAAAAGCGTACGGCCTCGGTCTAGGTCGGGAGTCAGGGTCGTGATCGCGACGAGGACATCCTCGATAGCTGCACTCCCGACTTCCCCCGCACCTCTTTGGATGGCGTCTAGATCGACGAGTACCTCAACGGTCGCTTCCGGTTCGGGCGCGGTCGCCAAGGCTTCCATCTCAAGGCGGTGCTTCCCGTCGAGAGCGCTAAGCTCCGTCTGCAGGTCGAAGTCTGCGCGCCCCCAAAGGTCGAGGAAGAACTGTTCGATCAGAGGGGAGTCCTCCCACAAAATAGTCTTGTAGTAGGGGCCATGTGTATCGGGGCGCGTGTTCCACCACCATGAGGCGTCGTAGGGCGCTTCCTTGTGGTAGAGGCGCGCCAACGTCTCCAAGATTGCGGTGCGGGCCTGTTTTGATTCGGACTCGTTTGCGCGCTCGAATCCGGTCATCAGCGCTTTCGCGACGCCGGGCTTGTGCATGTACCGAAGGCTCCAAAGGGCGAGGGTCGGGGTCTCACCATTTTCGAGATCCGCAGCGAGTACGGCTTGAAGCGCGTCTTCGGCTGCCATGTGCGCGACTAGGGCGCGCACCGCAAGGTGAGGGAGCAGGAGCTCTGGGTTTGGTGTTGCGTGCGGTCCCTCCTGCCCCGCAGGCGGAGCCTGAAAGGAGGCAGGGACCGGCACGGCAAGCAGCGCTTCCGCCGTGGCCGGCTCTAGTGCTAGGCGACCAAGTCCGATGGTTGCCGCGGCGCGAACCCTTGCAGAGAGGTCCATCATCCCAAGTAGGAACGGCTCCACAGGTACGTTCGGGCAGACAGCTACGCGGTCGCTGAGCGCGCGCAAGGCGAACTCGCGCACAATACCCTCGTCTGCCAAAGCCACGAGCGCGTCGACTCCCTTCGCACCTTCGATTTGAGCAAAGGTGAAGATGCCCGCGACGCGCACGTACAGTGGTGCGGACTTGTCCTGCGCCACGGCTAAGGAGAGCGCCGCCGAGGCGGAGTCCGAGCGCCCGACGAGCTCCTGGCTTGCGTCAAGTCGCGCGACCGCGCTGTCCGAGCGAAGACGACCCTCGAGCCCAACAAGATCCATGGACCTCGAAGCCGGGTAGTCCTCAAGTTTCCAGTTCGGCGGCGTGGCGCGAACAACGTAGCCATTTTTGTCACTGCCCGAATAGCCGGCGCCGTCCCATGCAGAGAGATAGAGACGCCCCGCGCCATCCACGTCTACATCGGTAATCTGTGAGACGCTAAGGAACTTCTCCTCGGTCTGAGTGAAGCTCGCACCGTCCGGGGTGACGCGGTGGATGAAGAGCTCGCTCTGGCCCCAGTCGGCCATCATCGGAGTATGGTTCAGGCCTACCGGCCAGCGCGGATCATGCAGAAACAAAGAGCCCGTTCCCGACCCGCCGCCAACATCGACAAGAGCTGGCGCGATCTCCTCCGTAAAGTGCTTGAACAGCACGGGATACCCGTATTCAGCGCTTTGGAGGTGATGAATGAAACGGACGTTCCACCCCCCTCCATCATTCGTGTTTCCGCGCGTAAAGAGGTTCATGTAAGGGTCGATCGCAACGTCGTAGATATTGCGCAGCCCGTGGGTGTAGACCTCGGTTTCCGTTCCGTCCGGTCGCACGCGCAAGACACCCCCTCCGAGCTGCGTGAAGGACTTCCCAGAGGCGTCGATCGCATCGTAGAACCCAAAATCGCCCACGGCGATGTAGATCCAACCATCGATCCCCATGCGAATGCCATTGGTCGCGTGATCTGTCCCGCGATCAGCAACGAACTTGGCCGAGGAGATATTGGAGATCAACGTTTTCGGAGGACCGTCCGCAACACCGTCCCCGTCCACATCATCAAACACTACAAGTGCCATCCCGTCAGCGGCCTCCGTCACCTCAGAGAAGGTCGTGTGCAAGACAAAAATTTGATCACCCATCGGCAGGATGCCGCGCGGATTGTTCACGACGGCAAGGGTCGTATGTTCATCCGCAATACCGTCTCCATCGCGATCGACAAGACGAACAATCCGGCCTTTACCCTGCTCCTTACCGAGGGACCCGATTTGGTCCACACCAACAAACACCTCACCCGTCGCGGCTGCTGCCAAGCAGGCCGGACTAGGCGTGACGTCAAAATCGCTCAGCCGCGTTTGCATAATCGCAGCCAGGTCCTCAGCGTGGGCTGCACTTTGCGGAGGCGACCCCAGCGGCCCATCCTCTGCCTCGGTCTGGACTCTTGCGGCGAGTTTCCCCGCAAGCCCCTCAGGCTTCTCAGAGCCACAGCTTGAGGCCAAAAACAAACTGACGACCGCTAACGACCCAAACACACTCCGACTTTTTGCACTCATGCCACATTTGTAACGGTTGCTGAGCGCCAGCGACATATCAAAACGCCAGCGCTGCGACCAATGCGGGGATTACCTTCTATTTAGAACTAACTCGACCTCACTGAAACCGGAATTGCCATCCCCTGTAAAGCCAAGTAGCTGCACCTGTACCCGCCTCACCTTCACAATGCCCCCCAGGTCCACGACCGTCTTTTTCATCAGCTCCCGTGTCATGTCGAGCTCTACCGTTTGTGTCCCATTGATCACAACACGGACTCGCGTCACCCGAGAAAGCCCTTGATGCTCCGGACGGGGCCCGCGGTGTGTTAGTAGCAGAGTATCCGCGTCTACGGGGCTTGTGAGGTCCGCACTCCATGTCGGATCGCGGTCGCTCTCCTCGCAAATCCAGTTGGTGCTCAGGTCGCCGTCTAGAGCGTCTTCAGGTTTGGACCTGGAGCTGGAGGCGTCGGCGCTTGCGCCCCGCAGCAGGTTGCGAATGTCATCCCCGCCGTAAGCGAGCTCGCCATCTGTGTACAGAGCCGGCACCTGCAACGGCCCCGATTCCAACTCAATCGGCGGCCCTTCGCCGCCCACCACAGAGACGGTTGCGCGTGCAAACAATTCAAACGCGCTCGGAAAGTCGGGGGCCAAAGCGGCCGCGAACCGCTCAGCCGCCCCACCACTAGAAACCGTTGCGAGTACGGACTCTTTGCCATCGCTACGAGCGACCCAATCTACACTTTGGATTTCAAGGCTCGTGTCAGAGTCCAGGCCATTGGCCTCACGAACCCCCTCATCAATACCAGTTAGCCAGACCTCCAAGCTTGTGCCAATCTTCCCCCGCACGCTGAGATCACCATCTGCTGAAAGCAGCCGCCACTCAACTGCGCGCTCATCCCCTGACACTGGGGCCGTCGCGCGATTCAGAAACAACAGCGCGAGCGCAGTGTCAACATCACCACTCTGAGACGTCCACTTGCCATTCGCCTCTTGAACCTTCATGAGGTACTCAGCACCGGAATCGTACCACGAGATTCCGCCTAGCACTTCCGTTCCGAGTAGCGATCCCAGTCGCTCAATCCCATACAAATAGAAGAAGTGCCAACCACCGCCGGGATCTTTTTCCAAGGTCATGTTCGCGTCCACCCACGAAAGTCCTCGATCGACAGCGTAGGCGATCTCGTCGCGCTGCCGCCCCTTCAAGCGACCATCCAATGCGGTTTGCGCCGAGAGTAAGATGGTTAGCGCCGCAGTGGTCATCGACCCCGTTGACGTCCCGGAGGGCCGGTAGGCAAAGCCGAGGGGGGGTCGGCCAGTAGCCCCGGATTTCTCGCGCTCCATGCACTGCAGTGTACCCTTGATCATGCCAAGCCACGTTTCGGGGTCGACCTCGATACCTCGCCTGCTTGCGGCCGAAAGTGCCAATGCCGCAAATAGCGTGTTCGAAACATCCTCGGGCAAGAAGCTTCCATTCGGATGAATCGGATAGGCGTACAGGCCCGTACGCTCCTCCCAGCTAGCCATCAACTCAGCCTCGTGGCGGAGAATCTCAACTTGATCTCCGCGATCCAGTTGTGCGCGAGCGAGCATCTCGCAGCCTAAGCTATAGACATGTTTCGCGGGGTGCGCGTCGAGATAGGACAGCGCGCGTCGAATCGCAGGGTGGTCGCGGGGGAGCCCACTCTCTGCAAGCGCGAATAGGTTGAGCGCACTCAACCCCACTCCATATCCTGAATATCCAGGCCAAGAGCCGTCAAGGTATTGTTGTGAAATCAGGTAGTCGACACCGCGATCGATCGCCGCATTGACGGCCATCTGATTCAACCCCTCTCCACCCGACGCCCGGAACCGCCAGCGTGTAGCTGTATGGACTAGCTTCACGACGAGATGGTGAACTCCGGGACTCAAGCTCAGTGTAAATCGGGCTTCAGGCATTGCGACCGTCCCCTCCGCACCTCCGTTCACAAGGGGAATTACTTGCGTCACAAGAGAGCCGTCCAGCCAAACGCGCAGACCACCATCCGCCTGGATCTTCATCGCGTAGCTGACGCCGTTGGAGCCGACCTCCGGACCGATTACGATGCGGCGGTAGAGTAGAGCGGATGTGCGGTCCGACCACCCCTCAGGCGTCTGCTTGCCCTCTAGGCCAAGGGCCAGGTGTTGGTCCACAGCGAGCTCTCCGACATCTAAGTCTCGACCGTCCACCTCAAGCTCAACCTGATGCCAGCCGACCTTCCCCTTTGCGCCTTTCCATTCCTTTAAATAATCTGGGCCGCTACTCCCCCCCCTCCAGCCGGGGATCTCATCTTCAATTTTGAGTTCATTCTCGAGCTCCTTGCCCCTGCGGCCCGAGGAAAAGGGCCCAATCATTTGCCAAGCTCCCCAGCGCTCGTGCACTGGGCGCAGCCCCCTCCGTCCCTCTTCGGCCTGCAACCAGCCAGCTAGCTCCTTGGCGAATTCGGATTCGCCGCGCGCAGCAAAATCTCGCATCGGCATCATCAAGGTCGGCTCGAAATCGGACAGGGCCTTCACCGCCTCTTTGAGTGTGCGCTTGGCCAGCTCCTCATTGTCACCGGAGAGCTCTTCCAAAGAGAGCGCGCGAAACGCTTGGTCTGCGTGTGTCCACCGGCTTGGCGGGGCTCCCACGACAAAGGAATCGGGACCGGTATCCCCAGCCATGGCGTGGTTGTACACAACTCCAAAGGGCTCCATCAGTCGATTGAGAGTCAGGTCCCGCGACAGGCGCAGATCAGGTGTGACCTGCTGCCAACCCCAAGGAGTACATCCGATCAGGACACCCCCGCCATTCGCCAAATGCGCGCGCACTTTTTCCAAGCGCGCCGGTGTCAAGCTGCCTGGCGCCGCAACCAGCACATCTGCATCTTGCCAATCCTCAGCAGCTCGCATATTGAGAGCCTCGCCAAGCTTGCATTCACCGCCACCGACGTTCGCCCAAGTAGAGCGCTTACCTCCGCCGCACAGCCAACGTCCTGCATTGCGGATAAAGTCCTCCGTATCGGCTTGGCCGAATACATCGGGATGGAGAAACGCCTCCTGGGTGAATGCAATCAAGCGCCCTGCCTTCCCACCCTCACGCTCCGCTGCAGCGACGACCCCAACCCCGTTCCCCACAACAATCGGCCAGGCACTCTCACCAAACACGCTTAGGCCGCCCGGCGTCCCTGGAGATCCGATCGCGGAGACTCCTTCAATCAATTCCTTTGGGAATCCATCTTGCTCCGAGACCACCTTGGATTGGGCGGGCACGGAAGCGCTGGACACAAGCGCAATCGTCACACTTATAGCGACGGAAAGGAATATGGCCTGGGGGGAGAGGGGGATTCGCATCCGCTCAGTCTACAGCGAACAGCGCAGCTCCGAGAGACTCGCTTTTTGGAGAGCTCCCGATCGGTCACTCTGCAAGCTCAAACAAAACCATCAACTCGCGTGGCGTACCCGAACGTTGGCTGCCCCGTCAATCCAAAGTTGTGCGGGCCTTGCCAATTTGGAGAGGCGCGCGACGAAAGAGCCCCAAAGGATTGGCCTCGTATGAGCTCCGCAAGGGCACGAGACCTAAAGGCTCCAGCGGTCCGATCCATTGGACATCTTTAAGGAGTGTCGAGTCCGCGACCTGCTGCTAGGATGCAATCCATGAGCATCCCCCTCTCTTTGGCTCCCCTCGCCCTCTCACTTGCGACCCCCTGGCTAGCCCTAACCGCAAATGACGAGGTTCAGTACTCCCGCGATATCCGACCGCTGCTCTCCGATCGCTGTTTCGTCTGCCACGGCCCCGACGTGTCCACGAGGGAGTCCGACATGAGACTGGACACCTTTGCTTTCGCGACGGCCGACCGCGGTGGATACGCGGTAATCGTTCCCGGCGATCTCGAGGCGAGCGAGATTTGGTATCGACTTCACGCCGATGATCCCGAAGAGCTGATGCCACCCACGGCATCTCACAAGGTACGCCTGACCCCAGAGGAGCTTGAGACCGTCGGAAAATGGATCGAGGAAGGCGCGAAATACCAACAGCACTGGGCCTTCGTCCCGCCCCAAGCCGAGCCGCGTCGTGTGGGCAATATCGTCGATGCGTTTATTGCAGAGCAGCTTGCCACTAAAGGCGTCTCCCCATCTCCTCAAGCCGAACCGGAAGATCTTCTACGGCGGCTCTTCCTCGATCTCACCGGCCTGCCCCCGAGCCTTGAAGAGCTCGACCAGTTCCTAGCGGACTACGCCTCGGGCGATAAGGACGCCGTTTGGGGTCTGTGGATCGACCGCATGTTCACCGAGGAGCCTTACCTCTCCCGTTATGCCGAGCGTATGGCGACACCTTGGATGGACCAAGCGCGCTACGCCGACACTTCTGGTATTCACATGGACGCGGGCCGGCAGATTTGGCCCTGGCGGGACTGGGTGCTGCGCGCCTATCGCAACAACATGCCCTTCGATCAGTTTCTGATCGAGCAGCTTGCCGGCGACCTCATCCCCAACGCAACACCCGACCAGATCGTCGCCAGCGGATTCAACCGCAATCACGTTACGACGGACGAGGGCGGCGCCATCGACGAAGAGTATCTTGTCGAGTACGCCGTCGACCGCGTGAGCACAACCGGTGAGGTCTTCCTGGGCCTGACCATGGCCTGCGCTCGCTGCCATGACCATAAGTTTGACCCGGTCACGCAGGAGGACTTCTACCGTTTTTACTCCTTCTTTAACTCGATCGACGAGCCTGGCCTCTATTCCCAGGTTCCCGACGCAAACCGCGCATTCGAGCCGTTCCTCGAGGTTCCAGCGGATTACCAAATCGAAGAGAGAGCCTCTCTCGCTGGCCAGCTTGAGGCTACGCGAGCGCTTCTAACCGAACCAAGCCCCGAAGATTTCCAAGCGCTTGCCACGTTCCGCGATGGACTCTCCAGCAGCCTCGGGCAGACCTGGACGGCTCCGGAACTTATCGAGGCGGACTCCCAAGGAGGCGCTGAGTTTACGGTCCTAGAAGATGGCAGCATCCTCGCATCGGGCGCCAACCCCGCAGTGGACTCACATCACTATCAACTGCGAACGGACGCCATGGACCTGCGCCTTTTGCAGCTCGATATCCTCGGGCATGAAAGCCAAGCGAATGGTGCGCCTGGACGTTCGGATAACGGCAATGCCGTTCTCACTTCAATTCAAATCGAGGCTGTCTCCGTACTAGATCCATCGATACGCAAGCCCGTTGACATCAGCTGGGCATGGGCGGATTTCGCCCAAACCAACGATGACTACCACCTGTTGCGCGCCTTCGATTCACGGCCAAACACCGGCTGGGCAATTGCAGGTCACACTGACGGGTCGGACCGCAGCGCCCTGTTCTTGACAGAGGAGCCTGTTGGCTTTGAAGGCGGGACGGACCTACACGTCACCCTGGGCTACAACTCGATCTGGGCAAAGCACTCGTTTGGGCGAGTGCTCTTCAGCCTAGGTCAACTCGCTGCGGAAGGTATCGCCCAACTCCCCCTCGCCCACGGAAACTGGTACCACGCCGGTCCGTTTGCCCTACCCAGTGCAAGCGGCGCCTACAGAGCGGCCTTCGGACCCGAGCTGGATGGAACCCTCGATCCGTCGGTCGCCTTCAGCGCCCAAGGCTCCCCTGGAATGGCCTGGGCTTACCGCATGGACTTCGCGGACGGCACAACAAACGCTCTCCCTGGTGGGACGAACATCCACTACGTCGGCAAAGAGATCTGGGCTCCCCAGCCACGGGAAGTAGAGGTCAGCTTGGGTAGTGACGACGGCTTCGCACTCTTTGTCAATGGCGAGCGCGTCAGTGAACGGGAAGTCCCGCGCGGTGTATTGCCCGACCAAGATCGCGCGAAAATCAACCTGCGTGCAGGTCGTAACACCTTGGTCTTGAAGATTATCAACACCGGTGGAGATGGTGGTTACTACTTCAAAGCGTTGGAGGATGCGAGTGTCTTGCTTGGCGACCTTGTCGCTGCCACGCGCCACGCTGTCGGTAGGAAACCCGTGGACGAGGCCGCCCTCGACCAGCGCATTCAACACGCGTGGCGACTGACCCATTCGCCAGAGTTCGCGGCCATCCTCGCACAAGAGACCACCTTGGTCGCGGCCCAGGCTGTCCTCGAATCCTCCATACCTCGCTCGATGGTGATGCGCGAGCTACCGCAACCGCGAGCGGCCTTTGTCCTCAATAGGGGCGAGTATGACAAGGCGGATCCGGACCGTCCCGTCGAGCCCGGCGTGCCCCGTTTTCTAGCGGGTTTTGGAGCTGACCACTTCCCAAGTGGACAGCGCGCAACACGTTTGGAGCTCGCGCAGTGGATGACCGACTCCGAGAACCCGCTCGTCGCGCGCGTCGCTGTCAACCGCATCTGGCAGACCATTTTTGGCACGGGCTTAGTTGCGTCTTCGGGAGACTTCGGCCTGCAGGGATCTTGGCCGAGCCATCCGGAGCTCCTCGACGGACTCGCCTTGGCTTTCATCGAGAGCGGCTGGGATACGAGGGCACTCCTCCAGACTATCCTAGAGAGTCAGACGTACCGCCAATCCTCGAGCGTGCGGTCAGACATCGCACAGCTCGATCCCGCCAACGTTTTGCTCTCTTCCTATCCGCGCAGAAGATTGTCCGGCGAGGCCATCCGCGATCACGCACTTTTTGTGTCGGGCTTGCTCGTGGAATCTTTCGGAGGCCCATCGGTCAAGCCTTACCAGCCCGAGGGCATGTGGAAGGAGATCGCGATGGCGAGCTCCAACACGCGCAACTTCGAACAGAGTCTCGGTGAGGATCTCTGGCGCCGCAGCCTATACACCTATTGGAAGCGCGCCGCACCCCCACCGTCACTGCTCACGTTTGACGCGCCGACTCGCGAGAGCTGTGAAATCCAGCGCGTTAGCACGAACACGCCCTTGCAGGCTCTCGTGCTTTGGAACGACGAGCAGTTTGTTGAAGCCGCCCGCGTGCTTGCCGCTCGTTGCCTTGGGGAAGCTGGCGGATCCGACGAGCAAGCTCTGCTCTTGCTCTTCCGTCGCTGCACTTCCGAAGTCCCAGAAGACGGTGAAGTTGCACTTCTTGAAGATGCTCTAAGAGACTTGCGAGCGCACTATCAAGCGGCCCCGGAAGAGGCCGCCGCGATCGTCGCGATCGGCCAGTCGATGACGCCAATGCTCAAAGCCGACGAAGTCCCCATTCCGGCAGAGGAGCTCGCCGCATGGACGCTAATCGCGAATACCGTCCTCAACTTACACGCTACGATCAGCCAGGATTAAGGAACAACTGACATGCAGAACACGCCTCTTGATCCGCTTGCTGAGCGCAAGCTACTCCTCAACCGAAGGCACTTCTTCGGCCTTTCCGCAGGCGCCTTTGGGAGCTTGCTCGGCCGTGCATCGTTGGGCTCGCTGCTTGCTGGAGAAGCTGCCCGAGGCGCAACCTTAGGACAGCCCGCTCTTGGCCCACACTTTCCCGCCAAAGCCAAACGTGTCATCTACATGCACATGGAGGGTGGGCCGAGCCAGCTGGACCTGTTTGACTACAAGCCCGGACTTAGGAACCGCTACGACCAAGATCTGCCGGAGTCCATTCGGAATGGACAGCGCCTAACGGGCATGACAAGTGGGCAGGCGCGCTTCCCCGTTGCCCCCAGTATGTTTCGTTTCAGTCGCTACCCCAACAGCCAAGACGGCGCGTGGGTTAGCGAGGCCATGCCTCACACTGGCGGCGTCGCACGCGACCTGTGCATCATTCGATCGATGCATACAGAGGCGATCAACCACGAGCCCGCTATCACTTTTTTTCAAACGGGAGTCCAGCAACCTGGGCGCCCCAGCTTCGGGTCATGGGCTAGCTATGGACTGGGTAGTGCAAATGAAAACCTCCCAGCATTTGTCGTTTTAATCAGCCAAGGATTCGGGAATACCCAGGCCTTGAGCGAGCGCTTTTGGGGTAGCGGATTTTTGGACGGGCAGCACCAAGGCTGTAAGATCCGGAGTGGCGACAGCCCGGTTTTATACCTCAACAATCCAGATGGTATCACGCGTCCTACGCGCCGCCGAATGCTGGACCTCGTGGGTGCTCTTAACGAAAAGGAAGCCGCTCGCACACACGATCCGGAGGTTGCGACGCGCATCGCCCAGTACGAGATGGCTTACCGCATGCAGATGTCGGTACCCGAGCTGACCGACTTCAGTGGGGAGAGCGAAGAGACCCTTGCGATGTACGGGCCCGAGGTTCGAAAGCCCGGCACCTTCGCCGCGAATTGCCTGCTTGCGCGCCGCCTTGCCGAGCGCGGCGTTCGCTTTGTCCAGCTGTACATGCGCGGATGGGACGCGCACAACAACCTTCCGAAGGAGCTGCGCGATCAGGCTGGCGCCGTGGACCAACCCCAAGCGGCGCTAATCCGCGACCTGTCGAGGCGAGGCCTATTAGACGACACCATCGTGCTGTGGTCCGGTGAGTTCGGGCGCACTGTGTACAGCCAGGGAACTCTTACAGAGACCAACTACGGTCGCGACCATCACCCCCGCGCCTTTACTTCCTGGGTTGCGGGCGGGGGATTTAAGCCCGGCATCGTGTTCGGGGAGACCGACGACTTCGGTTACAACATCATCCGCGATCCCGTCTCGGTGCACGACCTGCATGCGACGATGCTCAACCAACTTGGCTTCGACCACACCCGCCTCACCCATCGGTCCCAAGGTCGTGACTTCCGACTGACGGACGTTGGCGGCCGTGTGATGCACGAGCTCTTGATCTAGCGCGATCCTCCCTGACACATCTGCTTCTTTCATACTACATGTATCTCTTCCTTGCCAACATCGACTTCACCGCCGTGGACTGGCCCCAAGCTGCCGCGCGCCTTCATCCGATGTTGCTGCATCTGCCCATTGGGCTCATCGTCGCACTTGCGCTTCTAGAGTTTCCGCGCCTATTCCGGCGCTCCGAACCCGAGCACGACAGGAGCCGCACACTCCTCGTTCTGCTTCTTGCAATCACCACACCTCTCAGCGCCGCAACAGGCTGGCTGTTGCACGAAGGCGCCGATTACGGTTCGCCGATTGAATGGCATGAGCGGCTCGGCATTGGACTGGCCGCACTTTCCATCGCCGTTGCGGTGGCCTATTGGAAGAGGTCCGAGAACTACACTTTGGGCGTACTGGCATCCTTCCTCTTACTGCTCCCCACAGCCCACTTCGGGGCGACCCTCACCCACGGCAGTGACTTCCTAACGGAACCATGGGAAGCGGCGTTTAGCGAAGTTGTTGTGGCCACTCCAGAAGAGTCAACGAACGAATCGCCGCTCCTCGCCGAGGAGGAGCCCGTTACGGGCGTGGATAACGCTCTCATTCCTAGCGAGGGAAATGCGCTCGTCGCGATTGAGGTTGAGAAAGAAGAGCTCGCTACAGCGCCTGTGTCAGTCGAGCAGATTTCGTACGAGGACATCGCGCCGATCTTGTCGGAGTACTGCACGAAGTGCCACGGGGAGCGAAAGCGGAAAGCAAGGCTCGCACTCAACACACTTGAAGCCATCCTCGCCGGAGGCGAACACGGCGAAGTTTTAGTACCCGGCGACCCATCCGCCAGCAAGCTCTTCACCTACTTGCAGGAGCCGCTAGACACCGACGAGCATATGCCTCCCTCGGAAAAGCCCCAACCACCCGCTTTTGCGATGGAGCAAATCGAGCAGTGGATTCTCAAGGTCACTGCGGACCAACTTCCGACGGTTCCCGTATCCACAGGCATCCTCGCCCCGAGCGAGGAGAGGTCTACTCGCACGCGTGGTAGCCGGGGCAGCTGGAGGGGCAGCGACGACCCTCTTCGCACAGGTCTCGACTTCCAACGCTCACCGACCTTTGTCCCCTTCGCCCTTGACCCGGACCTCTCTATTGCGGACCTGGTGACGGCTTACGAGGGGAACCTCAAGCGGCTCGATGGGCCGCTCTCCTCGGCGGCCGGCCAGGCGACGCCCGAGCTACCCATCACGACCGACTTCTTCGCGACCTCGGCAGATCCCGTTTCAGTGGCGACCCTACGGCAGCACCGCGTCCACGTGGAGTCCATTGGTGAAAACACCCCACTCTTGTGGCTCGACTTCACCGCAGCTTCCCTCGACGGCGCACAGCTCACAGAGCTCCTTGCGCCGTTGGCGAGTGTGATCGGCGAGCTCACCCTCTTTGGACAAAACCCCAACGCCCGCGACATGACCCTAATCGGGATGATGCCCAATTTGGCCCATCTCGACTTACGCGAATTAGACCTTACTAGTCAGCCCAATAGGTCCCTAAGCCTGCGCCCCCTCCAAGGTTCCACGTCGATCTCGTCGCTAAACCTCTCCTCGACAGAGATCGGAGAGGGCGGTCCCTACAGCCTCGCCCTCCTGCCAAATCTTAAGCGGGCGCATGTTTGGGGCTCCCATATTTCAGAGCCGAACCTCGCCTTCCTCGCCCGCGAGCGGCCCGACCTGGTGTTGGTCGGAGCGAGTCCGGAACCCGGTCAACCCCTCGACGTCGAACCCGAAGTCACCTTCCTGAAACCGGTCGGTGACCCCATGGCGGAAACTCCGGAGAACGCCACATGCCCAGTTACCAGCGACCCCGTCGACCCCGCGTTTACTGTCCTTTTCGAGGGCCGGACGATCGGCTTCTGCTGCCCGAATTGCCCAAAGCCCTTCCAAGAGGATCCGCAGAAGTACCTTGCGATTCTCGACGCCCAATAGCCCACTGTCCACACTATGGCCAACTCCTCAAAAGCGCGCTTTCCTAGCGTTCTGATCGTCGCATTATCCCTTTCGTCCTTTGCCATCATCCACGATCCAGTGCACGGGGACCACGCTACGGGCTTGGGTCAAGATCACAATGCATTCGAGCACGCCGCTCACGACAGCAATCGTTATGTCCTTGGAAATGAGAAGGCTCTTTTCCTTTGGAATAGCGACTGGATTCAGCTCCCCAAAGAGCGCGAGTGGTTTGGGAGCACCCACGGCTGCATGGTGACAGACGCTGCGGACAATGTCTATATCAGCGCAGATGCAGGAGACGCCGTGCAGGTGTACTCGAGAGACGGGGTTTTCGTGCGCAGCTTCGGGAAGGATTGGGGCGCAGGCGTACACGGACTTTCGATTGTGCAGGAGGCCGCGACGACGAGTCGCCCTGCGGCGGAGTACCTCTACATCGCGCAGACCTCGACCCAGCGGGTCTTCAAGACCACCCTACTTGGTGAACTTGTCATGGAGCTCGAGTTCCCTACGGCCAGTGGTAAGTACGACAATCGCGCCAGCTACAAACCGACAAGTATCGCTGTCGCACCGGATGGGAACATGTTCGTCGCCGATGGATACGGTCTCTCTTGGATCCACCGCTACAACGGAGCGGGCAAATACATGGACAGCTTTGGAGGGCCCGGGGACGGACCCGAGAATCTAAGAACCCCCCACGGGTTATGGATGGACTCGCATGGCGAAACCCCGACCCTGCTTGTCGCCGACCGCGAGAATCATCGCATCGCGCGCTTCGCATTAGACGGCTCGTACCTCGGTGGCACAGACGCCGACTCCGGCCTCCTTCGGCGACCCTGCCACATTCAGTTCCACAACGATCTAGCAATCGTCGCCGACTTGGCGGGCCGCGTAACTTTGCTCGATGAGAATCTAAACCTCGTCGCTCAACTCGGCGACAACCCCGACACGTCCCAACATGCCAACTTCAACGTCACTCCTGACCAATGGCGAAACGGCACCTTCATGGCACCCCACTGCGCCCGCTTCGATAAGGACGGAAACATCCTGGTCATGGACTGGAACATCGCCGGGCGCATTACCCGCCTTGAACGCCTAACCCTTCTGACTTCGAAGTAAGTTCAAGGGCCCGTACCACCCGAGGGGAAAACGCGCGCGCGTAAGCTCCCCTCGGGACGGGTTAGTTCTCTCCAAGCAGTTTGATGACTGTGGGCTCGATAGCCCTTGCCCAGGCCTCGTAGCCAGCCTGGGTGATGTGGACGCCGTCGCTTCGCATCGTGGTCAGGTCGAGCTCGCCGCTCTCTAGCAGATAGCTCTCGCTTAGGTCTAAGTAGGTGACTCGCTCCAGCTCGTCGAGCTCGCGGATGTCGGCGTGCAACTGCTCACTTTGCATGCGCGCCCAGCTGCCCTTTTCTTTGGTGGGGAAACACCCCTGTAGAAGGATCTGTGCCTGAGGTTCTTTTGCAAGGAGAGCGTCGACTACGGCCTTGATCCCCTCCGCCACCAACGAGCCCTCGTCGCGCCCCGTATTGATATTATTCACACCGATCGATAAGACGATCAGCTCGGGGTCGATTGCGTCGAAGTTGCCCTCTGCAATGCGATACAGCAGGTGTTCGGTTCGATCCCCCGAGAGTCCGAAACTCGCCGCCTTTCGCTTGCCGTACCAGCGATCAAAGCTGCGGCTTCCATCTGGGTGCGCCAATCGGTCTGCGGACCCTGTCCAACTCTGGGTTATCGAATCTCCAAGAAAAACTACGCGCAAGTCCGGGTTGGCCTCGCCAAGCGCATTCAGCTGCTGGACCTGACCAAACCATGTGCCCCCACCCCACCCGGCAGCATCACCGCGCCACTCGACACTCGGTTGTGCCCGCAGGCAGGGATTGAACTGGAGTCCTGTCGCGCGCAAGCAAAAATCAACGATCGGCTGAGGGTCGGGCAAGCTGTGGGGATGATGGTCCATGCCCGGCTTGCGGATCACCTGAATCGGGCCGCCGAGCGCCCGGTAGCGCGCCTCGATTACGTCGCTGTTCTCGGACGTGGGGACAATGCTGTCGGCATCACCGATGACGTGGAATAAAGGAACTCCGGCACTCGCTAGTGGTTCTAGGCCTTCCACAGGGAAGACCTGTGCATATTGCACAGTGGTCTCATTTAGGCCGTAGACCCCCAAACACTGCTCCCATTCCGATGGTGCGCCGGAGCTCTTGCCAGCTCCTCCCGGCCAAGAGCGTGCGTCGCAAACAGGATTGTCGCCATAAATTCCAGCCACCTTGGACGGGTTTTGGCTCGCCCAGTTGTATGCGATTAAGCCGCCTCGACTCATAGCCTCGAGAATCGGTTGGCGGCTCAAACCTAGTGCGCTCGCGAAACCGTAAAAGTCATCCCAGCGCTGAATGGCGGGAGCGGCTCCAAACAAGCCACCCACTTCGCAATAGGCCACATGCCAACCGCGCTCCAAGAGAGCTCGATCGAGTTGAGGTTCGTGGCCCCAAAAGCGCGCCCTCCAAATCCATGGGCGCCCAGCGGCTGCGACACGCGGTAGAACGACTCGGCACAGGACCCCCTCCCTCTCCCACTGCAGCTGCCGGAAGCCATAAAAGTCCGTCTCGGTCGCGTCGGGGTAAGCACCGATGACTTGCCCTCTACAATCGAAGGCTGGGTCGAACTCGCCCGCGACCGTTTCGAAAACTCTCCTCGCGATCGATTCGACACCGTGTGGATTGGGGTGAACCCCGTCGGGGTAGCTCGCGCTATCCGCCTGCAGTGGAGTGTGTAGGTCGATCAACTCCAGACCCAAATTCGAGGCCACCCCTCTAACAGCGGGAACAACCTCAGCCGTGATTCGACCGCCATCAATACTGTCCCCATGGGTCCACGCCGGAACCGGGGTGCATAAGACGATTCGCGGGCTGCTCGGTAGTGCCCGCAGGCGCTCCACCATGGCGGAATAGTCCTCGGCGAACTCGGACGCATAAGCCTCCCAGTTGGCGCGCTTCGAATCGTTCGTCCCCAGGAAAATCACAACAACATCGGGTTGCCACCTCAGCGCATCGAAAAACGCTTGCTCCTTAATGTACGGTCTGTCTCCATTGGCCAAGAGCGTAGCGCCACTGACTCCATAGTTCCGCACCTCATACCGCTTGCCAAGGAGTGCGCCCAGGACGAGAGGGTAGGTCGTGTGCTCGCGATCCGGAAGCCCCGAGCCGTAGGTAATGGAATCACCAAGACAGGCGACCCTCACAACCTTCTCAACCGGAAGCTCTTGACCAGCCGTCACCTCGCCCACACTCGCCATAAAAAAGCATAGAGCAAGTAGCGCCCAACATCGCTTAGAGGAGAGGCCCCTCAATGGGTCCGGCCTACAGCTAGGGCGAGGGCGGAATACGCTGTGAAGAGTGTCAACATCATGAGTACCCGATGGGTTGAATTTGGTGGGGAATCGCAGGACAGACTGGCCCGCGCGGAGTCCATGGAAGTGACGCTCAACCCCTACGGCGGAGCCAACCCCAAAGTCGCCCCGCCATCCCCCGAACGGAGGTCTCAGCGGCGGGCGATTTAGCTCCAGACTGCTCGGCGTCCCTAGGTGATTTCTCGAGGGGAGCGAAAAGCGGCTCGACCAAAAAGTCGTTTGGTCTGGGTGAGTATTCAGGCTCTTCTTCAGGGTCCTTTGAGCTCATGGGGCTAGCCTACGACAGTTCTGGTTAGGATGCAGCCCGTGAATGCAATTGGACACATTTTCAAAGATGCCGGGCTGGAGAGGCGTGCGCTGACGCATGCCTCTACGGGGGCGTCGAGGGACAATGAGCGCTTAGAGTTCTTGGGGGATACGGTTTTGGACCTGATCGCCGCGGAGGAGCTCTTTCGCATGCATCCCGGACATAACGAGGGTCAGCTAACGGCTGCCAAAGCTTGGCTGGTGTCGCGTGAGACGCTCGCCGTGGCAGCCCGTAAGCTCGGCTTGGTCGAACTCGCAATTTTTGGCCGCGGGATGAGCCCGGATCGCGCACCTCGATCCATACTCGCGAACCTGTACGAAGCCGTCTTGGGCGCCATCTACATTGATGCCGGACTAGAGACGGCGAGGGCCTGGGCTCTCCACACCCTTAGCGATGCCTTTCAAAGAGCTGCCCAAGCCGGGGAAGAGCTAAACCACAAGCAGCGGCTTCAGGAGTTTGCGCAGGCGGACGGCGGATCGCCTCCCCACTACGAGCTCCTTCGCGAGAGAGGGGATGCGCACTGTCGCGCGTTCCTTGTCGAGGCCCAAATCGCGGGCGAGTCTTACCCCTCCGCGTGGGGACGCACCCGCAAGGAGGCCGAGCGCTATGCAGCGATGGAAGCCCTTCAGGTCATTGAGGAGCGCGCCTCGTGACGATCTCCAGCAAACGAGAAGGCGGACTGCATGGCGGCCCTGCCGTCGAGTCCGGTTTGTTTGCGAACAATCCTGTCTTTCAAAAGTTAGTGCGCGAGGTTGCCGGCGGCGGAAGTGTCTCCGCCGGTGGACTTTGGGGATCGTCGCAAGCGCTGCTCATGGGTGAACTCTCTCGCCATGCGCCCGGACCTTGGCTCGTGGTCACCTCTTCCGAACCTGAAGCCGAGGCGTTCACAGCTGACCTGGAGGCACTCGAAATCGACGCCTGTCATTTGCCGGCCCGCGAGACCTACGCCTCGGGCTCCCATCGCAAAGCCCACGCCGACCCAGAGACCATTCGCGGGCGCCTGAAGGTCGCCGGCCTACTCGGTGGGCCGGTGGAGCGTCGACCGCGACTGATCGTCGCTTCGCTACTCGCCTGCCTTCAACCCCTGCCCGTTGCAGACACTCTAGAGAGAGAGTTCCTACACCTGCAAATCGGTGGAAAACTCGACCCCGAAGTCGTCCTCATGCGACTTGCTCTCGCCGGCTATTCGCGCCAGCCTCTCGCCGAAGCTCCCGGCGAGGTAAGCCTGCGCGGAGACATCCTTGACCTCTTCCCTTTCGCAAATAAAGAGCCCCTGCGCATCGAGCTATTTGACGATGAAGTCGAGTCGATTCGCCTGTTTGATCCCGAGACCCAACGCAGCACGGAGTCGATGGACCGCATTGCCGTCTGCATCGCGAGTGACGCCGGTGATATCGAGACTGGCCACGGAAAACGTGTCGACGAGCTGATCGGCCCGACCGCCGTCGTCACCCGCATCGAACCCCTGCGCGTAGCGGATATGGCCGAGGGTCTGCGCATCCAGTCCTCGTCCCATGGCGCCGCCTTACTCCAGTGGAATACAGCCCTCGAACAGCGTCCAATCCTCGATTTACAGACCCTGCCCGCCCGCGGACTAGCCTTCGAAGTACGCAGCGTGCAGGGCCTCTCGGTAGGCATGACCGAAGCCGCCCACACACTCGGCGAGGCCCTAGATCGGGCTGGGGGAAAGGCCCGTGCCGTTGTACTGTGCAGCACGGATGCCGAGCTAGCGCGCATGTCGGAAGTCTTCTGCGAGGACGATCGAATCGAACTTCGCATGGGCGTTCTCGGCCGTGGGTTTCAGTTGACACACCCGCCGCTGTTTGTGATCAACCATCGCGAGCTCGTCGGCATTCAGGGTACGCGGCGCGTGGAGAAAGGCCATGCGATTCACAAGGCCCGCGCGCTGCAATCTTTCTTCGAGTTGCGGCTTGGCGACTACATCGTTCACGCTGTTCACGGTCTCGGGCGCTACCTCGGTTTGAAGCGCATGAAGCGCGGGTCTGGTGAGGAAGAGCACCTTTGCCTGGAGTATAAAGACGAGGTCATTCTTTACGTCCCGGCGTCGAGGGTAGACCTTGTTCAGCGCTACATAGCTAGCGGTAAAGGAACTTCGATCACGCTGGATCGAATCGGCGCACAGTCCTTTAAAAAGCGAAAGGAGAAGGTCGAAAAGGCCCTAGCCGACCTCGCCGCCGAGCTGCTCGAAGTACAAGCCAAGCGCGAGATGAAAAAACGCCCGGCTTGGTTTCTCGAGGCGGAAGAGGGAGAGCCGGCGACCGAAGAGCAGGTCCTTATCTCCCAGATGATCCGTGAGTTCCCCTACATCGATACGCCGGATCAAGCGCTGGCCGACTCTGAGATACACGCCGACTTGATAGGGCCGCTCCCCATGGACCGGCTGCTTTGCGGCGATGTGGGATTCGGAAAAACAGAGGTTGCAATCCGGGCGGCATTCCGCGTGGTTGCAGGCGGTGGCCAGGTGGCCGTCCTGGTTCCGACGACCGTACTCGCCGGCCAGCACAGCGAGACATTTCGGATCCGCCTCGCTGACTTTCCCGTTCGAACAGAGTCCCTTTCGCGTTATGTCACGGCCGCCAAGGCGCGCGAGATTGCAGAGGCTACCGGGCGTGGTGAGGTCGACATCCTGATTGGTACGCACCGCATTCTCTCCAAGGACGTGAAATTCAAAAACCTGGGCCTGATCATTATCGACGAGGAGCAGCGCTTTGGCGTCACCCACAAGGAGCACTTCAAAAAGCTGCGCGCACAGATCGACATCCTCACGCTCTCGGCGACGCCCATCCCGCGAACTCTGCACATGTCCATGGCGGGCCTGCGCGACATTTCCGCATTGACCACTCCGCCACCGGGACGCCAGGACATTGAAACGATCCTCGCGCCCGGCAATGACAAACAGGCCATCCGAGAGGCGCTTCTGCGCGAGCACAACCGCGGCGGGCAGAGTTTCTTCCTGCACAACCGCGTCACTTCGATCGACCGGGTCGCCCGCGAGCTGGCCGAGCTGGTTCCCGAGTGCTCCTTTGTCGTTGGTCACGGCCAGATGGGTGGGCGCATGCTGCAAAAGGTCATGGGGATCTTCACACGGGGGGAAGCCGATGTGTTGGTCGCCACAACCATCATTGAAAACGGAATCGACATCCCGTCGGCCGGAACCATTTTGATGGATCGGGCCAACCATTTCGGCCTGAGCGAGCTACACCAACTCCGGGGCCGTGTTGGCCGAGGCTCGCACAAGTCCTACTGCTACCTCCTAACCGACGAAGAAAAGACCCTCACTGACATTGCAACCCAAAGACTCAAGGCCTTGGAGGAGCTCAACCACCTCGGCGCTGGTTTCGCCATCTCCATGAAGGACCTAGAGCTGCGTGGCGCTGGAAATATCCTTGGTCCCGAGCAATCCGGGCACATCACATCGGTGGGTTATGACCTCTACTGTCGCTTGCTCCGAAAAACGGTCGAGAGGATGCAGCGCGGGGGCGATGTCAAGTCCCTGGAGATTCGCCCGGACGAGTTCGTCGACGCTCTTGACGTTGAGCTAGAGCTAGGACTTGCCTCCTATTTGGATGACAAGTGGATACCATCAGCTGATTCACGCCTCGAACTCTTGCGGTCCTTCAACGAAGTCCGGAGCAAGGTCGACGAGAAGGAAGCCCTGGCCATGCTGCGCGACCGTTATGGGCGCGTTCCCGCCGAAGCTAAAGAGCTCGTTCGCCAGTTCCGCCTTCGCTCCCTGTTTGCGAGCGCAAGTTTGACTCGCGTCACCTGGCGCGAAGATCTCTGGCTCATCGAATACCGCGACCGTGCCACATTAGAGGGCGCACTCGGGGTCTCCGGCGCTCGAATTGAGCTGCGCCCCCTAGCGCAAGGTCGCGCTTTCTTGATGGCGCCCAAAGGCCTAGATGCGAGAAAAGCGCTCGAGTGGCTGGAAGCAGCCTTGCTCGGCGACTCGAAAGCGAAGAGAATCAGCCTAGCCGCCCAAATATAATCATGATCCTCTATCTAACGCTCCTCGCTCTCTCCATTGTGCAAGCCTCGCCGGCCCAAGACCCAGTCACGGAAGACGTGGCCCCTTGGCGGACTTTTGATGGAGTCGCACTGATTGTGAACGACGACATCGTCACCTTGCGCCAGCTGGATGAATCCCTGACGAAGGCGCGCGGCAATGCCGAGGCGACACTCCCAGAGGACGGCACCGCCCTGCGCGACGAGGTTATTGAGGGCGCTATTAGCCTCAACCTTCAAATCCAGGCAGGTCGAGCGATGGGAGTCTCCACCGAAGACGTGGAACGCACAATCGACGGCTATCTATCTAGGCAGCGGCATGGCAAGTCCGCTCTGGAGACGGCGGACTGGCTGAAAGGGGAGGGCGTCAAGGACATGGGCGAGATGCGAGGCGCGATCCGCGACGAGCTCTACTACACGATGTGGGCCCAGGCGACTAGCGGCCAAGGTGCCGGGGCGGACCGCGCCTATCAGGATCGCTATGTTCGGCCCGGACAGCTTCGCGAGGCCTACCACACGAACAAAAGCGCTCTAGAGACCCCATCACGCTACATTCTCCAGTACCTGCGCCTGGTCTCTGCGGCGTGGGGTGACAGCGAGACCGCCCTCGAAGTCGCCACAGATCTACGCGACCAAATCGCAAAAGGCGGCGACATGGGCGCCCTCGTTGAAGAATACGGCTCCGTCTTACGCGAGAGTCACGGCATCACCAAAGAGCCTATAGCCGCAGAAAAAGTGGGGCCTGAAGTTCGAGTATTCTTGCAGAGTGCAGAGCGCGGGGCCCTCTCGATGGTGCTTCCTTACACTGAAAACGGTGCAATCGAGGGATACGAGATCGTTCGGGTGGTCGAGCTGCTGGAGGGCAACCTTGCGCCTCCCTTCCACGACATCATCCTGCAAACCAACCTGCAGCGAGGCTTGCAGACGAGTTGGGACCGGATGCGCGTGCTCACCGCCAGTGATGACTTGTGGCGCTCCGCTTACATTAGGACACCCCGGGAGATCCAGATTCTTCCGCCCTGGGTCCGCCGAGAGGCCGCTTTGCAAGCAGATCAGCCAGCTGAACGGTAGTCTCCGAGAAAACCATCGATATACTTTGAACCCCCGATTTCGGGCCCCGTTGAGGTTCTCTGCAAAAAGCCTCCCCTTAAGGAAGTAACTTGCGCAGATCACACGACCGAAAACAGACCACTTGGTCCCCCAAAAAGGCCTCACTACGCGCTGACAAAGCGCCGGTGACTAAAAGCCCACGACTGGCATGAGCAACGCAGACTTTAAAGATATCGAACAGATCGAAAGCACCCTCCCACGCCCGTGGGAAGAGGAGCACACCTTCAACGATGTCCTTTACGATTGGATGGGACGCGCCCCGTGGCTGGCCATTTCGCTGGCTGCACACGTACTCGCGTTTTTTGTCCTGACCGCCTTCCCCTGGGACGCCTTCAAGAAAGAGCAGCTCAACGAGATCAACGCGATCATGGAAGCCACTGCCGACGAACCTATTGAGGAGCCGGAAGAGGAAGAGATCGAAGAGGTCGAGGAAGAGATCGAGCCCATCGAGGAGCCCATCCTCAAAGACGCCGAAGTCTCCGACCACAACGAAGAAGATGTGGACCAGCCTTTCGAGTCTATGGTCGGCGACCCCGACATGAACTCGGATTCGCCTTTTGACTCGGACAACTCGAACGACGTCATGGGCATCGGTGGCGGCGCGGGTGGCAAGTTCGGCGGTCGTGTTGGTGGTCGTAGAAACCTTCGCGCTGCACACGGCAAGGGTCTTGACCAGGCTCTCAAGGATGCCCTTGAGTGGCTCAAGAACCACCAGGGCCCCGATGGCTCCTGGGACACCGACGAGTTCAGCTCCGAGTGCGGCAAGATCGGAAACACGATCTGTGGCGACCCAGGTCGCGCCCAGCACGACGTCGGCTCAACGGGCCTCGCTTTGCTCGCCTTCCTCGGCGAGGGTAACACCTCGGACTCCGGTGACTACAAAGAGCAGGTCGCCAACGGGATCAAGTGGCTCCGCGGCATGCAGGATCCGGACACCGGCCTGATCGGCGAGAAGTCCAGCCACGAGTTCCTCTACAACCACGCCATCGGTACCCTTGCCCTTTGCGAAGCGTACTACGCCACGAAGTCGCCGCTTCTCAAGAGGACCTGCCAGAACGCGATCAACTACATCAACCGCGCTCGTAACCCATACGGCGCGTGGCGCTACGACGAGCCGCCCATGGGCATGAACGACACCTCGGTGACGGGCTGGATGATCTTTGCTATCAAGGCTGCCGAGGACGCTCACCTCGACATCGTTGAGGAGTCCTACGAAGGTGCGATGACATGGATTGACGAGGTCACCGACCCCGCCAGCGGCCGCGTTGGTTACAACGAGTTCGGCAACCGCTCCTCCCGTATCACGGGCGTCAACGATCACTTCCCCGCCGAGAAGGGCGAGGCTATGACGGCTGTTGGCCTACTTTGCCGCATGTTCATGGGTCAGGACGACCCGAAGGAATACCCGATCCTCAAGAAGCACGGCGACCTCATGCTACGGACGCTTCCCGAGTGGGATCCGGACGGATTCGGAAGCGACATGTACTACTGGTACTACGGCTCTTACGCCATGTACCAGCTCGGCGGAACGCATTGGAAGAAGTGGGAAGAGGCTCTCAAGGGCACGATCCTCGACAACCAGCGCAAAGACGGTGATGAGAAGGGCTCTTGGGACCCGATCGGCCCCTGGGGTTTCGCCGGTGGTCGCATCTACTCGACTGCGCTCATGGCACTCTGTATCGAAGTGTACTTCCGCTACGGCAAAGTCGCCGGCGCGCGCTAGTCACCCGAGCTGAGATCTAACGAGAAGCCCCTCGATTCGCGTTGCGAGTCGAGGGGCTTTTTCGTTGTTGGGCGAGCTGTATGCTAATGGGCATGAAGTACAACCTCGCCGCCGTCTTGATCTTCGCTACGACACTCGCACTGTTCGCCAGCTGCTGGGGACCCGGGCAGGAGAGCATTGTTGGAGAGCCTCGGTCGGTGAAGGCAGGCCTCAATCCCGGCCCCTGCGGGACGCTCTCGACTGGCTCGCCGCACACCAAAACGAGGACGGTCACTGGGATGCCGACGCCTTCGGCGACGAGTGCGCCAAGGCAGACCAAACAGCATGCGAAAACCCGGGACTGGTCTCACACGACGTGGCGGTGACTGGGCTCGCACTAATTGCAATGCTCGGCGCAGATCAGGAGCAGGACATGGGGTACCCGTTCTTCGAAGATGAGATCGACGCCGGTACGAATTGGCTCCGGCACCAACAGGACCCCGACACGGGATTGATCGGCACCAAGGTGGGACACGAGTTCCTGTACAACCACGCGCTCGCAACTCTCGCCCTGTGCGAAGCGTACTACGCCACGAAGTCGCCGCTTCTCAAGAGGACCTGCCAGAACGCAGTCGACTACATCAGCCGAGCACGCAATCCCTTCGGTGTATGGCGATACGAGGAGCCGCCCAATGGCATGAATGACACCTCCGTCACCGGCTGGATGATTCTGGCACTCAAGTCCGCGGAGCGGGCGCACCTCACTATTGACAGCGACTCCTTCGAGAGTGCGCTCCTCTGGCTGGACGAGGTAACGGACGAGCGCACAGGTCGCGTTGGCTACACAGATGAGGGCAGTAGGTCTTCCCGTATCGTTGGTGCCAACGAGCACTTCCCTGCAGAGAGTGGCGAGGCGTTAACGGCTATTGGCCTAACCCTTCGTTTAAGACTCGGCCAAACGGATCGGAGCGCGAACCCGATCCTCGAAAAACACGGCGACCTGATCTTGCGCGTGTTGCCCGAATGGCAAGCGATAGGTTTTGCGAACGACATGTACTACTGGTACCACGGGACGCTTGCGATGAGAGAAATGGGCGGCGCCTATTGGGACAAGTGGGCCGCTCCGATGCGAATCGCCCTGCGTGAAGGGCAACGCCAAGACGGTCACGAGAGGGGTTCGTGGGATCCGAAAGGACCTTGGGGTTTTTCGGGGGGACGCGTGTACGCAACCGCGTTGATGGCGTTGATTTCCGAGGCTGTGGAACTGAAGGCACAAGAGGTCGAGATCGAAACAGCGCTGGGCGGGCTCGGCTACTTGTAGCGCCTAAACAAGCGCGAACGAGCTCTGCTGGGCTGCGCCCCGGGGCTCATGGTCGCGGGCGGGCGACCTCTAGAAAGAGCGAGGAGATCCGTAATAGGGGCCGTTCGCGGCATTTGTTTAGGATTCGTGAACCGGACCGGCTTGCGGCCGTTGTACCTCTTGCCGCGGGCCAACTGGCGCACGGCGGGACACCTCTTCTTAGCGGTGGGCACCCGATTCCGAGCGAGTGCCTGTAGCGGAAGAGCCCGGCCACTTGCCTCATGACAACTCAAGATTACTCCGCATACCAAATCGAATCCTCACTCCCGCGCGTGTGGGAGGAAGAGCACTCCTTCAACGATCTCCTCTACGAGTGGATGGAGCGCGCGCCTTGGCTCGCCCTCTCCTGCGCCGCGCACATGTTGGCGTTTTTCGTACTGACCGCCTTCCCATGGGACGCGTTTCAGAAACCCGAGCCGCCCTCTTTCTTTGCGCACACGCCCCCGCCAATAGAGGACCTTTTCGAAGAGCCCATGGACGAGGTCATTCCCGAGGAGCCCGAACCGATCGACACCGAAGAGGTCATTGAAGACCCCGTCCTAAACGACATCCCGACCGATGTAGTAAGCGACTCTCCCGACCTCAGCGCTGATCCGTTTTTCAAGGAGGCGAGCAGCCCCTTTGACAACAGTGACTCCAACAATGACGTCATTGGAATCGGTGGTCCTGGCGGCGAGTTCGGCATGGGCGGACCCGGCGGGAAGGACTTCGGAGGAGGGGGCGACGGCCCCAAATTACAAGTCGCGCTGCGGGATGCACTCGATTGGCTGAAGTGCCACCAGAGCCCCGACGGCTCCTGGGAGGCCGATGGTTTCACAGAGAACTGCGGCTCTATCGGCAGCACGATTTGCGAGGGTACTGGCCACTCCCAACACGACGCGGGGGTGACCGGACTCGCTCTGCTGACATTCCTTGCAGCCGGCAACACGACTAGCCAAGGCGCGTACTCCGCTCAAGTTGGCCAGGGTGTGAAATGGTTGCGCCAAGTTCAAGATCCAGACACGGGTCTCATCGGAGAGAAGTCCAGTCACGAGTTCCTCTACAACCATGCGATTGCGACCCTCGCTCTTTGCGAGGCCTACTACAAAACGAAAACGCCGATGCTAAAGATCACCTGCCAGAAGGCGGTGAATTACATCCAACGCGCGCGTAATCCTTATGGCGCATGGCGCTACGACGAGCCCCCGATGGGCGCGAATGACACCTCTGTGACGGGGTGGATGGTGTTCGCCTTGAAAGCAGCTGAAGATGCAGAACTAAACGTAGACCAAGGTGCCTTCGACGGGGCCATGAGCTGGCTGGAAGAGGTCACCGACCCCGCCTCTGGGCGGGTCGGCTATAGCGAGTTCGGCAACCGCAGCTCTCGCATCACCGGTGTCAACGATCACTTTCCCGCAGAAAAGGGTGAGGCCATGACGGCCGTCGGATTGCTGTGCCGCATCTTCATGGGCCAAAGCGACACGAAGGAGTTTCCGATCCTCAAGAAACACAGCGACCTGATGGCCCGCACGCTTCCCGAGTGGGATCCCGACGGCTTCGGAAACGACATGTACTACTGGTACTACGGGACGTATGCCATGTTCCAGATGGGCGGCAGCCCCTGGAAGAAGTGGGAGAGCGCGCTGAAGGACACAGCGTTGGAGAACCAGCGCAAGGACGGCGACGCAGCGGGGTCCTGGGATCCCAACGGACCTTGGGGATTCGCCGGCGGACGCGTCTACTCGACAGCGATGATGGCCCTCTGCATTGAGGTCTACTTCCGCTATCCCAACATAACAGGAGCAAGGTAAGAGGCGCCTCTTATCCAGCATCAGGCCCTAGGGAAGACCAGGTCTCGGAAAGGCCCCCCTACGGCAAGGAAGCCCCGTCTGCGCAGGTTGCGCAGACGGGGCTTGTTTCTTGTCGCTACGCCCATTGGGGCGTGATCCAGATTCCGAGGTCTAGCAGACGCGGCGGAAAAAGAGCTTAATGAACTCCTCCACCGTTTTCCGGGGCCGAGCCAAAAGCCCACCCTCGGTCTCTACCTTGCAGTTCACCGTTGTTGAGGGGTGCTCTTCGGAACCAGCAACGATCACAGTGATCGTTGAAGTACCTCCAAGCAATCCGCCCTTCTTGGTGCAGTAGAGCGTCATGTTCTCCTCATCCGTCTTATTTACAACCCACCCCTTCATGTCCACGACCATCTCTTTTGCAGAGGCAAAGATGTACTCCTTGCGGGTCGAAACCTGAATCGGTTGCAGATGGGCTGACGAGTGGCTTGGACTCGTCTCGAAACTCGACGTCATAAGAAGAGGACCTAAAGCTATTTCGCGGCTGCGGCGAGCGCGATACGGCTCTTATAGCGCGCGGCGGTGTTGCCGTGGATCACGTTTTTCTTAGCTGCTTTGTCGATGCGCTTGTTAGCTGCCGGGAGCGCGGTGGCTGCGGCCTCAACGCTATCGGCATCGATGACGCTGCGAATTGCCCTCCGCATGGAGGAGCGGACGATCTTGTTTTCTTGACGGCGGGTCTCGTTAAGACGGACACGCTTATCGGCTTGCTTGTTGTTTGGCATATCTAACTAAAGTGTTTCCATCTTTGCAGCTACGTCTCTGTAGCTGATATCAACCTCGTAGATCCTAATAAAGGCGCCTCGTGCGCCAGAGGGATCTTCTTCGGCCTCGGAAATGAGCCCAAGATTATACAAAATCTCCTTGGCCCTGTCATCTACTCCTTGGCATCCATCGAGGGCGCGCTCATATTCCTTGCGTGCGAGGTCTAGAACGCCCTTTTCATGGAAGCATCTCGCCATAAAGAAAAGCGCTTCCGGACCTAGACGCGAGTCCCCAAGCGCCTTTTGAAACTCGCCAAGAGCCGAATCGAGCTCTCCTTGGCGCATCAAACGTTTCCCCAAACCAAGTCGCAAGCTCATATCGCCGGGCCTGCGCACAACACGCCGCTCGAAATCCGAGACCTCCAAGGCGACCAGCTTCTTCTCCAATCGATCGGCCTTCGCCTCGTCGCCCGACTTGCCAGCCTTGGCAATATCCTTCTTGAGGGAGCGGACCGCCAGATCCGCAACCTCACACGCCAGATCAAAATCGTCACCCCGGTACTCCAGGGCGCGCTCGTAGAACTCAAGGGCCGCAGGCCAGTCCCGTAGCTGCTTGTAAAGTCCGCCAATCTGTAACAGTAGGTCAGGATCCGAAGGCGCGTCCGCAAGGGCCCCCTCTAACCGAGTGACCTCTTCGCGAAGCTCCTCGGGGGTCCGATGCTTGCGTTGGCGTTGCTCGAGGCGCTGCGTGTCCCCCTTGTCCTTGAGCGCGTCGCGACTGTGGCTAACGTTGTCCAACCCGGTTTGCAAAAGCGCGGCCTCTGCGGCCAAGTTCTTGCGGGCCTTAATCGCCTCCTGGTCACGAGGATCTGCCAGTAGCGCCGCTTCGAAGTACTCGATCGCGCGCAGCGGCTCGCCGACCCTTTGGGCAAGGAAGCCAGCCTGCTTTAGGCCCGCAACGTTCTTGGGAGCGATCTCCGCAAGAAAAGCAAGCACGGCAAACGCCGACTTGTTGTGCCCTGCTGCTTCGAGAACCCCGCCCAGCATTAAGTTGGCATCCTCATCAAGAGGGTTGCCAGCTAGGTAGTCCTCCAGCGCTCTCGCAGCGGCGTCGTATTTCTTCACCTTCGCCATGGCCATCGCGCGGGCCAAAGGGATCGCGCCACCAGCTCTCCCGAACATCCCCCGCTTTTTTCGCTCGGACCGTTTCTGCAGGGCGGTGCGCAGGCCGCCTCGCGCCTCACCCAAATCTGGGTTGATATCCAGGAGGGAGCGGTACAGGTCCACCGCAAAATCGTAGTTGCGCCGGCGCATGGATTCTTCGGCTTGCTTTAGTTGCTTGGAGAAGTCCAAAGTGAGTGAGGTGGAGAAAGGGGAGGGGTGGACAGGAAAATGAGATAGAGACCATACCGTCCCCCGCCGGAAACCGGCAAGGGCATGGTAAGCAACACTCTCCTATTGATTGGATGCGCCCCGGTTTCGACTCCCCCTTATAATGTTCCGCTCCAAACTCACGCCTCCCCCAACCTCCCCCCCCCAGCTTCGATGTCCGAAGAGCTGCACTACACTGTCACCCTGTACCCCGAGCCCGTCCTTCGCAAGGAGGCCGCGCCTGTAGAGACGTTCGACGACGACCTCGCAGGAATTGTCGAGGCCATGTACAGGCGCATGTACGAATCCAAGGGGGTTGGGCTCGCGGCACCCCAAGTTGGACTCGCCCAGCGCATCTTGGTGATCAATCCAAGCGGCGAAGTGGACGACAAGGCCGAAGAGCTTGCGCTTGTCAACCCGACGATTGTCGAGCGTTTCGGCGAAGAGATGGTGTACGAGGAGGGGTGCCTCTCCTTTCCCGGCATCTACGCTGAGGTTAAGCGACCGGACAAATGCCGGGTCGAGGCGCAAAACGTTCATGGCGAGAAGCTCGAGTTGGAGTTTGAGGGTTTCACCAGTCGCGTGATCCAACACGAGTACGACCACCTCCAAGGAGTTCTGCTAGTTGATCGCATGTCCGCCACCGACAAGCTGAAGCACCGCACTGCACTAGCGGAGCTCGTCGGCAACTACAAAGCATCGAAAGCGACCGCACCCAAGCGTAGCCCGTTCGGCCGCTAACCCAGGATCACGACCGTGCGCATCACCTATGGACTCAGCTGCCTGAACAAGTCGACGAGCCCTCCCGCCGTCGTTTCGATTGGCGTGTTTGATGGCGTGCACCTGGGCCACTGCGCAATACTTGCAGCGAATTTGCGCCGCTCCACGGAGCTGGGCGCCGTCCCGACGGTGGTCACCTTTAGCGGCCACCCGAAGGAGCTGCTGCTAGGCCGCGGGCCGCGCACGCTAACGAGCCTAGAACACCGCCTTGAGCTCTTTGCAGAGGCGGGAATCGAGCACACCCTCGTGCTTGAGTTTAACGACGAGCTGCGCTCGAAGTGCGCCGAGGACTTTGTCCGCCAGGATCTAGAGGGAGCCCTTGGGGCGCGCGCGTTTGTGCTTGGATTTGATAGCAAGTTCGGCCGTAACCGCGAGGGCACGCCGGAGCGCCTTACCGCGATGGGGTTAGATGTGGAGGTCGTGGCAGCCGTTCTCTTGAAAGGCCGTGCCGTATCAAGTACTGCGATTCGGGAGGCGGTCTCCCTGGGTGATTTGGAGTCTGCGGCCCTTATGCTCGGGCGCCCCGTAGTGGTCCATGGCCGCGTCGTGCACGGAAACGGACTCGGGGCAGGTATCGGATTCCCGACCGCCAACTTGGATCAGGATCACGAGCTCGCGCCCCCAAGGGGCGTCTATGCGACCCGTGTCACCCTTCTGGATCGTCGGAACGAAGCCGGCGATCCCGCCATGTTCGACGGAGTCACTAACATTGGATACCGGCCGACGATTACCGGCGAGCCGCTGGCAGATGCCGCACTTGTCATGGAAGTGCACGTCTTTGATTTCGACGCGGACATCTACGGGGAGCGCGCAGCGCTTGAGTTCGTTGCATTTCTGCGTGGCGAAAAGCGCTTTGATTCCGTGGACGAGCTAAAACTGGCGATCGCCGGGGATATCAAACGAGCGAAGCAGCTGCTGAGCCGACTCTAAACGCACTAGCGAGTGCGGTTTGCTCCTCTAAAAAGCACCGAAACTCGAGGAATGCTTGCGCTGGGTATTGACGCACGCCGTTTGCGCGGCACAATGCCTCGCCCCGGTCCGAGAGGACCTGGGTCGGACCCTCCCTCACGGGAAAAAGGGCAGGTAGCTCAGTTGGTAGAGCACTTGACTGAAAATCAAGGGGTCGCCGGTTCAAGTCCGGCTCTGCCCACCACCGACCCTTCGCACGGCGAACGCGCCTAGACCAGTATTAGGTCCTAAAGATGACGAGTCCCTCCCCCCTCGTGATCACCAAGAGTGTTCCCGAGTCACTCACGGTCGAATGGGCCGATGGTTCGATCACCAGCCTGTCCGCCGCTGAGCTGCGTCGAATCTGCCCTTGCGCGCATTGCGTCAATGAGCACACCGGTGTCCGCATGCTCGACCCTGGCTCGATTCCCGACGACCTCACTCAAACCGATGTGAGCTTGGTTGGCAACTACGCCCTGCGTGTGACGTTTGCGGGCGGCCACAACACGGGCCTCTTCACCTGGAGTCTTCTCTACGAGTCGGCGCAGGTCCAGGGCGAGAAGTGAACGACGAGCCAGAGCTCCAGATTCAACTTGGCCTCCACCTCCATCCCTCGGACCTAGAGATCACCTATGCGCGGTCGGGAGGACCGGGCGGCCAGAACGTCAACAAGGTCGAAACCAAGGCCATACTCCGGATCAACATCCAGCTGTGCCCTTCCTTTAATGAGAGCCAGCGGGCGAGGCTACTAGAGAAGCTCGGAAATCGGCTCACCCAGGGCGGCGAGCTCATCCTTCACGCATCGCGCCACCGCTCCCGCGAGCGCAATCGCGTCGATGCGATCGAGCGACTCCTCGCTATTCTTCAAGGCGCGCTCGCCATCCAGAAGGCGCGCAGAAAGACCAAACCGTCGCGCGGATCAAAAGAGCGGCGCCTAAATACCAAGAAGCAGCGCTCCGACACCAAACGCCTGCGCAGAAACCCGTAAGCCCCAATCCGACAATAAGTCCCACCTGTGGCACTTATTCGACTTTCAGACCTCCAGCCATGAAAAACCAAAGCTCCAACCCCTCCGCCGAACTGCAAGAGGCTCTTGCCGCCATCGAAGCCCTTTTACGGGACAAAAAGAGCCCCAGTCGCTACGAGGCCCGCGCCCTCTTGCTCCCCTTGGGCGCCCTCATTTTGGAAGGCGAAGCCACTGGTTTAAGCGTCACTTTAGGTCACGTCGGAAGTCTGATCGAACCCCACAAAGAGGAGTGGTCGGTCGCGATCGCGGACGAAATGGGCCTAGCGGGAGACGAATTTTGTCTTTCTGTGAACGCGGACTACTTAAAACATCCGCGCTACGATTTCGCCTATGCAGCGACCTCTCGGGAGCAACTTGAGCAACGGATCCAAGCCGCAGAACACCTCGGTTTTCCCGTCTCAGAGGCACTTCTAGCCCGAATTGAGGAGTCCGACGTGATCTTCGAACCGTACCTCGAGAAGCTCGACGAGTAGGGGATTGAGAGCAAGAATCAAGTGTAAGTTGTTTCATGGAAGTGAGTTACGATCGAATAATGTCGTAGAAATTGGGCACTCAAGGACTCCCTTTCGCGCGTGGCAGATTGCTTTGTCCTGACGTAACCTCTTTTGATAAAACAAGTTACGACTGGCACGTGACATCGAAATCCGATTAGTTGGCCGGCAAGGCTCGCGAGTCACCGAAGGGTTTGTTTGGAACGGATCCCGAAGGAAATTTGCCGCAAGGTCTTCAATCGGGCGCGGGTGCACGGCATCCTCTCCGCCTCCTAGTTCCCCATCCCTGAAGGAACACCCATTCCCATGCATTTCGGAGTGCACATTCGAATGAATAAGATCATTACTACTACGATCGCTCTTGCGGTCGC
>CALBMX010000019.1 GCA_937896235.1 uncultured bacterium
AGACTTGCGGCATGAATCGGGCCGTCATTCCAAAATGGCCCTTCTGCAACGGGCTGTTAGGGTGTGTGACGATAACCATACTTACTCTATGGCGACGAAGAAAGTGGCGAGGACCATTTTTAGGGGTATGTAAGCTCAATCTGTATGCTTGGTCAGGCTTGCTACCTCGACCCGTTGAGTGCTAGGGTCGAACGATGACCTCAAGACCCGACGAGCTAGAGCAATTCAAACTGGAGATTGATCTCCGGCTGTTTGCCGTGGATTTTGGGTATCAGCTCGATGAGAGGGCTTCTAGCCCGAGTGGCGCGGTCATGCGCGGGGGGGACGGCAGTAAAATCCGCATCACGCGGGCCTGTCGGCGCTTTTGCGTAAGCGTCCGGCCGTCCCATGTCGCAGGCCACTTGAATATCGTTCAGGCGGGTGAGCCAGTCAAACGGAGTCGCTCTCCGGAGGCCAACGCCAACGAGTCCTGATCGCGCGCGCACTCGCGCAAGGCTCGCCGCTGCTCTTAGTTGACGAGCCCACGAACAGTCTCGACCCCGGCCATCAGCTCGCGATTTTCGAGCTGCTCAGCGACTTGGCAAAGAGCGGCCGCGCGGTGCTTGTCGTCACGCACGAGCTGAACTTGGCGAGCCAGTTCGCGACGTCGCTAGTGCTCTTGAACGAGGGTAAGGTCGCCTGCGAGGGAAGCGCCGAGCTGGTCTTGTCCCCCGCCTCGCTCAAGCCAATCTACGGCGAGGGATTAACCTTCGGAACGATGACGTTCCGGGGATGCGAGACACCGGCAGAGCGCCCGTTCGTGCTGCCGTGGCGAAGGGGCGAAGGATAGCTGGCGGAGAGGCGTACCCCATCCCACCCCTCGCAGAACCGCGTGTTCGCCGTTTGTGTGCGAACCCCCGGCCTACCAGTACCTCATCATTAGGTACCCGCGATTCCGGGGAAAGCCGTCGGCCTCATCGAGAGCGATGACCTTGAAGCCCACCTGTTCGGCGTACTGCAGAAGCTCCTCGGGCACATCGTCCTTGCCGGTGAGATAGACCTCGCGCCAGGTCGGATTGTAGCGGTCGAAGAACTCGATGTTCACCTCGCGGTCGTGACCTGGAGAGCGCCTCAAAGTCCCGGGCTCGCTGGCCTCGAGTACCTCGCGATTGGTCAGGCCATAAAGGTCGAGGATCGTCATCTCGGTGAAGTAACCAATGGCGCCGATGGGACCGAGGACAAGTGACTCCTCGGCGGTGGTGTGCAGAGCGAGCGCCTTACCGAGCAGCGTCCATTCCTGGCAGCGATCACGCATGCCCTGCCACATTTCGTACTCGGTTAGATAGTCGGGGGTCGACCAGCGGAACCATACCGAGGCGCGCTGGGCGCGGGTGGTGACATGCATGTCGAAAGCGGGCGCGACGCTCGAGGCGAGGCACAGTCCAGCCACAATCAAACCCGCACTGCGCGACAGGTGGCCGAGGCGCTGCACGAACACCCCGAACAGCAATGCTAGGAGCGGCGCGGCAGGCAGGAAGAAGCGTCCCATCGCCATGAAGTCGCCGCCGACGAGTAGGCCGTAGCCAAAGGTCGCCGTGATCGTGAGCACCAGCGCCCCCATGGCGTCGAAGGCATCGGGGGCGCGCCGGAGGAGCCTCGCCCCAAGCCCGGCCACCCCAAAGACGAAGACGAGTAGCGTCGCGGGCATCACCGCCCAGAAGCTCAAGAGATACTTAGCGCCACGCTCGAGAGACAGCGCCGACATGCCGACCTTGGCCCGCGCGGTGTTGGGCAGGTAGTCGCCATAGGTCGCCACGCGCCAGGTGAGGAAGAGCGCGCCGAGGACGACCAGGATGACGCTGGCTGTCAAGAAGCCGCGCAAGAAGCGGCGGCGGACGAGAGCGTTATTTTCGGCACCAAGCCAGCGCCTCCACGCGAAGGCAAGAAGCGCGAGTCCGAGCAAGGTGGCGATCCAATAGGGGCCGTCGGCGCGCAACAAGCAAGTCAGCGTTCCCGCAAGCCCGGCCTGTACACCACGCGGCGCGGCGGGCTCGCTGAAGAGGGCCTGGTAGCACCAGAAAATGCACAGGGCAAACAGGCTCGACGAGAGGCCGCCCGTGGTCCAAATGCCAACGGTGGGCAGGGTCGCGAAGAACAGTCCAGCAGCCCAGAGGCCGGTGCTGGAGAGCCCTAGTCGGCGGCGACCGAAGGCGAGCAGTAGCCACAAGAGCGCGCCCGAGCCCGCGATCGTGAGGGCGCGGGACCAGAAGCCGATGCTCCAACCAAGCCGCTCGATACCGCCGAGTAGAACGGCCCACAGGAACTCGCTGTACCCCTCAACCGGAGGCTCCACACCGGGGTTGTACACGAGCCCGAGGCCTCGCGCAAAGTTCCGCGAGTAGCGAAACAAGATGTAGGCATCGTCGGTCAGAAAGTTGAACCTAGCGACAAAAAAAGCCAGCACAAGGCCGCTCCCAAGGAAGATCCACAGGAGCGGTCGCAGGGGAGCGTCGGGGGGTTGAGGAGTGCTATCCACGGGGCCCAGCCTATCATGCGTGTTCGCTAACAACGAAGTCAGACTAGCGCACAACTCGCATCGACCGTAGGTCACACCGTTGACACTGGTAGACTCGTGGAATGCTGATCGACCACATCCACCATGTCCAGCTGGCCATGCCCTCTGGCCAAGAGGGGCAAGCGCACACCCCATTTCACGCTGGCGACTTGGAGGCGCTCATCACAAAGCTGCGCGCAGCCGACGTCGAGGTCACACCCGACGATTTGTGTCCCGGCAGCCTCGGAACGAATTAGCATGAGTCCATCTTCACGACCCCGGCTCTATTGGCTCCTTCTCCTGCCGATGTTGCTGTTCGCCTGTGCGAGTCCCACTCCCGACACGCCTCAGGGGAGCGACGCCGATGCCTTGCCCCTTGGCGAAACGGACCTCTCCACATCAACAATGATCCATGAGGTCGCTGCCAACGGCACACCTAAACGAGGTGTCGCGCCCGTCCTCACCGGCGAGTCCATTCGCGGAATCCCGATCACATGCAGCGTCCTAGGCAACGGTCCCGACACCACGTTCCTGCTCGCCGCGATTCACGGGGACGAAGACGCGGGCGCGCCGTTGTTGGAGATGCTTATCACGCACTTGCACGCTACTCAACGAAGGCCTCAGAGAGTTCCGGGCAAGGATGGCTGGATACGACGGCGCCGCGGAGGTGTGGTTCGAATCGGAAGAGACTCTCATCGCAGGAATGAGCTCTCCCGCAAGGCGTTAACTGAGGGCGGCCCTACTCGTAGAGGAAGTCGATTTCTAGGCCAGCAAACTAGTCGAAGCCGACAGGCCGAGCTGCGTGCAAGCTTTGGTACGCCAGCGCTCTCGAGCGAGGAAGAGTAGGCGTGGGACCTTCACAGGTACGCCGCGTCTGGTCGGATCTTCCTACGATTCAATCATCGGGATAGAGCTTAGTCGTGCACTCAGGGCAAATCCCATGAGAGAACTCGGCATCGGAACGCGCCCGAATATAAGCCTCCATTTGAACCCAAGCCCCCTTGTCGTCCCTTATGGATTTGCATGAAGCGCAGATTGGGAGGAGTCCTGACAAATGCTTGATGTGCAAAAGTGCTGCACCTAACTCATTCAGTAATCGTTCGTTCTCTATGTCAGCTTCCTTTCTAGCTGTCACGTCTGTATGCGTCCCCACAAACCTCAACGGCTTGCCGTCTTCTGTCCAGCTGAGAACTTTCCCTCTGTCGAGTATCCACTTGAAGGATCCATCTTTACATCGAAGTCGATGCTCATTCTCATAGTGCGTAGTATGGCCGTCTAAATGTGCATTGAGGTCTACATAGACGGCGGCCCTGTCGTTGGGATGAATACGACATTCCCACTCCTCCACAGTGCTCTGTATTTCGTTGCCAGCGAAGCCGAGCATCTCTTTCCATCTCTGTGAGAAGTAAACCTCATCCGTCGTCGGGTTCCAATCCCATACGCCATCGCGGTTTCCCTCTAGCGCATATACCCAACTCAGTTCCTTGGCGTTTGAGAAGTGGGCAGCCTCGGCAAGATGAGTAACCGACTGTTTCAAATCAGAGATCTGATCTTGAAGGTTCCTGATTACCTGACTGTCGCTGTTATCGATCATGTAGAAGCCCATTCGCAAGGTTTGACGAGGCTGGGTTCCGTGGCCCGGCTGTAAGCGTTCACGGGGGTAAATCGCCGTCCTAGCGGTCCCCAGGTGGGATGCGGGATGGCTACCCGCCAACCTAAGCTAAGCCAGCAACTTCGGCAAGGGGTCGCCGAGCAAAACCGCATGGGCGACCTCGCCGATAAAGTCGTGCACGCTACGGCCCGTCTTCTTCAGCGTGGTCGATACCGTTTGCATCCTCTCAACGAAGCGGCTGCCGCGCTTGCTTTGAGTTCCGAGACTCGTCTTCCGAAGTAGGACGACTGGCCGAATCGCTCGCTCGGCGATGTTGTTCGTCGGCTCAACATTCTCGCGTTCAGTGAACGTCCACATCGCCGGCTCCGTGCGCAGAATGCCGCGGCACATGCCCGGCGTTTCGTAGCCAGTGCTGCGACCGCCCTCATCGAGCAGTCGGAGCATCCGGACACGTAACTTCCTCGACCAGCGCGCCAGCGTAATGCGATCGATTTCGTCATCGCGAAAGATGTGCCACAGTCTGAACGCGCCGTTCAGCAGACCGAGCAGGCGCTTGCCGATCCATCGATGCGCCTCTTCGCCTTCGGCCATGCGGCGAAAGTCTCGGAGCAGGTGAGCGAGACAGACTTGGCGCTGCTCCATTTCGATGTACGAGTAGCCCGAGTAACGGTCGCTGATCACGATGCC
>CALBMX010000020.1 GCA_937896235.1 uncultured bacterium
CAGGGCATGCCCACAAGGACTCCCCAGGAACCTGGGAGACCTCGACATCTCCACGGAAAAAAAAGGAACGGACGCGGACCGTAAGAATTCCGCGCAGGCAAGGACGCGTCGCTCCAGGTCTGTGTTGCCAAGCGACGCTACGTGGTACCGCCAAGCGAAGGAATACGAAGTGCGGCGGGATGGATGACGAGGAATCGGAGCGAGCCATCGTACCGATGAAGCTGGGGAACCCTCTCCGAGGGGACCCATTGGAGGAAAGGGCGAGCTGGACACATGGAACCATTGTGAGGAAAGATGGCAAGACCGGAGCTTGAATGAACATCGGGGCAAAATTGCAACGGATAGCGAAAATGGCGAAGGAGCATCCATCGAGAGCCTTCACTAATCTCGCTCATTACATCGACCTAGATTTTCTGCGTGAGGCGTTTCGTCTCACGCGGAAAGACGGGGCGCCGGGAGTTGATGGCGTCACAGGCGAAGCGTACGAGAAGGACTTGGAGGTCAACCTCCAGAGCCTCTTAGATCGCTTCAAGTCTGGGACCTATCGAGCACCTGACGTGCGCAGAGTTCACATCCCGAAGGGGAAGGGAAAGACGCGCCCGCTGGGAATCCCGACGTTCGAGGACAAGGTGCTACAGCGCGCCGTGGCTATGATCCTGGAGGCGATCTATGAGCAGGACTTTTTGCCCTGCTCTTTTGGATTTCGTCCCGGGCGCTCTGCCCACCAAGCGCTCACCAAGATTCGATCGGAGTTGATGGGCATGAAAGGTGGATGGGTCGTCGAGGCAGACATCAAAGACTGCTTCGGTGCTTTCGAGCACGAGTGGATACGGAAGATCCTGAACCGACGGATACGTGATGGAGTGCTGATCCGAACGATCGGCAAGTGGTTGAACGCAGGCATCATGGAGGACGGACAGAGAACCAAGCCGACAAAGGGCACGCCGCAAGGTGGAGTCATCTCGCCGCTCTTGGCAAATGTCTTTCTCCATGAAGTGCTCGACGTTTGGTTTCACCGATACGCGAAACCGCTAATCGGTGGCCATGCAGAACTAGTGCGCTTTGCGGATGACTTTGTGATCCTCTGCGATCGCAAGGCAGACGCCGAGCGATTCTACAAGGGCATCTTCCCGCGCTTCGAGAAGTTCGGACTGACCCTGCATCCTGAGAAAACGAAACTCGTGCCGTTCAAGCGTCCGCCTCATGGCGGCCCAAACGAATCGGAGAGCTGGGGTTTTCTGGGGTTCACCCATTACTGGTCGAGGTCGCGAAAGGGCTACTGGGTTATCTTCCGAAAGACGATGACCTCGCGCCTGAGTCGCGGCCTGTGTGACGTGGCGGAATGGTGCCGACGGAATCGGCATCTCCCCGTGCGCATACAGCACCAGATCCTTAGTCGGAAACTTTTGGGGCACTGTGCCTACTACGGCATCACCGGCAATTCGGTGGCGCTCCAGAAGTTCCGCAGTGGAATGAGAAACGTGTGGATGAAATGGTTGCGGCGGCGCTCACGCGCTGCATTCGCAAAGAACTGGGACTGGTGGGCCCGCTTCTTCAAGCGTTACGCCCTACCTCCAGCCCGAGCCATCCACTCGGTCATTCCCCGCAACGTAGCAAACCCATGAGTCTGAGGAGCCGGATGCGCTAATCGCGCACGTCCGGATCTGTGGGAGCCCCGGGGAGGTAACAACCCGGGGCCACCCGGCGCCACTCGGAGCGCGATCTACGCCACGTGATTTTGGGCCGTAAGAACTGGCAGATCTTTGCAAGCCCGCGCGGCGGCGAGGTCGCGTGCAGGCTCTACTCGTTGATGCTGTCGTGCCGGCAAAACGGCATCAATCCTGAGCCTACCTGACCGACGTTTTGATGGCAGCCGAGACGACGCAAGGCTCGCAAGTGGCGAGCCTCACGCCATGGGCGTGGGCTGCGCGGCAAGGGGAAAGCGCGGCGCTCGCGGAGTGAAAGCGGGCTGATGGCTGGGAGTTGTCAAGGGGCTGTCGGGATGCGCGCACCGGACACGTACGTTGTTCGCCCCTATGTGGAGTCGCTCCTCAGCAACAGTCAACGCAACACCGGCCCCCGGCCCCAATTCTCATAGGGTATACAACAAGAATTCCTTCATCACGACCTCGAACTCTCTATTCATGGTCCGAATCTCGTCATACAAGGATATTAGACTGGAATCAGAACCAGCCCAGATCGTTAGGAGCCCAGCAAAATGTCCAGCCTCATTTGGATAATTCTGCCAATCAACGCCTGGCAGGTTGATATCAAAAAGAGGATAGCCTCGGGTGCTGGGGACCAGGGGCTGCGTAAAGTCCCCGGTGTATGTCAATGGGCCGACAAAACTGCGCCCGTAAAGGGGGTCCCCGAAATCGACTATCCTCCCCACGTCAATCCGAATCATCTCCTCCCAACGGGTTTGGAGCAGCTTCGCCTTGGCGCTCAAGAAAAATGCCCTTTCCTCTACCAGACTCCTAAGGGAAAGCAACGCGTTTGAATCCAGCGCCTTCTTGCCCGGATTATAATAGGAGGAAGAGACTATCAAGTCCGCTAGCCGCTCCGGCTTACGAGAATCCCCACCTGGGATGTGGGGCACTGAGTAGAAGGCCGGACTCCGAGCGATCCTGAAGTGTTTGATTGCCCGCTCCTCCAAGCCAGAGAAGTAGTCTTGGATATCACCGAGAGGGCGGCCCACACCGTAATCCCGAAGATTGGGATCATCCAGGCGTTTGGCGATACTGGGATTGCCCCTAAAGACTCTTTCGATTTCGGGCCACCGAGCTCCCCAATACTGAGAAAGAAACTCACTTTTTAGCATGCCAACTTCAAACTCGGGCAAGACATAGCGTGCAGGGATAGCCTCGACACCTAGGCCATCTGACGTAGTCGCACCTCCATCTGGATCAATCACTTGACGAATACCACGAACTGATGGGGCGCTCGCGATTGCAGGCTTTTCCGTTGGTAGCCTACCTTCCGGGAGAACCCCCACTTGAGGCTCTCCCGGGAGACTGACAATCACCCCAAGGATTACCAACACCGGCAGGAGTGCAAGAACTAGAGTATTTCGAGTTGACATATGAAAGAAGTAACAACTAGGCTCGGTACTGGTTCGCTGAGATGGGTCCGGCGACCCGACGCCACAAGCTATTCCGGAACAACAGTACAATCAGAACAGGATCCGCCCACAGTGCCTGAAAGGATTCCCGCGGGGATTGCGCCGAACGGATTCGTCACCAGAGTGACGCTGTAAAAGAAGTAGTCCCCACATGCGACCTGATAAACCGACCGGACTAGCCCAGGTGACGGCCCACCAGGAAGCACAGGATCTTGAGTATGAGTAACGCTCCTCGGATTAGGAAGCGGTGGAGAATACACGTCCAAATCATGCGTAAGCGCCCCCCCACTCATCCCAATGTTGATATAGGTGACATACGAAATACTGCATGGATCGGTTTCTGCGCAACCGCTGCTATTGTTATCGTAGGCACATGTCCCGTCACTGTCGACAGAGACGATTATGGACAAGGTTGTATTCGTTGCGCCAATAGTGTCAAGGTACGATGCTGTCACAGCCGCTTCGCATATGGTGCAAGTGGGGTCCTCCGCTGCCGCGGCTGGCAGAGAGATCAATGCAAGGGCGAAGCAGAGAGCGAACATAGAAATACATCTGGCTTTGACCGGTTTCATAGAGAGAATCTTCGGCGTGAATGTGAATTTTAGTAGTGGGTCGCGATAACTGAATTAAAAGTATCGTTCCTTCTGCCAAGAGTCAATTTGGAATTCAGTGTTAATAGGCATTGTTCGATGGCCGGATCCAAAATTCGAGTCACGCGTTCGGCAGGTAAAGCCACGTCAAATTCCATCGACGTGCACAGCCTTGGGAAGTCGCCGAGGGCTGCAAAGACTCGGACCGTTCGGCGCTGCCCGGCTGAATAGTAAGGTGAAGACGGTGACGAGGAATGCTCAACCGACATCGACAAGGAAATCGCCATGCTCAGCAACAGTCAACGCAACACCGGCCCTCGTTAACCAGTGCCGTCGGCTGCAACGTATGGTTGCCACGCTCGGCTCGCATCATGACCTCAGCCAGCCCATGCAACTCCTGCTGCACCAGCTCGAACATGCGCTCACTGGCTTCGCGGTCGTTCTCGCGAGCGCGATGCAGAAGAGCGGCCATGTCGGAGGGTTTGTTCATGGAGGCGATCACCGAATGGGGCGCTTCCGCTGGATTGGCGATCCCCAGCAGGGAGCTTCCAACTATAGCAACGGCCGCTTAGGCAAGTCAAAGCTTGCTTTTGGAGCACTTTCTCGGGAAATCCGAGAAAGGACCAAGGGGATTCCAGCCATCCGCGCGGGACAGAGTGGGCCAAGTCGCGGAGACCCTCGACGACACCCTTACCCACCCCAAGTTCCCAAAGACAGGAGTCTTTACCATGCGCATCTTCACCACAATCGCTCTCTCGCTCGCCCTCGTCACCACGGCCTCCATGGCAGCGGCCACAATGGCCCCCGGGGATACCACGACGATTCCCGTCCACGCAAATGGCGAGTTGACCTTCACTTCCGAAACGTTCGACCCGATCACGGGCTTCGTCACCCTTACGGGGGACATCGTCAACAAGGGCAGCCAGGGGAAGGTCACGGGGAGCGACACCTACGTCATCAACCCATTCACGGGTGGCTACGCCGGAAGCGGCTTTCGTCAGCACGCCGACGGCTCGACCTATGACGTCGACTTCGCGGGGCAGTTCATCAGCGCAACGGATTCGATCGGAACCTACATGACGTATGGTGGCACCGGTCACTTCGAAGGGCAGACTGGATCGGGCACCTTCAGCACCAGTCGCTGGGACAACGGACTCGGAAGCTCCTCAATCGTTGTGGGCACCCTCACGATCCAGCACTAGCCGAGCAAGCTCTCTGCATCGGCCGATTCCCTGAGACCCTAGTGGCCTCGGGGAGACGAGCCGCACGCGGAGCCTGGGAGCGGCCCGCTTCCAGGCTCCGCCACATGGCGTTGATGGACGGCTCCCACCGCCGGTAGTTTTCAAAACCCTGAAGAATCTCTGCGCGGTCCGCTCTTCTTTTCCGGGTTCTCCTGTGGACCAGGTCTTCGGACGGCGCGTGGACGGGCTCTGCCCGTTTGCGCTTTTCACCGAAGGACGGTATTGCCAATCTTCATCTCTCACTTCGCCTCGGGCAACCGATGCGGGGAAAACTACACCCAGAATTAATATGCAACATTCGCTCTTGCACCCTCTCAAAACCACCCTACTCCTCGCCGCGGCGCTGTGCGTCGCGACCGTCCTCGGCGCCGCCAAGCCCGGCTCCTCCGGCGCCAACCCCATCGCTACCGGGGACGCGATCCATCTCGGTATGGTCGGCGAACTCCATCTGGAGTTCTCGCTCATCGAGATGCCGGACGGAACACTCATAGGCGGCGGTGTGTCGGCAGCCGTCGACGGGGCGCTTGCCTTCGAGCTCACCTCCTATGAGCAGATCGGGGACGTGCTGTGCATGGCGGGGCCGATCACGGCTTCGGGGAACACTCCGTTCGAAGTGGGCCAAACCTGGCTCCTATGCATCGAGGACAACGGGAACGGCGGCTCGGGCGTTGCGGACAAGGTGGCCACCGCCGTGCTCCCTCCCGGCTTTACCATCCAGTTCATCCTCGAGAATTTCCCCGGTTTCCTTCCGCCCCCCGCCAGCCAATTTTCGGACATCTTGGAGGGCAACCTCAAGGTCCACTAGCCGACGAGCATGGAATCGGGTTTTGCGCCGCACACCGCATGTGTCCGGGCATCTTACCCGCTCAAGCAAAGCTCAGCACAAGCCAGAGTGAAGCATCAGAACGACGCCCGATTCCCCAACTTATAGGACCCCGGAGACCGCCAGAAAGGCAGTTTTCGGGGTCTTTTAGTTCACCGTTAGTTCACCGGAAGGGTAACGATTTGGGCCCTTTTGAGCGGTGCACTTGAGTGGAAATCGCCGTTATTGGTGTCGAGAGGGGCGATTCGCGACGGTTTTGCGGTGAACTACTCGCGTCGAGGCTTGCCGAGCGGTGAACTACTTCGAATCCGACGCTGGCGAGAGCGTTGCCGGAGTGCACCGATGGTTCCCCGGAGGTTCACCGGGCCATCTTCAACGCTCGCGAGAATCGGCCGCAAACCTATGTCACTAAAACGTGACATTTGACCCCATTCTAGGATCGCGCATAGCGCATCTCCGCCGTAACCCATTGCCTAAACGTGAGTTAGGTGGGGCGGTCGAAGGGACTCGAACCCTCGACATTCAGCTTGGGAAGCTGACACTTGGCCATGCGCCTTTGTGTGCTTTAGTAGGCTTTCGTGTGCTTTTGTCGGCCTTTGCGTCCACCGAAATCGGGCCGCGATAGGCTTTTGTCTGCTTTAGTAGGCTCGACTAGACGTGACTAAAACGCAATGGCGCGGCGCGCCCTCTCTATTCCGAGTTCTAGTTCCAGCCTTCACTTGCAGACCACTTGTGATTGCTCAATTTCTGCCTGATTAGGGCGCCGAGGAAAGCGTCGATCCCCTCGCAAATCTTGCTGAAGTCTTTTGGCGCCGATCCCGTGAGAGAGCCTCCTTTGAGGAAGCGGTCCCATTGTGATTGGAGCTGCAGCTCGCCTCGCGCAGCCATGTCCAAGTGAGCGACTGCTTCCGCAAGCGGGGTTTCGCGGCGCTCGAACGTCCCGTGAATTGCGGCGGTCAATCGGGCCGCGTCGAAGTCGGTCGTGGACGCTAGGATCCAGACGTCGAAGTAGTCCTTCATCCGGCTATTCAGTCCCCCTAGTTTCGTCATTGACTGAAACTTCTCGGCTAAGACTGTCTCCATTGGATAGACCCGAAGTACGGCCGGAGGGAAATCCAGCAGTGTCGGGTACACCAACTCTTCTGGCGGCGGCGTCACCACGTCACTGAACCCCAGGTCGATTTGCATGGAGATCTTGGCGGTGCCGAGGGCACCGTGGAACGTGGCGCGAACGCCCTCGTACATGGCGTCCTTCGCGATGCGCTGGGTCTTGACGGTTCCAGGGGGGAAGCTAAGTCCGTCCTCCTCTACATCGGCACCACAAATCTCCGCGATTGTCTCGCGCACAGCTTCCAAGTCATTGCTCAAATCCGCAAGCAGATCGACGTCTCGCGTGGACCTGGAAATGGGGAAATCCCTAGCGACCAAGAGAAGGCCGCCCTTGAGAATCAAGCGGTTGGAAAAGTTGGAGCGAGAGAGCCTGTAAAGCCATCGTTCCAGCGCGAAGTGTTGCAAGAGTTCGTTGAAGAGAAGCCCCTTCTCTCTAGCGCGATTGAGCAGCCGCGCGTGTACCGAGGCGCTAACGTTCTTTGTCATCTGACAGCTTCAAGGTAGGGGCGGATGGGCTTGGCAACACGATTGACCTCAGCGAACTTGAGAATGGTTGCAAGCGACGCTTTCTTGCGACGTCGATAATTGGCGAGGGCTTCGAGGGTCAGGTCCAGGCCTAGTTTGTTGCGGTACTTGAAGCAGTCGGCGATCGTCTTCTCCGGGCTGAAGATGGGGATTCCCCCTCCGTCAAAAGAGTACCGCTGGACGCCAGCCTGGTAAGAGCGCTCGGAGAATTGGTACGCCGTGATAGGTACCGAGCTCAGCCGAGGGGGTCGCGTTCCCCTTGGCAGGGCAATATGAACGGAGTGGGGGATTTGTGTCGTTAGGCCATGGACCGCAAGTGCAGACACTAGGCATAGAACCGCTTGGGGGACTCGCCCCGCGACCAGGGCAATATCCGGATCCCCAAGAGGAGGAAGATGCGCAAGGCGATAGATTCCCCGGTCGAGTCTTTCGAGCTCGCCCGAATCGCGAAGGCCGTACAGGGTTCGCGGGTGGATGCCCTGGGCGATCGCGTCGCTCGTACGGATAGTCCCGCCACGCGCTTGGATGATCCCGAGGGCTTTGTCTCGTGCAATGGCCATGGGAGCAGTATGGATAGAAATGTATACACTTGTCAACTTTTGAGTGCATTTCTATCCACCTGGGTCGCGCTCCCTCTACCCCCCCGCACTCTCCCCAATCGCCGGCACCCCCTCTCACAGGCTGGAAACGGGGGTGGCAAAGTGCATGGCGGATAGCTCATTGACTGTTGCTGGCCTCTACCTAAGCCTTTTCAAGTACATGGCTTAGGCACGAAACTCACGCAGCCATTTTCGACTGCCCCAGGACCCCGGGGATGAGGGATATATCCCGTAGACGGATCCATCCATCCGCGCTCTGCTAGCGGGCCGATACCAGTCCTATTCCGTACTTCTCAGCGAAGTGCCATGACGTAAGCCTCAAGCTCGCTATCTCGCTGTTGCCTGAGCCTCATGATGTCGTCTCGAAGGCGATCAAGTTTAGGGTACTTACCGACGTATACGATTAAGCAGGCGTTCCAGCCAGAAACGCCGACCTGGATGTCAATAGCTCTTTCACGGCCTTTGTCCATTCGGCACTTGTCGAGATAGAGCGATTCAATCCCAGTAGGAAGAGCTTCGTAGTTCTCTTCAAGAATCTCCACCTCTACGGCTTCGAAGTAGGCCTCGAACAATCCCTCATTCCGAATTAATTCTCGAAGGGGTTGATCCGTTCGATCGAAGATCTCGTTGACCGTAGCCTTCTCGAACTCATTGAGAGTTTTTCCCTGTGGGAACAACTTCCGATTTGTGAAGAACAGTGTCCGGTCCCTGCCCACCAGGACATCATCCTCAAGACGTCCAATAAAGACGCTCTCGGCCTCGCTTGCATTCAACATCCCGCCAAATCGAAGCGCGTCCTCGACATACCCCTTGCCAATGGGGTCCCAAAGCGTAGGTATCCCAGTTAGGGAGCGCGTAAGGTGATCCAATGGTAGGCGGTCACGACTGATGGCGTCTTGCATGCACCCTAGGACTTGCGTTGCGCGTGAAGGTGTAAGCATCCCAAATATGGCCTCTTCTGCAGTTCCAAATGGGGGCTCAGTCACGGCAGTCGAAGCGAGGTATTGCGCTCTTGCGAGCGGCGGCATCCACTCGTAATTAAGGGCCTCGTGACCATCTCCAACTTGCTCCACGACCCTGGCGAGGAGAGAGTCATCACCGCTCAATCGTGCGGATTCAACCGGAAGCCTAAGCGTTTCCTGTTGAATGATCTTAGGCTCTTCTAGGAGGGGCTCTGAAGCAGGCGGCTTCAGTTGCTGCGGAGCTGCGACCTTAGTTGCAAACAGTTGCCAGCCTATCAATACACCAGCACCCAGCATCGCCAGACCTAGCGCGATCGAGAATCCAGTTTGTCCCGCTGCCTGGCTGGGAGAATCCCCAACATCTATTCTTCGCCGCATTGTGAACACTTCGAGGTAGTTGAGCAGGTGACCGTTTGTCCCCCACTTGGTGAGGTCAACTTGGCCGTAACTGTGATCTCACTATCGGTGCAATTTTGATTGTCTTCTCGCCTCCATGCGGTCGCCCAGTCACCACTTGTTGTCGGAGCGTTATACCTGTCCCAAAAAACAACTCCTGCTCCGTCCTCCTGGGTCATGTCGCACCCAGTAACGGTTGCTTGGTACTGAGTGCTGAAAGCGGGCTTGCACGGAGAAGTCGCGATGCATTCTCCAGGCCCTCCATTGGAGAGGCAAATACCACTCTTCACAGTAATCACCACGCGCACTGCCATATACCAATTTCCAGGGAGATCGGCATACCAATCATCAACCCCCTCAACCTTGGTGTTGACGCAGCCATCATCGCATGCAGTCCCTTGTCCCAACCCCGTGGTCGCTAGTGGGAACAGTGCCAGTAAACATATGGGTATGTATCGTGAAAACCGATTCAGCATTGGGGATACTCGAGAGATTTAGAGTTGGAGTCTGCTTACGTTTTGCAAGTAAGATCGCAGTGGATCGGCGTTGGTGCGTATTGTTGAGCGCGAGCTGCATGGTCCCTACCCTACCCGCTTCATGCTGCTTTCGCAACCGAGACCGGTAGGTAAGCGTTCACGGGGTTCTTGGACAGGTCTGAGCAATGGCAACCGATGGCATAGTGTGTGACTAACCTGCCCTCACCCAATCCCTCGTGCCCCGGTTGCATCGCGCTCATGAAAGAGCTCATGTCGCTGAAGGTGATCGTGGAAAAGCAGGGTGTGGAAATCACACGGCTCAAAGCTCAGCTCCAAAGGACATCCCGCACTTCAAGCAAGCCTCCGTCGAGCGATGCACCTTGGGATAAGGGCGCGTCCAAGCGTTCGCCAAGTGGAAAGAAGCGAGGCGGTCAGCCCGGGCACAAGGGCAAGAACCGTCCACCTGCATCGCCAGGCGATGTTGGCGAGACGCACTCGATCAAGGCGACGCTCTGTGGCTCGTGCAGTGCGCCGCTAACAGGCAACGACCCAAACCCGAGGCTCCACCAAACCATCGACATCCGGCCCGTCACGCCCCAAGTCATTGAGCTTCAGCTGCATCAACTCAGGTGCACTAAGTGCGGCAAGTCCACCCGCGCTGACCTACCCAAAGGTGTTCACCCAAGTGCTTTCGGCCCGAACCTGTCGAGCTTAGTCGTGCAGCTCAGCGGCGAGT
>CALBMX010000021.1 GCA_937896235.1 uncultured bacterium
CGCCGGAATAACACGCCGGAATAACACGCCGGAATAACGCGCCGGAATAACGCCTTTCCCGTGCTGTTAGGCGATTCCGTCAGCGCCAGCGACCAGCGCCTTCATGTCACCGACAGCATCGTGGATACCGCAAAAGATTGCGCGGCTGACGATGGAGTGGCCGATATTGAGCTCCTCAATGCCATCCAGCAAAGCGACGGGGCCGACGTTTAGGTAGTTGAGCCCGTGGCCGGCATTGACGCGCAGGCCGAGCTCGCGGGCCAGGTTTGTGGCTTCGGACAAACGGCGTAGCTCACGAGGGATGTCGAGGCCCTCAGCATTGGAATAGGAGCCTGTGTGTAGCTCGATGAACTGGGCACCACTACCCGCCGCCGCCCGGACTTGTTCTGGCTCAGGGTCGATGAAGAGGCTGATGACGCCACCGACGGCCAGGAGCTTGGGAATCACCAAGGCGAGTCGGCCGGCCTCGCCAAGCACGTCCAAGCCGCCTTCCGTGGTGACCTCCTTGCGATTCTCAGGCACAAGGCAAAACTCATCGGCTCCACTTGTCAACGAGAGCTCGACAATCTCGGGGTCTAGGGACAGCTCCAAATTCAAAAGCGTCGTGATTTGCGCACGCAGGGCCACGACATCAGCATCCTGAATGTGACGGCGATCCTTACGTAGGTGGCAAGTGATTCCCTGGGCACCCGCCCGCTCAGCCTCGAGAGCCCAGGCGATAGGATCGGGTTCAAAACCGCGTCGAGCTTGGCGCAAAGTGGCGACGTGATCGATGTTGATGTGCAGGCGGGGCATGGGGAATTGCTAGAGGAGACGTTCAGTGAAAATCGACATGCCGAATTGTAGGCTCGCTGCGGCATAATCAAGTCTAGTCCCCAAGATCCTGAAACGACTTACCTCTTAGGCCTCTAAATCTCCATGCGTATCATCGCAGGCACCCATCGCGGGCGAATTCTTGCTGCTCCGAAGGGCCTCGCCACACGTCCCATGCTGGGTCGGGTCCGCGAAGCCATCTTTAATCGACTGGCCCCCTGGACGGAGAATGCCCTTGTGCTTGACCTGTTCTCAGGAACGGGGAGCCTGGGTTTGGAAGCCCTCTCTCGCGGCGCAAAATTTGTCCGCTTTCTCGAGCGAGACCACGAGGCGCGCACTGCGCTCAAGTTGAACCTCAAAAACCTTGAGCTCGACGAAATGGCCGAGGCGCGCAACGGGGATGCGTTGAACGCAGCGAACCACATCGCCACGGCTGATGGCCCTTGGGATATCGTGTTTTTCGATCCGCCGTATCCGCTCCTCGACACTCGCCAGGGTCGCGACGAGCTCATCGAATGCGTGCGTTCGATCGTCCTGGGCCAGCTTGCCGAGGACGGCGTGTTTGTCTACCACACGCCCGCAGCCGCTCAACAGGAGAAAGACTTCGGCGAGGGTATCGAAGCGGCTCTCGGGACGTGGGGGACCACGGACATTTGGTTTCTGGGGCGAGCGGAGGACGACGCGTAGTGCTGCTCGTCGGGCAGCTCCTTTTTGAAGGCGAGTTTCGGCCGGGGCGTCTTGAAGTCGCGGGCGGAATCTTGCGCTCCGTGGAGCTGACGCCGGGCCTCTCTCTCGCTGAAATCAGAGCACTGCCGCTCCTCGCGCCCGGCTTGATCGACCTTCATATCCACGGATTTGGTGGGTGTGATCCTCTGGTGGACCTCGCGGGGATGGCGAATGCGCTAGCAGCTACAGGCACGACCTCTTTTCAGCCGACCCTGTTCCCGGCGACTCCTTTACAGCTTGGCGAGCACGCTGCCGCTTGCCATGCGGAGAGCGCAAAACTTCCCCTGGGAGTGGCAAGGGTTCTTGGTCTTCACCTCGAGGGGCCGTTCGTGAACCCACTTGCTGCCGGCGCACTTCCGAGGGGTGACTTAGCGGAACCTTCGGTCCAGGCGTTGCGCGAGATCCTAGGTCCCGCGACGGGGGAGGGGCGGGGCATCCGGACGATCACGCTCGCTCCCGAGTTGCCCGGCGCGAGAGACCTCATCGCCGAGCTAGAGGTCGCCGGTGTTCGCGCCTCGTTCGGCCACAGCCGAGCCTCGGCGAAAGAGGCCCGCGACGCGCTTCGCACACGAACCGGCTCCGCGCGATTTGGTGTGACCCACTTGTACAATGCGATGGGCGGCCTGCACCATCGCAAGCCGGGCCTGGCGAGTTTGGCGCTCACCGAAGATGCCCTTGTCGTCGAGCTGATCGGCGACCTGGTTCATGTCGGGGCCGAAGGGATTGAGCTGGCACTCCGCGCTCGGGGTGCCGCTGGAATCGCACTCGTCTCCGACGCATTGGAAGGCGCGGGCACGGGGTGTGACGTATTTCACTCGCACGGTCGCACCCACAAAATCAAGGATGGGGCGGCCTGGTATGTCGCTGCCGAAGACCCCACCAGAGAGCTGAGGCAGCTCGCCGGCAGCACGACGGGGCAGCTCGAAGCGGTTCGCCGCATGGTTTCGCGAGGTGTTGTTTCGCTGGCCGACGGGCTCACGATGGCGACACTGGCACCGGCCAGGGCCCTTGGCCTTGAGAGGGAAATCGGAGTTTTCTTACCGGGCGCGAAGGCTGACATCATCGCTCTCGACCCTGTCAGCCACATGTTGCGCGGGGTTTGGATCGATGGACTAGAAGTGCCTATTCCCACCACTTAAGGAAGGCGGCCCAGCGGTCGAAAAGGGTGGCATGCCCAGCGCCCCTTGGAAACGCCTCTTTGCCATCGCTCCCCTCTTCCCATTTGCAATCGCGCTTGTTGTTCAGGCAAACGCAGGTGGTGATGAGCCTGAGAGTTTGACGCCAAGCGCTCGCGCGATCCGTGCGGCTCGGGAGCGAGGCGGAAAGACAGACGATCTAGCCGACATTCGAGAGCGACCTGTGTTTTATCGCGGCGAGTCGGTCACATTCACTTTGCAGCTGGGCGCACAAAACGCGACTTGGAATCCCTATCTCACCCGCTTCGATAAGCAGCGTTATCAAAGTTGGCAGGGATGGGCGGACAGTCAGCTGCTGTGGCACCTCGAGAACTTCGAGGATCCACTGCCGAGGTTGTTCGCGCCTCGCGGTAAGGAAGCTGCCGTCGCGCTGAGCGGCGCACCTCGCTATGCGCGCTTCGAAGTGACTGCGATCGTCCGCACCTTGTTCTTGGGCGAGCCGTGGATTGAGATTTTGACCGCGAGGCCGTTAGAGCTGTCGTTGGGAGAAGGGACCCTACTGCATGCGAGCCGCGCGCTTGAATTTGCTGCAGAGGATTCGCATGAAGCTGCGGTCGCGCAGTATATGCGAGCACTGGATGCGCCTATGCCGAGAGCGATGGAGGAGCGGCTGCGGGCCGAGCTAGAGGAGTCCGTGAAACTGTCGAGTCCCCGATCCGGATCGTCGGGAACCGAAGACTAGGCCTCTACGTGCAGCAGCTGTCGCCTTGAGTCATGCGACAGGTTGGGACAGCCAGGAGTGCACCCAAAGTGGGCGCGGCAAGATAGATCCACAGCGAGTCGAAGCTGCCGGAGATAAGTGCAGGCGCAATCGAGCGCGCTGGGTTCATGGAAGCACCCGTGACTGGGCCTCCGATCAACGCCTCCAGAGCTACCGTTCCCCCGATCGCCACGCCTGCCATGATTCCTTTCTCCATGTGGCCGGTAGAGACGTTCAGGATGACAAACATCAGCAGGAAGGAGAGGATGGACTCCATCAAAAACGCTTGTTGCCAGGTGCCCACCGGAATTGTGATGCCTAGCGATAGATGCTCGGGGAAGAGAACCCTGAGAGCAAGGGCGCCTAAAGTTGCACCGCCGATTTGAGCCAACACAAAGGGACCGATCTTCGCCTTGGGAAAGCGGCCCCCAAGGGCGAACGCGATGGTTACAGCCGGGTTGATGTGCGCGCCGGAAGTGTTGCCGATCGCGTAGATCACAGCCATGACGACCAAACCGAATACGGCGGAGACTCCAAGGTGGCCCAAGGAGTTGCCATAAAGGTCGTTCACAACGATGGCACCGCAGCCCGCAAAAACAAGGGCGAAGCTGCCGATGGCCTCGCTAAAAAGTTCACGATTCATGACCAGCCACTTTACGGGTCCCGTGTGCATACGGCGTGAATTGCAAGCGGGTCCAAGCGTCGAGAGCGTGTCCTAAACGAACTTTGTCCAGGGATAGTCGATGTCCGCAACAGCGCAGCCCAGCTCGCGCAACTTTGCGCAGAGGGCCTGCATGAGCTTGGCGTCGCGCCCTAGGTCGAAGCGCGGCAAGCGTGCCTCGAAATCAGGGTATGTCCAAACCGCCCTGCGCTTTGCTTCTGTATCTTCGGTTTCGTAACGCGGGAAAATGTGTCCGTGCAGGAGGGGGAGCACGTTACCTAAAATGGAATAGTTGATGCGCGCCGCACCGGTGACCGCTTGCACGGCGTCACCAAGGAGGGCGTAGTCACTGAGGTATTGGGCCCGAGCGCTCGCTGCTAGGGATGTCAAGCTCGAGACCTCCGGGTCGGCGAATAAGATGGAGTAACCCCGCAGGAATTGCGAGTCGCCCAAAAAGACCCAACCCGAGGAAAGTTTGCAAACGACCGTCGGGTTCGTTCCGTTGCGCGCCTCGTCGAGGCGAGTGAAATTGTGGGGCATGGTGACTACTCCGACTTTTTGTCGGGCAACTCTGCGTGACATGGCAGGTCGCTAACGTGCCGATACCAAGGGGCACGGCTGTCCCAGAAGATACTTCTCTTCGGAGTGATGCCCAGGTCCTGGCTAAGGAGCCCCGCGGGGATGACCCAAATGTCGCCCGAAGCGGAGACGCTTGGCAGCGAAGAGCCGCAGTTCTTGCAAAATGCCGTGCCATATTTGGGCTGCGCGTCCAGGACAAATCGGCTCACGGACTCTTCGCCACGGACCCACTCGAGTCCGTCAAGAGTCGTGAAAATGTTTGCCGCGTGCGCGCTGCCGGTGAACCTCCGGCAGCGTGAGCAGTGACAATACTGGAAGCTGAGAATGCGTCCGGTGATTCGGTACGTGACGGTCCCACACAAGCAGGTGCCCTCGATATTTGGTTCTCTCATAGCGCTAGTCTCGACTCTCTACTATCGGATGTCACGTAAAACCTACTTCGTCCCGATGGCGACAACAAGCTCACAGGGACCGCGGAAACCCTCGGGAGTTTGAAATTCTTCAAGCCTTGTCTCGATCTCTTGCCAAGCCTCGCTCTTCTCCTCTTCGGAGAGCCCCGAGAGCATTTGGTGCAAGGCGCCAAAGGACTCCTTCTCAAACTGAAGACACTCTCGCGCCTTGTCTACGAGCAGCGGCGCATCGATGACTTCGACCTGGACATCTTTGAAACCCGCATCCAAGAAGGCTTTCTCGAGAACGCCATGGCCACCCAAGCTGAAGGGGCCCGGCTGGCCGGGAAGGGGAGGCGGGAGCTGGGCGCGCCTCCTAATGATCGATACCGGGTCGGAGAAGAATTGGTTCTTGTCAGCAGTCGAATACACCATCGCCGCGACCTTGCCGCCTTCTCTCAAGGCGTGCCGCATTCCAGCAAGCGCGCGCTGCTGATCGGGGAAGTAAATCATACCCACACGAGAAATCACGGCATCAAATGAACCCTCTTCAAGGTCGGTGAGGCGCTCCCCATCGAGGGCGAGGGTCTCGACATTCTGGTGGCCGGCTTCAGCTGCACGAGCTGCCGCGCACGCGAGAATGCTTGGACTGAGATCTGTAGCTAGGACGTGGCCGCTTGGCCCAACCCGCTTGGCAATGATGACGGTTTGATCGCCAGCGCCGGCGGCGACATCCAAAACGCGGCATCCCTCTTTGACTCCGGCCATGTCTAACATTCTGTCCGTTGGGCCTCCTAGCCACTTAGTTAGAAGGGGGCCCCAGCGATGCCAAGCGTCAGCGGCGGAGTTCCACTGCTCAAGAGTTGTTTGCTTGTACTTGGCCGGATCGAATCTTGGTTTTGTTTCGGACATGGTGTGAGCCTAGAAGTAGGTGCCGCAAGGGCGAGGTTCTCGGAGATGGTGACAATCTGGACGATTCAGAAAATACAGTGACTAAGTGGAGGCCCGTTTGCAAAGGACAGCTTTCGAACCCCACCTCGCGTACGTTTCTTGGGGAAACTCCACTCAGGAATACCTCGTAGGTGCCGCCCTACGACTGGACCCTTGCTGGCTAGCCCGGCCCTCGAAGCTCGGAGTGACAGGGGGAGCGCCTTGGAAGTCGGGAAGAGCCGGCTCCTAATCCGCGTCGGGGTTATGCTCGGGAGCCCCCGATTGAGGCTCGGATGAGGCGATTCCGCCGCCGAGAGCTCGGATCCCTTCTCTCCAAGGAGAAATGCCAACGTACAATGCCCCGAGTGTGCCGTGTCTCTGATTTTGAGCCCCCCTACATGACATCCACTACGAAAGCCCTCGGTCCCATTGCCTTACTTTGTCTGACGCTTCTTCTCGGATGCGGGCCGGAGTTAGATCCGTCGGAAGCCCAAAGTGGGGGACCTGAAGAGTCGAGAACACGGGACCTACTCCTGCGGAAACCTGAGCTGCTTCTCGAGGTTCCTGGGATCTTGCGGCCCGATGCGAAGGTGGGTTGGCGCGGCTACAAGCCTTTCGGTTGGCACGCGGCGACGGTCCGAATCTCGGACTATCCACCGGCTGTTCATAGCATGGTCTCCGAAGCTAGCCTAACCGCGTGCGCGACGACACCCGAGGACCGGGAAGTCTCGTTCGAAGCATGGCTGCCTATGGGGGTGGAGCACGCGGAGGCCAAAGTGCTTTTGAACGGGGTTCTCTTGGGCATCGCGGCCCTCGGTCCCAAACCTGTGACGTTCACCATGGAGTCGCCTAAAGAGGCCTGGAAGATTGGGGAGAACGAGTTCAGCTTCATCGTTGAGGAGAGCGCCATGGAGCCTGGGGGAGACGGAATCAAACATGGCTTAGCACTCTCCGAGTTGCGCTACGGTTCACCCCAAAGAATCGAAAAGCTGGAGCATGGATTCCGCCTCCTACCCGGTACCGGCTTGCGCTACCTACTAGAGGAGCGCGCGGCTAGCCAAGTCACGATAAGTGGGGTGGCCGAGCGTTCGGGCACGCTCTCGGTCCTCACTCGCTTTTTGGCACAAAGCACAATGTCACCGGTTCAAGGTCGGCCAACGCACACGACCTTTAAGGAGAATGTAGAGAGTGGCTCCCAACAAGTGGAGTTGACTCTACCTAGTGCAAACGGAGCCATGCTCGAGGTTGAGATTTTCTGGTCTTCGCCGGAGGGGGGTAGATTTGAGCTCGCCGGCTTGGAGCTCGCCGAGGCCACTCAAGAGCGCGCACCCTCTATCGTCTTGATTAGCATCGATACGTTGGCTGCACGTCACACCTCTCTATACGGCTATGGACGGTCCACTTCACCAAGGCTTTCAGAGTTCGCAAAAGGGGCGACTGTCTTCGAAAACTGCCTCTCGAATGCACCTTGGACGATGCCTAGCTATGCAGCTTTGATGAGCGGCTATTTCCCGTCTAGCGCCAGGTTCTCGCCGAACATCTCCAACCTTCACTTCGCGTTCGATTTTCCGGACGCTACATGGACTTTAGCCGAAGCTCTTTCGGCGGCTGGTTACCGGACCGGGGCCTTCGTGGATTCGAAAAACGTCAGCTCTCGACTTGGCTTTTCACAAGGGTTTGAGCTCTTCGACGAGTCGGCTCTGGAGCATAAACACGGAGCTCCACTCGGCGGTCTAGAGGCCTCCTCCGCAGCGGCCTTCCAGTGGCTAGATGGTCTCGAAGAGGACGACTCCTTTTTTCTCTTCATCCATGCCAACGACGTTCACGGCCCCTATCTTCCAAAGGGAGAGGCCTTGGGTGCTTTCCGTTCGGACGAGTGGGCAGCTCCGGGCCCCGAAGTTCAAACAGGCGCATTGACGGGCACCTATGGCCAGGTTCCTGATTACCTTCTCCCCAGTGCCCTGGGGGACTACGACCAGTCGAGCGAAACCCTGCCCGCTACGCCCTTCCGAACCGCGTATGACGAGTCGATCCTCTCTATGGACGAGGTCCTCGGAGGGGTTCTCGAGGAGCTAAAAGCACGCGGAATCTTAGACGAGGCCATCGTTATTTTTTCAGCCGATCACGGCGAGGCCTTCAACGAACACGAGCTCTTTGGGCATGGCCAGCTCTATCAAGATGTGTTGCAAGTTCCCCTTGTCATCTCTTTGCCCGCCACGCTCCGCTCGAAGGCGACCCCCGCGCATGTTAGCCAAGCTGTTCAGCTCGTTGACCTGTATCCAACTTTGATCGAGTTGGCAGGCCTAACCACCAGACGCGATGACTTTCACGGACGCTCCCTGACCAGCATCCTCTCTGGGCAAGGGGCGGAACTTGCACCGACCTATTCCGAGGGTGGAATCATGCGTCAATCAGCAGTCGTCTTTGGCGAGTGGAAGTTGATCGAGAAGTGGCCCAATCAAGATTCCATGGTGTGGACCATGCTCACAAATCCTACGCTTGAGCAGGAGTGGCGAACCGAAAATGTTCCAGAGGTCGGCGCCGGCAAGATGGACGCCAACAGGCTTCTCTCCATCGCAACTCGTGTCGGTAGTGGTGAGTCGCTCTACAGTGAGCTCAATGCCCGGCTGGCCGGTCCGACTTACGAGCTCTATCATCTGGGAAGCGATCCGAACGAGCTTGTAAATCTCTCTGCAGAGCGGCCGGAAGTCTTCGCCGAGCTGAGAGAGTACATGCAGAAAGCCCAGGCCGACGTAGAGGAGCTGCAAGGGCGCGTGCGGAGCTCGCAGGTGTTCTTCAGTCAGGAAGAGCTCGTCGATCTGAAGGCTCTCGGCTACTAAGGTTAGCTACTAAGGCCTTGACTCGACAACGATCCCTTAGCTGCGCTTTGACCATGCCCAACTAGCCTGCAACGCCAATAGGACCGTCCAGAGCACCGTAAATAGTCAATTTGAGTCGATGGCGAGTCTTTGAGAAGAGCGTGGAATCAGGTGCGAGCGATCTGCATCGACACCTCGTTGTCGGTGTCACCTACTGTGCGCACACCAACTTGTGTAAAGCCGAACTTGTCGTGGAAGTGCTTCGAGCGATCATTTGGAGGATCGATGTAGTACTCGCAAGTTACATAGGGCAACTTGGCTTCGCGAGCGAAAGCGAAGAGGTCCTCGTAAAACAGGCTTCCCAGTTTCATGCCGGCGCAATCTGCAGAGACAACGATACGATCGACGTAAAGGAACGACTCGTAGCGCGAGCTAAACCATTCAAAATTCGGATTCACATAGACGTCGCCGGTGCGCATCGCGATTAGGAAACCCGCAACCTCTCCATTTAGACAGATCACCTTGTGATAGCTGGAGAGCTCGAACATGCTCGTGAGCCGCTCTATAGCCAGTAGGCTCGTGAACTGCGAAACCGCTCCATTGAGCTTGAGAATCGCGGAGAAGTCAGCTTCGGTGGCGTTGCGAATGAGGAGGGAGTTCATGTCTAGAATCTACGGAGAGATGCACGGTTGGGAAACATGAGAAGGCGTTTGTCGTCGCAGTTCTTCGCCGTTTGGAGAAGTCCAACGGGGTCGAGTGGCGTCCAATGTAGGTTCGAAGGGGACTACAGCCCATGCCAAAGTGACGAGGACCTAGCCGCAAGTGGCCAGGTCAAAAGGGGGGGGGCAGCAAACCCGTCTTCCGGTAAATCCAGGGCGAACCCATTCGCTAAGGGTCTCCATTAGCGTCGGCGGCTGCCGAAGGGGTGGGCCACCGGGGACCCACCTCGGCGCATGTCCGGGACTCCGCCCCTCGCGGGCAATCCGAAGGGCTGGTGCCTGCTCAAGGGAGTCCCGTGCGAGGGGGCTAGCGGGGGGGGGGCACCCCTCGGTAGCCCCCCCTATGTCGGCCTATATTTCCTCCTTCGCAACGATAGTTCGCAACCATGTTGCAACTTCTGTGGCTGGCGACGATCCTAAGGGCATGTTAGTTGACCTATCAATACGTGACTTGGCTCTGATCGATGCGGCGGAGCTCTCGTTTGGGCCTGGGCTTAACGTCATTAGCGGCGAGACGGGCGCGGGTAAAAGCCTCTTGGTTGGCGCCCTGGAGCTAGCGCTCGGGGCGCGGGCTCGGGTGGGGGGTGGAGGCCAGGTTCGCGATGGCGCTCGCGAGGCGCGCGTCGAGGCCCGCTTCGAGTTCCCACGTCCGAACCAAAACAGCGGTGTGGCCGCCGACCGGGCGCTGGTGATCGGCGCTTGGCTAGAGGCTAACTTGCCCGACTTCGTCGAGGAGTGGGAGTCGAATCGCGAGCTCATTTTAGGCCGCACCATCACCAGCGAAGGCCGCACGCGGGCTCGCATCAACCAGCGTCCCGTTCCCCTGAAATCGCTCCGCGAGTTGGCCGCACTCTTTCTGGAGATCCACGGGCAAAATGATCATCAGAAGCTGTGCGAGGCGGATGAGCAGCTGCGGTTGCTCGATGGATATGCCGGCGCCGCGAAACCGCTTGCGGCCTACCGCGAAGCGCGCCGGGATTGGGTCGAAGCCGTCTCCATGCTGAGAGATTTTAACGATGCGTGCGACGAGCGCCGCGACCGGCTGGACCTGCTGCGCTTTCAAGTCGGCGAGCTAGCAGAGGCGGAGTTGAAGCCCCGTGAAATCGAAGGCCTAAAGGTCGAGCGTGAGCTGCTTCGCCATGGGGAGGAGCTGTTGCGAGAGTTGGGCGGAATCACCGATCGGCTTTCGGAGTCCGATAACGCCCTCTTGGACCAAGTGCGCATCATGGAGCGTATTGTCTCCGCTTGGCAAATCCGCGTCGAAGGCTTGCAGGAGCCGGCGGACTCCCTGCGGGATGCCGTGGTATATCTGGAGGAGGCGGCCGCTGGATTAGTCTCTTTCACCGATGCCGTCGAGGTCGACGCAGAGCGCTTGGAAGAGGTTGAAGAGAGGTTGAATGAGCTGGAGCGCCTCTGCCATAAGTTCGGAAGCGATGAGGAGGGTTTGATCGATCTGGCGGCGCGCCTAGAGCAAGAGCTGGAGACCTTGGAGCAGACCGAAAGTTCGAGTGAGAAACTAGAAGCGGACGTTGCCCGTACGCGCAAAAATGTTGCGGCGGCAGCGAAGAAGCTGAGCAAGGTACGCGCTGCAGCTCGCGTTCCTCTGGCGCTCGAAGTGGAGACGGCTCTAGCGGGCCTAGAGCTTGGCCGCGCTAGGTTTGAGGTCGCCCTATTGGATCGCAAGAAGAGCGCGCCGACTCCCGAGTTGGGCGCTAGTGAGCTTGATCCCAAAATCGCAGCCGATCTCTTCCACTTTGGCGTGGACGGCGCGGAGACGATTGAGTTTCTGCTAGCGGCGAACCCGGGCGAGGCGGCGGGGTCCTTGGCGAAGGTCGCGTCGGGCGGCGAAGTTGCAAGAATCATGCTGGCTTTGCGGGGTGTGCTAGCCTCTAGTGATCGCGGTCGTACCCTCGTTTTCGACGAGGTGGACGCGGGAGTTGGCGGTCGCTTGGGTCCCGCTGTGGCCGAGCGCTTACGTGAGTTGGGCGAGGTCAATCAGGTTTTGTGTATCACGCACCTGCCCTCGATCGCAGCTGCTGCACACCTGCACCACAAGGTGGCCAAGGAGGTGCGCGCAGGACGCACCATGACGATATTCGACGAGCTCAGTCGTACCGGATCGGAAGAGGCTCGGGTGCGTGAGCTCGCGGATATGATCGCCGGTGGCGCCGACGAGGAGACCGCTCGAGCAGAGGCTAGCCGCCTCTTGAGGGCGTTCGCGTAGTGGGCTTTTTTTGGTGGCTCCCGTTTGGATCGGTCCCCGAGATCAGCGTAGGTGCACTCGCAAAAGCGGTGAAGGAAAAGAAGGGGCCGCTGATCGTAGATGTGCGCTCGCCAAGTGAGTTTGGAAGTGGGCACATCCAAGGGGCGAAATCCTTGTCGATCGGCCAACTGAAGGGAGCTTTGGCGGCCGGTGAGATTCCGAGCGGGCAGGCCATCGTCGCAATTTGCCTATCGGCTCACCGCAGCATTCCAGCCGTCCGGCTCTTGCGGGCGAACGGCTTCGAAAACGCGGTGCAGCTCGCCGGGGGCATGATGGCCTGGAAGCGTGCGGGGATGCCGGTCACAACCAAGCGGTAGCCTCAGCGCAAGCTAGTGCGTGTCGCGGGGCGCTGGGATGGCCGTTAGGCAGGATTTCTTCCCCTCTTCCAGAGAGATTGTTATGATTTGCGCCGAGTCACCGCCCTCCTAACGAGGGAATCGGCCTCGCCGCGAGGCGCCCGAGCATGAACAGAATCAACCAACCACTCCGGTTTGAGCGCGTGTACCTAGAGAAAATCTGGGGCGGCCGAGCGCTCTCGAATAGCCCTGCTAAAGGCGGGCTTGGGCTCTCGCTTCCCGAAGGAGTGCAGGTAGGTGAGACTTGGGAGCTCGTGGATCGCGCCGACGTGAATTCGATTGTGGCCGAAGGTGTGCACAAAGGACGCACTCTCAATGAGCTCATGCAAATGAACTCCAAGGATCTCTTGGGTCGTCTGCAGGCGACTCCCGGGGGGCGCTTCCCTCTTTTAGTGAAGTACATTGACGCCGCAGCGCACCTCTCTGTCCAAGTGCACCCCGATGACCAGACTCAACACTTAGGAGCGGATTGGGAGGCCAAAACCGAAGCGTGGGTCATCCTAGGAGCTACCGACGAAGGGCGGATTTATCTGGGTTTGAGTGAGGCCGCCACAGAGGCGGATTTCACCGCTGCTTGCCGGGCGGGGGGACAGGGACTCGAGCCTATGCTGCAGGTGTTTGAGCCGGAGCCCGGACAGTGTTACTTCGTCCCAGGGGGCACCATTCATGCGATTGGTGCCGGCGTGACACTGATCGAAGTGCAGCAAAATTCGGACACGACGTTTCGTGTTTACGACTGGGGCCGGGTCGGTCTGGACGGTTTGCCACGTGACATTCACATTGATCAAGCGCTCGCCTGTGTGGACTTCCAGACACCTGCACCCACGCCCGTGACACCATCTCTCAACCCGTCGTCCTGCGTGCTTGCAAGTTGCCCCGCGTTCCGCATGGGCGTGGTCGCCGACGAGCTGGCCGGCGACACGCACAAGGAAAACGAACCCGTCATACTGGCGGTCGTCTCTGGAGCCGGGACCCTAGCTGTAGCCGAACAAACCATCGAAATCAACACGGGCGACGTATGGCTCTTGCCAGCGGCGCTTGGGTTGTTCCATGTCGAGGGGAGAGACCTCCGCATGGTCGAAATGCGAGGCGGAGCCCAAGCTCAAATCGAATAACCAAACAACCGGCGCCGTGATGGCATCGGATTCTGAACCGGCGCGAGTTGCGCCAAGCCCAATAGAAACGGCGGGGCCTTCCCGGGAGGGACGCCCCAAAACGGATAACTAAAATGACAAACAGCGAAGAAACACCAAACGAAGAGTTCAAGGACCTTGAAACAGAGGCGGCGAAGCATGCCGCGTATGTGCCTTATGTCTCGCCTGATTCTAAGAACAAAGACATCGTAGATGACTACGGTGGATTTGATGAAGATGGACGTCCCCTGTGCGACTTGACTGAAGAGGACGACAGCATTGAGGAGGTCGCTCCTGTGCGCCTCGTCCGCTTGAACAAGTACATGGCGGCGAATGGTATTGCATCCCGCCGTCGCGCCGACGAGCTGATCGCCAACCGCGAAGTTTCAGTTGACGGCCAAATTGTTAGCGAGCTTGGAACCAAGGTGGATCCGGCGAGCCAGCGCGTCGAGTGGGACGGGCACATCTTGAACCCGAGTGGAGCAAAGCACCGCTACTACCTGCTCAATAAGCCGACTGGCGTCGTCTGCACGAACGATGAGAAAGAGCTGCGCCGCCGCGCTTGGGACTTGATTGGCGATCCGGAGAAGGGCCGTGTGTACCCGGTCGGTCGCCTTGACGTCGACAGCTCGGGCCTCTTGATCCTGACGAACGATGGCGAGTTCACGCACCGCGTGACCCACCCGAGCTACGGAGTCGAAAAGACCTACGAGGTCACGGTGAAGGAGTTCGTCGGCGACGCGGCGATTGCTAAAATCGGGCGCGGTTTGCACCTTGCGGAAGGACGCACCGTTGGCGCGGGTATCGTGATTCGCCAGCGGAACGATCACATGACCAAGATGCAAGTGACTCTGACCGAAGGCAAGAACCGCGAGGTGCGCCGCATCTTTGCGCGCTTTGGTTACAACGTGAAGGGGCTTCACCGCGAGGAGATTTCCGGAATCAGCGACCGCGGAATCGGGATCGGCCAGTGGCGATTCCTTACGGACGAAGAGGTCGCCTCTTTGCTCGAAGCCAGCTCGGTCAAGACCCCTGCACCGCGCCACGTGCGGCGCCAGCATCGCGAGTACATGCCCGACGAGTTCCGCGACAACCGTGGCCGCAACTTGGGTTACTCGGGACCTAAAGGCGGACCAGGGCATATCGCTCACGAGGAGCGCAAAGATGAGCGCCGCAAGATGAGCGTTGAGGCCGATTCGCCTTGGAACTCAGGTGGCGGTCGCAAGCCGAAACCTAAAACGGACGAGAAGCCGGAACGCAACCCGAAGACACCGGTTGGGCAATTCGGACGTGCTGGGTATCGAAGTAAAACGCAACGCGGTGGCGTCGAGCGCGACGGCAAGCCAGCAGAAGCAAAGCGCGGCGGTGGTATCACCGGCGGTCGCAAAGACAAGACGCGCCAGAAAGGCCGCCGCTAACACGGGCCGATTTGAAAGACAGGAGCAGCGCAGCCGGTCCATCCGGCTGCGCTGCTCTTGTCGTTATGGAGGCATCTACTGGCTTGAGGGGGGGCCTCGAAATCAAAAGGACGCCAAGGCTTTCGAGGCGCGGTAAACCCCGGGAAAGCGCGAGATCAGAAGGTTTTCCAGCTCCAAAGGCTTCGATTCGAATTGTTGCCCGGATTCGGGGCAATGCGAGGAAGTAGAAGGGGAGTCCTTGCAATAGAATCCCTGCCATATGACAAGGCAAAGCAAAACAAAGGCACCTAAGGCAGCAGCCCTCGAAGTCCGTGCGGGCGCGACTATTCACGAACATAAGTTGCGAAATGGGCTACGCGTAATCCTCGCCGAACGCCACGGTGACCCGGTCGTCAAAGTGATCCTTTTCTACGGAGTAGGATCGCGATCGGAGAGTGATCAAGAGGCCGGTATGAGCCACTTCCTCGAGCACATGATGTTCAAGGGAAGCGCCAAGTACGCCAAGGGCGAGGTCGACCAATTTACGACGATGCTAGGTGGCCAAAATAATGCTTTTACAGCCAATGATCACACCGCCTATTGGATGCGGTTTGCCTCGGACCGCTGGGAGACCGCACTGGAGATTGAAGCCGATCGCATGACGGGTTTGACCTTGGATCCAGTGGAGTTTAACTCCGAGCGTGACGTTGTTCTCGAAGAGCTCGCGATGGGTGAGGACGATCCCTGGGGCGTACTTGCCAAGCGCGTCGAGTCTACTTTGTTCGGCCGCCACCCCTACGGTCGGCCCATCATTGGTTATCGCGAGAGCCTGCTCGCGATGGAGCCAGCGGACATGCACGCCTTCCACAGGCGCTTCTATCATCCGGGAAACGCCATCCTTGTGATTGGTGGCGACATTGACCCGAATCAGGCGATGAAGTCCGTTCGGAAGCATTTCGCGAAAATCGAAGCTCAGCCACAGAGTGAGAGTGCCGACGCGTTTCGACTTCCGATGCCAGCTCCTGGAGAGATGGAGACGCGCCTGCGCATGCAATGGGATGATCCCGGGCGCCGCTTGATTATGGCGTGGCCAACGGATTCCGTCGGGACCGATGCTGACTACGATATGGACGTAATTAACGGCCTGCTTTCGAATGGCCGCGGATCTCGTTTGATCAAACGTTTGGTGGAGAAGGAGGGCCTTGCGACCTCGATTTCTACCAGCAACGATGCTCGTAGAGAGGCCGGCGTCTTCTGGCTGTTCGCCGAGTGTGCCCAGGGAGTCCCTGTCGAAATCCTGGAGGCCGCGATCGACGAAGAGATCGCGCTCTTGCGTAATGAGTTGCCAACCACGGCTGAAATCAAGCGGACCCATGACATGATTCAATCGCAGGAGGCCGCGAGTGGTGAGTCGATTGGGGATGTTGCCGAAGAGCTAGGAAGCCTGGCGATCGATGCCTCTTGGCGCCTTGCATTTGACGGTGGGGCGGGTCACCGCAAAGTGACTCGCAAACGCGTGATGCAGACAGCCGCGCGCCTCTTGACGGATGAACGCAGAGTCGTGGGCTGGAGCCTTCCGACTGAAAAGGAGGGAGTCTGATGGCATCGGGACGATTGAAAATGGGCAGTGTGCCTACCCCTGAGTTAGCTCAGGTCATGTTTGAGCTTTCGTGTGGGGCCAAGCTTCTCGTTTCACCGCGCAAGGGTGCGCCGATGACAGCGCTACAAGTGCACATTCGCGGCGGGCACTCCTTGGATGACCCGGAGTTGGGTGGGGTGGCATGGATGGCCGGCCGGATGCTGGACCAAGGCACGAAGCTGCACTCAGCCGACGAGATCTTCGATGAACTCGAGCCTCTTGGAGGTGGTATTCAGGGAGACAGTACGGGCCTATCGGGCACCATTGTTTCCAAGCATTGGAGGAAGCTCTGCGTGCGCGCGACGGAAATGCTGACGCTGCCGTCGTACCCGAAGGATCGCTTCGAGTTACAGCGCGGACGTATTCTCGACCGACTTCGAATCGAGAAGGACGATCCTCGCTCGCAAGCGATGCACCGGTTCCGCGAGCTGATCTATGGCGATCACTGGTTGGGGCGACCACACTACGGAACTTCGGAGTCGATGGCCCGCATTGAGAGAAAGGACATCGTCGCCTACCACAAGAAGAACTGGGTTGCGAGTCGCGCCGTGATTGCGATCTGCGGCGACGTCGATCCCGCAGCCGTAAAGAAGCTGTTCGAGCGCGAGCTGAGCGGTTGGAAAACGGGCCGCGAGTTAGGACCTGCTGAAGAGAACTTCCCACCGATCAAAAGGCGCATCGCGGCGTATCAAGCAAAGCGACAGCAGGTCCATCTCTTTCTCGGCCATCTCGGCGTGAAGATTCAAGACCCCGACTATCCAGCACTTGTAGTGATGGATCATGTCCTTGGAACGGGGCCCGGATTTACGAACCGTATCTCGCGCAAGCTGAGGGATGAACAAGGCCTGGCCTATTCGGTGAACGCGAACATTCACTCCAGCGCGGGCAACATGCGAGGCGTGTTCAGTGCGTATATCGGTACTTCACCAGAGCACACGCGAGCAGCCGTAACGGGCTTCATGGAAGAGATTCGCCGCATGCAGGACGAGCTGGTTCCGGTTCCCGAACTGGATGTAGCGCGCAACTACCTCATTGGATCTTTTGCCATGGGGTTCGAGCGCGCCGGAAGCCGTGCGGGTTACCTCATTCGCCAGTACCGGTTTGGACTTGGCAGCGACCACTTAGAAACGCTTCCGGCCCGCTTTGCAGCGGTTACACCGGAGGACGTGCAGGGCGCGGCCCAGCGTCACCTCTTCCCTGACGGTGCGGTGCTCTCCAGCGGCGGGCCCGTCTCCAAAAATGCCCTCAAACTTGCATTGGAGGGCATTTCCGAGGTTTGAGCGAGTTGGGTCACCAAGGTCCTGACGCCCAAACCGAAGGCGCGATGGACGCACTCAGCGCATTTGCGATTGAGGGCGTCTGCACGGATATAGAACCCCTTTTGCGCGGCCATATCAACCAGACTTGGATCTCGACTTGGGACCATCAGGGCCAGCGGCGCCGGTATCTTCACCAGCGCATTAACGAGACCGTGTTCCAGCGGGTCGGTGGCCTTATGGGGAACATCGAGCTTGTCACGAAGAGATTGGCGGAGACGGCACATGAGGCCGGCTACGAGTCGCTGACACTCATCCCAACGCGCGATGGGGAGAGCTGGTGCCGTCGCGCAGGTGGGCCTTGGCGGACCTACGATTTTGTCGAGGACACGAACGTTTTCGATCGCTGCTCCGGGCCTGAACAGGCCTATGCAACCGCCCGCATCTTCGGTTGGTTTCAGGCGAGCCTGTCCACTTTAGATCCCACAAACTTTGCCGAGACCATCCCTAAGTTCTTTAGTCCCGGGCATCGCTGGGCCCAGTTCGGAAGTGCGCTTCTTGCAATCGAGTCGATGCAGCACGATGGTTCAGAAAAGTCGAACGGTCTCGTCGCCCGAAGGAGCGCGGCCCTGCCGGAAATCGAGTTTGCTCGGAGTCAATCTTGGCTGATCGAGCTCTTCGAAGCGCACCTCGCCTCCGGCGAGATTCCAAGCCGTATCGTGCATGGCGATACGAAGTTGAACAACGTTCTCTTTGACGCGAACACCGGCGAGGCCCGCTGCGTTGTCGACTTGGATACCTGCATGCCGGGATTCTCTCTCTACGACTTCGGCGACATGGTGCGCTTCACGGCGGCGACCTCGGACGAGGACGAGCAAGACCTCTCTTTGGCGGGGACAAGCCTGGAAGTCTACCGGGCCCTCGCCGGGGGTTTCTTAGAGTGTGCCTCGGATGCGATCCTGCCCTTGGAGCGTGAGCTTCTCCACTTGGCGGGACCCTTGGTGTCGCTGGTGATTGGCCTGCGTTTTCTAACCGACCACTTGCAAGGAGACGTCTACTTCGGTGTCAAGCGCGCGAACCACAACTTGGACAGAGCTCGTGTTCAGTTCGCGCAGGTCAAGCACATGGAATCGATGCGCGACAAGATGCTCGGAGCCTGAAGTGACTGCGACCTATTCGGTCGCGGTCAGGCTTCCCGCCTCGATGAAGATGTCGCGTAGGAAACCATCGCACGAGTGCAGCTTGCCTGTGAAGGCAACTGCGATGTCGTAACTCTGCCCAAATTCGGTGGCGGCCTCTGTGGGGAGCTGTACGACTGCCTGGACACCTTTGGTGAACGATCCATCGGGGATTCCCTCTAACTCAATGATTGCCTTTGCACCGACCGAGTCCTTGAAAACGAAGTCCGAGCTATAGGTCGAGATGCGCCGCAACTTGCCACTCCAACTCACCTCACGGCCCGCGTAAGTTACCTCGAAAAGCTCCTTCGTCTGCGAGTTCATCCTGCTTGTTTCGAAGAGCTCGGCCCGAAGACTCAAGTAGTCAGCAGGACTGGAACCCGAAGTAGGTTCGGCTTCTACAGGTTCCGTCCGGGGTGGAGCCTGGGCAGGTATTTCAGCCAGGGCCGCCGCTTCGGCCGCGGGCTCTACGGCTCTCGCGGGCGCGCTTGGGTTCTCGAAAAGGGATGCGGGCGCGGAGTGCTTCCCCATGTCTAGGATCGGCTCGATCGGGGCCTGCCAGACAGGTCTCTCGGAAGGCCTTAGCGGAGCAACCGGAGCTGGGCTCGGTGTCGCAAGAGGCTCTTTTGCTGGGACCACTTTCGGGGCAGAACCATCGACCAAGTCGCTTTTGTCAGCCGACTTCGGCGACGGGAAAGAGGGCGGGTCAGAGGGTCTGCGTTGCGCAGCTTCACGGCTAGCCAGCGGTGTCAACGGGATCGGAGGAGGCTCCGCGCCCATGGTTGAAGTGATGGCCTTCTGCTGCAAGAATTCATCCGTTGATTCAGTGTCTAGGTTCCGGCCCAATCCGATGGGCTGCGGCTTGCCCGGCTCCGCGCCGCTGTTACGGAATTCCTCAGCGGCCTCCTGCAAAGAGGTGCGCTCGCCAGAGTCTTGAAGTGCATCTGCAACGGCAACGACCTTATTGATTCCAAGGCGGAGTCCGTCGGCGGTCTTGACGACACCATGTTGGACATAGGTGATCTCATCGTCGGTGATCTTCGCCCGGCGTGTATCCGTTAGAAAACGGCCAATCACACGGCGTCGATGCGGAGTTAAGAAGCCCTTAATCAAGTGGGGCGAGCGCGAGCGCACAAGGACCTTCTTGTCGAATTCGGCATCACCAACAGTCAAATCCTGGCCGCCCTTGAGGGAGTTTGTGATGCTGGAAATAAAGTGTTGAGGCGATAGCTCCAGACCTAGGCCGAGTGGTTGCATCCGCAAAGTGAAGAGCGTGAAAGTCGAGCTGCCGTTCCCGTGGCTCTTGGCAAATGTATTGATGCGAACAGAGTAACCGGAGAGGGGACCTTCGAGGACACGCCCGCCCGCTACACCCTTCTTCGGCCGATAGGCAAGCTTCATGCGCGCCCCAGCCTCCACCCAGGCTGCCTCCGTCGCGCGATTGGCTCTCTTCGCCGCAGAGATCACAAATGCCAGAAACCCGAGAATGACGAACAGGAAAGTTGGGGCGATGACAGCGAGGAAAGGCATGGCGTTGGCTACGTTCAGGGGACGTGAACTATTCAAAAGGCTTCCGGGAACCGAAAGCGATTGTATGCGCGCAGGAGCAGAAACCACCCCCAAGGTTCTGCATTCGAAGATTTCACGTCTAGCCAGGCCGTGGACTTCTGGATGGATTAGGTTCCGACCCAGCCTTATGCCTCTTCCCCCTTGTTCTCCTCGTTTCAGGGCGCGCCTTCCATGGAGCAGTGATGGAAAAGTCTCAGTCTAGGGGGCCGATCCCTTCTCTCGGCTGTCCTGTCTTTTGATACGGATTGTTGGCCAACGGGTGTCGAATCCCCAAGGTGCCCGATGGATGCGTCCTGTGCTCCAATCGTTGACCGGGCTTAGGTCCCCACCCAGTAGGTCGAAGTCGATGAATCCCGCACGGCACCTCTCGTAGCCCTCATCGAGCTCCTTCTGACGCGGCCTTGCCGTTCTGCCTTGATGGTCCCGGGAGCGCGTGAAGCAGCTTTCACGAGTCGCTAACAGTAGAGGCGCGTCTGGCCCCGCTGGTTATCCTGGGAGGCGACTTCCCAGGGTGAATCCCACCCTGAGGGATCATTCTGTGGCCGGCAGGACTGAGATCAATCCGGATTGTGATTTCGAGGTCACTCCAGAACTTGCGGCTTGGGTTCGGCGCAACACCGATGGGCTCATCTTGGGGTGGCTAAGCTGCGCCGTTAGCGGAGCCGCAATGTTGAGTGAGCTGTGCGCTTCTCTAAAACGCAAGCTCGGGCCGCCCTGCATTTCGCAGGGCGGCCCGAGCTCTTTTAGGTCGGCTTAGGTAGCGTCGCTTAGTGCATGTGCCCGCCGCCAGCGGAAGCAGCATCAGGCTCGCTCGGCAGCTCGCTGACGATAGCGTCCGTGGTGAGCAAGAGGCTCGCCACGGATGCCGCGTTCTGCAGTGCCAGGCGCGTCACCTTGGCCGGGTCGATGACACCGGCTTCGACGAGGTCCTCGTAGACGTCGGTCGCAGCGTTGTAGCCGTAACCGATCTTGGACTTGGCCAAGACGTTTTGCACAACTACCGCGCCATCTTTGCCAGCGTTCTCAGCGATCTGACGCAGAGGCGCCTCGATAGCGCGCCAAACGATCATGGCACCGATCAGCTCGTCACCTTTGAGGTCGAGAGCTTCGATCGATCCGCGGGTGCGCAGCAGAGCGACGCCGCCGCCAGGAACAACACCCTCTTCAACGGCAGCACGAGTTGCGTGCAGCGCGTCTTCGACGCGTGCCTTGCGCTCCTTCATCTCCGACTCGGTCGCTGCGCCAACGTTGACTTGAGCAACGCCGCCTGCCAGCTTCGCGAGGCGCTCTTGGAGCTTCTCGGAATCGTAGTCGGACTTCGAAGCGGCGATCTCGGCGCGGATCTGAGAGATACGGCCTTGGATCGACTCCTTGTTACCGGCACCTTCGATGATGGTCGTCGCGTCTTTTGTCACGATGACTTTCTTCGCGCGGCCCAGGTCCTTAAGCGTGAGGCTCTCTAGGGTCGTGCCCGTTGCCTCGATGACAGCAGTCGCGCCCGTAAGGACGGCGATGTCTCCCATCATGGCGCCACGGCGATCGCCGAAGCCCGGAGCCTTGACGGCACAAACGGGGAAGCCACCGCGCAAGCGGTTGACGACCAGCGTGGCAAGCGCCTCGCCTTCAAGGTCTTCCGCGATGATGAGAAGAGGCTTGCCCGAGCGGGCGATCTCTTCCAACACCGGAATCATGTCCTTGACGTTCGAGATCTTTTTCTCGTGGACCAGGATGTAGGCGTCCTCGAAAGTGGTCTCCATCGTCTTGAAGTCGGTGATGAAGTGAGGGCTAAGGTAGCCCTTGTCGAACTGCATGCCTTCGACCCACGAGACCTCGGTCTCAAGGGCGCGGCCCTCTTCGACGGTGATCACACCATCTTGGCCGACGCGCTCCATAGCTTCGGCGAGCATGTCTCCGACCGACTTGTCGTTGTTGGCTGCAATGCTGCCGACCTGAGCGATGTCACTCTTGGTCTTGATCGGCTTGGACATTTTGCCGAGCTTGGCCACGCACGCTGCAACAGCTGCGTCGATGCCGCGCTTCAGTGCCACCGGGTTTGCACCCGCCGTCACGTTGCGAAGGCCTTCTTCGAAGATCGCCTCGGCCAAAACCGTTGCGGTCGTGGTGCCGTCGCCGGCGCCATCGTTGGTCTTCGCCGAGACTTCTTTCACGAGCTGGGCGCCCATGTTTTCGTAGGCGTTCTCGAGGTCGATCTCCTTGGCGACGGTCACACCGTCTTTCGTGACGGTGGGGCTGCCGAAGGACTTCTGAATGATCACGTTACGGCCACGGGGGCCGAGGGTGACTTTGACGGCACGGGCGAGTTTTCGCACACCGTTGCGGATGTGCTCGCGCGCTTCGGCGTCGTAGCTGATTTGCTTAGCCATATTGGTTAGCTCCTATTGTTTTTGATTGAGGTCGAAACGACCGAACTAGCCAATGACGCCAAGAATATCGTTCTCAGTCATGATCAGGAATTCCTGACCTTCGTACTTGACCTCGGTACCGGCATAGCTGCTGAAGAGGATGCGATCGCCTTTCTTGACGCTGAACTTGGCGTGTTCGCCGCTGTCGAGGATGCGACCGGGGCCGACAGCCATGATCGTGCCTTCTTTCGGCTTTTCCTTAGCGGACTCGGGTAGAAGGATGCCGCCGGCGGACTTCGCTTCTGCGACGGTACGCTGAACGAGGACGCGGTCGCCGAGGGGACGGATGCTGACTTTGGTCTTTGACTTAGCTGCCATGATGGAATCTGTTCCTCTGAAATAGAGGGTTGTAGGAGGTACTGGTTGGTTGGTTTGAACTAATTGAGATAGGGTGAGCTCTCGATTGCGCGCAGCACTTCTGCGCGCAGGAGATTGGGCTCGACCGGCTTCCGGAGGGCCGCGAAGGCTCCAATCTCCATGGCCATGATGGCCGTGGCTTCCGTCAGGTTGCCCGAGTACACGATGCACGGGAGGCCTGCGAATCGCTGCCGAAGCAGAGGGAGCGCTTCCAATCCGCCGCATAATGGCATCTGCATATCAAGCAGCGCCGCGTGGACAGGTATGAACTTCACAAGCTCAAGAGCCTCCAAGCCATCGCTGGCTAAAAGCACTTCAAGGCCGATCGCCTCTAGGAGATCGGCAACACCGCTGCGTATAGACAGATCGTCATCGGCAAGCAGGATTCTTCGTGGGGAGAACATAGTGACGTGCCCAATAGCAAAGGCTGTGCCGACCAGGAGGAAACGCCGCAAGTTGCTTATTCGGGATAGTTTAGAAGCTAGCCCAGAATGCGCATCCTGCCTCTTGCTGCCAAATGGGCAGTGCCGGGAGGGCCAGTTTAGCGGGCCTGTCAGGATGACAGTTCCCCAGGCGCGAAAGAAAAGGGGCGGAGCCAATCCTGGAGTCTGGCTCCGCCCCACATCTGGAATCACCGAAATCGGCCCTAGGGAGCTAAGGCCGGGGGAACTCCTGATGCTGTCCTTTAGCGCCTCACCGTGGTGGATGCGTCAAATGCAACATCTTTAGTCTAACCCGTATTTCGCAATCGCGTAGGAAGGGAAAGGAAGACACGTTGTGGTGGCAGTAGACTGCCCCCATGAGCCGCTCCCCCTTTGTCTTTGACGCCCATGTTGACAGCATTTTACGAGAGTTGGATCTGGGGGAGGATCTTGGGATCGCCCCTGGGCCCGCCGAGAGCACTCGGCACCTGGACCTCGTTCGAGGTCGAGAGGGCGGGCTGGGAGCTGTCGTTTTTGCGGCTTGGGTTTCGCCTCACTTTGTGGGGAAGGGGGAGGCGCTCCTCGACGCGGCGGCCGCAGCCGGTGGTGCCAACAGGCGGGTTCACGCCATCCTCGATACGGCCCATGCCCTGGCGGCGCGCCATCCGGAGCAGGTCGCGCTCGCGCGCAACGGCCCGGAGTTAGAGGCCGCGCGTGCGGCCGGTCTTATCGCCGCGATTTTGGGGATCGAGGGTGGCCACGCCATCGAAAACAGCTTGGCGAAGTTGGACGAGGTCCACGCGCGCGGGGTGCGCATTTTGACATTGGTCTGGAACAACCACCTCTCGTGGATTCGCTCGTGTCAAAAGCTGCCGGCGGATCTCGGGTTCGAGGTGCCTAAGGGTTTGTCGAGCTTTGGTCGCGATGTGGTCACGCGCATGAACGAGCTCGGCATGCTCGTCGACGTGTCCCACTCCAGCCAGCAAGCGTTTGACGATGCGCTAGAGACGAGCACGGCACCCTTGATCGCGAGTCACTCCGGGTGCACGGCGATACGGGATCACCCCCGCAATCTAACCGATGACCAGCTGCGCCGACTGGCGAATGCAGGCGGCTGTGTCGGCATCGTTTTCCATGGCGGCTTCTTGAATGATGCGGCCGCTGCGGAGGACCAGCGCATCTACGCCTCGCACCCCTATCGAGCGATCCGCGAAGGCGATGGTGCGCCCAAGGGGGCCGCGCTCGAATACGCGCAAAATGCACATCACCAGCGCGTCGCGAGGCCGATGTCCCTCGAAATCGTGACGGACCATATCCTGCATGCGATCGACAAGGCGGGCCTCGAGCACGTCGGCATCGGCTCGGATTATGACGGCATCCCGCGCACGCCCCAAGGATTGGAGACAGCGGACTGCTACCCGAATTTATCGGCTTCCCTTATGCGCCGAGGATTGAAGGAGAGCGAGATCGAGGCTGTTATGGGAGGCAACTTACGCCGCCTATTTGCTGAGGTTTCGTTGTAGTCCTTGCAGTTGTTAGGAGTTAGCTGTTGGCAAGTACTTTTTCTCGTTAGGCCTACCATGATTTTACTCGCTACCGCCCTCCTCGCGCTTCTGCCACAACCCCAAGAGCGCGAACCCGTGTTATCCAAAACACCGGCCGTCCCGCCGCTAGTCGTTCGCGTTGTGAATGGACTCGGAGGTGCTCCCGTCACCGACCTTCGACTTCGAGTTCGCGGTAAGGTCGGCCCGCTTGGGGAAGAGCTTGAGGAGGATGTCGTGACCGATTCCAGCGGTACTCTTCATACGACGGCGGGATTTGAGAGGGGCTCGATCTTACTCTCGTCGCTTGAAAATGAAGTGGGTGACAAAGGCCGAAATTTTGGAGGAAGTCGCACCCTTCGATGGGACGGTCGAGATGAGACGATCGTCGCTTGGCCGATGCCTAAGTACGAGATCGACGCGAGGTTCCCAGGTGGTGCGCCGCTTGCGGAAGTGACGCCGAACCTGCAAATCAAAGCGCGTGTCGAGTATGCCGACTTCACCCAAAGCATGCAGCTCGGAGGCGGTGGGAAAGGCACCCCCTATGTCGCAAACCTCCGGTTGGCAGGGGAAACAGATGCGCTCCCATGGGCAAGATTCGAGAGTAGATTGTTTGGACCGGGTCTCTCTAGGGAGCAGCGGGAATCGGAGCGCTCGAAATGGGAAGGGGTCGACATTTTGGACGCGCAAGGTTTTTGGTCAGGGCACTCCGCGCTGCCAGAGGACGGGCAGCCCCTCGTGTTCGAGATGGAGCGCACCGCCACGCTGAAGTGCCTCATTCTTGACGCAAATATGGATTTGAGGGAAAATCTTGAGGTCGTTGGGAGGCGTAGCGGCACGTTGGATGTGACGGTGATCCTCAGCCCCACGGACGAATCGGATGGCCGGAACTCTATCGGTACCAAGGGTCTAAAGATAGCCGTGGGTGAAGAGTTGAAGCTCGGGTGGCTCTCCCCCGGCAGGTGGACGATCCGTGTGAGCTCCATGTACTTTCAGCCCACGGTGCGCGAGATCACACTTGTCGCGGGAGAGAATGTTCTCGACGCGCTTGTGCTCGGGGAGCGCATTGCGATCGGCAGTGTTGGCGTGAAGGTCTTCGATTGGGATGGCGATATGGGGAGGGGGTCCGGGGGGGTGCAAGTGGACTCCCGGATTTCGATTCGAGCCGTTGATGACGTGGAGCTCGCTCTTGATGGCCATCACGGCAACTGGGGAGACGATTGGCCGATCCGTCGACTCGAGGGGGAGTCCGGAGCCGAGTATCGATGGAAGATGATTTCGAATCTAAGCGATCGCGAGTACAGCGTTTCGATCTCATCAAACACCCGCTACGCAATCCCGCGAGTGACAAAAGTGCGACTCGGGGGGACGGCGGAGTTCACGCTGAAACCCCTGGACTCCGCGGGGAGCTATTGGGTCTCCATTGCACCGAATGAGTCGCTCCAAACCGGCACCGTCCTCAGTGAATCGTTGGATCCTTTAGACGGCACCCAGTTCCGCATGGGAGAGAACCGGGAGTGTTTTGTGTCGGGGCCTTTGGGGGAGGGCGACAACTCCGAGTGGTGTCTCTTTGCACCGGGCTTCAAGAGGATTTACCTGGCGCGCGAGGACTTCGAGCGAGACGGAGATCGCTTGGTCGGTCATGCGTTTTTCGAGCTGGGCTGGTCGGAGCAGATTCGATTCAACGACCAGCAGGGGCGACCAGTCCCGGGAGTGTCCGTACAATTCGAAGGCGCTATTTATATCTCCGATCATGGGGGCCTTGTCCGTTTGGAAAGTTCATTCGAACGGCCGGCAGGGGGAATCGCGTACAAATACGGAAGTTGGAGCCAGTCTCGGTTCGTTGATGAGTCCGAAATCCTGGCCGCCCATGGGCGCTTGCTCGTCGAGCTCGATCGTTAGGGATAAGGCACCGACACTTCCCTTTACAGTCGTCAAACCCAAGGTGATTGCTACGAAATCCCCTTGCGGAGTTGGGGGTTCCTGCCGAAGATCGAAACTCCCCCCTCCCCGTATGGTTGGCATCCACGTCCTGGACTGCTCGCCAAAGACGGGGTTTGCCATGCTCCACCCTTTCCCCCCGGTCTTGCGATCCCTCTTTGTCCTAGGCGCTAGCAGCGCTTTGGTAAGTGTCTCCATTGCCCAAACGGGGGTTCCAAGCGAGCCGTTTTCTCTTGTCGGGGACGTGTACGTCACGGACTCGACAACGGACCTGATCTTTCGCCTTGCGGACTTGAACTTAGACGGCGATGCAAACGACTTGGGGGAGGTTACGGTGTTTTACGACGACACGATCGGAGCCGTCGCTTTCGGCAACAATAGCAACATCACCTTCGGTCCAAGCGGGATACTTTTTGTCGTTGACAGCGCTGAGGATCGCATCTTCCGCTTGGTCGATTTGGATGGGAACGGAGACGCAAACGGTCCACTCGAGGCGACGGTTTTTTTTGATGGCGATCCGCAGGTGAACGGTTCGGCAATCGATATGGCTTCACCCGCAGGCTTGAGTGTTGGCGGGAATCATGTCGTGTGGGTTGCGGACTCAAACACAGGGACGGCAGGGCTTGATGGCATCTTGCGTTTGAACGATTTGAACTTCGACGGCGATGCAAATGATGTGGGCGAGGCGATCCGGATCTACACAACTCCAACGGGCATCTCCCTTGGCGATTCGATTCCAAGCGACGTCGTTGTCGGCGCTGATGGGAAGCTCTATTACGTCGAGTCCAGTTTGACGGGAGCTTATGCAAAGGGCATCTATTCGCTTGACGATATCGATGGCAACGATGTGATCGATCCCCTTACCGAGGTTACGGCGTTTTTTATTCCGACGCCAGGCGTCCTGCCCGAGTTCCTCTTCACACTTTCGCAAGATGGCGCGGGGTACTTCTACATTTCCGACACGGGCAACGATGTCGTATGGCGCGTCCGGGATGAAAATGGGGACGGGGTGATTACCAATGCAACCGAGGCAAGCGCCTATATGACGGTGCCTTTCGCCAGCCAGATTTGGGAGGTCAACGCCGCCTTGGACGGGACCCTAATCTGTGCCGAAGACCAGAACCCAGACCGAGTGCTTTTAGTGAAGGATACCAACGGGGACGGCGTGATCGACTTGCTGACAGAAGTCGAGGAGTTCTATAGTCAGCTTCTCTCATCCGTGTCCATCCAAAGCCCGCGAGGCCTGACCTGGGAGCGCAAGCCGACCCTAGCCATTCCCCCTACCGGTGGTCTAGGTACGACCCAAACCGGGAAGGTTACGGCTACTGAAAGCGACTTCGCGTACGTCTATTTCTCGACCGGCTTGAGCGCGCCCATCCCACTTCCTCCATTTGGATTTTTAGAGTTGGGTGTCACCTTCCCCGACTTGTTTGGATTGTTCACATCCAACACAGTTCCGGCGTATGTCCCGCTGCCCTTTCCGATTTCAATCCCCAGCAATCCGGGCCTAGTGGGGTTGCAAGTTTTCTTTCAGGCGCTTGTAGGGAAAGTGGATCGATTCCAACTTTCGAACGTCCAGGACCTCACGATTTTCTAACTAAACGGGTTCCCGTGATCGTGACCACACTCCTTCTTTGCGTCTGTTTAGCCCTTGTCTTGGGGGCCTGTTTTCCATCGACCAAGGGTGATGTGATTCACCCCGAGGTGCGCAAAGGGACGGTGAGATGTGGGGGTGGTGTGTTGCACTATCTTGAGGCTGGAGAGGCCAAGGCGCCTCCGATTCTCTTACTCCACGGTGCTCGTTACTCCTCACAGACGTGGCTTGGTCTCGGCGTCATTGCCCGAATGGCAACAGCGGGATTTCACGTCGTGGCCGTCGACTTGCCGGGTTTCGGCGCTTCGCTGGATTGCGCGGCCTCCAGTGATGGCGGCGCGTATTTGGGCGAGGCGTGCAACGCCCTGGAGCTCATTCGACCGGTCCTCGTTGCGCCATCCATGAGTGGCCGCTTTGCGCTGCCCTATGCCGCGTCATCGCCGGAGCTGATCGCGGGACTGGTCGCCGTAGCTCCTGTCGGCGCCAACGGCGACCTCTCTGGGCTGGAACCCGGTGGACTCCCCATGTTGGCGATTTGGGGAGGCGAAGATGCTGTGAGCCCCGTTGCGATCGGCCGGAATTTTGCCGGCCAAACGCGCGCCGAGTTCTTGGTGTTGTCGGGCGCGTCCCACCCGTGCTACTTAGACGCCCCGGTGGCCTTTGGAGGGGCTGTGTTGGGCTTTGCACGCAGGGTTCAGGGCCTCTAAATCGCTACAGTTCCCGATTTTGGGGAAGCTAGGCGGTTACGATTCGTCCACTGCACCTGTTCGAATTGCATGTGGGCGATGCGGACAAGGTTCAGACCCGTTATTCTCTGCAACGCATGCTGCATCGTATCTTCATCACAGGTGGCGCCGGATTCATCGGCTCGCACCTCGCTGAGCGCTTTCTCAAGGAAGGCCGCGAGGTCACTGTCCTCGACAACTTGTCGACGGGGCGGCTCTCTAACGTGAAAGCGCTTCAGGCTCTTGCTCCGGAGCGCTTCCGCTTCGTCGAGGGCTGCGCGACCGAGCCCAATGTGGTCGCACCACTTGTTGCCGAGTCAGATGCTGTCGTGCACTTAGCCGCAGCGGTTGGCGTGAGACTTGTCGTTGAGCAGCCGATCCATACGATGCGCACCAATATTGGTGCGACGGAGACGGTGCTGGATGCTGCCTCGGCGGCGGGTGTGCCTCTTCTGTATGCGTCGACTTCCGAGGTCTATGGCAAGAGTGCGATGCTTCCGTTTACGGAGAATGCGGACTTGGTGCTCGGGCCGACTTCGATCGCGCGGTGGGGGTACGCCGCTTCCAAGGCGACGGGAGAGTGGATGGCCCTGGCCTACGGTGCGGAGCGCGACCTGGAGGTTACGATCGTGAGGTTGTTTAACACGGTGGGTCCGCGCCAGCTCGGGCGCTATGGCATGGTGCTGCCGAACTTCGTAAAAGCTGCGCTGCGGGGTGAGCCCCTGCGGGTCTTTGGCGATGGACAGCAGACGCGTTGCTTCGCGCATGTGAAGGACGTGACCCAGGTGCTGGGTGGTTTGCTGGACGAGCCGGCGGCGCGCGGTTCTGTGTTTAATGTTGGGAACGATGTTGAGGTTTCGATCCTCGCGTTGGCCGAGCGTGTGTGCGCCGTGGCCGGGTCGGATTCGGAGATTCAGCTGGTGCCTTACGCCGAGGCCTATGGTCACGGCTTCGAGGACATGCGCCGCCGTGTGCCGAGCTTGGCGGCGCTAGAGGCTGCGCTGGGTTATCGTCCCCGCACGGGCTTGGATGAGATCATCGCCGACCTGATCTGCGTGCTCGCTTAGCGGGCGCTGGTGGGGTTCCCGTGCGAACGTCTCGGGATAATCCGCCGGGTCGTGTCCGAGGTTTTTTCGCTACGGACTGCAACCAGTCGCACCGCCGAGCGTCCTCTCTGTGCTCGCTGAAACTTACCGCACCCAAAGGGGGGCGCTTTCAGCAGCGTTTCGTGCTCCCTCAGCCAGATCTCTTCAAACAGGCTGCCGGCGGAGCTTCTCGCAATGAGAGGAGAGAGATCATGACCGCATCTATTGGCGCCCTAAACGGTGCAGTTCACAATGCAAATAGCGAGTCCGTCTTGGTGGACACGCAATCCAATGGCTTAGTTCAAGTGGACTTCAGCAAGATCGACGATGTCGAGTCCTTCGTCCTTATCCCGGAGGGCCGACACCTAGTATCGATCGAGGAGGTGAGGGCTGGAGAGACGCGAACCGGGCACATGCGGTGGGCTCTCCGCCTTGCGGTTGTCGACGGGGAGTTCGCGGGACGGACTGTTGCGTGGGATGGACTTGTGTGGAGCAAGCGAGGGCTTCCACGCGTGAAACACGTCTTGGGAGTCTTGGGATTTGATATTGCCGGTTCCCTTGAGGTCGCCCCGGACGACCTGTGTGGTAGGAGGGCCATCGTGGACTTTTTTGTGGAGGAGTGGGAGAACCCAGAGACGGGCCGCAGAACCCAGCGCTTAGCAGTCCCCTATTTGGGCTATGAGCCCGTAGACGACCTTCCATCTCCGTTTTAGCCGATGAATATGGGGGGTGGATCGTTAGGCTGACCGCCAATGAATGCACATAATTCCCCTTCGACTTCGATCGACTTTGAAGATCTTCGCCGGCAAGCTCGCGAAGTGGCTCGTCGGGCCTATAACCCCTACTCTAACGTGCAAGTTGGAGCTGCGCTGCTCGGTGCAAATGGGCAGGTCTTCACCGGCTGCAACGTGGAAAACGCAAGCTACGGCGCAACTCTTTGCGCCGAGCGCTCCGCGCTGGCACACGCCGTCTCGTCGGGAGAGCAGAGCTTCCTCGCGCTCGCGATTTGGGCGAGTCCACAATCTTTGTTGATGCCATGTGGCATCTGTCGCCAGATGCTATTCGAGTTCTCACCCAACTTGGAAATCGTGATCGATAGCAAGGGTGCGGGACCGAAGCGCGTGACCTTAGCCGAGCTCTTACCCAGTGGCGTGAAGGGGTCGGACTTAGTCTAAGTTAGAGTCACCAATGAAAAGCGCACCGTGCTCGGCTATCCGGGCACGGTGCGCTTTCCATTGGCGACGGGATCCTATGGGAGTCTATGCGTCAGCAAACTCGTTGGACTTCATGGCGTCCCCGGTGGAAGCTCCTGCGGGTTGGCCGACAAGCAGACCTGCGATGACGTCCGCGGCAGCGTAAGTGCTGGCGCCAGGCTTGAGGAACTGGCGGATTCCCTGCAGTCCGTCCCCTGAGGTGATCAGTGGATCCTCTCGGTAGCCATCCTTGCGGGTCTGTCCCATGTCCACGGTTGCCATCAGTCCGTTGCAGACACAAAGGCGACCCTTGGTGTCCTCGAGTCGACCACCTTTCTTGAGGTATTGATCCACGGGCTCCGAGGGGCAGCGATAGCCGATCTTTCCCTCGCCACGGTTATAGGCTTGGCGCAAGTAGCCGAGATCGCAAAGGCGCGGGCGCGCGTTGGCAGACTCGGGGTGAGCCATCGTTTTAGTGAGTGGCAACACTTTAAACGGGAAGCCTGTTGGTGAGGCCAGCGGATCTGTGCGGACAATCGGCGCTTCGGCGTTTTCGTCGACGAAGCGAGCGAGCACGCGATTCTTGTGTGATGCGCCTAGTCCAGATTCGTTACAGAAAGCAAAGACAGTACCGACTTGAATACCTGCGGCACCTTCGGCTTGGGCGTCCAGAAGACCCTGGGGGCTCGCGACACCTCCCGCCAAGTAGAACGGTCTCCCAAGAGCACGCATCGCGCTGAGATCGACGATGTCACGCTCGCCATAGATCGGCTCGCCCGCTTCGTTCAACTCAAGCGGACCCCGCGGCGGAGCGTTGTGCCCGCCAGCTACAGGACTCTCAATGATAAACCCATCCACATGGCCAGAAGCCTTGCGCGCAAGCATGGAAGCAAGCGGCGCAGAGGAGACGATCGCCAAGAACGTCGGCCGTTCGAGGGACGTAACGTTGTCGCCCAAAATTTGGCGCGGATCGAAGGTCGTAGAGATTTTTTGACCGGGTTCAGCGTCGATAAGGTTGATACTGAGCTCGACCGCCTCGCCCTTTGCAAGTTGATCCATCACGCCGGGAATCGCACGAGGGATTCCCGCACCCATGATGATGCAGTTTGCACCCGCCAACATCGCACCGAAGATTGAGGGCAAGTTGGGCAGCTGAATCTTCTCTAGGTAGTTGATGCCAACGATGCCCTCGTGCTTCTCCTTCGCGAGGAAGACCTCGACGAAGTTGGCGGCAACAATGAGCTCAAGGTGATGCATCACCGGTTTAAGAGTGAGCATAGGCACAGCCTTAAAGGGCTGTCCCTCGGGCTTGCCACCGGGTATGAAGTACCGCTCGCGGATTCTGTCGGCGATCTCCCTTACGGGAAAAGCGTCGAGTGCGCGGCGCACATGTCCGCCAATGTCGCCAACTTGAAGTCGACGCGCAATAACACAGTCTAGTGCGGTGCCAGAGACAACGCCTAGCTGACCGGTTTTTGAGACGGACTTGGCAAGCCTCCAATCGGAGACCGCGGCGCCCATCCCGCCTTGAATAATCTTTGGTAGTCGCATGTTAAGTCGGGAGTGTACCCGAGGGATCATGTGCTTAGGAAAGTAGCCTTATAGGATACCAAAAGTCCGCTGGTTGCTTTTATGGTCCTCGCTTCGCTTTTGCTCTTCACTCTTGGGCCGCACGCAAGAAATGCCATGGCCGGCCTTTGCTCGATAGAAGATCCGGTAGTCGCCTTTCGGAAGTTTTGGGCGAGGTGGCCTAAGCGGTAGGACGGTGCGAGGACAGGTGGAGGGGGATCCTTCGTTCAATCTGCGTATTGCGCTTGGGGCCTTGCGGGCCTTGATCTCATGAGGGGGGGGGCGCAAAGCGCGGGTGGGACCTCGTTTTGGGCTCAAGGGGCCACCCTCAGAAGGGTTGTTCTGGGCCTGGATGGCCCTCTTGTCGTTTTCATGGATCCCAGCCCCTGCCGGTCTTCCGGGTTCCAGAGCTCCTCCTATATGTGCCGTGACCGTACGATCGAAGCGGCGTCCCTCGCTCCGCGCCAAGCGCGAACCTCACCTTGCGACCCCCCTCACACATCCCAGACCAACCGGTGGGACCATCTGGTTAGGCCGTGCCAGTGGCCAGTAAAAAAACGAAGCTCAAATCCAGCTCGCGAACACAATAAAAAGCGAACCCGCAGCCGAGGAGTACCCCTGAACCAGAAGGCTCAACCTAGTCCAGCAGAAGGGTCTAAAGCCGCGGAAAATTGCGCAGTGCCCGTATTCCAATCCGTACCAAAGGCCGGCCGCTAGGCGATTGATTGCGCGCAGCGAGAAAGCAAAGCGCCTCAATCGATGAGTAGATCGAGGAGGCGGGCTTGGACGCCTGCTCGCGTGGATTCGTTGTCGACGTGGGGTAGGGATTTGGCGACTTCTTTTAGAACTTTTTGGCTTAGGGTTGGATCGTCCAGAATGGCGTTGAGGACGTTGGCTTGAAGGTTGCTAGTGCTTAGAGATTGGGTAGAGCGTGCGCAGGCGATGAGTTGGGCGTCCCTTGGGATTACTTCGGATGGTGCGTTCTTGATGACTGCAATGAGGACGTCGGCGGCGTTGGATTCGTAGTCGATCTCTTGGGTGGCCTTTGCGATTGCCTGGCCTAGGCCCGGTTCTGTTTTGGAGAGCGAGGCTAGCGCGATTAGGACATCTGTTAGCTGGGAGGAGGTGTCGATCGACTTGGCCGACTTTAGGACGGCTAGGTGGATGGGGAGAGAGGGGGGAGCATTGTCGATAATCTGGATGAGAGCGTCTCTGCGGGTCGAGTCGTAATCGATGTCATCACAGGAGTTTACTAGGGCGATCCAGACGGAAGGGCTCATGGCCTCACGGGTGGAGAGCGAGGCGACGATATCTTTTTGGTCGGACGAGGTGTCGATAGAGTCGATGGCCCGAACGACGGCTAACAGTGGGGCGTCATCGTTGGGAATGCGCGAGATGAAGTATTGGAGCGTTCTGGATCGGTTGCTGTCGTAGTCGATGTTCTCTGTTGCTTTGACTAGTTGTACCCAGTCCTCGGGGGTGGCTACTGTGCCGTTGGCGAAGGCTTCTAGCACCACTTGATAGGAGCTGGAGTAATCCAACTCTTCGGCTGCTTCGAGTAACTTGCGGGTCCAGTCACCCTCTAGCGTGCGGAGTTTAGCTAGCTCGATTAGCGTCTCCTTTCTCGTGCTGTCGTAGTCGAATTCTTTGGTGGCGTCGACTAGTGCTAGTGCTTGGGATTCGTTTAGGTCGCGCTTCGAGAAGGCGAGGATGGCGTCCTGTCGAGAGCTGCCGCTGGAGAGGTCGCTAAGGCTGTCTATCAGGATGCTTGTCAGGGCGTTACTGTCGGGGTGGCGGTGAGCCAGGTTGTCCATGAGGTCGGCCCTGGAGCTCTCGTGGTCGACATCCATGATTGCGCCGGCCAGCTGGACGCATAGATCTTCGGTGACGTCGGGTGACGCTAAGGCAGCCCCAAGACACGCCTCGATCAATCCAGTGTTTTCCATGGAGGCGGCTCGCGCGATCAAGCCGTGTATGCCCTCGGCCTCTAGGACGGCTTGTGCGTATTCTCTTGAACCGATATCGCTGTGGGAAAAGAGGTCTTCCAATCGTGCTGCGTACCAATTTTGGTCGTCGATTTCGAAGGTGGCGACCTGACCGTTTTCGGTATAGGTCAAGAGGGGCGCGCCTTTTCCGTTGGGCTGCAAGTGGACTGCCCGCATCACTCCGCTCTCTTCTTGCTGGACGGTGAGCTTTCCGCCCGTCTCGATCCATGCGATTCCTCGCAAGTCTAAGGTCGGGCGTAGGTTGCCCTCTATGCGGAATCGGCTCTCGGCTCCGGTCTCTACAAGGGTGAAGGAGTAGCCGCTGTCGTCTGAGATTGTGGAAGAGTAGGAGGTCGATGAGGAAGACGGCGAGCCCGGTCCCCAAGTGACCCCCTCAGAGGAGGTATAGCCGCAGCTGCCCAGAAGGCTAATGGCAAGGGCGGGGACAGTGGCAGCGAGGCGGCGGAGGGGGAGCATGACATTCGGAAGGTCGTGGAGGTGGGAGCAGTTACAACGTAGGTGGTAGGCCGAGCCTGCGGTTATTAGTGGCATTTTGAGTGCCTCGATTTCAAGGATGTGTACCGCCTACGCCTAGAACCATTCGCGGGGGGACGTATTATGTGTGGAATGACTGCCAAGAAAAATGCCGATGAACGCGCTGCCTACCTGCGGGAGGAGCTGACACGCCTCTCCAGCCTGTATTACAACCTGGGGCGGCGCGAGGTTTCCGACGCGGGATACGATCTGCTTTTTCGTGAACTGGAAGAGCTAGAGGCGGCGGACCCCTCGCTTGTTGCTCCGGATAGTCCAACCCAGCGCGTTGGGGCTTCGCTGTTGGAGGGCGTGGGATTTGTTAAGCGTGCGCATGAGGTTCCCATGCTGTCGATCGACAGCCTGTTTGGCGATGAAGAGGTCTTGGAATTCGAGGAGCGCATCCTTCGGTTCCTGGGACTTGATAGCGGAGATGAGCTCGAGTGGAGCGTCGAGCCGAAATTCGATGGGGTCTCCGCTGCGCTTACTTATAGGGAAGGTCTGCTGGAGCTTGGGCTTACCCGCGGCGATGGTGCGGTCGGCGAGGACGTGACGGCGAACTTGCGCACGGTGAGCAACATTCCCCTGCGGCTCCGCTCGGACAAGCGAAAGGTGCCGGCCCTTTTGGAGGTACGCGGTGAAGTGCTGATTGCGCGGGACGCGTTTGTGAAGTTCAACGCTCTTCGCGAGGCGGCTGGGGAGCAGCTACTCGCCAACCCTCGCAATGCGACCGCCGGTGCAATCCGACGCAACGATCCCGCCGAGGTCGCGCGCTATCCGCTGGAGTTCCATTTATACGCGGCACCACGTGTAGAGTTCGTGCCTGGCGAGGAGCAGAGCTTTGCGAGTTACATCGACATCGTGCAGGCGCTGCGCGATTGGGGGCTGCCCGATTCAGGACTTGGAGAGCGGGTGCGGGGACTCGCCGCTTGCATCTCCTACCACGACAAGATCGAAGCCAGTCGCTGGGACGTTCCCTTCGATATGGATGGCATCGTGGCGAAGCTAGACGACCTGAGTTTGCGCGAAAGGCTTGGGCAGAAGTCGCGCTCGATGCGCTGGCAATACGCGCACAAGTTTGAACCCGTCGAAGCCGTCACGATACTGCGCGCGATTGAGGTCATGGTCGGTGTCGGCGGGCGCCTGACGCCGCGCGCGCACCTGGACGCCGTCGAAGTTGGCGGTGTGACCGTGCGCCACACGACTCTTCACAATGCCGAACACGTCAAGGCGCTTGGGATAGCCATCGGTGACCGCGTGACACTGCACCGCGCAGGCGACGTGATTCCACAGGTGACAGGTGTCTCGCTAGCGGCGTCGGGAGAAGAGCCGACTGATTGGCGTGGGGGGGTGCCGGAGTCTCTTCTCCTGGCCGAAGGTCTCTCAGCCCCGGAGAGTGCTGGCGAGTTCGATTTCGCCCCCTGCCAGCGTGCGATCAAGGCCGGCGTGACTTGGCGCTATCGTTCGCACTTTGAGATGCCCGCGACTTGCCCTTCGTGCGGCACCTCCGTGACCTCAGAGGGGAAGTATTTTTACTGCCGGAACGGATTGGAGTGCCGGCCCCAACTTGTTGGTCGCGTGGGGCTGCTTGCGGGTCGCGCCGCTTTTGAGATCGAATCCATCGGGCCCAAGCTCATCGAGCAGATGGCGGAGGCGGGCTTGCTGCACTCACCTGCGGATTTGTTTCACCTGGACCGCGAAGCTGTTCTCGGGCTCGATCGTTGGGGTGAGAAGAGCACCGACAAGCTGTTTCGACAGCTCGAAGAGCGCCGTCATATTGGCGTCGATCGGTTCTTGGTGGGCTTGGGGATTCCCGAGGTCGGTCCGGCTACAGCCAAACTTCTCGCCAAACGTTTTGACAACTTTGACGAGCTCATGCAGGCGACGGAAGACACGTTGATCGAACTCGACGGCATCGGCCCCGAGGTGGCTCGAGAGATCGTCGAGTTCTTTGCGGCCAAGCCAAATCAGGTGATGGTCGCCCGCTTTTTTGCGGGGGGCGTCGAGCTTGACTTTCCAGATCCGGATTCGGGCGAGGGTCTATTCGCGGGTAAAACGGTCGTCCTGACAGGCACGTTGGAATCGATGTCACGCGCCGAGGCCAAGAGCCTCGTCGAGGCCAACGGAGGGCGAATCGCGTCGTCAATAAGCAGCCGCACGGACTTTCTAGTGGCGGGTGCAAAAGCGGGTTCCAAACTCAAAAAAGCCGAGGCGCTTGGCGTCTCAATCTTAGAGGAACCGGGCTTTTTGGCCTTTCTCGGCCAGGGCTAACGGGCCAACGACTCTGCGGACTCTTCTTGAGCCGCGAGCCGTGAGCCGCGAATAAGCGAAAGCGCAGGTGGCGCTCGTCCTCAAAAGGTACTTTGAATGGCAGCTATTTCGTTAGTCTGTGCAGCCAGCCCTGTGGAGCCAATCTTATGAGTGACCAAATACCAGCATCAACTGACGAGGATGGAGAGAAGCGAAACTTCTTAGAAGTGTCGGGGGATGCCGATGCTTTGCGCGACGAACTTGAGGCGGGCCCTCCACCCCAAGAGTTTCTCGCTACAGACGAGATCAAGGAACTTGTCGAGCTGGCTCACGGTGGTGATGGCGAGGCGCTGAACCAACTCTTTGAGCGCTACCACGACATAATGATCCAGTACGCGCGCCGCCAAATTGGCACAAAACTCGGTTGGAAGGAGGATCCCGACGACCTTGCACAGACGACCTTCCGCGAGGCAGCACGCGACTTTAAGGGTTACGTCTATCGCGGCGAGGGATCGTTTCTTCGCTGGCTCTCGCGCATCCTGCAAAACAAGGTTCGCGACAAGGCTGAATTCTATTCGGCAAGTAAGCGCGACATCTCCCGCGAGCGTTCGCTAGACGGGACGACCTCCGATGAGGATAAGCCGGTCTTCCTGGCTCCCTCCGCGGATCTCTCCGTGACTCGCCAGGTCCAGCGCTCCGAGGAATATCGCATTCTGCGAGAGGCCATCGAGGAGCTAAAGCCCGATCATCGCCAGGCCCTAACCCTAGTGGTCTTCCAGGGAATGACCTTACGTGAGGCCGGGGAAAAGATGGGCGGGCGCAGCGAGGACGCCATCCGCATGATGATTCGCCGCGCCGAAAAGAGCCTCGGAGAGATCACCCGTAGCCGCCTGGAAGAGGAAGCTGAGTAAACTGGACGAAGGGGCTTGCCTAGGCGCCCCAAAGCGCATAAAGTCTTCGCCCCTGGGCCGCTAACTCAATTGGTAGAGTGCCATGTTCACAGCGTGGAGGTTACTGGTTCGAGTCCAGTGCGGCCCACCATTAACAACCCGTTGCCGATAGCGTACTTGCGCTCACCTGCTCGCCCCTGCAGCGCGGCCCTGAAAAGTGTGGAAATTCCACACTTTCCACACGGAGGATGCTGCTATGGCACGACGAAAGAAGGCTCCGAGCCTCAAGACTCACAAGAGTACGGGGCATGTATATGCTCGCTTCGATGGTCGCCAAATCTGGTTCGGTTCGTACCCGGACTCTGAAACACACCTGCGTTTCGCTACAACCTTGGCGGAATGGGAAGCAAATGGAGGTCACATGTCGCCTCAAGTCGGTCAAAGTACCTAGACAAGATGGATGGACCTGGTTTTCAAGGTTCGCGGATTACACTGCGAGCTG
>CALBMX010000022.1 GCA_937896235.1 uncultured bacterium
GGCTGCCGGGCAACGATGCGGGTCTAAGATTAGCGCGCGAAGTGAGCGTAAGCCTTGTTGGCTTCGGCCATCTTGTGCACGTTCTCTTTCCAAGTCACGGATGCACCGGTGCCATTGAAGGCGTCGACCATCTCTTCGCTAAGACGGATGTGCATCGGCTTACCCTTTTTCTTGCGGGCATTGTCGACGAACCAACGAATGGCAAGGGCTTGCTGGCGCGAGCGCTTGACTTCACGGGGAACTTGGTAGTTTGCACCACCAACACGCTTCGAGCGAACTTCCACCGCGGGGCGGATGTTGTCGATAGCCTGGTTGAAAAGGGCCTCTTGGCGCTCGAGCTGCGTTTCGCCCTCGAGGTTCTCAACCTTGGATTCAGCTAACTCAAGAGCCGAGTAGAAGATTTTTTGGGCGGTCGTCTTCTTTCCACCTTGCATCAACTTGTTGATGATTTTAGTGGCCAGCATCGATCCAAATTTCGGATCGGGCTTTTGAAGGTTCGCGGTCGATTTAAAGTTACGGGGCATGACGACTCTCTATTTCTTGGGGCGCTTAGTGCCGTACTTGGAGCGTCCTTTATTACGGCCATCGACTTCAGATGCGTCGAGGGTGCCGCGGACGACGTGATAGCGCACACCCGGGAGGTCGCGAACGCGACCTCCGCGAACAAGCACCACGGAGTGTTCTTGAAGGTTGTGACCTTCACCGCCGATATAAGCGGTGATTTCCTTCCCATTGGAAAGGCGGACACGTGCGACCTTACGCAAAGCCGAGTTCGGCTTCTTGGGCGTTTGGGTCTTTACCTGAAGGCAAACGCCACGACGCTGTGGGCAGCTATCAAGAACAGGCGATTTCGACCTCTTGGTCTTACTTTGGCGTCCCTTACGGACTAGTTGGTTGATCGTCGGCATTTCGATTCCCGGTGGTCCGGAAGTTCGGCTATTTCCCGGCAGGATTGCTGGAAAGGGGCGGCTATTGTAGGGAGTACTCGACCGGAGTCAAGGTGGTTAGTTGCCGTCTGCCCCGACTTCCTATAGTCAGAGCAGACGGTTGTGAAAGTTTCAGGCCTCGAGGTCGTCCTCAGGGCCTTCTGGAGCATCAACGCTGGGGATGACCGCAGTTTTGATAGGACTAGAATCATCGGAGATTCCACTCATTAAATCTGTCTTAGAAGGCTCGGGGATCTCCGCGACGGCGTCTGTACCCGTCGATGTGAGCATGGCCATGCCAGCTTCAACGCCGGGATCACCTGCGAACAAAGCTTCCATGTCGGGATCAAGGCTACTGGAGCCAGAGCCCATCATTCCTTTTCCGATCTCGCCGAAGTCGATGTTCTTCTTCACGCGGGTTCGGTAGTGGTCGCGGAAGCCCGTTCCTGTCGGAATCATATGACCAAGAATCACGTTCTCTTTGAGCCCGACAAGGTAGTCCGAACGGCTAGCCATAGCGGCTTCGGTAAGAACTTTCGTGGTTTCTTGGAAACTCGCTGCAGAGATGAAGGATTCCGAAGACAGAGACGCCTTCGTAATACCGAGCAGGAGGGTGTGACCAGTGGCCGGCTTACGGCGCTCTAGACGGAGTCGATCGTTTTCCAAACGGAAGGCAGCACGGTCGACAATAGCCCCTGGAAGGAAGCTTGAGTCGCCGGGGTCCTTGATCTCAATCTTGCGCATCATGCGACCAAGAATGATCTCGATATGCTTGTCGTCAATCGTCACGCCCTGAGAGCGATAAACCGACTGGATTTCGCCAAGCAAGTAAACCTGTACGGCCTCTTCACCGTTGATTTCGAGGATGTCGTGAGGAACAAGTGCGCCATCGACAAGCGGGTCACCAGCGCTGACTTCGTCACCTTTATTGACGCGCAAGTGCTTGCCCTGGGAGACGAGGTGCTCTTTCTCTTCGATGACCTCGCCCTTGGGGCCGATAGCGCGGACGATAATCGTTCGCTTACCACGCTTCTTGTCGCCAATCTCCACGATGCCGTCAATCTGACTCATCACCGCAGGATCTTTCGGCCTACGCGCTTCGAACAGCTCGGTAAGACGCGGCAAACCACCGGTGATGTCCTGCGTACCAGAGATCTCACGAGGAGTCTTGGCAAGCAAAGCACCTGCTTCGATTTGCGCTCCATCTAAAACTTCGATGTAGGCGCGAATAGGAATCGGGAAGAGGGAAACGGGGTCGCCGTTCTTATCGAGGATTGCGACCTGCGGATGCAAGTCACCTTTGTGCTCAGCCACTTGGCTACGTGTCGTACCTGTTCGGGCATCACGCTCAACAAGCATCGTCTTGCCCTCGATGAGGTCTTCGTAGCGGACCTTACCTGCGGCCTCTGCAAGAATCGGGACATAGTGAGGGTCCCATGTCATCAGCAGCTCGCCGGCCGCAACATCCTGGCCATCGGTCACGGTAAGTGCCGCTCCCATGTGAACTTCATAGCGATCGATCTCGCGACCCTGACTGTCGTTGAGAATGAGCTCCCCATTGCGGTCAAGGGCAATCGTAGCGCCGTCAGCGTTCTTCACCGTATGTAGCTTAGGCCCGTACTGAATCCGGCCATCGCGACGCGACCTGGTGTCCGACTGCTCGACAGAACGACTAGCCGTACCACCAATGTGGAAGGTACGCATGGTCAACTGTGTGCCGGGTTCTCCAATAGACTGAGCGGCAATGATGCCAGCTGCCAGTCCCCTCTCTGCGGCAATGCCACGAGACAGGTCCATGCCGTAACACTTACTACAGCAACCGAGGCGTGACTCGCATGTCAGCGCACTACGAACTTGCAGCTTCTCAACGCCAAGCTCTTCGATTCGGCTGGCGATTGTCGCTGTGATCAATTCGTCTTCGCGGACGATGATCTCGTCGAGGATCGGATCGATTACCGTTTGACGCGCCGTACGACCTCGAATGGCGTCACCGAGGGAAAGCACAAGCTTCTCACCTTTGTAGATCGGCATCTTGATCACGCCGCCCATGGTGCCGCAATCGTCAGACGTGATCACCACGTTTTGGGCGACGTCGGTCAACTTACGGGTGAGGTATCCAGCATCCGCTGTCTTGAGAGCTGTGTCAGCCAATCCCTTCCGGGCACCGTGGGTGGACGAGAAATACTCGAGCACTTTCAGTCCTTCACGGAAGTTAGCCTTAATCGGCGTCTCAATGATTGCGCCTGATGGCTTGGCCATCAGACCACGCATTCCAGCCAGCTGACGGATTTGGTCAATCGAACCACGGGCACCGGACTCAACCATGCAGAAGATCGGGTTGACGTAGGGGCTTCCGTCGACCACGTCCTCCTTCAGAACTTGGATGAGGGAGTTTCCGACCTCTTCACGGCAAGCAGTCCAAAGGTCAATGATCTTCAGATAGCGTTCGCCGTCAGTGATGAGACCTTTCTCGTAGGAGATGGCGATTTCGTCAATCTCCTTCTGAGTTTTGGCGAGGATGGCTCCTTTGTCCGAGGGAATCTTCATGTCGTCCTTAGCGAACGAGATTCCTGCACGGGTCGCAGCTTTGAAGCCGAGATCCTTTAGGTCATCCAAAAGAGACAGGGTCGCATCGCGACCGAGTAAGAGATGACAATCGCTGATCAACCCCGAGATGCCCTTTTTGGTCAACTCGTAGTTGTAGTAGGGCATTCCTGGAGCAAGGATGTCGTTGAAAATTGCGCGACCAATGGTCGTGTTCAGGTAGCCACGCACGCCATCGATCGTGATCTTGCCTTCGTCGTCGACTTCGACCGCTTCTCCACCTGGAGTCATCTTGACTAGGGTACCCGGATCCATCCGGACGAGCGCCGGCTGGTGTGTCATCAAACCACCGTGACCGTAAGCGAGATAGAGTTCGCCAAGGTTCGAATAGCGACGCGGCTTCATAGCCGCGGTACCCGCATGTTCCTTCGTTAGGTAGTAAATCCCCAGAACCATGTCCTGCGACGGAGCGATAATCGGCGCGCCGTTAGACGGAGAGAAGACGTTGTTGAGTGATAGCATCAGAGTCGATGCCTCAATCTGCGCTTCGTAGCTCAGGGGAAGGTGGACAGCCATCTGGTCACCATCGAAGTCTGCGTTGTAACCGCCACAAACGAGCGGGTGCAGACGGATGGCGTTACCTTCAATGAGAACCGGCTCGAAAGCCTGAATGCCCATTCGGTGGAGCGTGGGCGCACGGTTTAGGAGCACCGGGTGGTCACGAATAACCTCGTCGAGAATATCCCAAACCTCTTCGTCGCGACGCTCGAGCATACGCTTCGCAGATTTGATCGTGTCGGCCAAGCCGAGCTCTTTCAGGCGTCGAATGATGAATGGCTGGAACAGTTCGAGAGCGATCTTCTTAGGAAGTCCACATTGATGCAATCGAAGCTCAGGACCGACGACAATGACGGAGCGGGCGGAGTAATCAACACGCTTTCCAAGTAGGTTTTCGCGGAAGCGTCCCTGCTTACCCTTAATCATGTCCGTCAAGGACTTGAGCGGGCGGTTCGAGGAACCGAGCACGGGGCGACGGCAGCGACCATTGTCAAACAGTGCGTCGACGGCCTGCTGAAGCATACGCTTCTCGTTGCGGATGATGACCTCGGGTGCATTGAGGTCGAGCAACTTCTTGAGGCGGTTATTCCGGTTGATCAGACGACGGTAAAGGTCGTTCAGGTCACTCGTTGCAAAGTTGCCAGAGTCCAGAAGAACGAGCGGACGTAAATCCGGCGGGATGACAGGGATAACCTCGAAAGTCATCCAGTCCGACATGTTGCTGGAGTCGCGAAGGGCCTCGATCATGCGCAAGCGCTTGATGATATCCTTCATGCGCTGCTGGGAGCGCGTTGCAAGCAACTCGTCGCGAAGCTCTTGGGAGATCATCGGCAGGTCGAGACGGCGCAACAATTTACGAATTGCCTCCGCACCCATGTCTGCCTCAAACTCGGTCCCGTACTTAGCACGGTTGGCGCGGTACTCTTCTTCCGAGAGCAACTGCTTGTCCTCAAGCGGAGTATCCCCGGGATCGATGACAAGGTAGTCCTGGAAGTAAACGACGCGTTCAAGCGCACTCGACTTCAGACCCAGCAAAGTTCCGAGGCGACTCGGGAGCGCCTTGAAAAACCAGATGTGAACAACAGGCGCTGCAAGGTTGATGTGCCCCATGCGCTTACGGCGCACGCGGCTGTGCGTGATCATCACACCACACTTATCACAAACGATCCCCTTGTGCTTGATCCCCTTGTACTTACCGCAGAAGCACTCCCAGTCCTTTTCGGGACCGAAAATCCTCTCGCAAAAGAGGCCGTCCCGTTCCGGACGGTAGGTGCGGTAGTTGATCGTCTCTGGCTTTTTGACCTCGCCATAAGACCAAGAGCGGATGTCTTCCGGCGAGGCCAAGTTGATCTTGACACTGCCGTAATCGTTAATGCGGTTGTAGATGGAGTCGCCCATAGTTCTCAGATCCTCTTCCTTAGAGGGTATTGGCCTTCTTCTGAAGTTCCATGTTGAGGCCGAGGCCTCGGATCTCGTTGGTCAACACCTCGAAAGACACGGGAGTACCCGGCTCGAGAATGTTGACGCCCTTCACCATGGCTTCGTAGATCTTGGTGCGGCCATCGACGTCGTCAGACTTGACGGTCAAGAGCTCTTGCAAGATCGCAGCAGCGCCATAGGCTTCGAGGGCCCAGACTTCCATCTCCCCGAAGCGCTGGCCGCCGAAGCGCGCCTTACCGCCTAGAGGTTGTTGAGTGATCAGGCTGTAAGGCCCAGTCGCCCGTGCGTGAACTTTCTCGTCCACAAGGTGGTGCAATTTCAGCATGTACATGACGCCGACAGTTACTTCCTGTTCAAAGGCTGAACCTGTTCGACCGTCATACAGAGTGAACTTGCCGGATTCGGGCAAGCCAGCTTCCCGAAGTGCATCTCGAATATCCTGCTCCGTAGCACCGTCGAAAGCGGGCGTTGCATAGCGACGTCCAAGCTTCTTAGCCGCAATACCGAGGTGGGTCTCAAGGATCTGACCAACGTTCATTCGTGACGGAACGCCGAGCGGGTTGAGAACGATGTCAACAGGTGTTCCATCATCAAGATACGGCATATCTTCGATGGGCATGATCTTAGAGACCACACCCTTGTTGCCGTGACGGCCAGCCATCTTGTCGCCAACATTCAAGTTGTGCTTGGTTGCGACATAAACTTTGACCATCTCAAGCACGCCGGTTGGCAGCTCGTCTCCACGGCTAAGCTTGTTAACAAGTTTCGTCTTCTCAGCCTCGTCGGCGTCGATCTTGACCTGTTGATCAGAAATAGCCTCGTAAGCTAATGCCCGTGTCTTATCGGCGACTGCATCATCTGCGGCAGCCTGACATAGCAGTTTTACACGACGAAGCTCGTCGAATGTAGCTGTGTCATCAAGCTGAAGAGCCTTGCCGGTCATGTCGTCGGGTACAGGTTCGCCCAGTGCCTCGGTGACATTCGTCAACATGGCAGCTGCGTGGATGCGGTGCTTGTACAAGCAGCGCTTCTCCGCATCGCGAATCTGATCCAAGGTCATGCGACGGTCCTGGTCGGTCATGTTGATCCGACGAGTGAAGTGCTGCGCTCCGATGATGACGCCACGGCTTCCCGGAGGCATCGTCAGAGACGAGTTCTTCACGTCGACACCTGCGCGACCGAAAATCGCGTGCAGCAACTTCTCTTCAGGAGTCAGCTCACTCTTTGACTTCGGCGCAACTTTGCCCACGAGGACATCGCCGGCTTTGACCATGGTTCCAATACGGACGATTCCCTTCTCGTCGAGGTGCGCAAGCGCCTTCTCACCGACGTTGGGGATGTCACGGGTGAACTCCTCTTTGCCGAGTTTTGTCTCGCGAATCTCAACGTCGTATTCCTCAATGTGAACCGAGGTAAACACGTCCTCTTTGACAAGGCGTTCCGACAAGAGGATTGCATCCTCATAGTTGAAACCGTCCCAAGGCATGAAGGCGACAACAAGGTTCTTACCAAGAGCGAGGTCACCACCAAGAGTGGCGGCACCATCAGCAAGAAGGTCCCCTGCGCTCACCACGTCCCCCACGAGCACTACGGGCTTGTGGTTTTGACTGGTGCGCTCGTTAAGGCCGCGATACTTAGAAAGCGGATACTCGTCCTCGTCGTTTACGATGATCATCGTCGCGTCGACGTGAGTAATCGTACCTGCATTCTTCGCGCGAACGAGCAAGTTACTGTTCTGAGCGACAATGCGCTCCATACCCGTTCCAACTAGCGGAGGTTCGGCCCACAAAAGTGGGACGGCCTGACGCTGCATGTTGGCACCCATGAGTGCCCGGTTTGCATCATCGTGCTCAAGGAAGGGGATCAGCGAGGCTGAAATGCCGACAATCTGCTTGGGAGAGACGTCGACATAATCCACACCGCTAGGGGGGACTTCTACGTTCTCGCCATCCTTACGCGCTAGAACGCGCTCAGAGATAATCGTCAGGTCGCTGTCGATTTTAATGTCGGCAGGCGCCATGACCATGCCTTCTTCTTCGTCTGCACGAAGATAGACAACCTCGTCGCTGAGCTTTCCCTTCTTTACCTTTCGGTAAGGAGTTACAAGGAAGCCGTAGTCGTCCAAGCTCGAGTAGAGCGCTAGGGACGAGATAAGACCAATGTTCGAGCCCTCGGGAGTCTCGATCGGGCAGAGTCGTCCGTAGTGCGACAGGTGAACGTCACGCACGTCGAAACCAGCACGCTTGCGGTTAAGACCACCCGGCCCAAGAGCCGAAAGTCGGCGTTCGTGTGCCAATTGGCTAAGCGGGTTCGTTTGGTCGACGACCTGGGAGAGCTCGCCACGACCAAAGAAGTAGTCCACAGCGCTCGAAAATGTCTTCGAGTTAATCAGGTTACGAGGCGAAACGCTCTCGCCCTGATCCATGTTCATACGCTCTTGAGCGGTACGGCGCAGCTTCAATAGACCCTTTCGGAACTCCTCGCCAGCCAGCTCTGCGAGGCTACGAACGCGCCGGTTACCAAGGTTGTCGATATCGTCGAGAAGCCCGTTGCCAGAACGAAGCTTCAGCAAGTACTTAACCGAGTTCAAGATGTCTTCCGGTTGGAGGACTTGAATGTTCTCGGGAATGTCCTGGCTAAACTTTCGGTTCAGGCGGAAACGACCAACTTTACCCAAACGATAGCGTTGGGGATCGAAGAACTTCTCGTGGAAGAGCTCGCGCGCCTTCTCCAACTGCGGCGGGTTGCCGGGGCGAAGACGGGTGTAAATGCGGAGCAGAGCGTCGGCGTGACTACGGCAGCCCGGATCATCCTTCATCGAGTTGATGATGAGCATATCCAGGTCTTCCAAGTCACCTTTGACGATCTCCACCTGAGCCAAGTCACTGGCGGCGATTTCGATGGCAGCTGTTTCGGAGATAGGCTCTCCAGACGGCACAAGGATCTCGCCAGTCTTGAGCACAACAACGTCACCCACCGCGATGCGGTTGGTGATCTTTGCCGCGAAGGCGCTCTCGGTCTGCCCTTTGCGCTTCTTGACGACTTGCGTGTCGTAGAAAGTGCGCAGAATGTCCTGGTCCGTCGACAGGTTCTCGTCGAGGGCCCGGAGGAAGCTAACCGCAGAGAACTTACCAGATTGGTCAATACGAATCTGGAGAAGCTCTTTCTTCGTAACGTTGAGCTCGATCCAGGAACCGCGTTCCGGGATAATCCAGCAGTTATGCAACTTTCGATCGCTAACAGCCTTATCTAGGCTGAAGTCGACACCAGGAGAGCGGTGCAATTGGCTTACAACCACACGCTCAGAGCCGTTGACGATAAACTCGCCGCCGCCGATCATGATCGGGATTTCGCCGAGGTAAACCTCCTCCTCAATTGGCTCTTCCTTTACCAGACGCAAGCGCACCTTAAACGGATGACCGTAAGTGAGACGTAGCTGGCGACACTCTTCGATGGTGTACCTTGGTGCACCGAGGTCATAGCTGACGTACTCAAGGCACATCGTCTTGTCGAAGGAGTAGATCGGGAAGACCTCCTTCAACAAGGCCTGTAAGCCCTTATCTTCGCGGTTACCTGGGGAGGTAGCCGTCATCAAAAAGTCTGAATAAGACTTGGTCTGGATCTCGACCAGGTTGGGAAGAGGGACAATGTCCGGGTACTTCCCAAAACTGTGCAACGGCAAAAGTGTCGTAGGCATGGAGCTAGCTCGGCTACGGGCGCAGGCAATTGCCCGCTATATTTTATTGGGTGCGACCAAGTGCGAAATACACCCGGCGCCAGGTCATCCAAAAGACGACCTTCGAATCAGAAATTAGATACAAGCCGGCGTTTCAGGCGCGGCGAGAGGTGTTTCCGTTCGACACAAAAGTCCCCGACACGGGCAGCGTCAATGCGCTGCCCGTGCGGGTTCGATAGAGACCAATAGTCTCGATGAATGGTCAAGGCGGGCGTTATGCCAACTCGACAGTGGCGCCAGCGGCCTCAAGCTTAGCCTTGATCTCTTCGGCTTCTTCCTTGGTGCAGCCTTCCTTGATTGCCTTAGGAGCTTCGTCTACAAGACCTTTAGCTTCCTTGAGGCCAAGGCCGGTGATGGCACGGACTTCTTTGATCACGGGGATCTTCTTGTCGCCTGCATTTTTGAGGATGACGTCGAAAGACGTCTTCTCCTCAGCAGCATCGTCACCGCCAGTGGCGGCAACAGCAACGGCAGCGGGAGCAGCGGCGCTCACGCCCCACTTCTCCTCAAGGTGCTTCACAAGCTTGGAAGCGTCAAGAAGGGTAAGGGCGTCAAGCTTGTTGGCGATCTCTTGGAGACCAGCTTCGAGCTCAACCACGTTGGTATCGTCGGACATGATAATTCTCGGTTTAGGAGGGTTGGGTTGAATCGTTGATTCTGGAGAACCAGCGCCATGCAGGCACCAGTTAGAAAATTGAGTTTGGTCGACTGGCTACTCGCCAGCCTGATCGATGTGAGCTTGAAGAACACGTGCAAGGCCGCTTTGGTTAGCGTCCAGGACGGTGACAAGACCACGAGCAGGGCCAGAGATGGCACCTAGCAACATCGCTTGAAGAGTACGACGGTCAGGAACATTCGCTAAGGCAGCAGCATCATTAGCGTTGAGCAGGTTCCCCTCGAGGACCCCACCGCGCACATTGAGTTTACCGGCCTTAGCAAGCTTCGAAAGTGAAACCACTTTGGCAGCACCGATCGCGGCCTCTGCATTTCCCCAAGCGACAGCGACATTGCCCTTGAAGACAGAAGAGTCAACTTCATGACCCTTATCTGCAAGAGCCAGCTTCGCCAAGCGGTTGCGCACAAGGCGAACCTTGGCACCACTTTCAGACATGGCGCCGCGGATCACTTCATTCTCTTCCATAGTCAAACCGGCCATGGAGAAAAAGAGCATCCCCTCGGCTTCGTCGAATGCGGACTTGAGTTCGGCTAGGCCGAGGTTATTAACGATATTCGGCATGGTTCTAGGCTCCGTACTGGATCCATGCGCCTGGGCCCATGGAGGTGCTGATCGAGATCTTGCGCAGGAACTGGCCCTTCACAACAGGTGGCCGCATACCATTCAGGTGATGCAGGAAGGCATTGAGGTTCTCCTCAAGGTCCTCCACCGGGAAGGAACGCTTTCCAAGTCCAGCGTGAACGTTGCCACCAGCGTCTGTGCGGAATTCGACCTTACCGGCCTTGAACTCCTCAACTGCTTGGGCGACATTCGGCGTGACCGTACCCGACTTCGGGCTAGGCATTTTGCCTTGCGGACCGAGGACCTTACCGAGCTTACCAACATGACGCATCATGTCGGGGCTGGCTATACAGACATCGAAGTCCATCCAGCCGCCGGCGATCTTATCTGCTAAGTCACCGCTGCCAACTTCGTCGGCTCCGGCAGCTCTAGCAGCATCAGCCTTCTCGCCTTCAGCGAAGACAATGACCTTTACGGTCTTGCCCAGGCCTTTGGGTAGGGAGACTGCGCCACGAACCAGCTGGTCGGATTTACGGGGATCGATGCCAAGGCGGACAACAATGTCCACGGTTTCATCGAACTTTGCCGCCGGCAGGTTCTTGATCAGGTTAAGAGCTTCAGTGACTTCGTAAACCTTAGACCGATCAACGCCGGCCTGGGCTTCTTGCACTCTTTTGCTTTGCTTTGCCATAGAGGATGTCCTTTGTTAGCCCTTAATCTCGATTCCCATTGAACGCGCAGTGCCTTCAATGATGCGACAGGCGTGAGCCACGTCGCGTGCGTTGAGATCGGACATTTTGATTTCGACGATCTCTTCCACTTGGGCGCGAGTTACCGAACCAACAATCATGTGCCCCACAAAGCCAGCGGCCTTGTCAAGTCCAGCGGCCTTCTTTAGAAGGACGGCTGCTGGAGGGGACTTCAGAATGAAGTCGAAACTGCGGTCCTTGTAGACCGAGATCACCACCGGAATGATTAAGCCCATCTGATCGCGGGTGCGATCATTGAACTCCTTTACAAATCCGGCAATATTGATTCCGTGGGCACCGAGAGCGGGTCCAACGGGCGGAGCGGGCGTAGCTTTACCCGCAGGGCATTGCAATTTAATTTTTGCTGTCAGTTCTTTGGCCATAATTTAGACGGCCTCCACTTCCCAGTACTCCAATTCGACAGGGGTCGGTCGACCAAAGATGGTCACGATCACCCGGACGGTTCCTTTGTCCGGGTTGATGTCATCGACGGCTCCATCGAAGCCGTCGAAGGCCCCTGATTTGACTTTTACGATGTCGCCCTTCTTGAGGCCAATGGCCACTTTAGGACGATCTTCGCTTTCACTCATGCGGATCAAGATCGCTGAGACCTCATCCACTGAGAGAGGAGTGGGCTCACCGCCCATTCCTAAAAATTCCCCGAAACCGCGGGTCGCCTTCAATGTAGAACGCGTCGCAATGGCATCGGGAGACTCGGGGTCCGACAGATCCGCTTGGATCATCAAATACCCCGGGTAAAGCTTCTTTTTGACTACGCGCTTCTTGCCAGCGCGTAAATCGGTCACCTTTTCGATTGGGACCAAAATCTGAGGGATGTTCCCCTCAAGTCCAGCGGCAGCAATTTGCTTGATCAGCTGTCTGCATACCGAATCTTCGCGTCCTGCCTGGCAGCGAACGAAATACCACTCGTAAGCAGCCATTAGCTTGCGCCTCCGCTAAGGATGTAGGTGAAGATCTTGCTGAGTACGATGTCCGATCCGGCCAAGAAGACCATCAGGAAAAGCACAAAGCCGATCACCACAAACGAAGAGTTAATGACCTCAGGCATTTTGGCCCAGGTCACCTTCTGGAGTTCCGATTCGGTGTCGATCAAGAGATCGGCGACCTTCGGAGTCTGGTGCCAACGGAACAGCAAGACGAATCCGACCACAAAGGCTGCGGTCGAGATAGCGAATGCGCCCGTCAGGTGCCATCCAAGGATGGGGATTCTTCCCATGTCTGACTTCAGGCTATCCACAAACGACAAAAGCGTTTGGTTCAAGGCCATGCAGCCATACAAGAACAGAAGGGCCAGCGTCCAAAACGCTCCCATGCGGACCATACGGCCCTGTTCGCTCTTATAGGCTTTCATCATGATTGAATCGGGGGGTGAGTTACGGTGCTCGAGGCGCATCCGAAGTGGACAGCGCCGTCAGTAAAGAGATCCCTAGAGCTTGCGCTCGCGGTGGGATGTGTGCTTCCGGCAGAACCGGCAATACTTGTTCTTTTCGAGCTTGTAGACCGCCTTCTGGCGCTTGTGCGTCGTGTAGTTGCGGTTCCGGCACTCAGAGCACACGAGAAACACATAGCGTTCTTTGGTCTTCATTTGATTCTCTTATCCAAGGCCAGCTCTACAAGAGTCCGGCAAAAAAGCTCAGCAAAGTTTGCTAGCCGCGCCCCACGCTCCGAAGTGGAGCGGGGGGCGCGTCTGGCAGGAGATCATTTACTCAATGATCTTGGTAACAACACCAGCACCAACGGTACGGCCACCTTCGCGGATAGCGAAGCGAAGCTGCTCGTCCATTGCGACCGGGGTAAGAAGCTCGATCTCAAGCTTCACGTCATCTCCAGGCATGCACATCTCAGCGCCTTCAAGAAGGTTAGCTGTACCAGTCACGTCCGTTGTGCGGAAGTAGAACTGGGGGCGGTAACCGGAGAAGAAAGGAGTGTGACGTCCACCTTCGTCTTTCGACAGGATGTAGACCTGCGCTTCGAACTTGGTGTGCGGAGTGATGGTACCCGGCTTGCAGAGAACCTGACCACGCTGGATGTCACTTTTCTTGACGCCGCGGAGCAGGCAACCGACGTTATCACCAGCGCGACCCTCGGTGAGGATCTTCTGGAACATCTCAACACCAGTACAGGTGGTGTTCGCAGTCGCGCCCATGCCGACGATCTGGATCGGATCGCCAACCTTGACGATGCCGGTCTCGATACGACCGGTGACCACGGTACCACGACCCTCGATCGAGAACACGTCCTCGACAGGCATCAGGAAATCCTTCTCGGTCTCGCGGACGGGCAACGGGATAAAGCTGTCAATCGCGTCCATCAACTCGTTGATGCAGTTGAAGACCGGGTCATCCGACGGCGTGCCGGCGTTCAGCGCGTTCTCAACAGCGAGAGCGGAACCGCGAATGATCGGGGTGTCGTCTCCTGGGAAATCGTACTTGTCGAGAAGCTCACGAATCTCCATATCGACCAAGTCGAGAAGCTCTTCGTCGTCGACCTGGTCGACTTTGTTCATGAACACCACGACGTGCGGCACGTTGACCTGACGGGCGAGCAGGATGTGCTCTTTCGTTTGAGGCATCGGGCCGTCAGCTGCAGACACAACCAAGATAGCGCCGTCCATTTGGGCAGCACCGGTGATCATGTTTTTGACGTAGTCGGCGTGGCCGGGGCAGTCAACGTGAGCGTAGTGACGGGTCTCGGTTTGGTACTCGACGTGTGTCGTCGAGATGGTGATACCGCGGGCCTTCTCTTCAGGGGCCTTGTCGATCTCGTCAAAGTTTTTGGCCACAGCGAGGCCGAGGGTCGCCTGGTGGCGGCAGATTGCCGACGTAAGTGTGGTCTTACCGTGGTCAACGTGACCGATGGTGCCCACATTTACGTGCGGCTTGTTCCGTTCGAAGGTTTCCTTAGCCATATCGGGAGTTCCGAGAGTGGGCCGAAGCCCGGGTGGTTAGTAATGTGGCGCGCTCGGATGAGAGCGCCGAAGAATAAATTGTTGGATGGAGCTGCTGGCGGGATTTGAACCCGCGACCTCTTCATTACCAATGAAGTGCTCTACCACTGAGCTACAGCAGCCGTCGCCCCAGAGTTGTGGCATTGCTGCCGAACCCAAGGGACGGGACTTTGTCTGGACCGAATATTCGGAGGTGGAGCGGGCGAACGGACTCGAACCGTCGTCATTAGCTTGGAAGGCTAAGGTTCTACCATTGAACTACGCCCGCCTTGAAAGCAGGGAAAGCTCCTTCCGGAGTTGATCACGAGGATGGGTGGCGAAGGCCCGTGTGCATCTCCTTCCCCCATCACTTTTCGCTTCCATGTTTATGTCAGCGCGATTCGCATGGCCCACGGCTGCCTAGTGGCGTCGGTTGGACTTGTATGGTGGGGGAAGCAGGATTCGAACCTGCGAAGGCGTGGCCATCAGATTTACAGTCTGACCTCGTTGGCCGCTTGAGTATTCCCCCATGGGAGAGTTGCACACCGGCCGGAACGCGGTCCAAACGCGCCGCTTCTTACGCCGGGCCCCCCACTTCTAAAAAGTAGGTAACACGCGGCGGAGCGACGCTTCCGTCATCTTCCGGTCCAGGTCTCGTTTTCAGTGAGCAGGCAAGGCGACAAGTCGCCAGGCCGGTTCCGGACATTGTCCGGGATGTTCTTTTTGTCTCCCAAATGTTGGTGGAGCCAGCGGTGGGACTCGAACCCACAACCGCTTGATTACAAATCAAGAGCTCTGCCAATTGAAGCTACGCTGGCTATCTGGGAAACAAGTCCTAAGGGCGAGGCTCTCGCACTTGGGGGACGGGAATCATAGGGAGCCCGGGCCGTGCGTCAACCTTCAGAACGAGTTTTTCGTGAACTCCCTCAACTTCTTCGCATTTGCATACGAGTTGCCCCCGCTTTTTCCGGCCATCTGGCCTCTAAAGGGAGACTGCACGATCTCGCCAGGTTTCAAAAGAAGCGCGGACCATCTCCAAACTCGCTCCACTGAAGGACTCCAAGAATGCCGAGGCCAGCTCCAGGGCCACGACGTTCTCCCCAACTACGCTGGCGGCTGGCACCGCGGTCACATCCGAGCGCTGGTAGGTCGATTTTACGGGTCCCCCACCGAACTCGACGGTCTCGAGGCCTTTCCGCAGGGTTGAGATGGGTTTCATCGCTGCCCTTAGCACGAGAGGGGCGCCTGTAGTCATGCCGCCCTCTAGCCCACCAGATCGATTCGAAGCGCGGCCGAAGCGGCCAAAAGAACCCTCCTCGCCACCGCCGAGCTCGATGGCATCGTGGACCTCTCCACCCCGCAACCTAGCGGACTCAAAGCCAACCCCAAACTCCACACCTTTGATCGCAGGGATCGCGAGCACCGCTGCTCCCAACCGGCTAGTCATCCGACCGCGCGGGTCCTGGAATGTTCCCAGCCCTGGCGGCAGACCGGTCACGCAAACCTCAAAGATCCCCCCAAGCGTGTCCCCATCTGCCTTTGCGGCGTCAACAGCAGCTTTCCACGCTAGTTCGCTTTCTGGATCTAGGCACGCGAAATCACTCCGTTCGCGAAGATCGAACTGCCGCTTAGCATCCACTTCCGTCACCGCAGCAGCGAGCCCGCCGAGCTCGACAACGTAGCCAAAGATTCGCACTCCAAAAGCTTCGAGGACTTGGCGCGCCGCTGCACCGAGGGCCACCCGCATGGCCGTCTCCCGTGCGCTTGCACGCTCCAAAATCGCCCTAGGGTCCGCTTTCCCGTACTTTTGGCAGCCCGCCAAATCCGCATGTCCCGGCCGTGGACTCGTCGGAATCCCAAGCTCTTCAATCTTTACGTCTCGATTCTCGATCATGAGGGCAAGAGGCGAACCCAGGGTCAAACCCGCTCGCATTCCCGAAAGCACGCGAACGGTATCGGACTCGATCGCCATGCGCCCGCCACGGCCATATCCGCCTTGCCGACGCCGCAACTCCCCATCGATGCGCTCGATAGAAAGCTCAAGCCCCGCGGGTAAACCCTCGAGGATCCCGACAAGTGCCGCGCCATGGGATTCCCCCGCAGTGGTCCATCTCAATCCGCTCATAGCCCAAAGTATACCGCCAGGTTCTGCGGCCCCCCAACCCTCAGAAGCTAGTTCCGGGTTGAAGCGCCCCGATCCCCCGCCTCCATATCCGGAGTCCGCCCCAAGCTCTCCGCTGCCTCAAACCGTTTAGAGGGTGTCGTACGTGGAGATCTCTTCGAAACCGACTTCAAACTCCGCCCGACCGACTTGAATGGACACGCGCTTCTTCTCCTTGAAAATGCGCGTGATGGCACAGCGCTTCCTATAGCGAGGAACCCAAACGTGGTCGCCCTTCTTCAAACCCGCCAAGAAGTCCGTCCGAAGGTCATCCAGGCTCGACCCAACAAGCGCCTCTTCCAACTTATCGAGAGCCTCCTGCATCTCGTGCTTAGCCGCTTTAGCCATTTGGGGTAGCAGGCTGCGCGACTTCGCGAGGTGTGATTTCGCGTCCCGCAGGCGCTTCTCAATCCCCAGCTGAGCCTCTTTGGTGAGTAGCGTTACTTGACGAGCCTGTGCCTCGCGCTCGACCTTGAGGTGGCGGCGTTCGTCCTCAACTTCGCCAAGTTTTGTCTCCGCCTGCCCACGCAGCTCCTCGGCCCGTGAACGACTTTGGCGGAGGTCGTCGAAGAGAGCTTCGCGCTCTCCCCCCGATGCGCCCGAGGCCTCTAGGCACTCTGCCGCACGCGCCAACAAGTCGCTTGGCAAGCCGAGCCGCTTGGCGATCGCTAGCGCTCGCGACTCACCGGGGATTCCAAGGAGTAGGTGGTATTGGGGCGCAAGGGTTTCAAGGTCAAACTCTGTACAGGCGTTCTCTGCGCGCGCATGCCGATAGGCCACCTCCTTGAGGCGGCCAAGGTGCGTCGAGACTAGCGCCGGTGCCCCACGCCGCAGGAGCTCTTCGAGTAGCGCCTCGCCGAGTGCGGACCCCTCATCGGGGTCCGTGCCGCCACCCAACTCGTCAAACAAAGTGAGTGTGCGCGGACCGGCGCCGCTTCCATCCGTAGCGAGTGCGGCCCGAATGCGGACCAAATGCGAGGCAAAGGTCGAGAGGTTCTGCTCGACCTCTTGCTCGTCACCGATATCCGCAAAAATGCCGTCGTAAAATGGGATGCGCGACCCCTCGCTACAAATCACAGGCAGGCCAAGACGAACCAGAAGTGCGGCGAGGCCTGCACTCTTTAGCGCTAGCGTTTTCCCCCCGGTGTTTGGTCCCGTGATTACGATCAAGTCAAAATCCTCCCCCAAGCGCAGATCGATCGGGACGCAGCTTTCGAGCTCTCCCGCGCGTACTTTTTGCACGAGAATGGGGTGCCTAATCGAGCGCAAAAGCATGCCCGGCCCACCGGCATCCGTCACGACGCGTCCATCGTTAGAGATGGCCCAAAGTGCTGAAAGAGTCCCGATCTCGAACTCCGCTGCGACTTCGATGGCCTGGTGAAGCTCGGGTTCAGCGCCAAAAACCAAGCGCGTCAACTCCGTCAAAATCCGACTGACTTCGCGCGCTTCCGAGATGCGCAAGTCCGCCAGCCGGTTTCCGGACTCGACAACCGCTGCCGGTTCGATGAAGAGCGTCTCCCCACTTTGACTGCGGTCGTGAACGATGCCCTTCACATGGCGTCGCTCGCGCGCCCGCACCGCGAGGACGGGGCGCCCTCCACGCCAGTGCACGCGACCGAGTTGGCCTTCAGCAAGTGACTTGCGGACCTCGCCTCCACTTGAAATTCGTTGGACCACACGCGTGATGTCAGACTCCAATGCCGAGCTGTCTTTTCGCATCTTGCGCAAAGCTGGCGAGGCTTCATCAACGACACGGCCGCGATCGTCAAGAGACTTGTCGATTTCCGTCGTCAGCTTGGTCAAGTCGGGAATCGCGTCAGCTAAACGCGCACATGCTGGGAGCTCTGGAGTCCGGGCGGTGACCCAGCGGCGCAGCTTCGCTAGAGCGCGCAAGAAGGTTGCAAGGACTTTGAACTCGTCCTCGTCCAAAGCCCGCGTGAACCTACGGGCAATGAGCAGGATCGGCTGGGGATCGGTGATGCCTGCGAGTGGCGGCACACACGTCGAGTCATAGGGATTCTGCGCAGCGGCGTTGAAGCCGACCTCGCTGCTGGCGTAGGCCAAGAGCTCTGCGCAGCGCGCGAGCGCCTCACGCGCGTCCGCCTCGGTGCGCGGCTGTAGCTCTTCCAAAGCGCGGCGCCCTAACGAGGAGGCCGCGTGAGCGGCAAAGAGCTCGCGAACCCGCGGCCAGTCGAGTGCGTCCGCTGCAAAGCCCTCCAGAGTCCTTTGGGCAGCGCTCATCCCTGCCTCCGCAGTGCAAACAGCTTGACGGGACTTGGCACTTTGAGAGGCACAGAAATCGAGACGCTACCCAACTCCACGGGCAGCCATCCTCCCGCACCGACTAGGCGATCTTGGTAGCCATGAATAAACGCTCGGTTGCCGCGCGATTTGAAGTCCGACGGCGACGTGATAAAGATCACTTCAAACTCATTGGCCCAAAGCTGCAGCTGCTCGTCATTCCACCCGGGATCTTCCCCCTTAAAGGTCAAACACAGGGCGGGGTTGCCGTCACCTCGCACAACCCCTGCGTCTCTGCGCAGGCGCTCGGGGGACCCTCCGCGGGCAACCAGGCCAATGTGTAGGGCCGAGGGTGAGAGCTCCGTGCTGATACCAAGCCACCCGAACTTTGCGCCGGGACCGGAGTCTCTCTCCATGCGCGCAACCTCGATAGCAACCAAGTCGAGCAGCTCCTTGGCCATCTTCGAATCGAGTCCACCGGTCGAGAGGGAGCGCAGCGGGGAGATGTCAAAACGCTCCCTTACGATCCCCATCTGATACTCCCGAACGGCGAGGGTCGCCTCTCTTTGCTGCACATCCCCATTTGGTACGACTTCCACGAAACCGCGCGTCGCATCAAAAAGAAGTACGCTGTCCAGCTGAGGTGCCGCCAGCAAAATGACTAGAACTGCTGGTGCCGCAATAAAAGCGAAATGTCCCCGTGCGATTCGAGCGACCAGGTGGGCCACCCCCACACTTCCCAAGACGAACAGGAAAGGACCGGGTGCTATCAAGAAACGATCTAGATGAAAGTTGTGAGTCGCGATAGGGATGACGATTGCAAGCAAGACAAGCCAAATCGTTCCCAGACTACGTGGAGCTTTTCGGACGAGTGGCAAGGTCAGGAGAGCTCCCAAAAGGGCTGCCAGCAGGGCGCGTGGTGTCCGAAAGAGGGAGATCCCCCAATCGAGTAAGCGGTACGCGTCGGGGGTACGATCGAGCTGTTGATTGCCTCCCAGGAACTCCATAAAGGCGCTGCGGTGACTCTCCGCGATTTCCGCGCCCCCAGGAAAGGGCAGCGCGAACCACCAGAGGAATCCGAGGGCCGCCGGAGCTGCTAATCGAAATGTGGAAATCGCGAATGTGCGTCCCTCGCCGGCCCGAAACGCGAGGACGCCGCTGACCACTACGTCAAGCGAAAGCCCCAAGCCAAGCAGGAGTCCGTAGTTGAACTTGGTGAAAAACGCCAGTGTGACGAGGGCTCCGACTTGAATGTCCCGGAGGGCGGAACCCGACTCTCCCGCTAAGCGCGTTCGTCGAATCCAAGTGTATACGGTGAAGATTGCCACTGTCGCAAAGGGCACCTCGAGAAACCACGTCGCCGAGTAGTCCATGAACAGCGGCGAGCAAAGACCGAAAGCGAATGCAAAAAAGACCGCCAACTTCCGGACGAGTGCGCTCTCCTTTCGCGTCACCTCCGACGTCAGCAGGGCAAGCCCTAGAAGGCCCAACCCCCAGAGCCAGCGACCGACGCGTCTCCCGAACACTTCCGGGTTGTTGGAGTTGCCTGATACAACCTGGGCCGCGGCGACAAACGCCGGGTATACAAAGGGGTACTGAGTGCATCCGAGAAGGACGTTCACGGCCTCGCGGACCTCCCCAACCTCTAAGGCAAGCGCCATATGTGTGGATGGCAAGCCGACGTGCATCGACTCGTCCCACCCCCAACTTCGGGATTCGTCCACAAGGAGTCCGAGTGCCAGCAATACGGCCAGCGCGAGCCATTCGAACGCGAACTTGCGCAGCAGGCTGGGCCTGCCCACGCCGCCTTCCTTTGCGTCAACTGTCTCTTTCGTGGTCATGAGGGCAACCATCCTAACCGCGCCGAGCGCTGCCCCCCAGAGTTCTCCCCGCCGTTACGACCGAGTTTCCTCTCTGCTGCTGGGATCTAGACAACCTCTACCCCTCCCCCCTGGCCTTCACTTTTGTAGAATCCTCGCCATGAGTTCGATCGACCCCAAAACGGCGCGCTTTGAAACACGCGCGATTCACGCTGGCCAATCTCCGAACCCCGAAAACGGGGCCTTGATGACGCCAGTCTATTTCAACAGTACGTTCGCCCAACCGGCGCCCGGTGAGCCCCTGCTAGGCTACGAGTACTCTCGGACAACCAACCCGACGCGCACGGCGCTCGAGGAAAACTTGGCCTCGCTTGAAGGCGCGGACTGGGGCCTCTGCTTCGCCTCCGGCATGGCCGCCATCGACACCCTGATGTCGCTGGCGAATCCCGGCGACCACATCGTTGCCGGAATCGACCTATATGGCGGAACGTATCGCCTATTCACCAAGTTCTTCCAGCGCTATGGTGTGAAATTCACCTTCGTCGACACGACCGACCTTGCGGCGACTGAGGCGGCATTGAACGAGGCGGGTTCCACGCTCAAGTACCTATACATAGAGACACCCTCGAATCCGATGCTCGGCATTACCGATATCGAGGCCTGCGCTCGACTCGCGCACGCCGCGGGCACGCATCTTGTCGTCGACAACACCTTTGCGTCGCCATTCCTGCAGAGCCCGCTCGCCATGGGCGCCGATCTCGTCTTGCACTCCTGTACCAAATACTTGGCGGGCCACTCGGACGCGGTTGCGGGCGCTATCGTCGGCAACGATCCCGCTCTTCGCGAGGAGATCGCCTTCTATCAAAACACATGTGGAGGCCAGCTCGGCCCCATGTCGGCATTCCTTGTCATGCGCGGAACGAAGACTTTAGCCCTGCGCATGGAACGGCACTCTGAAAACGCAATGGCCATCGCCAAGTTCCTCGAGTCCCGCGACGAAGTCGACAAGGTGATCTACCCAGGACTCGAATCCCATCCTGCCCACGCACTCGCCACGAAGCAAATGCGCTCATACGGCGGGATGATCTCTTTCGAGCTCAAATCCGGCGTCCCCGGCGGCAAGGCGTTTTCCATGGCGACACAAGTCTTCACACTTGCCGAGTCCCTTGGCGGTGTCGAGTCGCTCGTCGAAGTTCCTCCGATCATGACGCACGCGTCGATCCCAGCGGCGGAACGCCAAGCAGCTGGAATGGCCGACGGCCTTGTGCGTCTATCGGTCGGCGTCGAGCACATTGACGACCTCTTGGCCGATGTAGAGCGTGGATTGATCGCGGCCGCCGCCGCAAAGTAAGGGGCTTCACATCGCGATGCGAAAGTACCGCACATGCAAAGGGGCTCGGCCAGCTTTGCATGTGCGGTACTTTCGTACTGCGAGATGACGCGGTCGCCTCTAGCCGAACTTTGAATCCGGGTTCAAACTTGGGGGGCTGGAACGCTCAAAACCACTCGAGGGGTTCGGCTTGCCACTCGCCGCCTTTCCGGGTTGCTTCGCGGCCGCCTCTTCCGGTGTGTTCTCGCAGACGTTCTGCCGCATCTTGCGGCCAACTTTGAATTTCACGACGCGCTTCGCCGGCACTTGGACCTTCTCCAAAGTACGCGGATTTTGCGCGCAGCGCGCGGCCCGCTCCTTGACTTCGAAAACGCCGAATTCGCGAAACTCTATGCGATGCCCCAACGCGAGCTCGTCGATGATGCAATCTAAGAAACTCTGAATCACGTCTTTGACCAAGACCTTCTTCACGCCGAGGTCAGCCGCGATGCGGTTGACCAGTTCCTTTTTTGTTGTAGTGCCGTTGAGGTCGCTCATTGGGGGGGAGGGCACCAGTATCTTCAGGCGCCTTACACCGATTCTTAGATGGCACTAACCTTTCGTCAAGTAAGAACTTGCGTCAGTTTGGGAACCCGTCCCTCAAGTGGCGATTTCTTCCAATATAAAGGTCACAGGCCCGTCGCCAACGCAATCCACCTCCATATGCGCGCCGAACACGCCACGCCCCACGGGAAGCCCCTCCCCCGCCAGTGTCTCAGCGAAAAGTTCGTAAAGGGGCTCAGCCTCAGAGGGTGGCGCAGCGGCGTCAAAAGACGGCCTGCGGCCCTTGCGGCCGTCAGCGGCCAAGGTGAACTGGCTCACAACCAAAGCTCCTCCCCCCACCTGGCTGGCGCTTAGGTTCATACGTCCTGTTTCATCTGCAAAAAAACGGAAACGCGAGATACGCAGGGCTAAGTTTTGGGCTTCTGTTGCGGTGTCACCCTTCATGACTCCCAAAAAGATCACCATGCCTCGCTGCACCTCTCCCACAACCTTCCCATCGACCCGCACGTGTGCCCGAATCACTCGCTGAACAACGGCTTTCAAGGCTCAACGTACCCATTTTGGCGAAGTCGCTCTAGTCGCACTTGAGCCTGAATTGCGAGCATGAGCCCGTCGAGCTCTTGGCCCTCTGCTTTGCCGGCCTGCACGCCCTCACTTATCATCTCAAGAGCCTCGCCCCATGCTTGAGCGGCCTTGGACGGATCCCCGAGCCAAAGTTCCTGCAGCATGGCGCGCTGCATTTTTGCGGTCGGCAACACGAGGCCGGCGGCTTCCGCGTCATCAAAGGTAGCGTCACAGATAGCCAAGGCATCGTCCACTCTTCCCTCGGATGTGAGCGCCGCCACCTTGACAAGTCCCGCGCGTATTTTGGTCCGCTTAGAGGGTCCGCCCCACGGCTGCCCTCCCTCACCGTCTTCGGATTCGAGCCCGCGTGTGTAATCGAGGGCATCCAGCGCATCGAGGGCGGCCTCCCCATCGCTCCGACGCACCCGCAGTATGGCCAAGTCCACAGCGGCGTCGTACCAGCTCGCAGAGTCGACCTCTGGCGCCTCAGCCGCCAGCTCCATCCAGTGGGCGAGGAGCGTCTCAGCATCCGAGCGCTCCGTCCCCCCCGCTTCGAGTCTCGACTCAAGTCGCCGTGCTTGGAGGTGCCCCGGATCCTCCTTAAGTGCTGCTCGAAGTTGGCTCTTCGCGCCGGTCAAATCTCCCGATTGAACGGCGTAAAACGCCAAGCCGTAGTGCGCCCAAGCACGCAGGGATTTGTCCTTTGTTCGGCCTTCAATAAGGAGATTGTCGAGAAGCAATTTCGCTGCGAGGGAGTCCGGCTCCACTCGCGCCGCTAACAATAAATCCAAAGGTAAGGTGGTAACAAGAGACCTCTTACGAGCCATCTCTGCAAACTGGATACGAGCCTTCGGATCAAGAACCGGCGCTTCGAGGTGGCTCGCTTGGGAATGTGGAAGCGAGGCGATTTGCGCCTCTTGCATAAGGATGGCCGCGATGACGCATTCGGGTTGCGCGCGAAGCAAGGGATCTAGGAGCAGGGAGACGCTGTCGGCCGCTCCGTTTTCAAGGGCGGCTCGCGCAGCTCTCAAGGTCGGCTCCAGCCCGATGGGCACACGCCGGACGGACTCCCCCGAAAGCTCCCAATCCGCGACGAGCCCCGCGCTCCCGCAGCCGCTCAATGGCCAGATCAAAGCGCCCAATAGCGCCCATTTCGCCATCCTAGATAAGCGTCGCTCCCTCAATTGATTCCGCGGAAAACAAGCTTCTCGGCGCGCAGCTCTTCGCCACCGGAGAGCGGCCCGCGCCCGTCGGTGTTTCTCCACCAAACTCCACCGGTGGCAACGATGCGAACCTCCACGTCACCCGGACGCTCGAGAACGTGGATGCTGTCGAGGGCAATGATCTCCCAGTTGTCCACACCCCCTCGAATCTCTATATAGCCTCTCGGATCCTTGCGCTTGAGCACCTGGAGGAACCCCTCGGGCATGGTATCCGCAGAGTAATCTAGGTTGGCGGGATCCTGGCGCAAAGCGACGTGATCTAGCAGGCCTTTTGGGCCTTCGATCACAACGTCATCGGCTACCAGGAGGGAGGCGCGAGTGAAGGCCACTGGCCATGGTACCGGGGCTGGAGCCAGGCTCTCATTTGTGACTTCTCCGGCCTTAGCCTCGCCAACTGTTCCCGAGCTTTCGCATGCGACAAACAGCGCGCTCGCCAAGGCAAGCGCGCTCCCTTTCCATAGAATCTTCATTAACTCCACCTCGTAATAAGTCCCAATATATGGTCTGAAACGGTCTTTTGAATCACTTTAGGCCGCAAGCACGCATCGCCCGATCCCGCACGACTTGCGCGCGCGCACGGGCTTTTTTCGCGCCCGCTTGAAGAATGCGCTCGACCTCGTCTGGATTGTCTAGAAGCTCTTCACGACGCTTTCGCGCAGGCGCGAAGTACTCCTCCATCGCCTCGACCACGCGCATCTTAAGGTGCCCGTAGCCCGGCGCGCCTTCGCCGCCAATCCGGACACGTGACTTCCAATCTTCAAGCTCCTCTTCGCCCAGGAAGAGCGCCAAGAAATCGAACAAGACAAGCTCCTCCGGGTCCTTGGGATCCTCGGGGGAGCGGCTGTCTGTCGGTACTCGTCCAATCGCCTTCTTCAGCTTCTTGCCCGACTCAAAAATCCAGATCGAGTTGCCGTAACTCTTGCTCATTTTTTGGCCGTCGACTCCCGGCACTTTCTGGAACCGCTTTGTCGCAGCCATCCGGTATTCGGGCCGGCAGAAGGCGTACCCTTCGGGCGCGTACTTACCGAAAGTGTTATTGAAGTAGCCCGCCATGTCCTGGGCCATCTCCACATGCTGAATCTGGTCTTTGCCGACGGGAACGATGTCCGAGTCGTAGGCGAGGATATCCGCGGCCATCAAAATCGGATAGGTGAACAAGCCAACGTTGGGCTTCACCCCGTTCGCCACCTTGTCTTTGTACGAGTGCGCGCGCTCGAGTAATCCCATTCCCGTCACACAGCTAAGTAGCCATGCGATCTCGTGCACTTCTGGCACGTCCGTTTGACGGAACAGCGAGCACTTCTCAGGATCCAGCCCTAGGGCGAGGTAGGTTATGGCTGTCTCCCTGACAAACTCGCGCAGCTCGTCCGGGTTCCGGCTAGTGGTAAGGGAGTGGTAGTCCGCAATGAAATAGAAGTGGTCCCCCGCCTCACTCGTGGCGTTGATGTGCTGGCGGATCGCCCCGAAGTAGTTGCCGAGGTGCAGGTATCCAGAAGACTGGATCCCGCTAAGAAATGTGGTCATGGTGTCAGTTGGGCGCGGGTGAGCGCCTCGGGTCGCTCGTGAGCCTTTCGCAAGGTCGCACGGGGCGGCAAATCGTTGGAATTTCTATGCGCGAAGTTAGCAGGGTGCAAGCTCTGCGTCCACTTGTGCACAACTTGCCTTGCAAAGGCTTGCCACGGAGCCTCAAGATCCTGAAAATACACCCATGCCAATTTTGGGTAGGGAGAATCGAATCGGCCGCGGCTTGCACGTGTGGTTAGGCGTCATGTGCGCCCTCTTTTTGGGGGCGTGCGCTAGCCCAAGCTCCGATTGGCACTTGGCCCCGTTTGCAACCCATATGAACGGTTATGACGGTGGCACGACTACGGAGTTCGTTGGCGGCTCCGCTCTGATCAAGAATCCGGGTCCCTACGGCGGCCTGAAGGTTCGCGCCTTGCGGCCGCTCTTGTCCGAGACTTGGAACGAAGATGGTACGCGTGATCTCGATTGGTTGCCGCCGCTCGGGCGTACGTCTTGGCGAGAAGATGAGCTCGTCAGCTACTTCTTCCCTTTCTACACGGCGCGTTCAACACCCAATAGCGACCGCCGTAAGTTCATGATGCTGGTCTTGCCTGGCTTCTTGTACACCGAAGAAGCCGATGGTTCCGACCACATGGCTTGGTTTCCGCTCTATGGAGACATCCGGAATTTCCTGACTTTCGACCGTATCCATTTCGTCGCGTTCCCCCTGTACATGCGCACGGAGCGCGAAAGCAACAACACCGACCACCTCCTCTTTCCCCTCTTGTCGTGGACCCGGCCCCAGAAAGACGCCGAAGGCAACCCTATTGGCGACATGGAAGGCTGGCGCGTCTGGCCCCTATTCGGCCACACCCAACGCGAGGACAGCTACGACCGTACCTTCGCCCTGTGGCCGATCGTCAACCTCCAGACAAACCATCTGGAGAGGTCCGAAGGGAACCACGAGCACATTCGCAGCATTTTCCCCCTGTTCACACAAACGACTGTCGGCACCTATGAGGGCTACACCTTCCTTTGGCCCTTCTTTGGGTATGCAAGGGATCCACGGGCCGACTTCTTCCAACTGGACGCGCCTTGGCCTCTCGTCCGCATCCAGCGTGGTGGCAAGGCGACAGAGGGCATTGAGCGCACTCGATTTTGGCCGTTTTACGGCCATCTCAAGGCGGAACTAAAAGAGTCCACATCCATACTTTGGCCCATCGTCACTTGGAGTCATGAGGACTATGTCGGACACGATCGCGACAGCTTATCCATACTCCCGTTTTGGCGTAGCTGGACGGAATCCATCGACCGGGGAGAGCGCCAGGGTGAGGTCACGAGCTCCTGGCGGAAGTTGTGGCCACTCTGGAGCCAAGAGACCGTCGGTCCTGTGAAAACCACAACCCTCACCCCGCTCAACCCTTTGATTCGAAGCGAGTTTGTCGACTTCCATTGGGGCTGGATGTGGCAACTCTACCGACAAATTGAAGATGGGCCCAATCAGACGGAGCGCAGCTGGCTCGGGCTGTGGTGGCGAGAAAAGAACGCGGTGGAAGATCGCAAATCCTTCACGGGCCTTTGGTCGAGACGCACAGTCAGGCACGATGATGTGGACTTCACAGAGACGTCTCTACTGTTCGGGCTTATTCGCTGGCGCAGTTCTGACGACGAAGTAACCGATTCGGGCCTAATGATGCCGGCATTCCCCGGTCCGGGATGGCCCACGATGGAGCTCCCTGCGGGTGGCGTCCAACATTCGCCCATGGAACACGAGCATATAGACACCTTGAAGGACCAGAGACAAGCAACCACGGAGGACGAAGATGGCACTCTTCCGCGGGTTTATTGAGTTTGCGAGGGGCCTCGGCTTTCAAGTTGGCCTCTTCCTACAAGTCATCGCCAGGTTCCCACACATTCCAAAGCGACGTGCCTTTATTTCCTCTCAGCTTTATGGCGCTGGCAACAAGGTCCTACATGTCGTCCTTTTAGTCTCGTTCGTGATGGGCATGGTTCTGTCCTTACAAACGGGGCTTGTTCTTGCCGATTACGGACAACAGGACAAGGTCGGAATCGTCGTAGCCGTCACCATGGCGCGCGAAATGGGCCCGTTCACTACGGCTATCATTTTGGCGGCCACGGTAGGCAGTGCGCTCGCGGCGGAACTCGGCACGATGGCGGTTAGCGAGGAGCTCTCCGCACTCGAAGTCATCTCCGTTGACAAGGTCAGCTTCCTTGTGATGCCACGCGTCTTGGCCATGATCCTCATGGCACCTGTTCTAACGATCTTCGCTGACACGATGGGGATCGTTGGTGGTGGTTTTGTCGCTCAGTCTCAGCTTGGTGTCGGATCGCAGCTCTACTACGACTCCGCCCTCGAGTCCTTGCAAGGCCTAGGGGGACTGCTCGCCGTGCCGAAAGATGTCTATGGCGGTTTGATGAAATCGATGGTATTCGGTGCCGTGATTTCAATCATCTCCTGCGCCGAGGGTTTGCGTGCACGTGGAGGCGCACTAGGTGTTGGCAATGCGACCCGCACCGCCGTCCGGGACTCCATCATTGCGATCATCATTGTGAACTACTTCATCACGTGGTTCCTTTACCAGAAGTAAGCTCTTGGCGAAATCAACCATAGATCTAGCGCTTAGGCCAGACGTTCTACCATCGGGTCCCGTACCCGAAGATGTCTGCGTGCGTTTCGTGAATGTCTGCAAGGCATTCGGTTCCAAGGTGGTGTTGAGCGGTCTCACCTTGGACGTGAAGCGCGGCGAGACCCTGGTCCTCATGGGGCCGTCGGGCACCGGGAAATCCGTCACCCTGAGGCACGTTATTGGCTTGCTTAGGCAGGACTCCGGCGACGTCTGGGTCGAAGGCCATGACATGAGCCTCATCAAGCCACTCGAGCTCTTTGAGTTGCGCAAGCGCATGGGGTATCTATTTCAGGAAGGTGCCCTGATCAACTGGATGAGTGTCGCTGACAATGTCGCACTCCCTCTCATGGAAAACTCGTCCTTGTCACGCTCTGAGATGGAGGACAGAGTCCGTGAGAAGCTCAAACTCGTGCACTTAGATGGGGTTTGGGATGAAATGCCCGGAGAGATTTCCGGCGGTATGAAGAAGCGCGTTGGTTTAGCTCGCGCTCTGATCACGGAGCCCGAGCTAATCCTTTATGACGAACCAAATGCAGGTCTGGACCCCGAGATCTCGCAATCGATTAACGAGCTCATTCGCGAAGTCGCGGACACGCTCAAGATCACATCGATGGTTATTACCCACATGGTTTCATGTGTGCGAACGGTCGCCGACCGGGTCGTCCTACTCGAGGGTGGCAAGGTCATCGTCGACGCTCCACCTCAAGAATTCCTAAATCACGAACACCCTAGGTTGCGCCGCTTCCTTGGGAAGGATCCCGACTAACGTTCCCAACCTCATGATCCCCCATGTCCAGTAAGCAACAGACCCTGCTCGGTCTCCTTGGCGTTGTCGCGATGGTAATGCTTGGTTATTACACGTTGTTCCTCAACGATGTGAACTTTTTTGGCACCGTCATCAAGATGCGAGTTCAGTTCCCACTCGCTAACGAACTGCGCAAAGGCGACGCCGTTTTCGTCGCCGGTATCCGTGTCGGTCGTGTGAAGACGATCGACTTCAATGCCTACGCCGAAAAGCAAGAGCAGCGCGTAACCGTCCTCATCCACCTGGATGAGGTTGTTCCTCTCTTCGAAGACTACGTCATTACGATTGAGGAGTCGACACTCCTCGGCGGACGGAACGTCTCGATCTCCCCTGGCCTCGCGGCACGACCAGAGATCACCTACACCGAAGCGGACTCACTCCAGGGGCAGATGGGGAAGAGTCCGATGGATGCCTTTGAGAAGCTCTCTGCCATGATCGACGTGAACAGCAACGCATTCACGACAACGATGGCAAACATAGAGGACATTACGGACTCTGCGGCCAAGGGAGAGGGCGTTTTGGGAATGCTTCTCAAGGATCAGGTCCTGGCGAGGAAATTCGACACCGCCGTCGACGACCTCATCGTCTTCTCCAAGGATGCCAAAACGATTTCTAACCGAATCGTAAATGGTGAAGGGACGCTAGGTCAGCTGATCTCTAATGACAGCCTACACGCGAGCCTGGAGTCGACACTCGCCGACCTTAGGTCCATCGTGGCTGGCCTAAAGGATGGAAAGGGCGTAGTGGGTCGTGCATTGCAAGACGATGTTCTCGCTGAAGAGATCTCTTCATTCGTCAGCAACCTCAAGTTGATCAGCACCGACCTTGAGGCCGGGAAAGGTTCAATCGGCAAGCTACTCAAGGAGGACTCGGCAGCGATCAGCATCGAAGAGGCTGCCGCCAATTTGGCAACGCTGACCGAGCGTATCGTCAATGGTGAGGGCACTATCGGCGCTCTCTTTGTCGACGATGAGCTGTACACGACCTACCGCGATTTCGGTGCACGCATCGAACGCATTGCCGCTTCGCTCGAAGAGGGTGATGGGTCGATCGGCCAACTCCTCAATAACTCTGAGTTCTACGATGAGCTCATGGTTGGCCTTCGACTCTTGAATCGCAGCCTAGAGGACTATCGCGAGCAAGCCCCGGTGTCCGCCTTTACTAGCGCGCTGTTCAGCATCTTCTAGCGTCGTACTGCGCTTTGCGATTTCGCTTCGGCGGCCGGCGAGACTTCCCTCGCCGGCCGCCGTCTTGTTTTTACTGCTGGTTGTTTTTGGCCGCGAACTCGGCTGCGTACTTCTCAAAGTAGGGCGCTATCAAGTGCTCCACCCACTTGCCAAATGGATCGGATTCAAGGTGCACAGGATCTCCAACGGTTGCTAATCCCAAAGTCGTGACGCGGAGTGTCTCTGGGATGATCGCTACGGAGAAGCGATTCCCCTTCGGTCGAACAACGGTCAAGCTTATGCCGTCCACCGTCACGCTCCCCTTGGGGACAAGGTAGCGCTCGAAACCGTCGTCGCAGGAGAACGTGAACAGCTTCCCCCCATCTCCGGTCTCGTCGATACCAACGATCGCCCCTCTCCCATCGACATGGCCCGAGACAACGTGCCCCCCCAGCCGATCTCCCATGGAGAGCGCTCGCTCGACATTGACCAAGGCGCCAACCTTCAGATTCCCAAACCAAGTACAGGCGACCGTCTCCGCCGACAAGTCAAAGACCATATGAGCACCAAGAGAACCCGGCGCCTGGACTGCACCCGACTCCGGATCGCGCGCCTCGACCAGAGTCAGGCAACAACCGGAAACGGCAACGCTCTCCCCAAGCCCGACATGCCAATCTAAATCGGCATTTTTGGGGGCCTCAAGAATGATGCGCAGCCCCGTCCCAAGCGGTTCGATGGCGTAGACTTGGACAGCGGCTTCGACCAGACCGGTAAACATTGCGACATCGGCCTTGTAAGCCTTTACTGTATAAGAGGTTAGAGTTCGATTAGCGACTCGCGATACACGGCGTCAATGGCCGGTGCCCCCTCATTGTCCTCAACGGAAGGCTCCTTCGCAAGGGTGTCTGGCCATACATAGACTCCGAGCGGAAGAACGACTGCCGTGGATGAGAATCAAAAGCACAGAAGAGACTCCCTTATAGAGGGTTGTATCTATTGACCTTTTGATCGCATACGGCTATTCTCTGCGCCCCAATTTCATGGGAGACCCCCGTGCTCTTTACCTTCCTAACCCTGTTCCCCGACATCGTGAATGCCTACTCCAAGGAGTCCATTCTCGGCGGTGCACAAGACAAAGGCCTGGTAAAAATAGAGCCGGTTGACTTCCGTGATTTCACTCGGGACCGACACCGGACTGTTGATGACAGACCGTTTGGCGGTGGCCCCGGCATGGTACTTAAGCCCGAACCAATCCTCGACGCAGTCGAGTGGTTGGAGCGTCGCGACGGTCCATACCGGAAGATCATGCTTACTCCAAGCGGTAAGCCCTTTGACCAGAAGATGGCCGAAGAGCTCAGCAAGGAAGAGCGGATCATGCTACTCGCCGGAAGGTATGAAGGATTTGACGAGAGGATTCGAGAAGAGTGCGAATGGGTTGAAATTTCAATGGGAGACTTCGTGCTTTGCGGCGGCGAACTTCCGGGTTTATGTGTGGTCGAGGCGATAACGCGCCTTCTGCCAGGCGTACTCGGCGATTCGGAATCCGCATTGCAAGATTCCTTTCAGAATGGGGGTGGTCTCGATCACCCCCACTACACTCGGCCACGGGTTTATCGGGGTAGAGAAGTGCCACAAGTACTACTCTCCGGTGATCACGGTGCCATCGAAAAGTGGAGAGATAAAGCCGCGCGGGAACGAACCCACGAGAGACGGCCGGACCTTCTCCCCTCTTCAAACAAAAACAAGTAAGACCTGAGTCCACGCACATCGCGTTCCCAAGTCGGCGTAGACGCCGAACGACCCCAAGTAAGCCATGAGTAGCCTAATCCAGACCCTTGAAGCGGAAATGACGAAAGATTTCGTCACCGCACTTAACGCCGGTGACACCGTCGAGGTCCACTACCTGATCCGCGAGGGCGAGAAAGAGCGCGTGCAGCTCTTCGTCGGAACCGTTCTCGCAATCCAAGGCGCGGGCATCCGTACAGCCATCGTCGTCCGCCGTATCGTCCAAGGTGAAGGCGTCGAGCGTATTTTCCCGCTCCACAGCCCGCGCGTGAGAGACGTAGTTGTGACCCGCCGCGGTAAAGTCCGTCGCGCCAAGCTGTACTTCCTTCGCGATCGCGTTGGCAAGAAGACCCGCGTCACCGAGCTCCTCGGCGACAAGGCACGCGCAGCCAAGGTTGCAGACGCTACTGCCCGCAAGGCCCACGCCGAGGCGCAAGCAGCCGCAAAAGCCAACTCAGAAGAAGCCTAGCCCAAGGTTCTAAACTAAGCGCGCCCTTCCTCTTATATAAGCGGGAAGGGCGCGTTCTGCTCTATTATCACTCCGCCTCTCCGTAACACCGGACCCCAGCCATGGTCGAGAATCTCGGTCGCAAACTGACCACGATCTTCGTTCTGCTCGCCACTTCGATCGCCCTCCTAACACTTAAGGACGTGCCCCTAAACTTGGGACTCGACCTTCAAGGTGGTACGCGTATCAATCTTAGCGTCGACTTTGACGAGGCCTTCGAAGCCGGACTCATCACGCCGCGCGAGAACGCTGATCGACAGACTCTGCTAATCCAGATGATCTCGATCTTCCGTGAGCGGATTGACCCCTACGGAACGCTGGAGCCGGTCATCCGCACCGAAGGCAGCAACAGCATCATCATCGAGATGCCCGGTAACGCCGGTATGGCCGACCGTAAGGCATCGGCGCCTATTATTGGCGAGCTCGCTGTCGGCGGAGACAGCGTCGTGCTTGGCGCGGGCAGCGAAGGCTTCCCCGCTGGCGGTGGCGAGGTCAAAATCGGCCGAGAGGAGATGCGCTACACCCGTGTCCAAGAGATCAAGGAGGCCGGCGTTGTCGTTGGCAAGCGCTTGGTCGGTTTGTCTCGTGGTTTGCACCAGACGGTCGCACTTCTCCATGCAACGGGCGAGGTCGTGGACTTGACAAGCACCAACGAGATTCGCAACGCGATCGAAAACCTCGGCAAGCTCGCCTTCCAAATCACGGCTACCGCAACGGACTACACCGGCAAGGGAACAGACGAGGTTGTCGAGCGAGAGAAGCTCGCAACTTGGCTTGAAGCAAACCCGAACTCGACCGTCGAATCCTTCAATGCGGTCACTACAGAAAACGGCGGGCCCAACGAATTAATTTCGTGGTTCACCAACAAGGACAATCCGGATGCCCCCACGCCGCAGATCAGCCGCGCGGTTGCCCTTCTCAACATGCCCGCCCTGGCCCATGATGATTGGGTCTTCTCCGGAGAGGCTCTTGAGCAAGCCTACGCCTCCCAGGACACCTTAGGGCTTCCCGCCGTCGGGTTCCAAATGACTCCTGATCGTGTCGGGGACTTCACCGACTTTACCGAGAAGCACATTGGCCGCGGAATGGCTATCGTCCTCAACGGTGAGATCGAGTCAACCGCTTACATCAAGGGTGTCCTTCCCGGCTCCGGTCAGATCTACGGCAAGTTCACATCCGAGTACGTCGATACTCTCGTTACTGTGCTTCGCACGGGCTCCTTGCGTATCAAGCCTACGATTCAAAGTGAAGAGCGCGTGAGTGCCACCCTCGGTGACGCCTATGTTCGCAGGGGCTTCATTTCGTCGGCTGTGGCCCTGCTCGCCGTGATGATCTTCATGATCGGCTACTACCGCCGCTTCGGCGTCTACGCAGCCGTCGCGCTGCTCTCGACGCTCCTCATGCTGCTAGGCTCCCTGAGCTTCCTGAATGCCACTCTCACCCTACCCGGTGTTGCCGGCATCATTCTGACTGTCGGTATGGCTGTGGATGCCAACATCTTGATCTTCGACCGAGTGCGCGAGGAGATGGACAAGGGGCGTAACATCAAGCAGGCAGCAAAGAACGGGTTCTCTCGTGCGGCCGTCACTATTTTTGACGCCAACCTGACCACTCTATTGACCGCCATCGTTCTCTATAACGTTGGTACGGGCCCCGTGAAGGGTTTCGCCGTCACACTGATGGTTGGCGTACTGACCTCGATGTTCTCAGCATTGACAATCACCAAGGTCATGGTGCACAAAGCACTCGAGAGTGGTGTCAAGGAGCTTCATTTCGGGACATGGCTTGTCACTGCGAACTACGGCTTCATGGCCAAGGCGAAGACCGCAATTGCCGGCTCTTTAGTCGCTATCGTCGCTGGCCTTGCACTGTTCATCTCGCTTGATGATCAAACCAAGCTTGGCATTGACTTTCTCGGTGGCGCCACCATGCAGGTGCGAACCGCGGAACCCGTAGAAATCGATAAGGTCCGCGAGCTGGTCGCCACGATTGAGGGCGACATAGGCAAACACTCCGAAATCGTCGGCGTGCGTTCGGAAGCAGGAGAGGGAAGCACCTACTCCATGTTCCGCATCACTTTCAAGACGGTCGCTGACGGCCAAGATTCGGGCGACACATTCAAGAACCAGATCAACACGACCCTAGGAGATATTCTTCTCACAGAGCCGATCCTTGCAAATGTCACGGAAGGGACTGAGAACGCTAGCATGCAACTGCACTTCGCTGCGGCGCATGAAACCGAGACCATCCAAGCGGTTCTTGCGGGTGTTGGGATCCGAGACGTCGCAGTCACACGCTCAGCTGGGGAGGGTAGCTACAGCGCGACCGGCAGAGTTAATGTGGGCACCACGGGTGCCGCCTTGGCTGTCGACCTTCGCAAGGCGTTTGATGCATCTACAGGTGAGACCTTCAAAGTGATTGAACCCGGTGCAGACTTCTCTCAAGTCGGCACCCAAGTGGTTGGCGAACTTCGCGACAAAGCGATCCTGGCCATCCTGATCAGCCTGTTCTCCACTGTTATGTACATCCGCGTTCGTTTTGCGGAGTACTCCTACGGCATTGCTGCCGTAGTAGCCGTCATTCACGACGTTTTGATCACTCTTGGCGTCCTTTCAATCTTCATGTACACAGGCATCGTTCAAGTCGAAATCACAGTCGCGATGATTGCTGCCTTCCTGACGATTATCGGGTATTCACTCAACGACACGATCGTTCTCTTCGACCGTGTTCGTGAGAACCTGCCACGCATGGAGACGGGATTGTCCGACATTTTGAATACGTCGGTCAACCAGACCCTCTCCCGTACGATTCTGACTTCCCTAACGACCTTGCTCGCAGTAACCGTCCTCTTCGTGGCCAACTTCGGTACAGGCAACGTCTTGGAGAGTTTCGCGGTCACCATGATGATTGGTGTTTTCGTCGGTACCTACTCCTCGGTCTTCATCGCGAACCCGGTTCTCCTGTTCCTTGAGAACCGGAGCGCTGCGCGACGCAAGGCGGTCAAGGACGGGGTCTTCACGACCGAAACCGCTTCGGCGAAATAGGGCGGAGCGCTCTCTTTCTTGGGAAACACCCCACAAAGACGAGGCCTGCGAATCCTGATAGGACTCGCAGGCCTCTTTTCTATCTTCGGTTTAGCGGCACTGTGGCAGTCGAAAAACATCGAGAAGTCCCGGGCGATCCGCGACAACGCGCCCGATGTACTCACCAGCCGGGAGCTCCCCGTCCTACCTGAAGATCTGCGCCCCACCTTCCCGCAGGGCTGGGGAAGGATCGTGCTTGGGGTTCCTTCGGGTGCCCCCGCCACGGCCCGCGCCGTGCCCGTAAACCCGACGAATGCCAGGCCCGAGGTAGACGACCAAGGCGACACGCCCTCCATCGCTCCCCCACCCCTAGCCCCCGCACCTCGCTCTGATTTAGATTCTCCTCCGCCCTCGCTGTGGCCCCAGGATCAGGAGCTCATAGTGCGTTCGGGACAGTCTCTTTCGAAGATCATCGCCACGGCCTATGGTCGCTCGACCCAGAGTTTGGTCGAGAGGTTGGCCACCTACAACGGAATGGAGAATTCCAACAAGCTGCGTATTGGCCAGACGCTTCGCATACCCACGCTTGAGAAACTAAACGAGCTCCTGCCCGAGTAGTTAGCGCCAGTCGGGCCCTTCGGGCTCTTTCTCGGTCAAGACTTGCTCAACCGCCAACTCGAGAATCTCCAAGCGCACGTCGCTCGACATGTCGCGTTTCAGTTGCCCCAATGCGCCCTCAGAGAGTCGCATCACCAGGACTGCGGTTCCGTCTTCCAAGTAGTTTTCTTCGACGCAGCGCCCCGAGTGCCGAACGCTTGCAAGTAGAGCTCCAGCGCTCGCTGGGATTTCAACTCGGATTAGAGCGGAGCGTCGGTCGAGGTGTTCAGCGACGAGCGCTTCAAATTTGTCGAGTCCCTCCCCCGTCTTCGCCGACACGAACACAGCATCCTCTTCGCGATTGTTCACGAACAGAGGTGCGTCACCTTCAAATCGATCGATCTTGTTATAGACGATCAAATCGGCGAAACGGTGCGCCGACAGGTCAGCCAGCACATGGTCGACAGCCGCCATCTGATCGGCCACATCGGGGTGGGCCGTGTCGACGACATGGACCAAGAGGTCAACATTGAGAGCCTCTTCCAGGGTCGCGTGGAACGACGCAACCAAGTGGTGTGGCAAGCGCTGCAGAAAGCCGACTGTGTCTGAAACAAGAACTGTACGCCCGTCTTCCAGCTTCCACTTTCGGGTGCGCGTGTCTAGTGTCGCAAAGAGCATGTCCGCTGCTAGCTCGTCAGCGCCAGTAAGTATGTTGAGCAAAGTGGACTTACCGGCATTTGTGTAGCCGATCAGGCCGAGTGTGTAGACATCCGAACGCGACTGAACTTGACGGCGCTTGCGAGCCTCGATCGTCTTGAGCTCGCGTTTCAAGTCATGGACACGCTTGAGGAGTAGGCGTTGATCTGTCTCGAGCTGAGTTTCGCCTGGGCCGCGCATGCCAACACCGCCTTTCAGGCGTTCGAGGTGCGTCCACAGTCGACGTAGGCGGGGAATCAGGTATTCGACTTGAGCAAGCTCGACCTGTAGCCGACTTTGGCGAGTGGATACGCGCTTCGCAAAAATGTCGAGGATCAATTCCGAACGGTCCACGACACGTACATTGAAAATCTTCTCGAGATTGCGCACTTGAGCGGGAGAGAGGTCGTTGTCCACCACCACCGCGTCAACTGAATGCTCTTCCGCGAGCAAAGCGATCTCCTCAGCTTTACCGCGCCCCATCATCGTGGCCGAACTCGGCCGGGGTCGACTCTGCGTAATGCCTTCACCAACGACCTCTACGCCGGCTGCAATACACAATCCGCGCAGCTCGCTAAGGGGGCCATCGTGTTCGGTCACTTGACCTTCAAGGAGAACGCCGCAAACCAGCACGCGCTCTTTCCCACCATCTGTCTTGAAAGGACTAATTTCACTCATTTTGTCAGTTCGTTCGCAAGCGCTTGGGTTACGTCGATTCCAAGAATCGCTCCATCCTTGCAGCTTGGTGTAAGTTCATAGTGAACCGGCGGCGACTCACTTAGAGCGGGGTAATCACTCCGGAAGTGCACTCCTCGGCTCTCTTTGCGGGCGAGCGCTCCCTGGGCGACGAGACGTGCTACGGTCAGCATATTAAGGAGCTCAAATGAGCGCACTGCCGGCGCAGTCAAGTCTTGAACGGCGCGAGTCCAGAGCTCGATTTTTTCAATCGCATCGAGCATGCTCGCCTCGTCCCGCTCAATTCCAAGCTGACGCCACATGAGCGATTTCAAGGAGTAGGTCACGTCTTCTAAGTTGATGCCGACGCCTGGGGCATCGCGATCCGCTTCGACAGGGCCCGAGATTTCGAGCTGAGGAATGGGAGCTCTCTCTCTGGCTGCCATCAAACCGGATCGTCGGCCGAGGACCATTCCTTCAAGTAACGAATTCGAGCCCATGCGATTTGCCCCGTGTAACCCGGAGCTGGCGCACTCCCCGACAGCGAGCAAGCCAGGCACGGAGGTCCGCCCATCTAGATCAGCTTTTAAGCCGCCGACCATATAGTGGGCCCCCGGTCGGACGGGTACGGGGTCCGTCGCGATGTTGATTCCAAAGAGACCGCAGATCCGACTAACCGCTGGAAAGAGAGCGTGAGGGTCACCCTTAACCTGAGAGAGGTCAAGATAGACGCTCGTATCTTCTGTCGCAACCATGCGTTCAAAGCAGGCGCGACTCACGATGTCACGCGGAGCGAGCTCCGCATCTTTGTGCGCTGCCGGCATGAACCGCTCACCGTGTTTATCAACAAGCAAACCGCCGGCACCCCGAACAACTTCACTGATCAATACGCGCGCAGCTCCTGCGATATAGAGGCACGTTGGATGGAACTGAAAGAACTCCATATCACGGACCACGGCGCCAACTCGAAGGCCGAGTGCGACACCGTCCCCGGTTGCGATTTCCGGATTCGTTGTCTCCCGATAGAGCTGTCCCGCGCCACCGGTTGCCAAGAGTACATGGCCAGCAGCAAAGGCGACATGAGGAGGTGGTTTGGCCGGATCGAACCTTCGGCCCATCCCCTCGCGAAGAGCGAGGACTCCGTCCACACGGCCAGACTCTCCCTGTAACAAGTCCAAAGCAAAGTGATTCGGAAAGACCGTGATGTTCGGATGCTCATCCAGAGCGGTCGCTAAGGTTTTCTGAATAACAATCCCGGTCGCATCACCTGAATGAAAAATCCTCGCGCGCGAGTGACCGCCTTCACGGCTCAAGTGCAGCCTGCCGTCGAGCTCAATATCAAACTTAGCTCCTATGGCTAGCAAGCCGGCAACAGCTTCTGGTCCACCTCGCACAACCGCCTCCACAGCGGTCGGGTCGGAAAGCCCGCACCCGACCTGAAGGGTATCCGCAATGTGAAGTTCGAACGAATCGTCTGGAGAGAGCACCGCGGCCATGCCGCCCTTTGCCTCATAGGTGTTCGTCTCCAGCAATCCCATTTTGACTAAAACGGCTACGGAGAGGCCGGCCTCCGCTGCGGCCAGAGCTGCAGATGCACCAGCGGCACCGCCTCCGACTACGACAAAATCGAAGCGGAAAACCGGGACCTTGCACGGATCGAATCCCTGCAGACGTTGCTGGAGAGATGAGGCAAATGGGGCAAACGAAGTGTCAGTCAAGTTGCGCACATTGTAGGTCGCGTTTCTCTCAAAGGAGGTGCGCCCGACTGAAAATAAGCTGAATCACTAGGGAGGTGTGCGTTGCGTTTCAATCGGATCCCAAGCAGCTCCCCATGGAGGCCTGCACGTCTGGAATCATGCCCACCCTCTGCCCATGGGCGTCATCATGACTGACTCAAAAGATGGGCCCACCTGAAGTGCATCCCTCTTATCTCTAGGTGCGTGCCGTTCCTCGCTGGGCCGATTCGCTGAGCCGATTCGCTG
>CALBMX010000023.1 GCA_937896235.1 uncultured bacterium
CAGTCACGCCAGTCACGCCAGTCACGCCAGTCACGCCAGTCACGCCAGTCACGCCCCCGGCGCCCCTGGCGCCGAACCCTCTGAAAGCGGCCGGCTAGGATCTGTGGCTCGGACTCGCACTGAAATCCCCATGCCGATAAAGAGCGGGCGATCAGCGCCATACCGGCCCGAGCCCGTGCCACCACGAATCGCCGCCGTCCCTGGCGCTGGGACAGCGGGGAGCCGCCAGCCCCAGATTATTCCCGATTTGTGGTAGCCTATCTACCGGGAGGTAGGCTACCCTCTCCCCATGAGTTCCGAAGCCACTGCCAACAAGCTGCTAGATGCGGCCCAGGTCCTGATCCAAGAGCGGGGCTACAACGCCTTCAGCTACAAGGACCTGGCCGAGGACGTTGGGATACGAACGGCCAGCATCCACTACCACTTCCCCGGGAAGGCCAGCCTGGGTCTGGCCCTGATGGAGCGCTACAACGACGAGCTTAGGCTCGCCCTGGCCGGTATCGACGGCAGCGGCCGCACCAACAAAGCCAAGCTGAAGAGCTTCATTAAGCTCTACTCCGACACCGAAGCCCGCGGCGCGATCTGCCTCTGCGGATCCCTAGCCTCGGACCGTGAGACCCTGCCCGAACCCCTTCAGGGTGCTGTCAAGACCTACATTGAGAGCAGTGAGCAGTGGATCGCATCTACGGTGAAGGACGGTGTTCGGGATGGCGAGTTCGCCTACGCCGGAAGGCCCGCGGATGCTGCCGCAGCGCTGCTCTCCAGCCTACAAGGCGGTCTCATCCTCTCCCGTGCCCGGGGCGGCACCCAGTCCCTACTCGCTACCCTTCAACGCGTCTTCTTTCGGACCCTTGAGTCGGCCTAGGTCGACCCCGGTTCGGAAGGCGTCTTCTCTTTACCTCATTCACCTACCTATCAATAGATAGTCCTCCCTCTTCAGGAATCCAAACCATGTCCACATCAAGCAAAAAAGCACTCATCATCGGCGGCTCCACCGGAATGGGCCAAGCCACGGCCAAGCGCCTACTCGCCAAGGGAATCGACGTCCATATCGTCGCTCGCAACCAAAGCCGCCTCGACCAGGCCAAGTCGGATCTGTCCGTCCTTGGCAACGTGGAGACTTCAAGCGTTGACCTCTACGATCAAGCTGCCGTGGATCAGTTCGCTACCCAACTGCGCGAGTCCCAAGACCACATCCAATACCTAGTCAATGCGGCCGGCTACTTTAGCCCCCTCCCCTTCGTTGACCACGCCAGGGAAGACTACGACAAGTACCACGACCTCAACCGCTCTACCTTCTTCCTAACCCAAGCCGTCGCCGCCAACATGAAACGCAACGGTGGCGGATCAATCGTCAACATCGGCTCCATGTGGGCCAAGCAAGCGATCGCAGCAACGCCATCTTCAGCCTACTCCATGGCCAAGGCCGGCTTGCACTCGCTCACCCAGCACCTAGCCATGGAGCTCGCCGCAGATGGCATCCGAGTGAACGCCGTCTCCCCCGCAGTTGTCATGACCCCGATCTACGGTTCGTTCATCGAGCCCAGCCAGATCGAAGAGGAGCTGCAAGGCTTCAACGACTTCCACCCGATCGGCCGCATCGGCCAAGCCGATGAAGTCGCCGCCACCGTAGTCCACCTACTCTCCCTCGACGCCGCCTGGGTGACAGGAGCGATCTGGGATGTCGACGGCGGCGTCATGGCGGGCAGAAACTAGCCTCCCAACACGAACCGTGACCCAACAAGGAATCGCCACACCTCGGCCCATGGGACGGGCCCGAGGTTGTGGCGCGTTCACCGGGATTACAGAAGAGGCGAGTAAGGCCGGTACGAAGTGGCGACCACTCTCCGCTGCGCGTAGCAATCCAAACATGACCCACCCCGAGCCAACCCCGCCAAGGTCACGAGCCGTTCGTGGGTCCAGGCGGGAACAAACTTCTATTCTGTTCCAGTGGAGTGGCTCGCCCGAGAAGTGGCCAGCCGCATAGATGGCGAGCAAATGCGAATCACTGGGCCAGCTGGCGAAGCGGTCGAGCATGGCCGCCGCTATGGCCGAGGCAAAATGTTCCTGGTTGTAGATCACTACCTCCCGCTACTTGCACGGAAGAGCCAGAAGCTCCATATGGCCTCCGTCTTCCGTGCGCTTGAGTTCGATGACGACAAGTCGCGCATCACGATCAATCCCAAGCAGGTCGATCCTCCGCTTGCTGCCATCCCAGTGCCCCAAACTCCTCAGCTAAGACCATGACGTCTGGGTCCACAAATTGAATCTGGTCCTGAAGGTCCCGCCGTTCTCCAGAGGTCAGATCGGAAGCGCAAGTGCCCACTTTGCCTTCCGAGGCTGCGCAATAGGGCCGGAAAGCCCGGCTGGTTGATGTGGCCTTTGAGATCCCGTGTCCAGCGTATTCACCTCTCAACACTCGCCACAGCCCCCACGCCCTGCTATCCTCCCCGCTCGAGTGCGCCCGTAGCTCAGCTGGATAGAGCACGGCATTCCTAATGCTGAGGTCACAGGTTCGAACCCTGTCGGGCGCACCAATTTCCGACGGGGCCAGGAGTCCCTTGGGGGATGACGGCTATTCCTTTCCAACGAGGGACCAGGGGGGTGCTGTCCCTTAGGTCCATTTTTTGCCGTTGAAGGGCGGCATGCACCTCCCATCCGCCCTGACGGACTCGCCAGGGGTGGCCTCGATGCAGGCTGGCCATCTGCGCTCCTAGGCTGGTTCGCAACGGGGGGGGCCGCGATCAAGAGAGGTTGTCGCTCAAATCGGTTACACTTGGCATTCAACGACCTCGAATCGCACTCTTGCACCTGGGAAATCCTGGGGCTGCGGCGATGGGCGTCCTCCGATTATTTCCCTCGTACTACTGGTCATGGCTTTCTCTTGGTTCCGTCGCACACCTAAACTCGCCACACCCCCTCCCGCTGCGAAAAAGGTTGAGGTCGACTCGGGGTGTACTGGGGTTTGTGCGCTCGATATGGCGACTCAGCTCTGCAAAGGTTGCATGCGAACGGTGTCCGAGATCGGAAACTGGCGGCACATGAGCGATGAGCAAAAACTCGAAGTTCTAGATTCCGCCGAGGCGCGCAAGGCGAGCGCCTAGGATCGGCATCTAGTTAGAGCGGCCCGTTTTGTGCTGGATCTAGCTCGCCGGTGGTGTAGTACCAGCGGCCGTCCTCGCGCAAAAAGGAAGAGCGCTCCTGTAGCTGATAGGCACAGTCGTCGTGTTTGTAGGTCGCTACGAACTCGACGATGCCCTCGTTGCCCTCTTGGCTAGCCTCCCGGATCTCCAGACTCATCCAGGTGACATCGAGGACGGTTGCCTTGAGCGCGGCGTGGAGGTTCGGCTGGCGGAAATCCTTGTGGTGGGTCTCCACCAAGTAGTCCACAGCCTTGGGTGTTCCGAGGGTGAACGCGCAGTAGCGGGACCGCATCAGCAAGTCGGGCGCGGGCGCGGGCAATCCATCAAAAATGTAGCGCCCGCAGCAGCTCTCCACGGTGCCCGACAGTCCACATGGACACGAAGTTTGGTCGCTGCTCATGACGCTGATTCTATGTCGCGTTTTCCCATCGCGCACGTCCAGTCCATGGTGAATCTCGCGTTGATCTCACTCATTGGATTCAGAATGGACTGCCCCGTGGACGCCGACTTGTGACGGAACGCGTCGACCCCGAAGGGGCCGTGGTAGCCAGCGGAGTGCAGCGCGCGGCCAGCGCCCTCTACCGCAGCCGCTAGGGCGCTGTCGTCGGCGCGAGCGACCTCGCCACCCGCCGTTCTGCGGGTTCCCTCCCAGGCCCCATTGGTCCGGGTCTCCTGGAAGCATGGCGCCGAGATCGAGATGGTGCCATCTCCGTGAAGCCATGCCGAGCGCGTGTACTCCTCGGTGATCTCGACCCAGGGTTCGAGCACCAGAGGACCTGCTTGCAAGCTTGCGACGAGCCAAACGCGCTCGCCTTTGGAGACGGAGGCGCGCCCGGGATTTGCGATGGATTCGATTCGCATCCGACCACGACCTGCGGCGCCGAAAGTGCGTCGGACTAGCCAGCCCATGGGGGCGGGCTTCGAGAGTACCGCAAGCGTCTCGACCATGTTGCTTGCGACGTACTTCGAGAGTGCGTGGGAGTCGAGTTCAAGGCGCCCTCGCAGCTGGGCGGTGAACGGGCGCGCGTTGACAGCGCGCAAGATTGCAATCGACGGGCTCGGCGGAACAACGGCGCCTACACTCCGCAAGAGGGCGAGTGCGCTTGGAGTCGGGGACCATGCCACACCGATAAGACCGCGCAAACATTTGATGTCCCTAACGGGTACGAGGTGCTCGGCGAAGGCCGATTGAGAGCCCGCACTTCGAGTTTCACTGGCGCTGCGACCGACAGCTTGAATCCCATCAACAGCTGGGTCGAGCTGCAGGGCCTGGGGGTGTAGCGATGCTGAAGGAGCTAAGGCCGCGTCCTTGGGGTCGAGCAGCAGGTAGTCACCGGGCGCGACCAGAGCCCCAAGTAGTGCGGCTCTCTGGGTGGCGACGATGCGCCTCAGGCTGGCCGACGGTGTGAAGCTTCCCGAGGTGGCAAGCTCATGCTCGGCATCTAGGTTGAGAACCCAGACCCGCGGCGGCAACTTGGACATGGGGCCGAAGAGCGCTAGGCGCTAGCGCCTGTCGGCAGATTGTGTAAGCCAAGGTCGCGATATAGGGCGCGGATACAGCCCTGCTTTCTTCCCCGGTAAACTCGTGAATAGAGGATTCCCGCGGACTTAGCGGCCGATGCGATCGCGTGGTCTGTGGAGTGGTTTTGATAGCCTGTGACGGAAAGAATTAGGTCATAGGATCCGGCGACGATGTTCTCGACAAGGGAGCCCTTCTTGGAGTTTTCGATCTCGACGTGCTCCAAATCGGCGAACTGAAATGTGTCGCTGAGGATGCGGTCCAACTCGGGGTTGTTGCGGTTGGAGATCAGCAGTGCGCGCTTTCCCGAGGTGTGCTTACAAACGGCGTCGAGTTGGTCGTCGACAAAGGTGCGCGGAAGCTCGCCGGGGCCATCGGGTTCGGCCTCTACGGTTTGCTCCTCGACCTCTTCACCCAGCAAGATGGACTGGATGCGCGAGAGCCGACGGCGCAACCTGCGACCCGTGGAGTAGCTCTCGGCGTTGACGTTTAGAACAAGCGCGCGGTGCGTCTCGAGGTTTGCGGCGATGTCACTTGTCGTGATGGCTTCGTGGGCTTCGAGTGCATCTTGCAGCCAATCGAGTACGGCGCTGGGCCGCGCACTCGACGCGGCGGGGCAAGAGCGAATGAGCTCGTCGCGCTCTGCTTCCAATAGCTTGCGCTTCGATTGGATTCCGACCAGCGGACCCCAGCCCTCGGCAGGGAAATAGGCAGGGTCGACCGTGTCGCGCAAGGTTGTATACAAGCGATCGGGTGCGCGGTGTTGCAGCTGGCGGAGGCGGCCGAAAAGTGCGCCCCACTCCGATGACGGCTCCGGTGTTGCCCGCAACCAGCGCAGCAGCCTGGCGGCGCGCATCAGGTCGTCGTCATTTTCCGGCGCGTAGATTTCCGAGCGGTTCTGGCGAGGGTCGAACTTGAGATGAAGCGGTGATGTAATGCGCTCTAGGATTAGGCGCGCCTCGTCGAAAGCGGCCTTCGGGTTCGGGTGGGGGGCCTCCAAAACGCTGGCGTCTCCCCAGCCGTCTTGGTCCATTCCCGTCTCGTTTTCACGTTGCTCTAGGGAGTCGAAGGTTGCCTCGGCGGCGACAACAACCTCAAGCCAGGATTGAGGAACGTCGTCGCCGCGCAGCCCCAAGTCTCGCCCGCAGTCGCGGGGGATCGCCGCGACTTGCAAGGCCTGGATACTGCCAGGCCACCAGGTGCGCGCCAGCTTGCCGATCGTGCCGGCCAGGTTTTGCAGGTCGCTCTTCACGAAACTTGAGGCGGGTGCGGCATCACCGATCGCACGCCCCATGGCGATGTGGCGCATCATCCAAAGGCGCTGGCGGGCGGGGGCCCATAGGGCGGCCTCGGTCGCCTCTTCTTCTAATTCAGCTCGCAGAGCACCGAGATCGGCGAGGGCGGCTCCCTCGTCGAGCGAGTCCAGCTCGCGAACAGGCCTTGAGGGGCGGTCCACTGCCCGTGGAGCGCTAGGCCGGAGCTCGCTCTGTGGCAAATCGATGTGACCAATACCCCGGGGTGCCGCCGCAGTGGAGGCGGGGCGCTCTTCTGGGCTCTCGATGGCCCTAACAAGTAGTTCCCAAGCGAGGGAGCTTGGAAATGCCCGCCTGACGGCGGATTCCAAGGCGGCTTCGGGGGAATCGCCGCGCCCAGACCAAGATTCTGCCCCTAAAACGAAGATGCACTCACAAAAACCGTCCTTTGGGGAAGCCTCCTGCACGCGATAGCCACCGCGATTTAGGAGTGACATAAGCTTTGACCAATCTACCATCCCAGTAGGATACCGATATCTACAGCGGTTCGCGCTCTACACGTGGCGTTCACACGATCTTCATAAATGAAGATCATGCTCTTTGGCACTAGAGCGGACCGAGAGGTCCGCGAAGACACGAGTTTGGAAGGCCAAAGCAATTTTTGGGGCCTTCACCAAGACAAGACCCTACAAATCAAGATGAAGTTCAACACAGCACTTGCCGCACTCCTCCTTCCCATCGTCATCCTCTCCTGTGGAAAGGCCGAGGGGCGGGCCAAAATGATCCAGAACAAGGGATCGGACACCCTCGTCAACGTCGCGCAGGCGTGGTCTGAAAACTACCGTGAGGTCAACCCGAGCGTAGCCATCGTTGTCGGTGGAGGCGGATCCGGTACAGGCATCAGTGCGATGATCAACGGCACCGTTGATATCGCAAACGCAAGCCGCTCCATGAAGGAGTCCGAGCTTGCAGCGGCGCGGGCCAACGGCATCGATCCGATCGAGTGGATCGTCGGCTACGACGCACTTGCCGTCTACGTTCACGCAGACAACCCCATCGAGAGCATCTCTCTTGAGCAGTTGGCCTCGATTTACGGAGAGCACGGCGAAGCTACGACCTGGAGTGAACTCGGGATCAAGATTCCCGGCTTGAATGATGACAAGATCGTTCGCGTGAGTCGTCAAAACAACTCGGGAACCTATGCGTACTTCCGCGACACCGTTCTCGGCAAAGAGGGCAAGTACAAGTTGGGCACCCTCGACATGCACGGCTCCAAGGATGTGGTCGATCTATGCGAAAAGACCCCCGGTGCCATCGGCTACAGTGGTCTCGCCTACGCTACGGATCACGTCCGCCTTGTGCCCGTCCTGGACAGCAACGGCAAGCCAGTGATTCCCACTGTGGCTACAGCTGCTGACAGAACCTATCCCATCGCCCGCCCATTGTTCATGTACACTGCTGGCCAACCAGAGGGCGACATCAAGTTGTACCTCGACTGGATCCTCAGCGAAGAGGGCCAGCGCATCATCTTGAACAAGGGCTACGCGCCCGTGATCGACATCAAGTAATCCTATGTCCGGCTACGAAGAAAAACTGCAAAAGGACCTCAAGCGCATCGGCAAACAGGTGCGCAAGATGGGGAAGGCCGTCCTCCGCTCTCTCGAGAGCAGTATCCAAGCGGCTCTGACAAGAGATGTAGACTTGGCGACGGAGACGATTCTTGGCGACCTGCCGACGAACCGCCTGTCGACTGATCTCGACCATCTCTGTCACATCTTCGTAGCTAGGCACTTGCCTAGCGCGGGTCATCTGCGCTATATCTCTTCGGTGATGCGCATCAACCAAACCCTGGAGCGGATCGGCGACTATTCCGAGACGATTTCGAGGGCTGCCCTTTCCCTTTCGGGTCGCGCACCGACATCGACCCAGCGCGATATCGAGATGATGGGTGAGCAGGCCGTGAAGTTGCTCCGTCAGGCGACCCGCTCTTTTGAAGAGCGCGACGTCGAGCTTGCCAAGGGCACAAGTCAAGCCATCGCGGGCTTCGGTACGACGTTCGACAAGGTCTTTAATGACCTAGTCAAAGAGGGCGAAGAGAAGAGTCGGCCAATCGCCGATCTCTTCGCCTTCATGGCGATGTTCAACCGCCTCGAACGGGTCATGCACCAGTCCAAAAACATCTGCCAGCAGACGGTTTTTGCAGTGACGGGCCAGGTCAAGCCCAAGAAAACGTTCGACATTCTCTTTGTCGATGGGCGGAATGCCGGTGCGAGCGTTTTGGCGGAGCACTATGCGCGCAAGGCGTTCCCCGAGGCCGGCACTTATTCAAGCGCGGGCTGGAACACTGCCGATCAAATGGACGAAGCCTATGTAGCCTTTGGCGACACGGTCGGTCTGAACCTCGTAAACGAAGAGCCACGCCTCTTTACCGGCAAAACCCGATACATGCGCGAATTCGACCTTCTGATCGACCTTGCTGGCGGGGTGCACGAGCACGTTCGGAAGGTCCCATACCACACTACGCTGTTGAGTTGGCGCTTGACCGACCGTCGGAATCCTAAAGCTGTGTTTGACCAATTGGTTCCACGCTTGGGGGATCTGATGGAGATTCTGCGTGGCGGGGAAGAGGACGAGAGCTAGACGAATGTCGAAATCGATCGTCTCTACAGAGGTTGCTGCAAACGCCCGTGGCAGCGCTTGGTGGATCGACCAGGTTGCGCGTATCTTGGTGCTGCTTGGTGGTATCTCTGCCATCGTATTTGTCCTTGCGATTTTCGGCTTCGTGGCGAAAGAGGGCTTGGGCTACATGCTTGGAGATCTCGACCTTGTTGAGTTCTTCACCTCCCCGGAGTGGCGCCCGACGGCAATGGAGCCCAACCACGGGATCCTCGCTCTCCTAGTCGGGACAGCTTCTGTTACCGGATTGGCGATGCTTATCGCCGTTCCATTCTCGATCGGCGCAGCGATTTTTATCGGCGAGTTCGCAACGGGGAAAACCCGTGAGATTCTCAAGGTGTTAGTCGAGCTTCTGGCGGCCATTCCCTCGGTCGTCTGGGGATTCATCGGTCTGTCGATCATGAACCCTTTGATCATCGAAGTGTTTGATGTCCCGGTCGGCCTGAACGTTCTGAACGCGGGTGTGATTCTTGGCCTGATGGCGGCACCCATCATGACCACCATCGCGGAAGACGCGCTCAAAGCGGTTCCCGATGGTTACCGCGAAGCAGCGGAAGCCCTGGGGGCGACGCGCTGGCAGGTCATTTTCAAAGTGGTCCTACCCTCTGCGAAAAAGGGACTGGTCGCTGCAGTTTTGCTCGGTGTCGGGCGTGGCTTTGGTGAGACCATGGCGGTACTCATGGCAACGGGCCACTCGGTCAACTTGCCCACGAGCCCTTTCGATTCCGTTCGCGCGATGACTGCAACGATCGCCGCCGAGCTTGGGGAGACTGCCCACGGATCCGATCACTACAAGGTGCTGTTCGCGATCGGCATTACGCTCTTTTTCATCACCTTTGTGATCAACATGGCGGCCGACATCTTTGTCCGCGGCGGACTCAAAATGAGCGGGAAGAACTCATGACCTCCTCCTTCACGACGACGGAGCTGAACCGTAAAAACCAGCGAACGGAGACGCTCTTCAAGATTCTGTTCGGCATGGTCACGGTTACGTTGATCATTCCCGTTGCGGTGATCCTTATTACGCTGGTGGTAAAGAGCGACGGCATATTTTCCTGGGCCTTCTTCTCGGAATACCCGACAAACGGAATGACCGAGGGTGGAATCTTCCCCGCCCTAGTAGGCACCCTTTGGTTGGTAGCTGTAGCCCTGTTGGCGTCGGTTCCCCTTGGAGTTGCCGCCGCGATCTATCTGAGTGAATACGCTGAGGACAACTGGTTGACTCGCATCATCAACCTAGCGATTATCAATCTGGCAGGAGTTCCCTCGATCGTCCACGCACTCTTCGGTGTGGGAGCATTTGTTCTCTTTTTCGAGTTTGGAACCAGCATCTTGGCGGCCAGCCTGACCCTCGCGGTGATGACACTTCCCGTCGTGATTGTGGCGACGCGCGAGTCGCTGCAAGCCGTCCCTCAGTCTTTCCGCGAGGCATGCTGGAACATGGGGGCCACACGTTGGCAGACCATCTGGCGGATCGTACTGCCCAATTCGATTAGCGGTATCTTGACGGGAGTGATCCTTGAAGTTTCCCGCACCGTTGGCGAAACGGCGCCGATCATGTTCACCGGCGCGGCGTTTTTCCTGCCGTTCTTGCCGACGAGTGTCTACGACCAGACGATGGCGATGTCCCTGCACTTGTACGTCATCTCCACCCAGGTGCCTAACGTTCCCGACGGCCTACCCTATGGCGTCGCGCTGACGCTGATTGGAATCGTGATGATTCTCAACTCGGCTTCGATGGCCTTCCGCACCTACTTGCGAGGGAAAAAGAAGTGGTAAAACGACGAGTCAAGAAGCTCGAGGTGCACGACCTGACGATTCGCTACGGCGATAAGGTCGCCCTTCACGCCGCGAGCTTTGATGTATACGAGAACGAGATCTTCGGGATTATCGGGCCGGCGGGAAGTGGCAAGACTTCGTTCCTGCGCGCGCTGAACCGCATGAACGAGATGACGCCGGGCATGGTTGTGACCGGGTCCATCAAGTTCGATGGTGTCGACGTGAACGACTGGCGTGACGTTTACGCGTTGCGCAGTCGTATCGGCGTTGTCTTTCCGCTTCCAGTTGGGTTGCCCCTCTCGATTTACGAAAACGTGGCCCTTGCCCCGCGCCTCTCCGGAATTAAGTCCAAGGCCGAGCTGGACGAGATCGTTGAGCGGTGCCTGACGCGGGCCGCGCTTTTTGATGAGGTCAAGGATCGTCTGAATTCGCTTGGAAGTCTACTTTCAGGTGGCCAGCAGCAGCGCCTCACGATTGCGCGCGCACTTTCGCAGGCTCCACAGATTCTCCTGTTGGATGAGTTTTCGATCGCAGTGGACCCTGTGACAACAATGCGCATCGAGGACGTGCTCAAAGAGTTGAAAAAAGAGGTGACGATCATTCTTGTTACAAACCTAGTAGCCCAAGCCCGACGGCTTGCAACGCGAACCGCGTTTTTCCTTCAAGGCGAGCTTGTTGAGGTCGGCGATACCGAAGATCTTTTCAAACGCAAAGTAGAGGACAACCGAACGACCGAATACCTGGAGGGTCGCTTTGGTTAAATCACAGGCAATGGCGGTTGAGACCAAGGGTCTCTCCCTTTGGTACGGCAGCTTTCAAGCGCTCTTCGATGTCGATATCTCGATCAGAGAAGGCAAGGTGACTTCGATGATCGGCCCCTCGGGTTGCGGTAAGTCGACGTTCCTTCGGACCGTCAACCGCATCAACGAGCGACACAGCTATGTGCGCACGGAAGGCAGCGTAAAGGTCTTTGGCGAGGACGTCATGGCCGAAGGCGTCGAGCTCGTGCAGGTGCGCAAGCAAGTAGGCATGGTCTTCCAGCGCCCGAATGCGCTGCCCATTTCGATTCGCGATAACGTGCTGTTCGGGCTTGGCTTGCACAGCAAGAAGAAGCCATCGAAGAGCGAGGGGGACGACATCGTCGAAAAGTCTCTGAAGCGAGTCCTTCTGTGGGATAACGTGAAGGACAAGCTTGGCACTGTCGCCACGAGCCTCTCCCTAGAGGAGCAGCAAAAGTTGTGCATCGCGAGGCTTCTACCGATGAAGCCGCGCGTCCTTCTGATGGACGAACCTTGTAGCGCGCTAGACCCAAAGGCAACGGCCGCTGTCGAGGACCTCATCTGGGAGCTGCGCGGCGAGTACACGATTCTGATCGTGACGCACAACATGGCTCAAGCGCGTCGCGCTAGCGATGAGTGCATCTTTATGTTGCTCGGCAAGGTGATCGAGCATACGGAGACAGGGGAGATGTTCCTGACTCCGCAAAACCAAGCGACCGCCGATTATATCGAAGGCCGCTACGGTTGATTGCTGACGGGTACGCCTTTAGAACGGCTTGAAAACGACCATCGCAACTGCGATGAGCACCATCGCGATCGTCGCGAGGGTGAGCTTGGGAGCTAGCTCGGGCTTGCGCTTGACGATGCTGGGCATGAACATGATGCCGAGCCAGCAGGCGACCTTCACGAGCACCCAGCCGGGCCAACCTAAGCTGAGGCGGGCGATCAGGCCGAAGCCTCCGACGAGCCCGATGAATGCCATGATGTGTGTGATCATGAGCGGCTTCTTCTCGCGCGCTTTCGGAGCGGCCAAGGCGCGCTGTGTCATGGCGACGAATAGGAACATCGCGGCAATGTGGAGGAAGCTATAGAATTGATACGACATGGTTTTCGGCTGGGAACGCGGGGTGAGTTGACGTGCGCATGATAGCGATCCCGCACGCGCTTAGTTCTCTATCTCTCGCACGAGTTCCTCTAGGTAGTGCATGACGGCGCCATCGAGCCAGCGCGTAAAGGAAAAAGGATAGGCACCTCTGCTGAGGTAGCCGACGTGACCGCCCGTATTTTCGAGGTGAAGGTGTACTGAGGGTGAGTGCGCAAGGGAATCCAGGGCTCGGCCCGAGACAAACGGATCGTCGCGCGTTGTGATAATGACTGTTGGGAGTTCGATGTCGCGAAGCCGCAGGTGCGTCGAGCAGCGCTCGTAATAGTCGGCGCCGCTTGTAAAGCCGCCAAGTGGCGCAGTCACGACGTCGTCGAATGCGGCTAGGCTCATTGTCTTTGTGATCGGCATGCGCCGCTCAAGTTGACCCGCAAGGAAGCGCTGTTCCATCGCTCTGCAAAGGCGCCGTAGAAAGCGCAGCTCGTAGATGCGGTTTCCACCGAGGTGGATGTCATGTGCCGCGCGCGCCAAATCCATAGGGGGGTTGACCGCAAGCACACCATCGGGTGCGGGTTCAAGCTTCTTCGCCGCGAGGAGCAAGGCGATATTTGCGCTAAGCGAAAACCCGAGAACAACGTGCCTCCGGTCGGCCCCGCCTGGCGCGTTGCGGCTGGCTGTTAGAACCGCCTGCATATCCTCGACTTTTCCGGAGTGGTAGAGGCCCTTTGCAAGCCCCAGCCCCTCGCCGCAGCCGCGATGGTTAACGGCCCAAACCTCGCAGCCCTTTGCGCGCAGGACCTCGGCAGTTCTTCTCATGTACTCGGAGTTGACATCGCCGGAAAGCCCGTGGAAAAGGTGCACGCGGACGTTATTGGGTGGGCCGATGGGAGGCAGGACAAAGGCGACCAGTTGGTCGCCATCATCCAGTTCGATGGAGCTAGAAGCGTGGCCATAAGCGGAGCCAATTTTCTCACCGGGCGAGGGGAGAACGTGCCCAAGCAGTGTTTGGGAGTGTCCCCCGCGTGCCCATAAAGGTGCCCTTAGCGTCTTGTCGTAATGCTTCATCGGATCTGCGGCGAAGGGTGTCAGATCCAAGCCCAGATCACAAGGCGTAGCCCCCAACTTGACCAGTCATGGGCAAGGCGTTTTTCCTCGAGGTGGGGCCTGAGCCCGCTTGACTCTCTCCAAGAGGCCTCCCATGCGAGCCGAAAAAAAGCGCAGCTCCCACGAGACGAAAGTGCTTGGGATGAGAGATCGGGGCACGAGCAGCTCGCGCGCGCGGAATCGCCACGCCACCCCGCCAGACGGTCCCCTACTCGGCAGCTCTCTTCCCGTGGCACTTCTTGAACTTCTTGCCACTACCGCAGGAGCAAGGATCGTTGCGTCCCAACTTAGAGGCGCCGTGTTGAAAGGGGTCCCGCTTTTTGCCCGTCTGGACGCGGCCCGCTTGACCGCCCAGTACAGCGGCCACGAAGTCGGCTTCGGCATCTTGAATCGCCATCCGCGCTTCGAAGGCGAAGGGGACGTTCTCCACGCCAACAAGGTGCTCGAGGTAGGCGATGATCACGTCAGGAGTCACCTTGGCAAGCGGATCCTTGGCCTTGAAGTGGCGCGGCAAGTGCTCTCGTAGAAGCGAGCGCATACTATCGCCATCGAGCAGCCTGGGGGCGGCGCCAAGCTCTTTGTAGCAAACCGCCAGGAAAGCATCGAGGATTGTGCGCTGCCCGTCTCGGTCGGGAGCACTCAACATGAGCGATGGCCTCGAATCTAAAAACGAGGCGATGTCGAGGAGGATCTGCTTGGTGCTCATGCCGGCATTCTACCGATTTGCAGCAGAAGCCCAAGAGCAACTAGAGGCGCAGCTCAAATCCTAGCTTCGCCTTCGGCACCCCATTGAGGCGGAGCTCGATCGCGTGGGGGCCGGCGTGGTGCTTGCGTGTGCTGAGGTCTCGAAATTTGTGTCGGCGGGTGACGGTGCGCTGCTTGCCGACGCAATCCAGCTCGCTGATCTTAAAAACCTTTGGGCTCATGGACCCGTTTGCCTTCTGGTAGAAGACGGCGTACTCGATGCGCACACGACCGATGCTGGATTTGCTGGCGATGCGAAACGTGAACTCCAACGAGTCGCCCAGTCGGATCGTCGGACGCTCGAGCCGGAAGGCTTCTGCGTGAAGGGCTTTGGGGTCGCGGAAGCCAAATAGCACCATCGCAAGCGGGCTGCCCGCTTTGAGTAGCGTTCGGCAGGCGTGCTTGACGAGCCGCCTGCGGTCGCCGGTGGAGGAGATTGACGGTGTCTCTTCCAGCCAGCGCTCGGCCATTTCCAAAACGATACCGGGGTGGTCCTTGGAGATGTCGTTCCAGCTGTTCGCCACACTGCGGCGGACGTACTCGGAGGGGTCGTCGCGCAGGGCCTCGAGAATGGGTAGCAGTGGGGTGGGGTCATGTTTTAGGGCTGGAAGTGCCATCGCCCAGGGCAGCCGCGGCCTGGAGCCTTCCGAGGCGAGACGCCGCACGTGCTCGCAATCACTCGACGTCCAATCGAGCATTTGGCCGAGCATCCGAGCTGGATTTTGGAGGATCAGGGGGCGCACGGCAAACTCGGAAGAGGAGTGCACCGTAAAGCGTGCGAGGGCAAGCACGCCGAGCTCCCAGTTAGCCTCGAAGTCCCTCGCAATCCGCCTCTCTAAGAAGTGGGGAAAAAACATGGCGAGGAAGCCGCTGAACTCGTGGAGGACGGGGTCGAGAGTGGCGAGCGCCTCGCTAAAGTCCGAGGGTAACGTTTCGTCGAGCGCTCTTGAGATACACCTCATGCGATCCTTGAGCTCAAGCTCGTCCCAGTTGCTGGCAAGGATAAGTGCCGTGAATGCAGCGCGATCAAAGCCCGGCCAGGAGCGGTTGACGCTCGCTGCGATTCTGGCGATGTACGCGTCCGTGTAACCGTATTTTAGGGGCGTATTGCGGTCGATTGTGGCTCCTTGGCTGCTTGGGAATTCCCCACAAACGGGGAGGGGGGGGCACGATTGAAGCACGGATTTTGAAAATCAGAAAGTGCCATGCTCCGATAAGGCCTAGGTCGCCCAAAGGGGAGCGGGCCGTGGCTCTAGCGTTGGTGTTGCGAAATCAATTTAGGGTTTCCCTTGGAACGCGAAGGGGTCCGGAGGAGGTCTCGGCAGGATCCGGCGGGTAGACCCCGGACACAAGAAGTAGAGTGCTTGCCGAACTTCCGTTGTGCGCGAAAGGGGGATTGCGGTCCTTATGATGCGCTGCGGAGCAGTTTCTTTCCTCTACAGAAACGGCTTGCAGGGGCCATCCCTTGTCGATTGGCCGTTTGGAGGCGAGAATGCTCGCCATGTCCACGCCGATCTCCCTAGAACTGTCCATCAACGACGACCGCGTTCGCGCCAGTGTGCCCGCGCACTGGACTTTGCTTGAACTGTTGCGCTACGAACTTGGCCTCACCGGAACGAAGCAGGGATGCGACAAAGGCGACTGCGGCGCGTGCACCGTCTTGATCGATGGGAAGCCGCAGCTGTCGTGCCTCATTCTCGCCGCGAATGCCGAGGGCAAAAAAGTGCAAACGATTGAGGGCTTGCAGCCCGCGCACCGCAAGGCGGGCGGCGTAGGCCTGGACCCCGTCCAAGACGCGTTCGATCGCTGCGGCGCGTTGCAGTGCGGGTTTTGCCAGTCGGGAATGATGCTCTCGGCTCGCGCCCTTCTGAATGAGAACCCAACGCCAGATCGAACCGAGATTCGACAGGCGCTCTCGGGCAATTTATGCCGCTGCACGGGGTACACGCAGATCGTCCAAGCGGTAGAGCTCGCGATTGCGGAGAGCACGGGCGCGGAGCCTGAATCTCCGAGCTGGAGTGATGGCAATCCTTGGAAGTCCACGACAAGTCTTTCCGGTAAAAACGGAGGCGACGCGTAGTGGGCGCTCGCGATCAACACGGAACCGGCGCTCCATGGGGAGACGAATTTCGGGCCGTTGGGAAGTCCTTGCGGAAAATCGAGGGGCTCTCTAAAGCTACAGGTGAGGCCGTATATGCGGACGACATCATGCTTCCGGGCATGTTGCACGCAAAGCTTTTGCGCAGCCCGCACGCCCACGCGCGCATTGTGTCCATCGACACGTCCAAAGCGCTAGCGCTTGAGGGTGTTCACGCAATCATCACAGGCGCAGACCTTCCGATTTGTTACGGGGTGATTCCTTGGACTAAGGATGAGAACGCGCTGGCCGTTGATAAGGTTCGCTTTATCGGAGACGAGGTCGCCGCTGTTGCCGCCATCGACGAAGACACGGCAAATGCGGCAGTGCGTTTGATCGAGGTCGAATACGAGGTGCTGCACTCCTACTTCGATCCCAACGAGTCGCTTGTGCGGCACGAGCCTGCGATTCACCCGGGAAATAAGCACGGCAACATCTCCAAGCGCGTCGAGCTTGAGTTTGGCGACCTCGAGAGCGCATTTGCCTCTGCCGACGTGGTCATGGAAGAGGACTTCGTCTTCCACGGCTCAACACACGCCGCGATTGAGCCGCACTGCGCGGTCGCACGCGCCTCGGCCGATGGGCTGGTGACCCTGTGGTCGTCAACGCAAATCACGCACTACGTTCAACGCGAAGTGAGCCGAGTGCTCGGTCTTCCGCAGTCCCGATTACGCGTGATTCAGCCGACCCTCGGCGGCGCGTTCGGCGGCAAGTCGGATCCCTTTTCGCTCGAGTTCGTAGTCGCAAAGTTAGCTCTCATCACAGGCCGGCCCGTGAAGATGTTATGGACGCGTGAAGAGGTCTTTTACGCCCATCGAGGCCGCCACCCGATGCAGATGCGGTATAAGACCGGCATCAAGAAAGACGGCCATTTGACCGGTGTGGAAGCCACGATCACGATTGATGGCGGCAGCTATTCGTCCTTTGGGTTGGTGACGACGTACTACTCGGGTCAGCTCTTGACGGGTCCGTATGATTTTCCAAACTACCGATTCGATTCGACCCGCGTCTTCACAAATAAGCCGCCATGTGGGCCGAAGCGCGGGCACGGATCGGTGCAGCCGCGCTTTGCTTTTGAGATTCAACTCGACGAACTCTCGGAAGCGATTGGTATGGATCCGATTGAGGTGCGCCGCGTGAACGATATCGGCGAGAACACAAAAACCGTCAACGGCCAGCGCGTCACCTCGAACGGATTTGGGCGCTGCCTGGACGAAGTCGAGCGTGCGTCCGAGTGGAAGACACGCCGAGGCAAGCTGCCTCTTGGTACGGGGCTTGGCGTTGCGGGTTCAATGTACATCTCGGGCACAAATTACCCGATCTACCCGAACGACATGCCGCAGGCAGGCATCCAACTCAAGGTGGATCGCTCTGGTTTGGTGACCGCATTTACTGGCGGGAATGACATTGGGCAGGGCAGCTCCAGCGTCGTGCGCACGATCCTTTGCGAAGAGCTTGGCCTCGATCCCCTGGACGTGCGGGTGGTCGCCGCGGACACGGACTTGTGCCCGGTTGACCTCGGCGCGTACTCTTCGCGCGTGACGTTCATGGTCGGAAACGCCACGATCGATGCGTGCCGTAAACTGCGCAAGCAGATTGTGGAGGCCGTTGCTGCGAAGTGGGAGGTCGATGCGAAGCGCGTATACCTTGGGAGCGGTGAGGTGTTCGACACCGAGCAGCGCGAGACCAAAATAACCACACGCGAAGCATTCGAGATCGCCGAGGCCTTCCACGACACCCTCGGCAGCACGGGCGCCTACAACACGCCAACTCTTGGCGGCGACTATCGCGGTGGCTCGATTGGCGCCTCGCCAGCCTATTCATTCACCGCGCACGTTGTCGAGGTGGACGTCGATGTGGAGACAGGCATGATTGACTTGAAGAACGTTTGGGTCGCGCACGACTGTGGGCGCGCGCTCAACCCGATGTTGGTCGCCGGGCAAATGGAGGGCTCGGCCTACATGGGGATCGTCGAGGCCGTCTTTGAAGATCACAAGGTCAACCGCTTCGGTTTACACAGCGGTCCGTCGCTACTTGACTATCCACTAGCAACCGCACTGGACACGCCTGAGTTACACGCCTTGATTGTCGAGAGTATTGACCCGGAGGGTCCGTACGGCGCTAAGGAGGCTGGTGAAGGCCCGCTGCATCCCGCGCTGCCCGCGCTCTCGAACGCGATCTATGACGCCGTCGGCATTCGCCTGCGCGAGCTTCCCTTTACGCCTGGTCGCGTGCTCACCGCACTGCGCGCAAAGGCCGCACTAGACAAAGAAACGAAAGGCGCGTCATGCTAAGACTCCCCCAATTCACACTCGAGCGCCCGACAACAATCGAGGAAGCGATTCAGCTCGTGGCAGACGCCAATGGGCGCGGCCGGTTCCTTGCTGGTGGTACCGACTTGATCCCGAACCTCAAGCACGAATTTATTGAAGCGGACGTGGTTGTTGCGCTCGGTGGGATCGAAGCGCTGCGAGGTATTGAGGTGACCGCCGAGGGTGGACTCTCCATCGGCCCCTTGACCTCCCTCGTCGACATCGCGGAGAGTGCCGATGTACAGCGCATCGCCCCTGCGCTGGCCCAAGCCGTAGGGACGATTGCGGGGCCGCAACATCGCCAGATGGGCACCATTGGCGGAAACGTGATGTTGGACACGCGCTGCCAGTGGATTAATCAGAGTCACTTTTGGCGTAGTAGCTTGGGTTTCTGCCTCAAGAAGGATGGCTCGGCATGTCACGTTGTTGAGGGCGGCAAGCGCTGCGTTGCAGCCGCGAGTAACGACTCCGCACCTGCGCTGGCGACCCTGGCGGCGACGCTCGATTTCCAAAAGGCGCCTACGGAATACGGCAATGGTAAGCGCACGTTAGCTTTTGACGAGCTGTTCAAGGCCGACGGCGCTTGGAATAAAAAGGTGTCTGCTGACGAACTGCTAACGCGCATCCACATTCCGGCAACTCCCGTTGGGCACAAAGGCGGCTATGCAAAGCTGCGGATGCGCGGCTCGATCGATTTCCCTTTGCTCGGCGTCGCCGCGCGCTTGGATGTGGACGGCGAAGGGGTCATCGAACACGCGGACATCGTGGTGATCGCTCTGCAGGCCCGACCGCTGCGTGTTCGCAAAGCTTCTGCGCTTCTTGTCGGCGCGAAGCTCGGCGCGGCGTCTTACGACGACGCCCTCGCGGCCGTGATGGTCGCCGCCTATGAGCAGTGCCACCCTCTGCCTAACATTCCTGGCGACCACGAGTGGCGCCAAGAGATGGTGCCAATCTATGTGAAGCGCGCGCTGGCCGCCGCTATAGCGTAAAGCGCGGGCGCTCAATCCCTAGGCGCTGCGCAAGTCGGTGAAAGTTGGCGCGGTGCATTCCGAGGTCGCTTGCCGCTCTCGACCATACGCCGTTATTGGCTCCGAGGGCATGCAGCACGCACTCGCGCTGGAAGCCCTCGACGGACTCCCTTAGTGTCCCCCTGAGTGGGGAGTCGGCGTTTGGGTTTGGTGTACCTTGGAGCTCCGCCTTTGAGGGCGTGGTGGAGAATTCCTCTCCGAGGTGGACGGTCTCGAGTGCGATGGTTTCTCCTGCTTCGCCTACGACCATGGCTCGTAGCACCGCACGCGAAATCACGTTTTCCAACTCTCGCACGTTGCCGGGCCAGGGGTAACTTTCGAGGGCGCGCTGGGCCCCGGGCGTGAGCCTGATCGGACCGGTACCCAAGCTTCGTTTTGCGCGCTCGCAGAAGTGACCCGCTAGAAGTGAGATGTCCGTGGGGTGCTCGCGTAATGCGGGGACGGTTACGCGACAGACGTCGAGCCGATGCAGGAGGTCCGCGCGAAAACGACCCGCCTTCACCTCGGCGAACAGGTCGCGGTTGGTTGCGGCGAAGATGCGGACGTCGACGTGGCTGGTTTCGTCGGCGCCAACCCGCTGCAGTTCGCCGGACTGCAACACACGCAACAACTTGGGCTGTACCGAAAGTGGAAGCTCTCCGATTTCGTCCAAGAACAGGCTGGCCCCGTCGGCCAGCTGGAACTTACCAGGACGCGCATCGCGCGCGTCGGTGAATGCGCCGCGCGCGTGTCCGAACAGCTCAGACTCCGCAAGCGCCTCCGGCAGGGCCGCGCAGTTGATATAGATGAGCGGTTTGTCTGCGCGTAGAGAGATCGCATGCAGCCGGCGCACGGTCGGCTCCTTTCCGGCACCCGTTTCGCCCGTGATCAGGACGGGCAACTCGGACCGGCCGATGGGGCCGATGTCTTCGCGCAACCTAGCGAGCTCCGGGCTGTCCCCGATCAAGCTAGCCCCGTAGCGCTCGCGGCTTGCGCGTACTTGGTCGGAGGCAACTTGGTCCTGGTGCCGGCTGGTTTGCTCGAGGGCTTCTAGCAAGAGAGATGTTCTTAGCGAGGCGCCGGCTAGCGCCGAGAGCGCGGAGAGGAAGGCGGGACCAATCTCGTCCAAAGCGTGAGGTTCGAGCGCGTCGAGAGTTAGGACGCCTTCGAGCTTTCCACCGGCGCGAAGCGAGAAACCCGCGCAGGCATGGATCTGGCCAGTGAGGATCGGGACGCCGTGGATGAGTCCGTCGAAAGGATCGGGTAGGTCCGAGTTGTGGGGGAAGATGATCGGCTGGTCGGCCTCGGCGATTCTCTTTAGGCGCGGGTTGGAGCCAAGGGGAAAGCTGCGGCCCAGAGCGTCACGGGAGAGCCCGTGTTGGGCCAGCGGGTGCAGTACGCCGTCCTTGTGCCGCATCAACATCACCGCATCAACGGGAAGAGCACTCTGAACGGCATTCACAAACCGTTGGTGGCGATCCTGGGTGCTCAAGGACGCCGAGAGATCCATGGCAATGCTGATGAGGAGCTCGAGCTCTCGGGGCGTAGTCGGTTGCATAACAAGTTATTGTGGTGATAACGTCCGTTGTAGTCAATTTGATTCCGATTGATCATAAGCAGACTTACATGTCCTATTCCTGGACGGGGTGATAGACTCATTATAGGATCATCAATGGCACGCGAGTTGCTCTTGGAAGCCACTAAACAGATATCTGGCAAAGTTAGTCCTGATTTAGCCCCCCTCTTTCCCCTAACCCTAATTAAGTGATGCTTACCAAGTCGGCTGCAAAGGCCTTCTTCCTCGGTGGGACGGCCCTGTGCGCAGTGGCCTTTCTCCTACTAACTCTAGATACGCTGGCGGAGCTCCCGAAGCGCTCGCACGTCGAGGACATGACCGACCAGGTTGTCCGCGGCCACGTGATCTGGAATAAGAACAACTGCATGGGCTGCCACACTCTTATGGGTGAAGGTGCCTATTACGCCCCCGAACTCACGAAGGTCGTCGAACGCCGCGGTGAGCCGTGGATGGATACCTTCCTGCAAGATCCCGAGGCTTTCTACCCCGGCCGTCGCAAGATGATCAAGTACGACATCTTTGACAACGAGGCCGTAGGCGCGGAAGTCGCAGCGGGCAACCGCGCAGACGTCATCGCCTTCTTTAAGTGGGTCGGCAACATTGACACGAACGGATTCCCCGCCAAGCCGGACCTGGTTCCCGTTGGCGTTGCTTCCAACGTGGACCCCCGGATTATGGCGCGCGCGCCCGTGTACTTTCAGACGGTCTGTGCGGGGTGTCATAGCGTCGGTGGAAAAGGCGGAAATGTGGGGCCCTCGCTCGACGGAGTATCCGCTCGATTTGATGCCGACTACCTCCGCAAGTGGGTCTCAGATCCTCAGGCCGTCAAGCCTGGAACTACGATGCCAACGCTCGGCCTAAAAGGTGAAAACCTTGACGAAATCGTCGAATACCTCGGGAGCCTGTAATGCGCTACAAAACACAAAAGATTGCCTACTGGTTCTTCGCGGCATGCATGCTGCTTTTCACTCTGCAGATCATCTACGGCTTCATCATGGGCTTTGCCCGTATGGGGTATGACGGCCTGCACGAGATCATCCCCTTCAACACCGCGCGCGCCGTTCACACGAACTTGCTCGTTGTGTGGATGTTGTCCGGTTTCATGGGCGCTGCTTACTACATCATTCCGGAGGAGTCGGAGCGCGAGCTCTGGATGCCGAAGCTGGCTGTGATCCAGCTAGTGTCGCTCTTGTTAGTTGGTGTCACTGCCGTGATTGGTTACCACTTCAACTATTGGGAGGGTCGCAAGTTCCTTGAGATCCCGCGCGAGCTGGACTACCTCGTTGTCATCAATGTGCTGACCTTCTTGCTTGTCATTTTCATGACCATCTGGAAAGGCAAACGCAAGACAACAACGGCCATGGTCCTGTTCTTCGGATTGCTCGCAGCCGCGCTGCTCTATCTGCCGGGAATGATCACCTTTAAGAACATTGTATTCGACTCGTTCTTTCGCTGGTGGGTTGTCCACCTTTGGGTAGAGGGCGTGTGGGAGCTCATCATGGGCGCGATGTTGTCATTCCTTCTCATCAAGCTGACCGGGATCGACCGCGAGGTCATCGAGAAGTGGCTGTACGTTATTGTCGGCTTCACCTTCCTCTCTGGAATCCTCGGAACGGGGCATCACTACTACTACACCGGCGCGCCAGGCTACTGGCTGATGGTCGGTGGCGTATTCTCCGCACTGGAGCCGCTCGCCTTCTTAGGTATGGCGATGTACGCTCTTAGCATGGCGAAAAAAGGTGGCCGCAAGCATCCCAATCGCATCGCGTTGATGTGGACCTTGGGTTGTGCGGTGATGAGCTTTGTTGGTGCGGGTTTCCTTGGCTTTGCGCACACACTGCCGGGGGTCAACATTTGGACACATGGAACTTTGGTAACGGCCATGCACGGCCACCTAGCGTTCTGGGGCGCGTATGCAATGATCATTCTGGCGATGATTAGCTACGTGCTACCCGAGATGACCGGCCGCTCGCTCTACAAGAGCTGGATGGCTGAGTGGGCTTTCTGGACGACGAACATCGGCATGATTGGCATGACCGGCGCTTTCGGAGTCATGGGGATCGCCCAAGTTTATATGGAGCGCAAAGCGGGCATGGACTTCCTTGAGGTTCAAGAGAGCCTCGAAGTACACGCCGTCGGCCTTGTTCTCGCCGCGTGCCTGATGACGGCTGGGGTGATCCTCTTCATCCGTAACTTCATCGCCTATGGGCTACCCGTGGATCCTACCGAGACCGGTGGGAGCTCAGGGGCAGCAGGTAGCGCAGCCGGAGCGTTCGCATCCAGCAAAAAAAGCTAGCAAGGATTAGCTCCTCTAGGGCCTTCGCTTCATGTGGAGCGAAGGCCCGTCTCTCCAAAAACGAAATACTCTCTCCCCCTACCTCGATGAACTCCCCTAGAAAAACGACAGCGCGCTTATCCACAGTCGCGCTCCTTACCGCCGCGACCTTCCTTGGATCTTGCAGCGAGCCCGCTCCCTCCGCGATAGCCGCAACCAACGGTGCCCAAACTCAGGTCGATCCGGGACCTGTTGTTGGCGCAGAGCTGGCCGTGTTGACCTCGCCCCCGATGGTCCCGCCTCCGATCACTCGCGACCACGCAACCAAGTTGATCGTGAACCTTGAGGTGCGCGAGTTCATCGGTGAGATCGCCGACGGTGTCGAATATACCTTTTGGACTTTTGGAGGTTCCGTACCCGGTAGCTTCATCCGCACTCGGGTTGGCGACGTAGTGGAGTTCAACCTCAGCAATGCTGCCGACAACAAGATGCCTCACAACATCGACCTGCACGCGGTGACGGGGCCAGGTGGCGGCGCTGCCTCTTCGTTCACCGCGCCGGGACACACGTCGCAGTTCTCCTTCAAAGTTCTAAACCCTGGGCTCTACGCATATCACTGCGCGACGGCACCTGTCGGTATGCACATCGCCAACGGCATGTACGGACTAATCCTAGTCGAGCCCGCCGGTGGCCTGCCACCCGTGGACAAGGAGTACTACGTAATGCAGGGTGACTTCTACACCGAAGGCGGCTACGGCGAAGCTGGTCTGCAGCCCTTCAGTATGGCCAAGGCTCTCACCGAAATCCCTGACTACGTTGTCTTCAACGGTAGGGTTGGCTCCCTGGTTGGCGACAATGCCCTCACGGCAGAAGTTGGTGAGACGGTGCGCATGTTTGTCGGCAATGGCGGTCCAAACTTGGTCAGCTCTTTCCACGTGATCGGCGAAATTTTCGACTCGCTCTATCCCGAGGGTGGCAACCTGCCTAACCATAACGTGCAGACGACTTTGATCCCATCCGGAGGGGCCGCCATTGCGGAGTTCAAAGTGGAAGTTCCAGGCACCTTTATCTTGGTCGACCACAGCATCTTCCGTGCCTTCAACAAAGGTGCACTTGGAATGCTGACGGTAACGGGAGACGAAGACCTTGTGGTGTACTCGGGCAAGCAGGACGATCGGATCTACCTAGCCGAAGGTGGCGCCGTGCAAAGCATGCCGGGAAGTGGCGCCGTAAGTGTGCCGGCAACACGCACCCATGACGAGCGCATGGCGCTTGGCGAGCGCGGCTATGTCGCGAACTGCCTAGCCTGTCACCAGAGCACAGGCCTTGGTATACCCGCCGCATTCCCGCCGCTTGCAGGATCGGACTTCCTCATGGCCGACAAGGCGCGCTCGATTGGTGTCGTACTGAATGGCCTGACCGGTGCCGTTACGGTCAACGGCACGAAATTCGACAGCATCATGCCGATGCTGAACTTGGCGGACGACGACGTGGCCAACATCCTCACCTATGTCCGCAACACTTGGGGCAACGAGGGCGAGATGGTCAACCTTGAAGAGGTCCGTGCCGTCCGCGCGGCCAAATAGCCTGATGAAGAGACGCCTCACCCTATTGCTCGTTAGCGCGGGTCTGCTCCTGGTCGCCGTTTCGTGCGACCGGGGACAGACGCAAGTTGCGCAGGGCGAGGGCGTCTCTTATTCCAAGAGCGAGGCGGGGCCGAGTCAGGCCCCGCCCCCGTTCGAAGCGACTCTCTTGGTCGCGATCCCCGCCGGCACCTACAGGCCGCTGTACCCCGGCAAGGACGAGCCCGAGAGCCTTGAAGTCACGGCGTTTCAAATGGAGGCGCACCCCGTCACGAACGGGCAGTTTTTGGCTTTCGTACACGCTGAGTCGAAGTGGCGACGCTCCCTGGTGCCCGGATTGTTTGCGGATGCCGGTTACCTGGGACACTGGAACTCGGACCTCAGTTTTGACGAGGCTATTAGGGATGCACCCGTCACGCGTGTCTCATGGTTTGCAGCCCGCGCCTTTGCTAAGTGGGCCGGACGCAGGCTTCCGACTTTGGCGGAGTGGGAGTACGTTGGCGCGGCTAGCGAGAGCTCCCCCTACGGGCGCGATGAGCCAAGCTATAACCAAGTAATCCTAGACTGGTACTCTCTCCCCGCCCCGCAGGTTCCGCTCGCAGCAAACACTGGCAACCCGAATTTTTATGGCGTGCAAGGCCTTCACGGGCTCGTCTGGGAGTGGGTTGCAGACTTCAACACCGCCCTCGTCACGGGTGAATCCCGAGGCGACTCCGGACTCGATCGCAACTTGTTTTGCGGCTCGGGTTCTATCGGTGCGGCGGATCCCAGTGACTACGCAGCCTTTATGCGCTTTGCATTCCGCAGCAGCCTAGAGGCCGCCTACTGCGTGAACAACTTGGGCTTCCGTTGCGCGACGGACGCAGAGGAATAACAGCATGAATGCAAAAACGATTGCGATCCTAATCCTCGCCCTAGCTGCACTAGCGCTCGCGGGCTGTGGGGGTGGCGATGAAGAGTCGGCTCCGGATCATACGGATGCAGCCGCGCAAACATCACTCTTCCTACTCGATGGGGATTGGACGGATCAAACGGGCGCGGTGCGCGTGCTCGAGGACTTTCGCGGAAAGTTGATTGTTACGGCGATGATGTTCACGAACTGCTCGTACGCATGCCCTCGGATTGTTGCCGACCTACAGGGCATCGAAGCTGCGATTCCCGCAGGCAATCGCGATGACGTGCAGTTCCTTTTGGTCTCGATGGACTCGGACCGCGACACCCCTGAAGTGCTTGAGGCGTTCGCGAACGAGAAGGGGCTCGACCCCAAACATTGGACCCTACTACACGGCGACGAGTTTGAAGTTCGCGGCGTAGGCGCAGCCTTGGGCGTTCGCTTCAAGCGCGGTATCAAAGGCGACTTTGCCCACTCCAACATCATCACGGTTCTCGATCGCGAGGGCCGGCAGGTTTTTCAACTCGAAGGCCTGAATGCCGATGCTGCGCCTGTAGTAGCGGCGATTCGTGAACGTCTGCCCCGCGCGAAAAGCAAATAGAAGATGAGTATTTTGACCTACGACAAACGTCCCCCCGCGGCCTCTCCCAACCCCTCGGGAGAGCTACCCTTTTACCGTCCCGTCTCAAATGAACTTGAGCTCTTCGAGCGCTGCTACGCAGATCAGCTGCCCTTGATGCTCAAGGGTCCGACGGGCTGTGGCAAGACACGCTTTGTCGAGCATATGGCGGCACGCCTTGGGCGCCCTCTCATAAGTGTCCCCTGTCACGACGACACGAGCGCGGCGGACCTGCTCGGTCGTTGGCTTGTACAGGGTGGCGACACGGTCTGGCAAGACGGGCCTGTAACGCGCGCCGTTCGCGAAGGCGCGATCCTCTACCTTGACGAGATCGCAGAGGCGCGGCCCGACGTCATCGTCGCAATTCACCCACTCACAGATCACCGCCGCAATCTCTACGTCGATCGCTGCGGCGAGCAGCTTGCGGCACCCAAAGACTTCATGCTTGTCGTGTCCTTCAACCCCGGCTATCAGCGTGGCTGGAAGGAGCTAAAGCCCTCGACGCGGCAGCGGTTTGTCGGCGCGAGTTTTGACTATCCGGCGCAAGACCTTGAAGCTGAGATCGTCGCGATCGAATCGGGCTGCGAAAGCAAAGTCGCCGTTCGGGTTGTCAAGCTTGGCGCAAAGTTGCGTGAGCTAGAGGAGCTAGGACTGGCAGAGCGCGCGTCGACGCGACTTCTCGTTGACGCGGCTCGATTGATCCGTGCTGGCATGGAGCCGCGCAGCGCGTGCCGCGCGGCGATCTGCGAGCCCCTCTCAGACGATCCCGAGATCCTCACCGCACTGGGCGAGGTCGTCTCGCTAGCCTTCTAGGGTTTCGAAGAAGATGGGAACCGCGCCTTCGAATGAAAATGCTCCGGCTAAGCCCGACAAGAAGATTGTCGAGCGCGGGCCTGACTTGCACCTCGACATTATCGAAGAGCTCTTCGGTGATGCCTGGAAGAGGTGGGGGCCTGGGCGGAGAGCGCTCGAGCGTGCGGCGGGTGGGCAGTTTGAGGGTGCGGCCGTCTTGTTCCGCGAGCACGAGGTTGCGCTGTCGGCTGTGGCCAGTACGTTTGCAGGTCGGCGGCTCTCGCTTCGTGCCGCCGAAGCCGCGGGTGGGATTTTAGAGGGCGTGCTGCTGCTGCCAAGGCTTGTCGCACTCGGGCCAGATCGCAGGGCTAATCGCGACGTTCTGTTTGTGCGGGCCGCGATTGCCGGCGCAATGGTTGCCAGCTTCGCAAAGTCACCCGTAGATGAGGATGCTCAAAAAGAGACCGAGCGTCTTGCCCTTGCCGTGGCCACCGCGACGGAGTTGGCGCGTCAGTACGGGGGGTTTTGTACGCGCGTATCGTGCGCGGCAGCCTATGAGTTTTGCTTTAGGCCCGACCCGTCCGACCTGCCTCCATTTGAGCAGCCGCTAGAGTGCTTGCGCCGCGCCGCGCTTGCCGAGCTGGCCAGACTTGGCACGGAGGGCGAACTGCACGCGGTAAATGCCGGCGAGACATTGCGGACGCGACTAGCTACAACGCCGCGTTTCCAGGACGCACTCGCTACCTTTCTCCGTACGGATCCGGACGTGTATGCGCCTCCCGTGCGTTCGTTTTTTCATCAGTTGATGCGAAGCAAGGCCGCGCCTCTACAGAGTCCTGGCCCGCTGATTTTACTTGGGGGGGTGCTGACTCCAACGGACAGAGACCAGGCGGGCGCCGCGCTCTCGGAGTCGGAGTCGAGCAAGAATCAAGACGCCGAAGAGCGTGAGGCGCCAGCTCGGGATCACGTTCGGGAGACGGTCGTGGAAGAGGATCCGTACAAGGAGAACATGCCAAGCCACTCCTTCGAGAAGATCGATTTTGCCGACAACTTCGATGGCGGATTTCGGCGGCTGGACGGTGCCGACGACATGGATGACCAGGGGGAATCCCTCGACGGTGTCGACCTGCGCGAGATGATTCGAGGTGGTCCCGAGGTCGCGACGATCTACAACGCGGAGATAGGCGACGTCGGTGAGATTCCCGATGTGATGACCACGCAACCAGGTGAGCGCGGCGTGACCTACGACGAGTGGGATCAGGGGCGGGGTAGCTATCGCAGGGATTGGGTGACGCTGTATCCGACCCAAATTGATGCCCGCTACCCCGAGTTCGGGAAGGCCCTCAAGAGCGAACTTAGCGGTACGATTCGGCGTGCGATTCGGGCCTTAGATAAGTCTCGCACGGAGCGGATCGCACGCAACCGGCAGCTCGATGGAGACGAGATCGATCTCGACGGCGTCATCGAAGAGTACGCCGAGAGACGCCGCGGAGGTTCGCCGCCCGGAAGGCACTATGTTCACAGTCCACGCCTCGAGCGAGATGTCGCGACCTGCGTGATGCTCGACCTGAGCTTCTCGGCGGACAGCTGGGTTGAAAACAAGCGCGTACTCGACGTTGAGCTTGCGGCGGCCTGTGTGCTGGGCGAGGTTGCGGAGTCCCTTGAGGACAACCTCTCTATCATGGCATTTGCTAGTAATACGCGTAATTTATGCCGCACCTGGACGGTCAAAGACTGGGACGACTCCTGGACGGTGGGGCGTGCGCGTCTCGGCGCGCTAACCCCGCAAGGTTACACCCGAATCGGTCCGGCGATTCGCCATGGAACCGCTGCGCTCGCGAAGCACCCCGCCCGCAAGAAGCACCTGATCGTGATCACCGACGGCAAGCCGACCGATTTCGATCGCTACGAGGGCGGGCATGGGATTCACGACGTCGCCTGGGCTGTACGCGAGGCACGGCGTTGCAACGTTACCGTTCACGCGCTCGGAATTGATCCTCGTGAAGCGGCGACTCTTCCCACGATGTTTGGGCCAAGTGGGTGGCGTGTACTTCGGCACATCTCCGAGCTGCCCGACGCTTTGGTGAAGGCCTATGGATAGCGCTCTAGAAGACGGAGAGAGTTTCAAGCGGAGGCGCGACTGGAGCCTCCCGGGGGACGCGGCATGGTGGATGTTCCTAACGGCGGAGTTCTTAACGCTGTTTGCATTCTTTGTTGTCTACGCGTTCATGCGGCGGGCGAATTTAGAGGAATTCCAGGCGGCCCAAGCCCTGCTCGACCCGCGCTTTGCACTGGTAAATAGTTTGGTGCTTATCACAAGTGGCTACTGCGTTGCGAGGGGGGTCCGGGCCCTAAGGTGCGGCGGCTCCGAGCGCTCGCGTTCTTGGGTGTTGGCCGCGGCGGCCCTCGGGGTGGTGTTCATCGCCATCAAGGGTGCTGAGTACGCCGAAAAGTTCGGACTGGGGCTCACCCTCTCGTCGGGCACCTTCTGGTTCTTTTACTACTTCCTGACGGGCTTCCACTTCCTACACGTCCTACTCGGGATCGGGTTCTTGGTTTGGGTTGGCCTAAGTGCTCCCAAGAAATCGAACGCGCTCGCTTTCCATGTTCAAGCAGAGTCGTGCGCAGCTTTTTGGCACATGCTTGATCTCGTCTGGATCCTTCTCTTTCCACTTCTCTACCTCCTATGAGCGGGACATCTACAGAGGCCGGTGGAACCAAGGCGCTAACGGCAACTTGGCTGACCCTTCTCCTCTTCTCCCTGGCGAACTACTACTTAGCGGAGGTTCTGCTTAGCACCGAGGTTTTGGTGGCGGCGATCCTCACTGCAGTCCTCGTCAAACTCTTCCTTGTGTTGGCCGTCTTTATGGAACTCGGACATCGGGGCCGCGCCTGGCTATTCCCTACAACTTCAGTCTTGGCGGCCTGCCTGATCGTTTTAGGAGTGCTTTTCTTCAGGTAATCCTAGGTTTAAGTGAGCGTCCTCTCTACTAAGCGCATATGTCGATTTCAAACTCTGCATTCGCAGTTAATCGATCAAATCACTGCTGCTTGCAGCGCCGCATATAGGCACGGGGCACCATGAGAAGTCATGTGCATCTAGCTTTGTCTTCGTCGGATGACGGGGTCGTAAAATCGGCCCTTTTACGACCCCCATCTTTCCCTGGGGGATTTAATTAAGGAGCCGGGTGGAAATCGTTCGCCGGAATAAAGAGTCGCCCACCCCGGAGGCGAACTTATGGGGTACGATTCCGCTGCAGGTACTCATCCCCTCAAATGGCCTATCGGGCGAGCGTTTTGCCCCCTGATTCCATTAAATACTGCCCATGAAAGTTCTACACATAACACGTTTGTTGCCCCAGGAAGCCTTGGGTCCCATGTATCTCAGTCGCGTCGTAAAAGACGCCGGACACGAGATGGAGGCGATCATCGTCCCCGACCCCATGTGGCTCAAGAAGATCAAGGATTACAACCCTGACGTAATCACGTGGTCGCTGATGACCGGCAACCACAAGGCGATTTATGATGTGAACCGCATCCTTAAATCCAAGTTCAAGTTTTTCTCCCTGATGGGCGGTCCCCACGTGACCTTCCTTCCCGACTGCGTTTTGCAGGATGAGATCGATGCGGTCTGTATTGGCGAGGGAGAAGGCGCGATCGTCGAGCTCCTCAACAAGATGGAGGCCGGTGAAGATCTCACAACGATCCCGAACCTTGTTTTTGCTGACGGCAAAGGCGGCATGATTCGCAACGAGCCGCGCCCGCTGATTCAGGACCTCGACGAGCTCGGCATCCCCGACCGCACGGTGCTTTACGACGCCGCGCCGCTGTACGCCAACAGCCCGCGCAAGGTTATCGTGACGCAACGTGGCTGCCCGATGATGTGCAGCTTCTGTTTCCACCACGCCTGGAAGCGCATCTATGGTGCGACGAACAAGCAGTATGTTCGCAAGCGCTCCGTGAGCCACGTGATCCAGGAAGTGCAAGAGATCCGCAAGAACTATCCTTTGGACTTCGTTCACTTCCTCGATGACATCTTCAACTTGAAGGATGCTTGGCTGGAAGAGTTTGCCGATCGATGGCCCAAAGAGGTTGGCCTGCCGTTCGACTGCATCTTGATGGCAAACATCGTCAAAGAGCGCCAAATCGTGAACTTGCGCCGCGCTGGTTGCGTGTACGCACGCATCGCATTCGAGGCCGCGAGTGATTTCGTCCGCAACACCGTCTTCCGCAAGAACACGGACACGGTGCAGCTGCGCAACGCGTCTAGGTGGATTAAGGAGAACGGTATTCGCCTTGGCTCCCTCAACATGCTTGGCGGTCCCGGCGGAACGATTGAAGACGACTTCGCGACGATTCAGCTGAACATTGAGTGCGGAGTGGATCACCCGCTCTGCTCGATCGTTCAGCCGTACCCCGAGTTTGACCTCAACGAGATCACCGAAGGTCTTGGTGTTGCCGTCGCTGCATACGACGACTTCCCCGCGAACTTCAACCGTGAGGCAACCATTCAGGTGAAGGACAAGGAGCAGATTGAGAACCTACACAAGTGGTTCCCGATTCTTGTTCGCTTCCCTCGGATGATGCCCTTCGCTAAGAAGACGCTTGATAAGCGTTGGATGGCGAAGCCGCTGTTGATCATGTACATGCTGTACTCGGAGTGGCTTGTCACCGAACAAAACACGATCTACAACCGCGCTCAAGGGATTAAGAGTCCGTTGAAGTGGGGCCCCGTGGACTTCGCTTTGCGCTGCCTTTCCAAGGGTATCATTCGCATCGTTGGCATCTTCGGCGCCAAGTTCGTTCAGCGTTGGGCGACCAAGCTGGAAATGGGTGACGAGCGCGTTCAGTCGCACATGGACTAAAGGGCCAAGGCCCGTACGTCCGTTGAAAAAGGAGCAGGCCTGCCTGCTCCTTTTTCGTATCCGCGCCTAAAGCAAGGCTTCGATGGTGCTCCTCACGCCTCCCACTAGGCCAACCAGGTCATAGCCACCCTCTAGGAAGGCCACTAGGCGGCCTCCGGCGTGCTCGGCGGCAATCTCCCCAACAATGTGTGCTAAGTCGCCAAAGCCGTGGTCGGTGACGTTCATGGAGCCCACGGGGTCGCGCTCGTGGGCGTCGTATCCCGCTGAGATGAGAACGAGCTGTGGGCAGAATGCGTTGGCGGCAGGGACGAGCTGTTCCTTAAAAATCGCACGGTATTCGTCATCTCCGCATCCAGGTTCAAGGGGAATGTTAAACGTGAAGCCCTCTCCCTCGCCCGAGCCCGTGTCCGATGCTTGCTCCGTTCCAGGGTAGAGGAGGGATTGGTGGGTGTTGAAAAAGAGTACGTCGGACCGGGAGGCGAAAGAGTGCGCCGTGCCATTGCCGTGATGAACGTCCCAGTCCACGATTAGGACGCGCTGGACTCCAAGGGTCTCTATGGCGTGCTGGGCAGCTATAGCGATGTTGTTGAATACGCAAAACCCCATGGCGTGGTCGGCCTCGGCGTGGTGGCCCGGCGGTCTCACCAGCGCGAAGGCGCGGGAGCATTCTCCACTAACGACACTTTCGACGGCGCAGATACCGGCTCCAGCTGCGAGCCTGGCCGCTTCGACGGAGTTTGCCGAGAGGCGAGTGTCAGGATCGAGGTCAAGCTCTTGTCCTTTTAGATCGAATACACTTTGAACGTATTCTTGGGTGTGAATCCGGGTCAACTCCTCGAAAGTTGCGGGTCTCGGCGTGTGCATGGAGACGCCCGCGATGGGATTATGCCTAAGGCTAGCGAGGAGCCGTTCGAGGCGGCTGGGGCGCTCAAGATGGGCAGCGCCCGTGTCATGAAGGAGCATGAACTCGTCGGAATAGATTCTCATCGCACTACGATAGGACTATGGACTGGCAAGCGGGAGAAAGAAGCGGCACTCTAGCAGCTCAGCGTGGAGCACTCGCCGACTACTCGCCGCACTCCCAAGGTATACCAATGACAAAATCCTCCGATTTCCCCGCCGGCAAATGCCCTACGATCCGCGTCGTCATGATGCCCAAAGATACCAATGCGGCGGGGACGATCTTTGGAGGGTTGATCCTGTCCCATATTGACCTCGCGGCCGCGGTCGAGAGTCACCAGCACCACGAGGGAAAGCTAGTCACCGTAGCCATGGATGAGATCATCTTCCGCGAGCCCGTTCACGTGGGGGATGTGGTTTCGTTTTTTACCGAAACCCTAAAAGTGGGACGCTCTTCTGTTCGTGTTGACGTACAGGTTTGGAGCGAGAGCCGTTTCGGCTCAGTAGACCGCAGGCTAGTGACCGAGGCAGTTGTGACGATGGTTGCAGTGGATGACAGTGGGAAGTCGATTCCGCTGACGAATCCAAGGGTTCCTGTTTAGCGGACCGACCAGAATACGCTCTGTTCGATGGCCGCTTCCGGTCTAGCCGAGCTTGGCAACAGCGCTGCCAAGCTCCGAATTGCGGAGTCCGCGTGCGAGCTCCGCACGACGGAAAGGGGACGCGCCTCGCTAGCCCTCTTTTGGGGGAGCCGCTAGGCGACCGACTCGACGAGGTTGTCGAGCAGGAAAGCGATGATCTCTTCGATCACCTCAACCGGCGAAGAGGCGCCGGCGTGGATACCAATGTGGCGCTTGCCGGCGAACCAGGTCAAATCCAGGTCGGTGACGCCTTCCACTTGGTGAGTCGGGGCGCCGCCTTTGGCACAGACTTCGGCAAGCTTCTTTGTGTTCGACGAGTGCGGCGATCCAACGACAAGAATCGCATCGCAAGATTCGCTTAGGTGGTCTGCCTCTTGCTGGCGTTCCGTTGTCACATGGCAGATTGTATTGATCGCCATGACCTCTCGTGATTTGGCAGTCAGGACGGAGACGATATCACCTGCTTTGTGGGCGACGAGGGTGGACTGCATGACCACGCCAACGCGCTTCATTACGGGAAGGGCTTCCGCGTCCGCGATACTTTCGAGGACCTGAGCTTCGCCCCCAGCGTGCTCTACAGCGCCTACGATCCCGATGACCTCGGGGTGACTCGCCTTGCCGATCACGAAGATCTTGTATTGATCCTTGAGGAGCTGCAGGGCCTTCTTGTGGATATTGGTGACCAGGGGGCAGGTGCCATCGACGACGGTCAAACCGGCCGAGGCGGCTTCCAGTTTCGTCTGCGGCGGGACACCGTGCGCACGAATGATGAGGGCCGCTCCTTTGGGGGCGGCATTGACCTCGCGAACCGAGTTGATGTCGTGTTCGTCGCGCAGCTTGTTGACGGTGTAGGTGTTGTGAATTAGATCGCCGTGCGTGAACACGGGGCGGGACGTGTCCTTAGCGGCTTCGACACTAAGGTCGATAGCGCGCTCGACACCCCAGCAATAGCCTGCGCTATCTGCGATTTCGATCTGAATGCTTCCGTCACTGGACGTCTCAATACGAGTCATGATATCTCCTTGCCTTCCTAGTCGATGATCTCGCAGGGGAAGTTGAGTTTCTCTTCAACCTCCGCAATGATCTCTTTTAGTCGCTTTGCCCCGACGCCTTTCGTTTTAGGCAAGAAGCCTTTCGCGGGAGAGCGTATATGGATCATGGCAGGCCTGACGCCCTCGAGCACTTTGATCCAGTTGCGAACTTCCGCTGGGGTGGAATTGTCAACCTCGCCGCGAATGAACCGAGCGCGGATGACCAAGTTCCCGAGGTCGAGCTTATGAAGGATTTCGATGGCGTCCTTCAGTACGGCGCCTTTTTCGCCGGTCATTGCGGCAAAAGTCTTCTGAGTACCCGTTTCCAAGCGCAGGGTGACTTGGTGATAAAACAGCAGTGCGACCGAGTTCGATGGGGAGTTGATAAAACGCGGCGAACCAACCAGATGCAATCGAGTCTTGGGGAACCACTTCTTGGCGATGGCCTTCAGGTTCTCAGAAATCGCGCGGAAGTCGGGGTGCTCGAGGGGGTCGTTTTCACCATCGACCACGATGGTCATCAATTTTACGCCGTCTTTCGAGAGGGCCTTCAACTCTAGAGCGATTGTCGTAACGACAACGGCTTGTGACAAGAAGACGCCCTCGCGGAAGGACTCCTGGCAGGGATGGATATGAATAGTGAGCCCAAGGCCTTCAACATTTGAAGGTTTGGACACAATGCTGTCGCGGGTGCTAGTAGACATGTAGTGCTCGTGCGTGGCCGCTGCCGAGGAGGCCCGCAGAGGCGGGCGAAGAATCCCATCGCTGGACGGAAAACTCGGTGCAGGCAATGTTGAGGCATGGGCCGCCCTTTCGGAAAAGGGGCTAGGTGCCTTCCTTATGATAACGAAAACACCATTTTTCCCCAACCCAGGACCGGCCCGCAGGAGGAGGAAACCTTCTTGGCAGGCAAATACCATCAAGCTAGAGGCCATTCCAAGGCGAATCGGGTGTTGGGATACCACCACGAGCCACCTTATAAAAATCGCCTCCCCCTCACGAATCTCGCGGTGTGCAAGCCATTCCGAGAGTAAAAGGGTGAGTAGAAGCCCCATTGCGAAGGCGGCAAAGTATCGCGAGATCGTCACAGGGGGATGACGCCCAGATACGCCTTTGGTGACAGGGATTCCATCCGGAATTCAACGCCTCTCATGGGCATTGCGCGCTCGGAGCCTGCAGGCTTGAGCGCGCAGCGATTCTTGAAGCTGCAGGCAGAGGCTTGTCCCTAAGTCCGGAGTTAGGCCGCGGGGCACACCGGCCCAGCCTTGTCGAGGGATGCCGCGTGCGGATTGCCCGGGTCCTACAGGTTCCGCCAGCCGGCCATTCCATCGATCACGTTCACGACGTCCGTGAAGCCCTGGATCTTCATCCAGCTCGCCAGCTGGCTGGAGCGCCAGCCCCCTTCGCAAATAATCAAGTAGCGGGCGCTCTTGTCCAGGCCTTCCACAGCCAAGGGGCCCTCGTCTTGGTCGACGAGCTTCGCGATGTCGATCACACCGTTATCAAATTCCGATTGTTCGCGGATGTCGATGATCATGGGCGGGGTGCCTGTGGCGATGACCCTGGCAAGCTCTTTGGCATCCATGAGCTCGAGTGTGTCCGACTCGTCAGCACCCTCGGGTTCAAACAATGAGACGTCAGAGTAGCCGAGCTCCTGCAAGATGGCGGCGGCCTCTTGCGCATCGAATAAGTTCGAGGCGCGCAACGCAATTGGACGCGTTAGCTCGGGCACATAACTCGGTGTGCGGTCCTTGAGTTGGTGCCAGGTCAGCTGAATGTTAAGCGAGCCAGGCGCGTGGCCAGCGGCGTACACTTCTGGGTCCCTGATGTCGATAACGAGCCGCTCCGGACCGCCTGCGGGTGCGGGCTCGATAGGCACCTTGGCCGCGCAGCAAGCTACGAGGGCTGCAAGTCCCAAGCCCGCCGCGGCAAGGCCCAACCGGAGTCTCTTCATGATGATCATGTTGCGTTTTGTGTCGGTGACTTGTTGCAGTGCGTTTGGGCCAATCACGAGAAGGCACGGAACCAAACCCACCCCGGCCCAGCAGGTGGATTTGCATCCGCGCCGCTGGGCCGGGGGCTAGAGCTAGCCTGGTTTTTTGGCGTGAATCCACAGGCTACCCGCCTCGTGAAAACGGACGCGTGAAGCCCAATCGGGGTAGACGTTTCCAGGGGTGAAGTCGACCTCTTCGCCGGGTCCCCGACTGTCGACGACACGAGTGGTCCCGACATCTTCGAAGCCGCTGTTTTCGAACTTTGTGATCCACTCGGCCTCGGACATCCATGTCATCGGCGCGTCGATGGTGTCGCTCCATCCTTGGGTGGACTCGTTGTCGGAGTAGAAGTCGATGATGATATCGGCGCGGCCGCCCGGCTTCAGGACACGCAGGACTTCCGCTAGGGACTGGTCGATGTCGGGCGCGTAGTACAACGCTTCCATGGAGAAGACGTGGCTGAAGTGGTTGTCTTTTAGGTCGAGGGCTTCGAAGGGCATGACCTCGTAGCGGGCTCGGATCGTGTAGCTGTGAAGCGCTTCGGCCTTGGCGATCATCTCCGGGGAGATGTCGACGCCGACCGCGCCAGCTCCGGCGGCGACTTTGGCTAACGCGCGGGTCGCCCAGCCGATGCCGCACCCGAGATCGAGGATTTGATCGCCGGGGCGAATTCCGAGCTGGGGGATGACTTGAAAGACGACGTCGCCGTGGCCTTTTTCCATGCCTTCGCCTTTGCCTGCAGTTGCCCAGGTGTCGAAGGTGTTGGCGATGCGGGAGTGACTCATGATCTAACTAGAGGATTTAGGATAAGTGGCCCAAGGGGACCCTATTGGTTTATTTGGAGGTCTTCTCGAGGCTGGAGATCAGCTCGCCAAGTGGCGCAAGGACGTCCTCCCAGCGGTATTTTTCCTCGACAAAGGTACGCGCTCGCTTGCCAAGGGCTAGCGCCTCTTTGCGGTCGCGCAGGAGCCTGACGACGGATTGGATTTGCGCTTCTTTTGTGTCCGCGACAACGTAGTCGCGGTTGCTCTTGCCGTCTACGCCTTGGGTGGCGTGGGTGGTGCCTACGACGGGTAGCCCCATCGCCATGGCCTCCAGTACTTTGTTCTGAATGCCGCGTGCGATGCGCAGTGGTGCGACGGCTAAGTCGGCGCGCGCGAGCCAGTCGCGAGTCTCGTCAACGAAGCCCGTAACGGTGACGCCGGGCAGCTCGCCGAGCGCTCTCACAGCGTCTGTTGGGGCGCTGCCCACGATCGAAAAATGGGCACCTGGAACTTCGGCTTGGACCGCGGGAAGGATCTCTCGAGCGAACCAGTCGCAGCCGTCGGTGTTCGGGAAGTAGTCCATTACTCCGGTGAAGACTAGGTGCCCGGGTTCGGGCGCGTTCGCGCCGGGGTTGAACAGGTCTAGGTCGACGCCGTTGCGCATGACTAGGCTGGGGGCGCCAGGGACGGCCTCTTGAAAGATGCGCTGCTCGAGGGGCGTGACGAGCACGTTCATGTCCATCTCGCTGCAGAGCACCTGTTCAAACCGTCGCAGGGTGCGCGCCTCGCGACCGTAGACCCACTTCATCGGGGGTTTCGTGAAGCCCTCGTATTGTGCCCACTTATCCGAGTCGAGCTCGACGACATACTGGATGCGCTTCTTGTGTTTATGGGGCAGGATAAATGCGCCCATGCTGGACGAATAAGCGATGGCGAGATCGATGCCTGGCATCAAGCGGTCGACGACGGCCTGGAGCTTGCGGCTGCCGTAGACGCCCAGCGTCAGGGGCTTGCGGGTGAATAACATCGGTAGGGAGCGCAGCTTTTGCGCCTTCATGTCCAAGTCGACGGTCTCGATCTTGATTCCCATGTCGCGCAAATCGCGAGCGGCTTTGAGGTCACCCTCGTCATGAGCAAACGCGACGCAGGTGACATCATGATTGCGCCGCAGGTAGTCCACATTGCGCCAAGTCGTGATCTTGTCGCCACGATTGGGCGGATAGGGCACGCGCTGAGATAGGTAGAGAATTCGCACAATCAGGATTCTACTCAAACCACCCGCCGAACATACCGTGCCACCCGCCGAACATACCGTGCCACCCGCCGAACATACCGTGCCACCCGCCGAACATACCGCAAACCACCCGCCGCGACCGAACATACCGTGCCGCACACTTCGACCGAACATACCGTGCCGCACACTTCTGATCACTTCTCCAACACTTTCGTACCGCA
>CALBMX010000024.1 GCA_937896235.1 uncultured bacterium
GCGACCTTCTTAGCGACCTTCTTAGCGACCTTCTTGGCGACCTTCTTGGTGACTTTCTTCGCGACCTTCTTCGCGACCTTCTTGGTGACTTTCTTCGCGACCTTCTTGGTGACCTTCTTCGCGACCTTCTTCGTTGCAGCCGCTGTTTGACCGGGCTTCTTTCGCACAGCCTTTTTCGTGGAGGCCTGTTTGGTCACACTCTTCTTAGCGACAGTTTTGGTGGCAGCTGTCTTGGCGCCTTTCTTTGGAGTCTTCTTTTTCGACATTATCGCTTCTTAAGTCCGATGAGCAGGCAGCCTTGAGTCAGCTGCTGGCGAGACACTTCCGTGCAGGGTGCGGGGAGAACAATGCGGCGCTCGAAGCGCCCGTTCGGTATTTCAATGCGATGAATGATGTCCCGCCGGAATGGCGCGGGCATCTGCCTTTCTCCTCGGATGGTGACAACCTCGCCGTCGAAACCTATGGAGATGGCGTCTTGGCAAACGCCGGGGATTGCGGCGAGAATGACCACCTCGGTTTTTGTTTCTAGAACATCAATCGGCGGCGTCCAGCCTGAGGAGCTGCGCTGGCCCGGTTGGGCGAACTGCTTTTGCAGCTTGTCCGTTTGATCGATAAGGGAGCGCGCGCGTTCCCACATCCAAGTGTCATTTAGGTGATCCGAGTTGTCCGCCATGAGACTCTCCGTTTTAGGGCGTGCCTAGTCTTTCCAAAGAGCAACGTACAAGTTTGTTTCCCCTTCGGTGTCGCCGCCACGGTTGGAGGCGAATACAAGCCACTTTCCGTCCATGCTAAACATCGGGAACGAGTCGAAGCCATCAAACGATGTGATGCGCTCGATCTCACCACCCATATCGCTAACTGCGAAGAGGTCGAAGTCACGTCCAGTCGGAGACGCGTAATTGCTAGAGAACAGGATCCGGTCGTCAGACGGAAAGAAGTAGGGTGCGAAGCTCGCCGCGCCTAGCTCCGTGATTTGTTGGCGTTCGGTGCCGTCCGCGTTGATGGTGTAGATTTCCATCTTGCTCGGACGGACCATGTCCTTCTCCAGGAGCTCTTTGTAATCCGAGATGGCCAAGGCGCGCTCGACATCGTCTTTCGGGAAATCGGTTGTGCGGAAGACTAAGCGCTGCCCGTCGTGGCTAAAGAAGGCGCCACCGTCGTAGCCGAGCTCGTCGGTGACTTGAAACAGATCGTTTCCGTCTAAGTCGCAGGTCCAGATCTCTATATCTCCGGAGCGGGTCGAGGTGAACACGATGCGATCGCCAAGCGGTGACACCGTAGCCTCCGCGTCGTAACCCCATTGATCGGTGAGCTGACGCTCGGGGTAGGTCTCATCTTTCTTCTGCGTGTAGTCAACGGGACGAGCATAAAGGTCATGCTCGGGGTACAAGGTCCAGACGTAACCTAAGCTGTGGTCGGGCGCAGGCGGGCAGCTGCTCATCATGCCTTGTGTCGAAGCAAAGACCACCTCGAGATCACCAGGAAGGAAGTGCGCACAGGTCGTTGCCCCCATGCCGCTAGAGAGCTGCGTGAGGCTTGCGCCGGTATCTTCGTCAGCGGCGAGGTTCGTGACAAAGATGCGATCGCACTCGATACCTTCGGCGGGATTGCGGCGCTGCAATGAGAGTCGGTCGCCAGCGAAGTTCCAGTAGCCCTCAGCGTTTTCGCCTCCACTTGTCAGCTTCCACAGCGCGGCGAAGTGGGACTCGTCCTCTTCGATCAAGTTGTCGACACGCTCGCCTCCGGCGATCGGGCAGTCGGCCTCGACGGCTGGATGGAGCAGTGCGCAAGATGCAAAAAGTGGAGCGAGTAGCGCACCAAAGTAGACGCGTGAGGGGAGGGAGGTAGCAAGGGGGAAAAGCATGACAGGTGTCCTTCGGGAGAAGTTTATCCGATTTTTTGAGGAGCGTAGTTTAACCGGCCATCGACCCAGTTTCTACCATGGAATCAGCCCCGCCTTTTAAAGGCTGCGAGCCACTGGCCTTTGGCGGGAACGGGATCCGGACCCTCTTTCGAAAATGGGTGGCAGCGCAGGACGCGCCAAGCTCCCAAGAGCAGACCCAAGACGATGCCGTGTGTGCGAATGGCGCTCGCCGTGTAGCCGCTACAGCTGGGTTGAAAACGGCAAGTGGGTGGCTTGAGCGGCGAGAGGAACCGCTGATAAAAACGAATTGGGGCAACAAACAGCTCGCGGTACCAAATCCGCTCTGTCTTTTCTCGCTCCTTGGCCTGTTGGCACATCGCTAGGTCGCCTCGGCGTCCGCTTCTAGCGCCAGTGCCTGCTTTACGAGGTACCGCTTGTGTGCCTTCTCTGCGAGTGAGACGAGCTCTGCACTTGTCTCTGCCAGGCCGGGTTCGATGCGCGGCATAGAGCCGATTAAGACAACGTCGAGTCCAATCGGAAGTTGGGGGAGGCTGACGCGGAAGGCCTCGCGGAAGACTCTCCGCACGCGATTTCGGCCTACGGCTCCACGCCAAACGCGCTTTCCAATCGACAGGCCAAGTCGCGTAACCGGAAGGCCATTCTCCACAACGACAACCGTCATCAGCGCGCCTCGAGCGCGGTTCCCTTCTCGATAGGCGCGATTGAAGTGATTACCGCTGACCACCCGGTTGGCATGCGTAAAACGCAGCTGAGGAGCGTCTGCTAATTCCGTTGGTTCCTCTGCCGGTCGATTCATAACGCGCATCCTGAATCTCTTGGGCCGAATGAGCAAGATCGGCAACGACCGTTTTTTTAGTTTAGGCTGGAAGCACGCCAAAAAGGCCCAATGGACTGCAAATGACACGACATACAAACTGGATCGGCGGCTGCGCCTTGCCTTCTAGGGCAGGACTCTTCGACCTGCCATCTCGGCTAGACGGGAAATCGCTCGGGGAGTGGCCGCTGTCGGGTAAGCGGGAGGTTGACTTATGGTTGGCGTCCATCAACTCGGCAGGGGAGCTAGTCCGCGCAAGTGGAGAGCAGCTCGAAGCGGCCTGGCGGAAACTCGTAGAACTTAGCGGGGTGGGTGTCGGAATAGACGCGCACTCAGCAGTGCAAACGGAGGAGTCTGCCGAGCCTCAAAGTTCAGGTCTAGAACACCTCGCAGATCGTCTTGGGCTCAGTGCTGCAAGCGCTCATTCCTTTTTGGATATTAAGGTGCGTTACAACTCCTTTGGCCTGGGAACACGAGCGCCAACTGGAGTGGGGCCCGTTGTGATCAGCTGCGAGTGGGGACACTCGGCCAGCGAGCTGTTTGGCCTAATTGCGGAGTGTCTCTTTGCCGGGCGTGCGGTGCTGCTCATCGCCTCCCCTGACTTGCCGATGGTCGCCGGACTTGTCACTAGTTCGTTTGCCAACTCACCGATGGATCCCCGAAGCGTGAGTCTCTTGCACGGTGCTCTGCCAGAGGCCTGGGTTCGGCTAGCTGAGTCCGGTCTTCCCTTCATGGGACGGCTGGGTGGAGTTGCCCGGAAGTCGCTCGCATCTTTTGCTTCGCTCTCGCGCGCTCTCGAAGAGACCCTCATCGATTTACCGTCTCCGCAAGAGACGAAATGGAACGTGCCAAGCGGGCTGCTGGCAGCTGCGCGGTCCGCACCGAAACCGTCAGGAATCAGCGCGCAGGAATTTGAGCAGAGTAGCGGCGACTGGAAGTCGAGCATCCAAACTTGGGCGATCCAATTGGCAAGGGAGGCATTTGGAGAGATGACTGGTTTTGGCGGCCTTCGCCACGGCGCGCCACTTATCGCGGCGATACCTCGCCGTATCTATTCGGTGTTTGCAGAGGCACTGATCGAAGAGCTGGAGAGCTTGTCCAAAGATGCCCAGGTGAGCGGTTTTGAATCCTCGACGGGGAAGGTACTCGCCACACACTACCATTCCTTTTGGAGTTCGGGGTTAGACGAAGGCGCCACGCTTGTTAGCGGTGGGGATTCCGTAGCAACAATGGGAGGGGGAGTTTGCCTGCAGCCCGCTTTGCTCTTAAATCTGAAACCGGATTCCGCACTTTTAAAGCTTGGAGAACCATTGGGCGTTTTACGCCTTCAGCGAGCCTAAACCTCGATCTGGTCCGGTTTCGAGGCTCCGAAATCGCCCCTATGGCCCCGTTAGGGCGGATTCTGAAGGGTGCGGGGGTTGGCTTCATCCTAGGTCTCGGATAGACTGCTCGCTCACCTGTCCCGGTAGGCCACGTTCTACCGGTGGGGCGCTCCGCAGGTAGGAGACCGACCCGTAGACAATGAAATGCAGGGGCTTAGAATTGATTCTGGGCCTAGGCGGGCTCCACGGCCCTCCTGAACAAAGAAAAAGGACGACGCCGATATGCTCGACGCTCAAGGAGTACACGGAAGCCTCTCTCGCCACCAACTGGTCGACGGCTATCCCTATGTTTTGGACCTCCAAAATTCCCACGGGGCCTTTCTGCGCGACGCAGTAACCGGTGAGGACTATTTGGACTGCTTCACGTGTTTTGCTTCACTGCCCATCGGTTGGAATCACCCGAAGATGGCAACGGAGCCATTTGCGTCAGACATCGCCAGAGTTGCAACGCAGAACCCCGCCAACTCGGACCTGTATACGGTTGAGATGGCGCGCTTCGTTGAAGCCTTCGCGACCAAGGTTTCGCCCGAAGGTTTCCACCATCACTTCTGGGTTGCGGGCGGGAGCCTGGCCGTCGAGAATGCGTTGAAGACCGCGTTCGATTGGAAGGCACGCAAGCTTGGCATCACCGAGATGACTGCCAATGTGAACGACCTGGTCATCCTCCACTTCAAGGAGGCATTCCACGGGCGCTCGGGTTACACCATGTCCCTCACGAATACCGACCCGATCAAAGTCGGCCTATTCCCGAGGTTTGACTGGCCGCGCATTCACAACCCCAAATGCACATTTGATCTCGATGGCAATGTGGTCGGGGACATCGAGGCTTCCGAGGCGAGAGCTTATGCCGAGATCGAAGCGGCTATTGCCAAGCACGGAAAGAAAATCGCGGGCATTATCATTGAGCCGATGCAGGGCGAAGGCGGAGACAGCCACTTCCGTGCAGAGTTCTTCCAACGTCTGCGTCAGTATGCTGACGAGATGGAGGCGCTGCTTATTTTTGATGAAGTGCAGACCGGGTTCTACGGCTCTGGCAAGAACTGGATGTGGCAGCATTTCGGAGTTACGCCTGACGTTGTGTGCTTCGGCAAGAAGAGCCAAGTCTGTGGCATCTACGCGGGTCCGCGTATCGATACCGTTGCGGATAACGTGTTCGCGAAGTCAAGCCGGATCAATTCGACTTGGGGGGGCAACCTTGTAGACATGGTCCGCTCACGCCGCTTCATCGAGATCATCGAAGAAGAGGGCTTGTGCCAGAACGGTGCCGACCGCGGCAGCGAGCTGGTCGCAGGCCTCCGCGGGATTGCGAAATCCATAGGCGGGTTTAGCAATGTTCGCGGTCGCGGGACTCTGGTTGCTGCTACCTGTGGCAACTCTCAAGAGCGAAACGCGCTCCTCAATCGTATGAGCGAGCAGAAGTTGATCGCCTTGGGCTGTGGCCCGGACTCGATCCGTTTCCGCATGCCCCTTTCGATAACTGCCGATGAAGTGCAGCTGATTCTCCAGCGCATCGAAGCGGCCGTCTCCATGACCAAGGCCTAAGGGACGCGTTGCGCTACTCGCTCTCCGCAACGCTGCTCGCGGCACTGCTGGGTTGCGGAGGCGCACAGCAAGCCAAAAGTTCACCACCTTCACCCGCTACGGGCACAGAAGCCCCCCTGGTTGAAGGTGGTGATTTCGTATCTGTCGAGCTGCGGTCTCAGCGCTATTCGGCAGAGATCATGGGTGGCTTATTCCACATTGATCTCGTGCAGAGCAACGCGAAATCGGGGAACCTCAAAGAGCTGGCGGAGTCGGCATTTCTCGAGGCACGCCGCATCGAGAACCTCTTGAACTTATGGGGCCAAAGCACACTTTCGGTGTGGAATGAGGTGAGCGCGCGCTTACCCGCCGGGCCCTTGGCGATCAACGCCGAGCTCGCCGATTTACTACAAGCCGCACTTGTTGTTGCCGAGCAGACGGGGGGAGCTTTTGATCCTACGGTCGCGCCGGTCCTACGGGACCTCGGCTTCTATGGGGGGCCCGTCCTCGCTATTGACGAGTCCCTGCGGGAGAGCTGGCGTAGCCGTGTGGGTTTTCAGAGGGTCTCTATTCCGCAGGTCGATATTCCAGAGGGAGCCCGCAGCTCTGACGGCCGGATGGTCGAGCGATGGAGTGGTGGAGTTGAGTTCGATCTCTCTTCCATGGCAAAAGGCTATGCCGCGGAGTGCATGGCGGAGGTCCTGCGCAAGGGAGGTATTTCCAACGCGAAGATTTCGGCGGGATCTAGCAGTGTGCTTTGCTTTGGGCCGGGGTTGGGGGGGGTGGGCACTGAGCCGGGTTGGCCCGTTGAGCTACCTCACCCCGATCGGCCCGTGACGTGGTGGCTTTTGGATGAGGCCATCTCGACGTCGGGTCAATCCTCGATCACCCTAAAGGGCGCTCATAAGGGGAAGAGTCATATCCTTGATCCGCGAACGTTAGTGCCGATTCGTCATCGAACACAAATGGTGGTCGTCCGAGGCGATTCGGCCGCGCACTGCGATATGTTGTCGACCGCGCTGCTCGTGATGGGTGTCGACGAGGGGAGCGTTTGGTTCGACGGCGAAGAGACGGTCATGTTCTACGCGATCCCTTTGGTGGGAGACGCGCCGGACATACAATTGCTAAAACGGTAATCCGGCGCGCAGGGGGCTCTTTATTCGCTGCCTAGATGATCTTGCGGTTCACGGCGTCCCACTTGACCGTGCGGCCTTCACGATAGGAGATCGTCGCCATATGCGCGGCGATCGTTGTGGGAAGGACCTCGTTGAAGCTCGCATCCGGCTCTTCGCGGGTGCGAATACAGCGATGGAAATTCTGGTGGTGCAATCGGGTCGTGTCTAAGACAACTCCGTCTTCGCGGGTTGTTAGAGTTGCGCCTCGGCCACCTAGCCAAAGCAGTGACGGAGCTGCGCCCGTGATCTCACCGGCGGCGTTGTCCTCCAGGCGAATGAACGGCTTTTGAGGGTCCATCGTGCCCGCGCGGAATTGGTCTTGGTAGGTCGGTGACCAGCGCTCGGGGTAAGCGATGATGCGCCAGTCCAACTCAATCGTTCCGTCCGTACCAAGGAAGCGGGTAGCGGACTTGTGGAAGGAGTTTGAGAGTGTCGAAGTAAACGTGATCGACACCTCGTCTTCTGGGAACTCATAAAGGACGTTGAACTGATCCGGCGTCTCGCGACCATCCTTCCAGTGGTAGATACCACCGGAAGCGCTGACTGAACTCGGGATGCCAACTCCGACGAGGGTCTTCATGTCATTCATCACGTGCGTCAAGATGTCGCCTGCGATCCCGGTGGAGTAATCCCAGTAGCAGCGCCAACCGAAGTAGCGCTTGGGGGTGTACTCGACATGGGGGGCGCCGCCGAGGAACAGCTCCCAGTTGATTTGATCTCGGGGAGGACCACCATTTTTCTCATTGGAGAAAACCCATGCGCCGTCTTCACCACCGCGGTGGAAGAAGGTCTCTATGGTGTGAACCTTACCGATGTGGCCGTTTTTTATGACCTTGCCGGCTTGCTTGTGAATGTGGTCTTGACGGGTCTGGAAGCCGGCCTGAAGGATTTTGCCGTGTTTCTTGAGGGCGGCTTCAAGCAAGAAGGTCTCCTCGATGTTGTTGGAGATACTCTTCTCCACGTACACGTCGCAACCGGCCTCGATCGCAGCGATGGCGGCCGGTGTGTGGAGATGATCTGGTGTGGCGATAACGACAGCGTCGAGATCCTCCTTCTCGAGCATTTCGCGATAGTCTTCGTACTGAGCTACCTCCCCGTGCACGGCAATCACCTGGCGCGCGCCCTCTTCAAGGTTGGCCTTAAAGGGGTCGGCAACGGCGACCATTCGAGAGCCGGGAAGGGGCTCAAACGGTGTTTTCTTGCGCTTCGCCAGCTCGGACTTTGGATCAAGGTAACCCAGTGCGAACAGGTGGTCCTGCCCGCGTCTGCCGGTCCCGATCATCGCCATGCGAATCTCTTTGCCGTCCGTTTCGTCGTCGGAGCAGGCCATGGGGACGGTGGTGAGGCCAACTGCGGCAGCACCAGCAGCACTGTGACGCATGAACTTGCGACGGGTGAATGTCTTCTTCATGTCTGCGATTATACGGTGTCCGACAGGGGCACGTCAGTAAGTCATTCCAGCCATAGTTTTTTGGGGCTATCGCTTTTTGCTTCGGTCCTATTCGTTTAGCTTGGCCACATGCATCTCCCATTTAACGTGCTTCTCAGCTTTTTGGCCATGGCTACCCCTCTTCTCCAAGAGCCAGACTTTGCCCAGTTCGCAAGTGGTGAGGGGCCAACCTATGCCAACGAGACCTATCACTTGCTCGATCGCGAAGGCACTTTTTCCCAGTCGAACGCGGTCGGCTTTGCGCGTCAAGAGCTGGGAGCCCGCTCGCAGGTGACGCTGACGGCCCAGCTGCAAGTGCTTGAGGGAGGCGACGGCGGCTCGTTTGTTTTTCTAAACACTGCGGAGTTTGGAAGTCGAGGCCCGGCGCCCTTTCTAGGCAGCTGGGTGGAGCCCAACTTGTCCCAAAGTTTTGGCGTCGGGATCGACGTACACAATCCCATAGATGAGGACCCATTCCGCGGTCACGGGAATTATCAGGGACTCCCCCAGCGCGAAATCTCACTGCACTGGGACGGGCGCGAGCTCGTCAAGCGCGTTACGGATACGGAGTTTAGAGGAGTGTGGGCCGACCTAGAGGTCTCCATGCGCGGAGTGCCTGGCGGGTCAGAGGTCAGCGTACGCCTTGGGGAGTCCCTGGTGTTTGATTCTTATTTTGTGGCGGGTATGGCGCCTTTTGAGTCGAGGCTCGCGATAGGAGCAAGCACACGCGCCGAGGTCGCCACGCAGTTTGATGTACGAAACTTAAGTGTGGACTTTGGTCAGCCCGCTGCTGCGCCTCGACCAGCCCTTCACTTCCCGGTGTTTAATCATGTCCTGACAAATAACGGGCAGACTGCTTTTGAGGCGGAAGTCGATCTTCCGCCAGGAAGTTGGGAGTTTGGCCGCGTTGTGCTCACCCTTCAGATCCACGACGCGGGGAAGGATTGGGATGAGTGGGACCGTAATGGCGTCCTTTCGATCTGGGACGACCAGGGTGGGAAGCACAGCATGGTCCCCTTTATTACGTCCTATCGCACCGAGTGCTTTTGGCAAGTGGACGTGACCGCATTTAGGCCCTGGTTATCCGGGAAGACGCGCTTCGAAGTCGCTGCCGGCACAAGCTTCTACAAGGGCCGCGGCTTTATGATGAGCGTGGATCTCGACTTTTATCACGGTACGCCGCAGCTTGGGGGCGCCGCGCTTGCGCCTTACCTGATCGTTCCCCTTTGGGAAGGGACGGCGAATTACGGCTCCGCCGAAAAACACTACGGTGACTTCTTTGTTCCCAAGCAGGTTGAGATTCCCCTGCAGACGCGCGCCGCGCGCGTGATGACTTTCACCACAGGGCACTCCCAAGTGGGGGAGTTCACCCCTTCGACTCGTACCATCACCTTTCGCCCCACGGGGACCGATGTGGAGGGGGAATTCACGAGTGAACTTTGGAAGACCGACGTCTACCTCAATCCAAATCGACCTCAAGGAGGTACGTGGAAATACTCACGCGCAGGTTGGGCGCCAGGCGACATCGTGCACCCATGGTGGGTCGATGTGACTGATTACATTCAGCCTGGAATCGGCGCCGAGGTCACCTACGTCGCGGCTCCCTACGACTTCAGCGAGAGCCCTGAAGGCGAGCGTCCCGCCGCAGGCACGGTAAACCAAGCGAGCCAAGTGGTGAGCTCTTACCTTGTCTTGTACCGCGAGCCGGGCGAGCTCGTCGCGGCGCCGGTACTTCGCGTAACTGGCGTCACAGGTGGCAGCAGTGCTGCCAACGCCGGCCTCCAAGTAGGTGATTACCTCTCGAGTTACGGCGGGCGGAAAGTAGACTCGGTAGCCGACCTGACGAACGCAAAAGCAGCGGCGGTGGAGGCCGGCTTAACTCTTGCCAAGATCGTTATTTATCGTGGTGAGCAGCGGCTGGACCTTGAGATGGCAACGGGGTCCATGGGCGTAAACCTAAGCGAGAGATAGGTCGGAGCCGTGCCATGAATTCCGCGCCAAGCGGACGCACTTTAGCGCTCTGCGCGCAAGCGTAGCTGCCCGCAGGCGGCGTCGCTATCTAAGCCGCGCGACCAGCGGATCGTAGTTACGACATGGGCATCCCGAAGCTCGTCGGCGAAAGCCTCGACGTCCGCTCGCGAGGGGCGCTGAAAGCGGTCGCCCTCTACCGGGTTGTAGGGGATAAGGTTCACGGTCGCGCGTCGGCCCCGCAGTCGCTCGCCCAGGTGCTTACTGTGCTCCTGAGTATCATTGACCCCCCCGAGCACAACGTACTCATAGGTGATCTGGCGCCCGGTATCTTGGAACCACTTGTCGCCAGCGCGCAGGATGTCCGAGATCGGAATCTTCGCCATGGCTGGCACCAGGACTGCCCGCTGATCGTCAAAGGGAGTGTGCAAGCTGATGGCAAGCTGGAATCCAGGTTTCGTTGGACTGAGCTTCTCTAGGCGATCGGGAAACCCGACAGTCGAAACGGTGATCTTCCGAGCGCCAATTCCCATCTCTTCACGCACCACCGTTAGCGCGGCGGACAGCTCAACTAAGTTGAGCAGCGGCTCACCGATTCCCATGACTACCGTTCGTGCGAGCGGTCCAACAGCGCGGCCGCGCAGGTACTGTTCGATGATTTCAGCACGTGTCAGGTTGCGCTCGAGTCCCAAGCGCCCGGAAGCGCAGAAGGGACACGCGACGGGGCAGCCGACCTGGGAGGAGACGCATAGCGTCGCATCTTTGGCAGGATCGTGGCTCGGGATGTGAACCGTCTCGATGAGCGGTCCGCGACCATCTTCGCGAGGGAACTCGATGAGTAGTTTCGTTGTTCCATCGCGCGCCACCACGCGATCGACTTCACGACCGACAAGAATCGGTAGCTCTACGGCCAAGCGCTCTCGCAATTCGGCGGATAGGGACGTCATCTCCTTGTACTCGAGCTGCCCCTTGCTAAATACAGCCGTTCGAATCACCTTCGCGTGAAACGGCTTTCCGCCGAGGGCGACCACGCGCTCTTGGGTTTCTTCAGGGCTGAGCGCCAGGAGTGTGACGGGGTTACTCATAGACAGGGCGGTGTGCGCCTAAAGCGCGGCCATTTCCTTGCGAACCATACCAGCTACCAGCTTAGAGATCTCAAGTGCTTTGGTGTGGCTGCCGGGATTGACGCCGCCAACAGCGCGGTGTCCTCCGCCGCCCCAGGTTTGCATGATCTCGCCGATGTTTACGGTCTTGCTGGGCGGATTCCAAGGATTCACACCAGCTGTGACGTGAAAACCGCTGCGCGTCGGGATCACACCAACGGCGTAATGAATGTTGGGGTGATGAAAGAACGGGGCGAAGCGCTCGCGGCGAATCTTGTTGCTCGACGCGTCGTACAGCATGACGCGGTCCTCTACCCATTGCACAGTGCTGGGGAAGTCGTCGAGGGCTTTGTCGCGATTGCGAACCGCGCGCTGCCAGGCCTTCTCGACATCCGGTCGCATGGCGATGTCTTCGAGGCGCAAATCAACCATGTCGCCGACAATGCGATCGGGCCAATCCACCGAAGGGGCCACCGTCATACAACGCGAAATGCGCAGTGCGGGGTCGTCCCCAAAAAGGGCCTCGTCAACGCTTTCGAACTTGGCCGCATCGATGACATTGGACCAGTACGCCATCTCCTTAAAACGCTCTGGCGTTTTGAAACCCCAGTGCTTCTCGGCGTGGGCGAGAATGATCGGTGGGCACGAGGGGGACTCGGGATCAAATGCCCACTTCTCGGAAGGAACGAATTTCGCCTCGTCCTCTGGGGTGAGGAACGTGGTGGGGTGGTGATCAAACCAGTACGCGGCCTCGGGGTGAAAGTGGAAGTCCACAATCGCAAAGCGCAGTCCGCGTTGGAAGTTGGCCCAGTCGCGGCGCTGATCGTAGTTGACGCTGCGCCATTGGACGCGCTCGCCGTGAACCTCACGCAAAATGTTAGCAAGGACTCCTGCGGAGACCATGCCATCGAAGTCGCGGTGGTAGTGGATTGTGATTGGGCCAGCCATAGTCAGTGGATTCTAACGAACGATTGAGTGGGGGGGACCGTGCCGCCCCTTCTTTCAAGGGCCAAAGCAAACGGCCCCATGGACAGGTCCACAGGGCCGCATGCGACGCGATTTCGTCGAGGCGAATTAGGCGCTTTCGCGCTCTTTGTCCTCTTCTAGCGTACTTTCGGATGTCAGGCCGCGGGCCAAGGACTCCGTGCCAGATACATGAGCTGCCGTGACCTCGAAGGTCTTGGTGTCCGTTCGGTTCGGAAGCTCGTACAGGAGGTCGAGAAGTGTACTTTCGAGGATCGAGCGAAGGGCGCGCACACCCGTCTCGCGATCGATGGCCTCTTTGGCGATGAGGAGCAGGGCTTCTTTGGTGAAGGTGAGCTCCTTATCTTCCATCGTGAATAGGCTCTGGTACTGGCGCACCAGCGCATTCCGTGGTTCGGTAAGGATGCGAACGAGGTCTTCGGCCTCGAGTCCCTCAAGGGTCGTGATGACAGGCAAGCGACCGGTGAACTCGGGGATCAAGCCAAACTCAACTAGGTCCTTAGGTGAGATCATGCGAAGCAGCTCGTCCTTCGACATATCTTGGGTGTTTACGACCTGATGATCACTGCTCGTCTTCACGTTACCGTGGCTAGAGAAGCCGATCACCTCGCGGCCAATCCGCTTGGAGATCGCCTCTTCGATGCCGGAGAAGGTGCCTCCACAGATAAAGAGAATGTTTGCCGTGTCGAGCTGGATGTAGGCCTGCTCGGGGTGCTTGCGCCCGCCCTGGGGGGGGACATTGGCGACGGAGCCCTCGAGGATCTTGAGGAGTGCCTGCTGCACGCCCTCTCCGGAGACATCGCGCGTGATAGACACGTTGGAGGTGGTACGGCCGATCTTATCGATCTCGTCAATGTAGATGATGCCGTGCTCTGCGCGCTCGCGGTCAAAGTCCGCAGCCTGCAGCAGCTTGAGCAGGATGTTCTCGACGTCCTCGCCAACGTAACCCGCCTCGGTCAGAGTCGTCGCGTCCGCCATGGCGAACGGAACGTCCAGCATGCGTGCAAGTGTGCGTGCTAGGAGCGTCTTGCCCGAGCCGGTGGGGCCGACTAGCAGAACGTTCGATTTTTCGATCTCGACATGGCCGTCGCCGGCGAGATCGCCACCGGTCGTGGCGAGGTGACGAAGACGCTTGTAGTGGTTGTATACCGCCACGGCCAAAGTCTTTTTGGCGCGTCCTTGGCCAATCACGTACTCGTCGAGACGACGCGCGATTTCAATGGGCGTAGGTAGGGCGGTCTCGCCTAGGGCGCCTGGACCAACAACTGGTTTCTCCTGGGCTCCAGCCTTACGTGCTGCAGCACCAGCCGCGCCATCGGGGCTTCCCGTGGCGCGGCGGTTTTCCTCTTGCAGGATCGAGTTGCATATTTCTATGCACTCATTGCAGATATAGATACCGGGCGGACCCGCGATCAGGGAGACCACGTGGTCTCGTCGCTTCTCGCAAAAAGTGCAGCGCTCAACGTGCTTGCCCTTACCTGTTCCACCTTGTGGCGTCATGTTCTGTAGTTCCTGTTTTTGAGTCTGCTGCTTGAAGTGAACCTTGAGCCGCTACTTGGGCTCTTCTTTCACTTCTGCGGTTAGCACGTGGTCGATCAAGCCAAAGTCAACGGCCTCTTGAGGGCTCATGAAGTTGTCGCGATCACAAGCTTTCGCAAGCTCTTCCGCCGTGCGCCCGGAGTGACCGGCCATGATCGCCTCGAGCTTCTTCTTCATCTTGAGGATCTCAGCAACCTGGATGTTCATATCCGTTGCTGTGCCCTGTGCGCCGCCCCAAGGTTGGTGAATCATCACGCGGGAGTTGGGGAGCGCAAAGCGCTTGCCCTTGGTTCCACCGCAAAGAAGCACGGCACCCATGGACGCAGCCTGGCCTAGGCAATAAGTCGCGATGTCTGGGCTTACGAACTGCATCGTGTCGTACATCGCGAGGCCGGCCGTTACGGAACCGCCGGGGCTGTTGATGTAGATGCTAATGTCCTGGGCCTTGTTAACCTTATCGAGGAACAAGAGTTGGGCCATCACGGCATTGGCAACTTGGTCGTTGACCTCGGTGCCAATGAAGATGATGCGATCTTCGAGCAATCTCGAGTAGATGTCGTAGCTTCGTTCGCCACGACCGGTCTTCTCGATAACGTAGGGGATGACTGCGGATTGCGCGTCGACCATCGACCTTACAAGGTCATTGGAGCTGTTGAAATTCAAGGCGGGATTGTCTCGTCAGTTAGGGATTGAGATCTAGGAGCAAAAAAGACGCTTAGACTTCGGTGATGGTTGCATTCTCTCGAAGGAAAGTTCGCACTTTGATCTCTAGGATCTCCATTGCGAGCTGCTGAATCAAGTTCTGCTCCTGATAGTACTTCTGGACTTCTTCGACCGAAGTCTGATTGCGCTGCGCAATCTCCTGGAATTTTTGGGCAACGTCTTCGTTTTGGACCTGCAAATTCTCAGCCTGGGCGATGTCCTCAAGCAGGAAAAGAGCCTTTGTATTGTGTGCAGCCTCGGTGCGCATTGCGGCATCCTGCTCCTCGACGCGGTCCTTGATCTCGCCCTCCGGCACGCCTTCCTGCATCATTTGCTGGGCAGCGGTGTTTTTGCGGTTGTTGACCTGGTCTTCCAGGAGGCGGGTAGGAAGCTGCATCTCGTGATTTCCAATGAGAGTCTCGAGCAGGGAGAGCTCGACTTTCAAATTGGCCTGGTGCTGCTTGCCGCGCTCAATGTCCTCACGGACCCGAGTGTTCATCGCGTCGGTGTCCTCGACACCGATCATCTTCATGAGCTCTTCATCGGTAGGCCGGATCATATCGAAGGCCTGTGCGATCGAAATCTTGCAGGAGCCATCCTTTCCGCGCAGATCTTCAATATGGAAGTCGGCGGGGAATACGACGGGGATCTCAAGATTGTCGCCGTCCTTAGCGCCCATCATGGCCGCCTTATAGGCCTCCGCATCAACCCCCGGGGGCGCTGTCTGGGGCGAAAGACGCATGCCGTCGCGGGCCATAATGCTGTCCTCGCCATTCAGAAGCTCGAGGCGCGCAAGCGCCATGCCGTTCTCCTGCAGGCCTTCTTCGCTAACCGGCTCGGGGCGACCCTGCTGGTTGCGAACGTTCTCGATGGCGCTGGCGACCTCTTCGTCCGTGACTTCAACCTTCTCGGTCTCTGCCGCAAGGCCCTTGTACTCGCCAAGCTCATAAGCTGGGCGCAAGCTCAACTCAACCTTGCAAATGAAGCCGCCATCCTCGGCATCCGTAAGTGAATCCTCGGTAATGCGAGGCTGGCCCACAGGGCGAAGCGACTCATCAGCGACGATTTTCTGGAGCCCCTGCTGCACGAACTGCTGCTGGGTGTCACGGCGAAGGGCCTCCCCGTGGTGCTTCTCAAGGACAGACTTCGGCACCTTGCCGGGGCGGAAGCCTTTCATGTTGACGTTTTGTGAGAGGCGCTTGAAGTTGCTGTCAAGCTCGGTCTTGTACTCGTCTCCGGGAACGGTGACGGTGACAATGACTTCACAGGGATCGATGCTTTCGAAAGTTGATTCCACGGCTTGGACTAAGTGAGGTTCTAGTGTTGATACGAGGCCGCCCGGCTTGGCCGGGCGCTGAATTTGGGCAATACCTAATCGTGTGGTAGAGGCTAGGCCTCTCGCGCGCACATACTTAGGCATGCGGGACCACGAACTTTACCCGATTCGGCCCCGGTTTCGGCATCCGACTTTGGTGTATATGAGCGGATTCTAGGCAAGGGCATCGGAGAGGGCATCTCGGACCGGATGGGGAGCCCATTTTCGGGGGATCGGTGTGGCTCGGGGACCGGTCGAGCGTATGCTCGCCTCCTCGAACCGAACCACTCGTCCTCTTTGGCCTTAGCCAAGTGCTAACTGGCCCCCCCGAATCGCTCGAATGCAGATCAAACGGAGTCTTGAAACCCTTGTCGCCCTTGGTGTTATCGCCCTTATCTTCGGTGTGATCTGGATAAAGGTGATCGATGTGGAGCATCCGATTCAGCCTGCGGCACCTATGGAGTTGGGGCCGGTCGGTGTGACCACGAAGGCCCTCTCCCCCCAGACCGTCGACCTAAAGGTAGAGGCATTTGGCACCCTCCAGCCCCTCCGGCGCATGGCGATCTCTCTAGAGAGTGCCGGTCGGGTGGTCTTTGTGTCTCCGAAATGGACGTTGGGTGGGACCGTCGAGAAAGGGGACCAGCTACTTTGCCTGGATCCAACACAAGCCCAACTTGCGGTGAACATGGCAGAGGCCCAGCTCTCCCAGGTCGAGGCCGCAGCAGCCGCTGCCAAGGTCGAGCTCGAGGGCACGCTAGCCGTGGAGGAGCTGAGTCGCGAGGCTCGCACAGTCGCCCGCCGGGAGCTAAAGCGTGCGCGGGAGCTGTTTGAAAAGAACGTCTCGTCGGAGCAGGTCATCGATCTAGCGCAAGCGGCGGAGATCGCCTCTTCGAACGCAGTAGAGCTCGCCAGCGCCGCGAACCGCCGGGCGATCGCGGCGATGAGTACAGCGGCTGCCGCGGCTGAGGTCGCAAGGGCCTCGCTCAAGCTGGCCCGCGACGGCCTAACACGGCTGGCCTTCACGGCCCCGTTCACCGGTCGCTTGACTGCGGCGCCCCCTGAGATCGGCGCGCTCTTGGCTCCCGCGGCTCCCGTCTTTTTGGGCGAGCTCCTGGATACGAGTTCGCTCTTGTTGGTTGCCCATGTCCACGAGGACTCCCTGAGCAGGCTGGCCAAAGGGCAGCGCGCAGTTGTCACGCTTCCCTCGCGCGGCGACTTGAGCCTCGATGGCAGCGTGCGTGATTTGGGAGCCCAGGCGGATCCGCTGACCCGCAGCTTGCCCGTTGAGATCGTGTTCTCGAACGATCCAGCGCTCGATGCTTCGGGGGAGGGGTTGCCCGCCGGACTCTTTGCCGCAGCGGAAATCCAGGTTGGCACTTTGCGAGATGCCATCTTGATCCACCGCAAACATTTTGTCTGGATCGAGGGTGTCCCGACGGCCTACGTCAGCAGTCGAAATCAGGCCGGAGAGGAGGTTGCTGAGGCGCGCGCCCTAACCCTTGGATTGCCCATCGGAGAGTCCTTCCTCGTGCTGGAGGGGCTGGCGCAAAAGGAGGAGCTTTTGACTTCGCCGCTTGATCGTCTCGCGCCCCGGAAGCCTGGCGAGCCGACTCCAATCCATAGATTAGAGACGGTTGTGCCATCCAAGGTGGTTTCTGATCCTGAGGGACAGGGCTCCGACGATGGCGTCGAGGCGACGGTGGAGCGCTAGCTGTGATTCGCTTTCTAGTTCGCTCTGCGGTCCGTAATCCTGTCGCGGTCAACCTCGCAACTCTTGCGGTGATCGCAGCGGGTCTTTTGGCCTATCTTTCGATGCCGCGCGAGGTCTTCCCCGAGTTCACTTTGGGGACCGTGACGGTTACGACAGTTTATCCCGGCGCCTCTCCCGAGGACGTCGAGAGCCTCGTCACCCTAAAGATCGAGGATGAACTCGAGGGCATCGATGGTATCGACAAGACGAGTTCGCGTTCGCTCGAAGGTATCTCGCTGGTGACTCTGAAGACGGATGGAGACCGCGTTATGTCGGAGTTTCTCGACGACATTCGCGCAGCCATGTCGCGCGATCTCGAGTTTCCCGACGAGGTCGAAGATCCGGTGGTCAAAGAGATCAAAACCGAGTTTCCCGTCATCGCGGTATTTGTTTATGGCACGGCATCCGAAGAGGCACTAAGGAGCGAGGCGGAGCGCCATAAGCGGGCCATCGAACAAATCGATGGCGTCAGCCAAGTGGTGCTAAATGGCCCACGCGACCCAGAGCTGTGGATTGAGGTCGATCCAGCAAGTTTGGAGCGACACAAGCTGACCCTAGCTGATGTTGGGAACGCGGTCGCTCTGCGAAGCCGCGATCTACCACTCGGAAATCTGAGCACATCTTCGGGCGAGTACATTCTTCGTGTGGACGCCGACGTTCAGGGGGCCACCGACCTCTTGGACTTGCCAGTCCTCTCTACTCCCGATGGTCGTGTTGTGCGCTTGTCGCAGGTTGCACGTGTACGTGATGAGGGGGCACGCCCATCGATTCGCAGTCGCTTTAATGGTGAGGCCAGCATGTACTTGCAGGTCAACAAGAAGAGTGATGGCGATACGATTGACATGTCGAGAGACGTGTTGGCCTATTTGAATGAGCAGATGGAGGACCTCCCCGTTGGAGTTGCTCTCGGTACGAACTCGGACATGTCGGTGTACGTTCGCAATCGCCTGGTCGTGATGCGGAACTCCGCGTTGATGGGTGGGCTGCTGGTGTTGATTTCACTGGTGTTTTTCCTCAATGTTCGGGTCGCCCTCATGACGGCGATTGGTATCCCCGTCGCCTTCTTGGGGGGCATTGCGATCGCGGCCGGCATGGGGATCACGATGAACATGCTCACGATGTTCGCGTTGATCGTGGTACTCGGAATGATCGTTGATGACGCGATCGTAGTGGGGGAGAACATCTACCGACTCATGGAGGAGGGCCTCGATCCCGAAGAGGCGGCCATCCTGGGAACTGCGGAGGTCGGCAAGCCTGTGGTCGCAACGATTTTGACGACGATGGCGGCCTTCCTACCCATGCTGATGCTTGGTGGTCAGATGGGAATGTTCATGCGTCCTCTACCCCTGATCGTCACGTTTTGCCTATTTGCTTCGCTTTTGGAATCCCTCTTTGTCCTTCCTGTGCACTTGGCCCATTGGACGAGTAAGCGCTCTGCAGCGGGGGTAGCTGCCGAAACGGGAGTTCGGTGGTACGCTCCCTTTGAGCGTCTGTACGCCGCAACTCTGAAGCGTACTCTTTCCCAGCGCTACGTGGTCGTTGGGCTTGCGGTTGCCGTCGCTGGGATTTTGATCGGCTACGCTGGGAAACAGATGCGTTTCAATCTGTTTGACGAGTTTGAGTCCAAGGTCTTTTCCGTAAACGTGAGAGCGATTCCGGGCACTTCGATGGACGAGACGATGGAGCTCGTCTCCTCAATCCGGGAGACGGTTCTCGACTTGCCCGCAGGCGAAGTTGACAGTACGAATTCGATCGCAGGCGTTTCGTTTATCGATGCAGCCCGTTTTGAGTACGGGGAAAACCTAGGCCAGATTTGGGTTGAGCTTAGGGAGGGCAAGGGGCGCGCACGGACGAGTGCCGAGGTGATCGCCGATCTCCGGAACTCTTTTGCCGTACCCCCTTCCGGTATTGAAAAAATCAGCGTTGTTCAGCCCCAGGCTGGGCCGACGGGGGCTGCGATCAACCTCTCGATTCGTGGTGAAGACGGGGAGACGCTCCAAGAGATCGCCGACGAAATGATGGCCTTTCTAAACACTCTTACGGGGGTGGTTGATATCCACGACAACTCCAGCGTGGGCAAGCGCGAAGTTAAGCTGACTCTGACAGATTCCGGGCGCTTGCTGGGGTTTACCGAGCTCGGCCTAGCATCGGAGCTTCGCGCCGCCTTCGAGGGGACGCGCTTTGCGCGTTTGCGCCGCGGTGACGATGACGTCGAGGTCGTCGTGAAGCTACCCGAGGAGCTGCGCCGACGTCGCAGCTCTTTGGATGAGCTGCGGGTGACGTCACCAGCCGGTGGCCGCATGCCGCTCTCTGCGGTGGCAAACTTTGAGGAGACAACGGGTGTGATGGAGATCTCCCGCGACGACGGGCGCCGCTCGATTCACGTTCAGGGTGATGTGGACAAGAGTCTGACAACCTCAGCTGAAGTGATCGCGGCTTTGCTTGGTCAGTTCGACGACCTCGGCGAGCGCTGGCCGGGCTATGAGCTTGTGTTTGAAGGGGACGAGAAAGAGACCAATGAGGCCATGGCGGGCCTAACCTCGGCAGCCCTGATCGCCCTGTTAGTGATGTACCTAATCTTGGGGACGCTCTTTAAGTCCTTCACGCAACCCTTCGTGATCATGCTCGCGATCCCCCTTGCAGGGATTGGAGTTGTTTTGGGGCACTTATTGATGCAGCGTGGCATCTCGTTTATGTCGCTCATCGGGCTGTTGGCCCTCGCTGGAGTTGTCGTTAATGACTCGTTGATCTTAGTCGATCTTGTCAACCGCAGAAGGGAAGCTGGCGATTCGCTTGTCCAAGCTATTCAGACTGCAGGGGCCCAGCGTTTTCGTCCAATCGTGCTGACCTCGATCACCACGATGCTAGGGCTTTCTCCCCTAACTTTTTTCGCCTCGGGACAGGCCCGTTTCCTTCAACCGATGGCCATCAGCGTCTTCTTTGGCCTAGGGTGCGCAACCGTTCTTGTCCTTGTCGTTGTCCCCTGTGCCTACGGCGTATTGGATGACCTACTCAACTTGCCACGGCGGATTCGAAGCAAAGCCTAATCCCTCCTCAAACCTTGTACCGCGCCGAAACTCGGAGCGGGGCGCGGGTGGGCGCGCGGGGCGCGCGGGGCGCGGGTGGTGAGCTTTGCTTGAGCCGTCCGGTGGCCTTGTCGGTACGGGGGGCATCAGGGTTTC